>NZ_CP117416.1:4465000-5065000 GCF_028606985.1 Paenibacillus kyungheensis | reverse complement strand
ATGTACCGCAAAGTACATGTGATGATGACTGCTTTTATTTTGTTAACAGTGATAGGGCTTAGTCTGCTGAATATTAATCTAGTACGCTAAATAAACGATTAAAAAGATAAGACAACTGTGAAAATAGTTACAACCAAATCCTACACTTCCCTGTAAGATAGTGAGCGGTGAAAAGGGGGAAGTGTGAATGGCAACGATTATCTCAAATATAGAAGTATCTCCAAGCGTGTATGTGATCAAGGTAGCAGGTCAATGGGCAGGAGCAATGGGACAATTTTATATGATACGTCATCGTGCTACGCAGGGGATTGCTATAACCGATCCTTTGCTGTCTCGTCCGCTGAGTATTCATGATCAAGGCGATGATTATATCGCCTTTTTATATAGAGTGACAGGTAGAGGAACAGCTCTATTAGCAAGCTTATCGGTAGGACAGGAATTGCAATTGTCCGGCCCTTTTGGAAATGGATTCCCGGTCGTTGATCCTTCTGAATCGGTTGCTTTGGTTGGCGGAGGAATGGGAGTAGCACCGTTGCTATTAGCGGCTAAACATTACCGTCAGGCAGATATTTATGTAGGATTTAATCATCATTCCTTTGCGGTCGAGTCTTTCGAGCAGATCCTACAGGACAGCCAGCAGATTCATATCACTCAGGGGCAACACACCAATATCGTTGATATCGTAGACCCTAGATTGTATTCAGTCATTATGGCTTGTGGGCCTGCGGGTATGTTACAAGCTTTGGCTACAAAAATAAAATCACTCCATGCGCGCACATTATTATACATTTCAACAGAAAAACGAATGGCATGTGGTATCGGCGCTTGCCTCACTTGCTCAATTCAGACGGTGAACGGCAATGCTCGTGTGTGCAAAGAAGGCCCTGTATTTACAGCAGAGGAGGTGAACTGGAATGACCTCTCTCATATGTAATCTAGCAGGCGTAGCACTGCGTAATCCTATCATTATGGCTTCTGGAACATTCGGATTCGGACGAGAATATGGCGAGTTGTACGATCTCAGTATACTTGGCGGGATAGCGAGTAAAGGTCTGACTTTGCATCCACGTTCAGGCAATACCGGTTGTCGTGTGCAGGAGACACCATCAGGTATGATGAACAGTGTCGGGTTGGAGAATCCAGGCATAACGTCTTTTCTGGAAAATGAATTAGATCATATGGTTGCCAGTGGGGCGGTGGTTATTGCTAATTTGGGCGGAGCACATCTGGAAGAATACGTAACTGGTGCGGCGCAGATCAGCGAATCTTGCGATCTCCGTCAACGTCAGGGACAGAAGGCTGTTGATCTACTGGAACTGAATATCTCATGCCCTAATGTCAAAGAAGGCGGTATTCAGTTCGGAGTCGATACCGAAGTGGCTCGCCAGATTGTACGAGAAGTTAGACAGGTTACTCGTATTCCGTTGATCGTCAAATTATCGCCTAATGCACAGGATATTGTCGCAATGGCGTATATGTGTGAGCAAGAAGGTGCGGATGCTGTATCGCTGGTGAATACCTTCTCAGCGATGAAGATCGATATTGCTCAGCGGCGTAGTGCTTTTCAAAATACGTATGCAGGTCTATCTGGCCCTGCGATCAAGCCGATAGCGCTACGAATGGTGCATCAAGTCTCTCAAGCACTCTCTATTCCAGTGATCGGGATGGGCGGGATTAGCTCGGTAGAAGATATGATTGAATATATTATGGCAGGCGCCGAAGCCGTGCAGATCGGGACGTATAATTTTGTGAATTTACATGCAGGTGAGGAATTGGTATCTGGACTCACTGCTTGGATGGAAAAGGAAAAGGTACAGTCGCTAGACGAGATTCGTGGGATTGTTTGAAATAGATAATGAATAGAAGTATATGTAATTACATGTATTTGTTGAAAGAGAATATCTTATAAAGGCTCTTCTCTTATGAAAATGTGAAAATTATTCTTGAAACGTTACATGAATACGTGTAGTATACATATATAATTTTATACAGATTGCGCGAGGAATCGGCAATCGTCCTCATATAATATTGGGAATATGGCCCAAAAGTTTCTACCGGATCACCACTGTAATGATCTGACTATGAGTGAAGCATGTATTGGAGCATAGCGATAACGTTCGCTTGGGATCAATACATTGTTATGCAGATCGTATTTTTATAATTGGACATGATGATTATAGAGGATCGATACAGACAGACTTCACTTGAGAGCAATCACTCAAGGAAGTCTGTCTTTTTTATTTCCCCACAAATTACATCGTTATTCTAAAGGAGAGAGAACATATGAAAGAATTACAAGAACGTATTCGTCAGGAAGGACAGATTTTGTCCGAAAAGGTATTGAAAGTGGACTCATTTCTGAATCATCAGGTGGATACTGGATTAGCGGTTGAGATCGGCAAAGAATTCGCCCGACTTTTCGCCCATGAAAAGATCACTAAAGTGTTAACGATCGAAGCAAGCGGGATTCAATTTGCGATGGCAACGGGAATTGCTTTGGGTGTTCCTTTCGTCTATGCCAAAAAGAAAAAAGCGATCACGCAAGGTGATGTGGTCTATGCGGCTTCTGTACACTCATTTACCAAGCAAGAAACGTATCAAGTGACGATCGTCCAAAGTTATCTGAATAAAGAAGACCGTATCTTGATCGTTGATGATTTTTTAGCCACAGGAGCGGCGCTAGTTGGTCTAGCAGATATCGTCAAAGCTTCAGGAGCAACGTTGGTTGGTGTCGGTTGTGTGATCGAGAAGACGTTCCAGGAGGGACGCGGACTACTGGAAGAACGCCAGATTCCGATTCAATCGCTAGCACGCATTTCATCGATGTCTCCAGGGCATGTTGATTTTATCGAAGAGACACCATTGATTCCTTCTCTGGTGACCGTAGCTTCTGGAAATGAGGATTCTCCATGTTAAGTAGACGCAAAATATTTACACTAGGGCTTCAACATGTGATGGCGATGTATGCAGGTGCGATTGCTGTACCACTTATTGTCGGTGGAGCCTTGCATCTGACTGCCGAACAAATGGCTTATCTTATCGCCGCCGATTTATTTACCTGCGGGATTGCTACATTGCTACAAGTACTAGGAACACGTTATTTTGGTAGTGGATTGCCGGTTGTATTGGGATGTACGTTTACTGCTGTAGGGCCAATTATTGCCATCGCGTCGACCTCGAATCTCGCCACCGCCTATGGAGCGATTATTTTATCTGGATTATTCGTTGTCTTGATCGCGCCATTATATGGTCGACTGCTTCGCTTTTTCCCGAAAATCGTTACCGGTTCGGTCGTAACGATTATAGGCTTATCGTTGATTCCAGTAGCGATGAACAATGTAGCAGGCGGACAAGGCAGTAGCGATTTTGGCGCACCTCGTAATCTTATGCTTGCCCTAATAACGTTATTAGTGATTTTGTTAGTCAATCGTCTGGCTAAAGGATTTTTGCGTTCGATCTCGGTATTGGTCGGATTATTTGTCGGTACTGTTGTTGCGTATAGTATGGGGATGGTGCATTTCGGTTCGGTAGGAGATGCTTCTTGGGTACGTGTAGCACAGCCTTTTTACTTCGGTATACCGGAATTTAGCTTAACCGCCATTGTTACGATGGTCATTGTTAATATTGTGAGTATGGTTGAATCGACAGGGGTGTATATTGCGGTCGGGAAAGCGATTGAGCAGAAAGTCGAGCAAAAACAGATCGTCAACGGACTTCGTTCTGAAGGTCTAGCGATTATGTTAGGTGGATTTTTCAATGCTTTTCCGTATACAGCGTTCTCTCAAAATGTAGGGCTGATTTCGCTTACCAAAGTCAAAACACGTAATGTCATTTTTGCAGCATCCGGTATTATGATTGTACTTGGTTTATTGCCGAAATTAGCAGCTCTTACGACTGTGATTCCAAATGCAGTATTAGGCGGAGCAATGATCGTGATGTTCGGATCGGTAGCGGCATCGGGTATCTCGATCCTGTCAGAAGTGAACTTGCGTAATGATCGCAATCTGATGATCGTAGCATGTAGTATTGCTGTTGGATTAGGTTCTGCGGTATTGCCAGATATGTTTGGTCAATTGCCAAGCTTTGCCCAGACTCTTTTGCAAAACGGGATCGTGACCGGTTCGATTACAGCGGTCTTGTTAAATATTATTTTATCGCGTAAAGGTGAAATGTTCGACAATCCAGAGGACAACGAAAATTCGAGTGCTATGGCATCTGATGCTGGAGATAGCACTCAAGTGAAGACAGGGATTTCTTCGCAAACCACGTAATATTTGTACAAATTCATCCTTACCTAGCCGTTACTGTAAATATGCAGTAACGGTTTTTTGTGCTACCCAGTCATGATTGTGGATTATAGATAGCTATCCGTAAAAAGTTGGTCAAACAAAGTAAATAACAGTATAGTATTTTTAAATAGTAATTGTGGGAGCGGATGAGGTGAAGCAATGAACAAAACAGAGCGCATGTTAGCGATTGTACTGGAGCTTCAGCGCAAATCGTGGGTACGTGCAGAAGATTTAGCGAGTATCTTTGAGATCAGCGTACGGACGATCTACCGCGATATGCAAGCACTCAGTGAAGCAGGTGTGCCATTGCTTGGTTCTCCCGGGCAAGGCTATTTGTTAATGGAAGGGTACTTTTTGCCACCGGTTCATTTTACAGCTTCTGAAGCAGTATCTTTATTAATCGGCACCGATTTTGTAGAACAGCAATTCGGACAACATTATCGCCGTAATGCAGAAGTGGCCCGGCGCAAAATCGAATCTATTTTGCCAGCTATCGTACGTGAACAATCGAATCCGATGCGTGAAGGGATTCGCTTATTGGCTCAACAAAGAACACTAGCGACAATAGACGACAGGCAATATATTGAACCGATCGGACAAGCGATTGTCCAAAAACGCAAATTAAAATTTGGATATAGTAAGCCACATCATTCTGCTATTACACGAACAGTCTGTCCATACGGTCTAGCCTTTAATACGAATCACTGGGTACTGGTAGCTTATTGTGAATTACGGCAAGATATTCGGCATTTTCGGTTGTCACGTATTTCTGATCTGGTGGAATTACAGGATAGCTTTGTTTTACCCGAGCATTTCAAATTATCCGAGTACCGCCCGCCTGATGATCGGAACATGTTGATACGTTTACAATTTGATCCACATATGACCGAACGTATTCAAGAAGTGGGTAATTTTTATATCGAAAAAATAGAAGAAGAACCATCTGCTACGATCGTTACGCTACGTGTACGGCAGGTAGAAGATGTGCTTTTCTGGATCTTGAGTTGGGGAGATCAGGTGACTGTGTTAGAACCAACATCGTTGCGATTACAAATAATTGAAAAAATAAATAATATGTTAAAACGCTACTGACATAATGTTGTCAGTAGCGTTTTTGTATAGTAAATACAAATCAACCGCTCAGATCGCTACTTCAGATCGTGAAGCGCCCAAGGAGAAGATATTGATGGATACGAAAAAGGTACTGCAACAATTTGAACAGGAAGTCGATCAGTATATTCAAGCGTTGGAACCGTATAGTATTGAACAGTTAACGTTACAACCTGAGGCAGAACAATGGTCACTCGGTCAAATGTACAATCATTTGATACAATCGGCGCAACAGATGCATCTTGCCAATATTGATACCTGTATCAAGCGTCAGCAAGCAGAAGAAGAGATTACCGAAGTGAACTACAAAACCTATGCAGGGGAAGCAATACTGGAATTAGGCAATTTTCCACCTATTCGTGTACAGGTTCCAGCTTCTCCATTTTATACACCCACACAACCTTCTACCAAAGCTGAATTGCTAGAAGGATTAGAACAAGTGCGTGCACGTATGCAGAATATTGAGCCTCTTTTAGCAACAGTGAATCCACAATATACAGTAGCTCATCCGCGCTTTGGGCATTTAAACGCTCAGGAATGGTTTACGATTATTGATATGCATTACCGTCATCACTGGCTTCAAAAAAATCGATTGGATCAATTTCTAGGAATGACAGTATAACAAGTTTAATAATAACGAAATAGCAAAAACACGACTGCCTATAATCGTAGTCGTGTTTTTGTATATTTTATTTATCACATGTATACGCTAGGTACCATGATTATACGTCTTGTTCTTCTAGCAAAGGCACTACAAAATCGCGAAATACATCAAGCGGTGTGCGCTTGCGTTTGAATCGGTCTGCTGATACTGTAACGACTAGCTCGTAAGAAGGCACAACGACAATATACTGTCCGCCGAACCCTAGTGCATAATAATAGGGAATATCGACTTTGGGCTGGCTGTCCAATGTAAAAGAAGAATGCCACCAGTGCCAACCGTAATGTGCTTTTTGCGGGCTATCTACAGCGATTAATGGGCTTGTAGCATGTCGTACAGTGGATGATTGAATCAATGATTTCCCGTTCACTTTGCCCTCATGTAAATACAACAATCCAAATTGTAGCATCGCCGCTGGAGGTAGTTGCAGTCCAAATCCACCTGTATGTACACCTTGCGGATCAGTCTCCCAGATATAATGATTAATACCCAGTGGTGCAAATAGATGCTGTTCAGCAAAAGAAGCTACAGATTGTCCTGACGTGCGCGCTAGAATCGTCGCTAACAACTGCGAACAACCTGAATTGTATTCCATCACGGTGCCAGGCTCATGAACAAGCGGTTGCGACAGTACAAATTCAATCCAATTGGACGTTTTGCTCATTGTAGGAAATGAATGTTGTCCTCCAAATTCAGTCCAGTTGAATCCAGCAGACATCGTAAGTAACTGCTCGATTGTAATTTGAGCTTTACGTGGATCAGGGTCTTGATGAAGCTGTGGAAAAAAAGTAGAGATCGCTGTATCTGGAGCAGGCATAATACCTTGATCAATCGCAATACTCACTAGGCTAGACAATATACTTTTGGTACAGGAATTGATTTTGAGTGGAACCTCTTTTTGATCAGGCTCACGATAATAATCTAAAATTTGCACGCCCTGTTGGACGATCAGACAACTATATAATTCTCGCTCAGTCAGTTGAGAGACGAGCGGTGCAGTATCAATCAATTTCATAGAAATGGTACCTCCTTTGAGATCATTGCTCTTCTCATCATAAAACAAAAACAAGCGTTGTGAAGCGATAACAGAATCGTTACAGCTTCACAGCGCTTATTCGATAGGACTATCTTTTATAGATCGGAAATTAGATCGTATGAGTGTTCTATCTGCCAATTCTATTTATTTCACAGGTTGGTTCAACAGTTCAACTTCAGCCATCGCTAGAATAAAAGCACCGATTCCTTTGGGATCGTTACAGATAATCGGTTCGCTAATGTAGTAAGCATACGTGCCATCGCGTTTGTCTTTACCACCAAGACCAGCAACCTGACAAGTTTTATTCAGATTGATCAGACCTTCTTCGGTAATCGTGATAAATTCCTCAATAATTCCGTTGCGAATCTGCTCCATTTTGACACGATAGCGTTCGGGTAGATAACCTTTACGCAGTCCTTTGGTAACAGCATACAGAATCATACAAGAAGCTGACGATTCTAGATAATTGCCTTTCGCATCTGGCAAGTTTAGAACTTGATAAAATACACCACTCTCTTGATCTTGTACTTTCATCAATGCTTCCATCGTTTCTGTAAGCATCTGAATAATAGCATCCCGATCTTCATGATCTTCTGGCAAAATATCGAGTACATCGACCAATGCCATCACAAACCAGCCGATTGAACGTCCCCAGAAATTTTTGGATAACCCTGTTTCAGGATCACACCACGGTTGCTCTTTTTTTTCATCCCATGCGTGATAGAGCAGTCCTGTCTGTGGATCACGTGTATGTTGATAGCATAATTTGAATTGTTGCGTCACATCGCTATAGTCTTTGATATCGGCAAATTCACGAATATATTCGGCGTAGAATGGAGCACCCATATACAGCCCATCTAACCAGATTTGGTACGGATAAATTTGCTTATGCCAGAATGCGCCTTCACTGGTACGTGGATGATTCATCAATTGCTGACGTAGCAGATCTGCGGCGATACGATACCGCTCTTCACCGGTTGCACGATACAGAGGGAATAATAATTTACCATTGTTCACGTGATCAATATTGTATTCGTCAACCGTATAACCACGAATACCCCCTGCTTCTTCAATAAAAAAGTCCATATTAGTACGAATATAATCTAAGTATTTGTGATCTTGCGTTAACTCGTATACCAGTTCCATCCCTTTGAAAATAACACCGTTGTCGTATTCCCATTTGTGCTTCAATTCAGGAGTACGCTGCATCACAGAATCGCTCATTCGTGCTGCCCAATTTTGAATTGTGTCTACATCATATACTGTACTTGTCATTACACTATTCACCTCAATCATTAATTTGTGTTGCATTTTATTTACTTATTATTGGAATATAAGTAAATAGAAGTGCTTACATAATAAAGCGGAAAAAGTTGAAATAACGACTGTTTAAACGGATATTGCTTACTGTCACTATTGTACACTGCATTGAGTGTAGATAACAGAAGTACATATTCCAAAGCGCTTTTATTATGTTTTGACAGGAATACTTTGATCGCGAGGAACGTTTTTGTAACCTACATTATTGTGTCCCCAACAGCGTTCATAAGCAAATCCAGTCAGTTGTTCAAAAATAGTACGTGTCTCAGGTGTAGCGTCTTGCATAGAACCGCCTGCTTTGAGTCGATCAATCTCGTCAATCATTTTTTTGTGATTATCAATCGTCAATTTCATTACAAGTGTAGCCAAAATACCGACAATCGCTAAAATAATCGTTCCAAATACGAGTACACCGAAAATAGCATGTTGCGCGCTGACCGGTTGTGTTAATGCTTTGGAGACAAAGCCAAAGTACTGTAATACCCAGCCGAGTATAAATACGACGACAGCTCGAACCATTTTACCTGCAAATGTCATCATCCCCGCGTAGATGCCTTCTCGTCTGCGTCCGGTGAGTGCTTCATCGACATCGGCTAGAAATGTATATTGATTCCATGGAATATAATAGACACCGCCTGTACCCAGACCCATAAATAAAGTGATCACATACAACCAGACCATCATATTAGAAGCACCGGTCAGATACAGAATACCGTATCCTGCGACACTGAAGCAGACAATCGTAAGTGCCATAATAAATGGCATTTTGAATCCTTTACGTACACAGAATTGGATAAAAAAGTAGGTAGAGATCAACTGAATAACCGAGTTAAAGCTGTTAAGATTGGATACTTGTTCTGAACTTTGAAATAAAGAAAATACAATAAAATACGTAAATGCAGATGTGAATAACCATTCTGCTGAAAATCCACCTAGATACATCCCCAAATGATGACGGAACGTTTTGACCCGAAACGTTGAAGAAATATCGATAAACAGTTTTTTCATTGAATCGATAAATGACAGTGGAGCTTCATCTGCCAATTCTTTTTGCAATTCTTCGGATGGACGTTCCCATGTGTTTTTATACAGAAAGATCAATGCTATAATCAATAATCCGGCAAACACCAACCCTGTATAAAAGAACGGTAACGGTGAATCTTTGCCATATTCAGCAATAAAGCGCCCGGGAATAAAAGCAGCTGCAAAGTTCGCCATTTTACCAAACATCGCTTTCCAGCCTGTGAGACGTGAACGTGCTCCAAAATCACGTGTCATCTCTGATGCAAGTGCTTCATAAGGAACCATTACCGATGTATAAATCAATTCAAATAGTATATAAGTAGATAAGTAATACCAGAATCCAAAACCATCCATCCACATCAACGGATAGACTAGCATCAAAGGAATACCTAGCATAATAAAAAATTTACGTCGTCCAAACCGTCGCCCGAGTCGTGTCCGGTGGAAATTGTCGCTGACAAAACCCATAATAGGATTACTGACTGCATCAACAATACTCGCAATCGAAAAGATTAATGCCGCTTGAACAGGAGATAGTCCGCAAAAAGTAGTATAAAAGTATAATAACCATGCTCCACTAACAGCCAGTGCACCACTTCCTAAGATGTTACCGCTTCCATAAGCAAGTGTATGACGTGTCTTAATCGTTCGTTCCATTGTGAATGGCACCTCGCTTTATAATGACTATCATATGTAACTCCTCTATACATCTGTTCTACTTTAATTGTTAACGTTAACATTTTCCTCCTTTCGTTGTAATCTCAATAGCTTTTAGATAACCATTTGAACCCATAAGAACCTTAATACACATAAATAAACCAATTAATAACATTATTCTACATCATTTAGGAAAAGGCTTACAACAATAATTTTTACAGCATCTATATCTAAAATGGTATATGATATTGATTTCCTCTTTCATCGGTCTTTTAAAAAAGATGTATTTGAAGAGTAGGATGAAGGTTTACAAAGGATGTATAATCATCTAGAATACGTTCAGACTCATTCACATTACCGCATAAAAGGAGTAAAACATGAATCCTATACAATATATTTTGCAACACTTTCCACTTATGGTGTTGGATGGAGCAATGGCAACCGAATTAGAGCGTCAGGGCGCTGATCTGAATGATAGTCTCTGGTCTGCCAAATTATTAATTGAAAATCCTGAATTGATCGCTGATGTGCATCGTCAATATTTTGAAGTAGGCGCAGATTGTGCGATAACGGCTAGCTATCAAGCGACTATCGAAGGCTTTGTTGCTAGAGGATACACAGAACAAGAAGCTATTCAGTTAATACAAAAATCAGTGCAGATCGCTGTAGAAGCTAGAGACCAGTTCTGGGCAACCTATGTGCAAAAATATCGTACAGAGCAACCGATCGAAGGATCAGCCGATACACTCCAACCAACCGATCAATATGATCGTCCTAAGCCACTTGTCGCTGCTTCTGTTGGGCCTTATGGTGCTTTCTTGGCAGATGGTTCTGAATATCGAGGAGACTATGATCTGACTGAACAGCAATTGATCGATTTTCATCGTCCACGGATTCAATTATTAATCGAAGCTGGAGCAGATATTTTAGCTTGTGAAACGATTCCTTGTCTGGTCGAAGCACGTGCGATCGTCAAAGTGCTAGAAGAGTTCCCGGGTTCCTACGCATGGATTAGCTTCAGTGCCAAAGACCAACAGCATATTAGCAATGGAGAACGTATAGCTGATTGTGCAAAATGGTTACACACTCATGAGCAAGTAGCGGCAGTGGGTATTAACTGTACAGCGCTGGAATATATTCCATCACTGATCGAGCAGATCGCTACAAGCACCGATAAGCCTATTGTTGTCTATCCGAACTCGGGTGAACAATATGATCCGGTGACCAAAACATGGCATGGTAACTCTTGTGATCAACATTACGGTCAACAAGCACATCAATGGTATAACAAAGGCGCACGTCTTATCGGCGGTTGTTGTCGGACGACACCTCAAGATATTGCTCAAATTAAAGAAATCATGAACTAACGAAATAGATTCTGTCAAAGGTTTGCTATTTTCGAAGATAAGCTAGGAAAGGTCGGGGGACGATGGCATTAGAGCAAGAGCAAGTTGAAGCAACAGGTATAGAAGAAGGTACTTTTCAGCGGAAAATGAAAAGCCGACATCTAGTGATGTTGTCTTTGGGTGGTGTTATTGGAACAGGGTTATTTCTAAGTTCCGGTTATACGATCAATCAAGCAGGGCCACTCGGAACGATTCTTGCTTATCTAGTGGGCGCTGTGATTGTGTATTTAGTGATGTTATGTCTGGGAGAGCTATCGGTGCATATGCCGGTTACAGGAGCTTTTCATGCGTATGCTGCCAAGTTTATCGGGCCGGGTACAGGTTATATGGTGGCATGGATGTACTGGTTAACATGGACAGTAGCGCTCGGTTCTGAATTTACCGCAGCAGGGTTGTTGATGCAACGCTGGTTCCCGGACACATCGGTCTGGATGTGGAGTGGCGTATTTGCTTTACTTGTGTTTCTGTTAAATGCTTTTTCAGTGCGTTTTTTTGCAGAAGCCGAGTTCTGGTTTTCAGGGATCAAAGTCGCGATTATTTTACTGTTTATTATATTAGGTGGAGCTGCTGTGTTTGGTGTTATTCCGATGCGAGAAGCAGGAGCGGGTGCACCGTTATTTAGTAATTTCACCAGTGATGGCGGGCTATTTCCGAACGGAATTTTGCCGATCTTTATGGCGATGTTATCAGTGAATTTTGCGTTTTCCGGTACAGAATTAATCGGGATAGCAGCAGGGGAAAGTGTAGATCCAGACAAAACGATTCCGCGCGCGATCAAAGCAACAGTCGGAAGATTGATTATCTTTTTTGTCGGTACGATTTTTGTTCTGTCTGCGTTGATTCCGTGGCGAGATGCAGGAGTAATCGAAAGTCCATTTGTTGTTGTATTTGATCGAATTGGGATTCCATATGCAGCAGATATTATGAACTTTGTGATTATTACAGCATTATTGTCTGCGGCGAATTCAGGGCTATATGCTTCTTCACGGATGTTATGGTCATTATCCAAAGAAAAAATGTTGCCTTCTGTATTTTCACGTCTGACTTCATCAGGTATTCCACTGAACGCGATGATTATCAGTATGGTTGGCGGTGGATTATCGCTGTTATCCAGTGTCGTTGCGCCGGACACGATCTATATTTTCTTAGTATCGGTATCTGGGTTCGCTGTCGTGGTCGTCTGGATGGGAATTGCGGCTTCTCAATACATGTTCCGTCGTCAATTTGTACGTGATGGGCATCATCTTAGCGAGCTGAAGTACCGAACACCACTGTATCCGATTGTGCCGATTGCTGCATTTGTACTCTGTTTTGCTTCTTGTATCGGGATTGCTTTTGACCCTAATCAAAGTCTTGCTTTTTATTGTGGAATTGCCTTTATGGTGCTGTGTTATCTGGCGTATTATATCCAGAATAGAAGAGGAAAAAAGGCACTTTGAGTGATATACTGAAATGAGCAAGCAAGGCTAGTATAGCGGTAAAAGAACAGCGGAGGGACTTACACTAATGAAAAATATTTTGTTTATCAATACAGGCGGTACTATTTCTTCTTCTGGCGAGCAAGGTGGAGGACTTACTCCTACTCAATCCGCAGAACATATTGTTGCCGCTGTGCCAGAACTCAAAGATATTTGTAATATTGAAGCGATGACTTTGATGAGTGTAGACAGCACCAATATTCAGCCGGAAGAATGGGTGACGATTGCTCAGACCGTCCATGAACATTTGCCTCATTACGATGGTATTGTTATTGCTCATGGAACAGATACGATGGCATATACAGCAAGCGCCCTTAGCTTTATGTTAGGTGCACTGGATAAGCCTGTGGTCATTACAGGTTCTCAAGTATCGGTACTGGCAGAACATAGTGATTCACGTATTAATATCAAAGATGCGTTCCGTACAGCATCCACTGAATTATCCGGCGTATTCGTTGTTTTTAATGGCAAAATCATTAATGGAGCACGTGCTTCCAAAGTCAGAACCAAAAGTTACAATGCATTTGAAAGTATTAACCATCCGTATATCGGTTATCTGGAAGAAGATACGATTGTCTATAATGAGATTCCACATACTCAGCGTCCAGCAGGGCATGTATACAATGATCATTATTCGCCTAATGTATTTCTACTCAAATTGATTCCTGGTATGCAGCCTGATATTTTCGATGCGGTCAAAGCGTTAGGATATAAAGGAATTATCGTTGAGGGATTCGGTATGGGTGGTGTGCCTTTCAAAGAAATCAATCTGATCGATAAGATCGAAGAGTTGGTTAAAAGCGGCATCAGCATTGTAGTCACTACTCAGTGTCTATATGAAGGTGGCGATCTGACGATCTATGAAGTCGGGCAAAAGGTACTCGAAAAAGGTGTTATCCCTTGCTACGATATGACTACTGAAGCACTAACAACCAAAATGATGTGGGTGCTTGGTCAGACAGACCATCCAGCTGAAGTAGAGCGAATGATGGCGACCAATTATGTCGATGAGATTACGATGCCGATTCGATAAAGAAAGTAATTGTCCAGTCGTTACATTGAAATACTAGATAATACACTAGAATACAAGTGAAGCTGCAATAAATGAAACCCTGCTCCTGATTCACTAAGGAAGCAGGGTTTTTCATATACAGCTACATCTTTTTTGTCAAAATTAGATAGAGTCACATTTTATAATTTGGGTGGGAACCAGATATGACGCAGATCGACCCAGCCCTGACTGTTAAAAGTAACTCCGCGTACAGAAGGAAGATATGTCGTCTGAAAAGGCTTTTCATATAAAATATGCAATTGATATTCTGCCAGTAATCGATCTTCGATCTGCTGAAAATATTGAGTACGGATAAGCGGATCAGGTTGCCGCTGAATCTGTTCTAACAAATGCTCAATATCGATCACCGTATGATGCTCCACATGACTGGCTAATGTGCGATAGAGATCGAATAATCGTAGTTGCTCATCTTGATCTCTTGTCAGTGAAAAGACGATCAGATCGGATTCCATCCGTACACTGCCTTTAAATTGCTCTACAGGCGTAGATACCACATTACACTGATATCCTGCTTGCTGTAAGGTATCCGCAATCCAGTGAGCATCTTTGCGGTACTGTGGAATCGTGAGGATTCGAAGCGGTGTCTCGGCGATCTGTGCTATCGTTGCTTGATCCAGTTCAGGATGAAGCTTTTTAGGATAACTGTAGTTAGAACGGCTATTCATATCCAAAGAATCATGAGATGCAGAAGAAGTATTATTATTCGTAGTAGAATTGTTTTCTGTATAATTTTCGATGTGATCGGAACTATTTTCGAAGATAGTGCTGGTTATCGCTAAAGACTCTGCTTCACGCGCATATTGCAGGCACCGACTGATATGAGCGCGAATATGCGGATCACGTAGTAATCCTTCTTTGCGTGTATTATAGGTGACGAATTTGCGTACCGTTACAGGGGAATGCATCTGGCTCCAAGCTCCTTGTTCTGATGCTGAACCCGAGGTATGCTGATGCATCATATGAAAAGGAGATTGACGATCAGGCTGTTCTAGCTGATCGGGTGCTACATTCCATGGGATATGAATAATCTCCACCTGATCCAGATGCGCTCGTCCTTGAAAATGAGGCTTAAACACTTCCAGCACACAGTTATCTTTACTCATTTCTACCATCCGAAAAGGGCCTGTACCGCTAGGCTTCACTCCGAATAATTCTTCTCCTCTTCGGTTCAATCCGTTCGGTACTATCGCCGCTCGACTGGTGCACAAAAAAGGCAAAAACAATTCACTCGGTTGCTTCAATATGATCTGCACTGTATTGTTGTTGAGTGCCTGTACAGACTGTATTTGTTTGGCGATAAAGCGATACAACATCGGTTGCGAAGTCTCCATCAATCGCTGAAATGTATACACAATATCGTCTGCTGTCATCATTTGCCCGTGATGGAACATGACTTCTTTTCGTAGAAAAAATGTCCACACTGTACGTTGTTCATTCACTTCCCAGGCATGTGCAAGATGAGGAATAATCTGCTGTGAATGTGAAGCTTGTCGTACCAATCCATCAAAAATATGACTGGATACAAACGATTCGGCTAGCAAATTCATATATAGCGGATCGACAGTATGAATCTGCTGACGAATCGGTAATCGTAGCGTATCGACCTGTCGATTGCGTTGTATTTCGGAATGAGGGCCGAAGTAGCCAAATAGCCAATCTTGTACCCGATTTTCTAAGGTAGAGGATTGAGCATATTGCCGAATCTCGGTTAACGTCTGCTGAATGTCTTTGCGCTGAATCGTCTGCATCATCGACTCAATAGCAATTTCTTCAGGCTGAATAATAAAAGTCAGTGTCGATCGCCGTCCACGTCCACGTTGTGAACTCCACTGGATCCATCCTTGTTCTGTCATTCGTGTGATTAAATTCAGTGCGTTACGATGGGTACACTCAAATGTAGTCGCTAACTCATCTAATGTAATCTGCACTTCGCTATGCTGACCATACTGTGAATGTAATAACAAAAACTGATGATGTAATTTCATAGGGATTATACTCCTTGGGTTACATGCTAGGGACCGCTTCGGGAAAGGAATCATCCTGTCGATCGCTGTTGTAGCCGGATTTTTTGGATAACCGCTGTAGCGGTCAAAATCCGGCTACAAAGGCGAACGCTTCGCTTCTTACGGACGATTTCTTTCCCTCCGCTCCGAGCATGGAGACACCTCAATGATTGTAATGTGGGGCGGGCAGGCTAGAAATATATATTTATTAAAATAGGAAATTTAATAAAATAATTCTTCTCTTTATCTTCTTATTTTATCATCTACAATAAAAATAACAACAAACCTAACAGATGATAAGCGCGACCATAAGAAAAATAGGATATGTTAGCTAAATAGGTTACTACAGTGATGCACTTTCAAAAAAAGGAGATCGAAAATGTACGAGAAATTGATCGTGGCTAAGCATCGGACGTGGATTGCTTTGCTTGGCGCGTTGGGACTGGCGACTGTTCATCAGTATTTATTTTACGGGCATAGCCTGGGGATTTCGTATCCGGTATTTATTCTTTTATTTTACTTGTATATGTACACTTATGCAGGGGACAAGCTACGTGCAGGATCATGGTTTAGCCGTTTTGCGATGACCGTTATTATTTTACTGTCACTCACATATGGATTGTTCACCAATCCGATTTTTATGGTACTGAATGCTTTGTTTGTGCCTTGTCTGATCTTTTTGCATCTTGCTTATATGTTAAGTCATCGCAGATTATCGTGGCATCGTCCCAAGCTGTTGATCGACGCACTGGATCATGTGATTCCACAAGCAGTACGACATTGGGTTACTCCTTTTCGTATACTCAAAAATGCTGCTACAGGCAAAATGGAACAGGAAAAAAAGAAAATCGTAACCAAAATATTAATCGGTCTGGTGATTGCCTTTCCGCTACTATTGATTATTATCAGTCTGCTAACATCGGCTGATCGCATATTTGGGAATTTATTATCTACATTGCCGAACTGGATTGATGGACTGTCGTTTGGAGAAGGTAGTTTTCGCGTGCTATGGATTGTGATTGGAGGACTGATCTTTTTCGGATATTTGTGGGGATTTGTACAACCCTATATCTATCCGCCAGTCGTTGATTATAGACAACAACCGTTACCCGGTTCAGCTTCTGCTGCCTCTGGAGTCGGTCTATCTTCACCTGTTCCGCCTGTCTATGGACCGCAACCGCTATTAGCGTCTCCTGTTGCTAAGCGTCATCCCATACGCATTGATCCTATTATTATGGCGACGATACTGATCTTGATTAATATCGTGTATGTGCTCTTTGTAGTGGTGCAGTTCTCTTACTTATTCGGTGCAGGGCAAGGGCAGATTCCAGATGGGCATTCTTATGCAGAGTATGCTCGCAGTGGATTTGTTGAACTGGTCATGGTGACTTCATTGAACTTTGTAATTATGGTATGTGTACTTTTGTATATGGCAGACAGCAATCTGATCTTGCGCCGTATCAACAATAGTATGTTGTATATTTTACTGATTTGCTCTGGTGTGATGTTATATTCAGCATTTGCCCGTCTTATCTTATATGAACAAGCTTATGGATATACGTATACCCGTTTTCTTGTGCATGCGTTTATGATCTTTCTCGGTGTATTATTACTGGTCGCAGGCTTGCATATCTATTGGAAAAAGGTACCACTTGTCAAATGTTATATCGTGCTTGCGCTTACCGCTTATGTGGTTGTGAATTATGTAGGGATGGATCGAATTATCGCTGTGCAGAATTTAGATCGATATGAACAGACAGGACAGATTGATTTCGATTATCTCAACAATTTGTCCAGTGATGCGATTCCTGTATTGTTACAGCGAAGTGCGACACTGTTGCCTGCATCTCAGCATTATTTCCGTCAGGATAAAGCTTATTTATTTGAAAAAGAACAATCCTGGCAGTCGATTAACTGGGCAGATTACCGCGCAATACGAGCGCTTCGTAGCGATGGATCTTCTTAATTTGGATCGAAAAGTATATTATCTTACAGCACCAAAGGAGCGAAATATGATGGTAACTCAAGCATTGATCGAATGGAATATAGATCCCACTTCGTTGCCACAGCAGAAATGGTTAACCGATCAACAACTCAATGTAGACTTGTATTCTTCTACTGTTGATCCTACAGAGGAAGGATGGAATATCCAGATTCGAATTACAGAATCATTGCCAGATTCTTGGAATACGTATGCAGAAGTTCAATTTCTGACCGATCCCGATGATCCGTTAGAAGAAGGATTTACATTTTTATTATGGGCAGGTTCTTATGTAGCCGATGTGACGATTGTAGGGGAAACTCATTAATATATAACGCAAAAAGCTCTCCATATCAAAGGAGGGCTTTTTTATATAGTCTATGGTGTTTGTTCTATGCTAGAGCCATCATTGATCGTATATCTATAGTCAATACACTTAACTTTGTTGTTGCGTTGGAGCTAGAGCGATCTCACGAATATTGATACTTTGAGGCTGACTGAATGCAAAGTAAATCGTATCTGCAATCGTTTGTGGCATTAAGTTGAGTTTAGCTTTTTCTCCGGTCGTCTGATCGTTCCACTCGGTCTCAGTTAATCCAGGAGAGATCGTAACGACCCGTACGTTGTGCGGAGCTACTTCTTCGCGTACATTTTCACTGATTGAATGAACAGCAAATTTGGTTCCACCATAAGCGACATGATCGGCAAATGTTTTTTTACCTGCAATCGAGCTGATATTGATAATAGTACCTGACTTTTGCTCAATCATTGATGGAAGTACAGCTTGCATCCCATTCAGAAGTCCAATGACATTGGTATTATACATCTCTTGCCATTCTGCTGGATCTTGAGTCGTAATATCACCAAGCAACATTCGACCTGCATTATTTACAATCCCTTTGACCGGACCGAAATGTTCTTCTGCTTCTGCAATCGCTTGATCCAGAGCAGGTCGATCTGTAATATCAATAATCGCTTTCATCACCTGACGACCAGCAAATGCTTTTAATCGATCTTCACGACGAGAAAGTAACAATACATTATGTCCTTTAGCGATAAAAAGTTTGGCAGTAGCTTCTCCTATACTTGACGACGCGCCTGTAATCACAACAAATCCTGTTTTCATAATTCAATAAACTCCTTTATTGATATGAGATAGTGGAAGGGAACAACTTCACATTATCATGTCTAGGTAAGGAGCACAGTGAGAAAGATTATAGTTAACAACATTTTTGAATATAAATTTTTGATAATCAAAATATATTCCAATTGATACCCCTGATCGCATAGCAAATTACCTGCAACCCCTTGATAGATGAAGGGATTGCAGGCTAGTAATGAATATATGATCGACAGTCGCTATATTACACCGAATGAGGTTCCAATACCAATTCATCAATCAACTTGCCTTTGAATACTTTCAGATATTGATATTGCCCGTCGATACATAATTTGAGCAATCCATTATCGAAGTCTGTATGCATATCTTTGAAAAAGATACCTTCTGTAATGATCGGTCGACCATGCGTCTCATACGCAATTTCGTATCCGCGCGAAGTCTGAATCACGTCTACATCTACGCCTTGTTCATGGGTTTCTTCGAGATGGGCTTGCATACGCTGTACCGCTACAATATGTAGATCGATCGCTCCCAGCTTTTCCAGTAGATCGTTTACGATCGAACCTTTTATAATTTCTTGCCAGCGAGTCTGAGCCGATTGTCCAATAATAAGTTGCGTAATATCGTGTTGTTGAGCGGTAGAAGTAATAATATCAGCCGCTTCTTGTCCGTTACTTTCTAAAAGCACAAAATGACCGCCAGCTTCTTCTGTTAATTTACGCCATAACGCTACATAGTTCTCTTGTTGTTGATCCATTTCATCGAGAGGTTGATCGATTACACTTAATACACAAAGTGGAGACTGAATAAGTTGAGATAAATGAATACCACGCCTGATCAATCGTTCTCCATTGGGTCCATAATACACACAGACCATAATCTTTTCAGAATTCAAGCTAGATACACTCCTTTATTGAGGTAGTTATGATCCATTAACCATAATTATTTAAAAGGAATAATAAGCGATTGTATAATCTAACAAAAAAGCATGATTCACCAGTATATCAGAAGATGCCCATACATCGGGCGGATCTTGTAGACGATTGCATAGATCAGTTAAAGCCTCTACCATCACCTGACTACGCACATCTCCCCAGCTAGCATGATGTTGAGCGATATGAGATTGTGCTTGCTGTAGCGAGCATTTTTTCAGCGTAGAGAATACCCGGCACCATTTCACCAGGTCTAAATGTTGAACCTGATCGGTAAACGAATATTCCGCCCAACCGGTAATCCCATGACTTGCTATTTTTAACAGCCCACAATGCAGATACCCATCCATATCAGGTAACGCAAGCAGATGATTATCATACTGGAACACTTCAATCGAATGAATATGATGTGTAGCCAGATCCACCGTGGATACAGTATTGCTAGCAGGCGCTATCGGCGAAATTAAACTCATCTCAAATCTACACTCCTTCAAATAAAATCGCTATCTCTATACATAGTAAAACCAGATAAATCAGTAACCGGCACACTTTTTTGATGTCAGATATTGTTAGCAATCATAGTACCGTTAAGGGTAGAAGTAAAATCAAATCTAAGCTTTTAATAGGCTTTATATGCTTGAAAATAACGATGTAATCGGATTCATTGGTCTCAATCACGTTCTAATGGCTATCATGCTTGCTGATACAACCGTTTATATAAATACTGCGCAAACAGCAGAAAAAGAAGGATGGAATGATGAAAATAAGAGCATACTGCTCAAAAGATAAAGGAATTGATTCAAATTCACTCCTTATGAAGAGTCAGACTGCTTTACAAACGAAAAAGGCGGGCGTATGATTTCATTCAAGTTCATTACAGCTTAATGGCTGAAAGGCTAAATCTAGACCTTTCAGAAAGCGGGGGAACCATACGAATAGACAGGGTATTAGAGATCTATTCAGGGGTGAATCAGAGACGACAGCTCAGGTTGATCTATCTGTAGGGAGACTCTTACTTCCGAATCCGTCAGCTAACCTCGTAAGCTGCAATAAGAGAGACGACAACAGTCATCTATGCCATATCAGGGGCTTTTTTGCTCCTGTCTTAGAAGCTGATGAAGAGGTCCTCTTCTAACGGCTTTTTTTTGTTGTCTACAATGAGTGGAGGAGCGCGAACACGCATGGAGTACGAACAGGAATTTGTACTGGTATCGCCTGCTACAGTAGCAGGGGAGCAATTTATTCAATTACTCAAAGTTAAAAAAATACCGTTTGCTATTATAGTGAACAGTCAGGCAGATCAGCTTCGATTTGAAAAGATAGGTATTGAGCATATTCTAGTAATAGATACTCAGCGACAAGACTTATGGCGTATCCCGCAATTGAATATTGGCAAAATCTATTTATTTGAACGTAGTCTACCGTTATGTTGTCGTTATATCCAGATCTGTCGTGCATGGACATCTGATAAGCTATATGTCATTACAGAAGGCAGCCAATCACGCTTAATTTATCGTGGTTTGGGTGCAGATTATATTATTCATACCAATGGAAGTAGCGCTTCGTTTTTATTATAAAAAAAGACTGCTGATCCAACGATCATTTTATTTTGCAATTTGTCGGTGATATCTTGATAATAAAGAAGATAGAGAACCAAGATGATGCGCAGAATGGAGATGATCGTTGTGATCGGTAAAACAGCACTCGTCGCTGGAGCAACAGGTCTTGTGGGCAAAAAGTTGTTGCGTCAGTTATTAGATAGCACAGAATATACACGAGTGATTGCTCTTGTCCGTGAACCTGTGCAACAACTACAACATCTGAAGTTGCAACAGATCGTAGTGGATTATCGTAGATTAGAAGATTATCGAGCAGAGATGAAAGCAGATGATGTCTTTTGCTGTCTCGGTACAACGATTAAGCAAGCAGGAACGCAAGCGCAGATGATCGAGATTGATGTATTGTATCCGGTGTCTGTCGCTATGGTGGCGTACAAACAAGGAGCCAAGCAGTTTATCGTGATCAGCTCGATGGGCGCTGATCCCAAATCCAGTATTTTTTATACACGTACCAAAGGAGATATGGAGCAACGGTTACAACAAGTTGGTTATTCTTCATTATCGATTGTTCGTCCATCCTTATTGCTAGGCAAACGCAAAAATAGCCGCGCAGGAGAGCAATTCGGTGCTGTAGTCTCTCAAGCACTATCATTTCTAATGATAGGTCCTCTTCGCAAATATCGAGGTATCGAAGCAAGTGACGTTGCACGAGCGATGTATCGGATCGCTCAGACCTCCAAGTCAGGTACTCACATATATATGTCAGATCAATTGCAACGAATCGCAGACGAGTCCCAGAGTCGCTCCGCTTCAATGAGCAAATCAGCGAGATCGTAGTAGGTTATAGTTCAATTTTTAATTATAGAAATGGAGAATAGCAATATGCCTCAGTTAGAACCAAAGCAAGCCGCTTCAATTATCGAAAAATGGATTGCTTTTTACGATATGGATAATGCCAAAGCATGGGATAAAGACGATTATCCTTTTATCCAATCTTCTTGCAAAGTGATGCGCAGTGCTATTCAAGCATTACGTGGAAAAGCACCTGCACCTAATGAACGTCGCAAAATCGTGGCTGGACTTGAAGATTGGTTAGATGATTCATTTATGGACGATCCGAATGAATGGGAAAAAGAAAATAAAGCATTTGTGCAAGAAGCATTAGAAGCGATTCAATTTACAATTCAATTTCTACAAAAATAATGAATAACAGGCAGGAGTGCTCTATGCCAGACGGGTATATTCCACTGTGCAGTCGTGTAATTGGCGATTTTTATATTGCATTTGAACCGCACTCCCATAGTCTAAATATCTATATGCACAGACCAGAACCAGCGCTCGAAGGGTCTACAGATAGTTCTACGATTGTATCGGATGATCAATCTACCATTTCGCCTGCTTCGATGTTGTTGATCGGGTATCTCAAGGTCACATATTCACAAGCTGCTAAGCCTACCGAGTCAGAAGATGATCCTTCTGAGAAAGGGTGCGGGCTGGATGCGGTCTATATCAGTGATTTTCAAATCTATTTCAATTATCAAGATCTCAAATTAGCTGTACCTGTAATTACGCTGTTGCGAGATACATTATCGGCTGAAGGATATCGTCTACTGGCTGCGCATATTTTCAAAAATGAACGCTCTTATGCCAAATTACATCATACGTATATCGAGCGGTGCGGAGCCACGATACGGCGTGAATATAGCGATTATGTCATTATAGAATGGAAATGGAATCCGGCAGATGATGCAGATAGGAGAATAAGATGAATCACGATACGAACAACCATATTCAGGTAACTCTGTGCCGGGAAGAAGAAGCACATATCATATGCAATATGTATCCATATTACTTGTACGATCTGTCAGAGATATGGGAGCGTCAGCCGAATTCACAAGGCATATTTGATGAAGAACAATATGCTACGCTTCACCAGCAAAGCGATGCGTTTCTGATCTGGTGGCGACATCCAGGGGTTCTATATCCGTGGATTATTCGTGTGAACGGCGTGCCTGCTGGATTTGCTTTGATAGCGACTCCTCCTTATATCCCTGATGGTTCTCAAGCGCAATATTACTTAAACGAGTTTTTTGTTATGCGTCCATTTCGTGGACAAGGAGTCGCTCAGCAAGCAGCTATTCACGTATTTGACCAATATCGAGGCGATTGGGAACTACAGACCAATGCATCCTCACGAAATCATCATACTCAATCGTTCTGGAACAATATATTGTCACAATATACAAAGGATCAGTACAGTAAGCGCGAAATAACAGATGAAGATCAGCAACAATTGCTTTCGTATTGCTTTAATAATCAGCAAAAAAACGAATAATCATGATTTTTTTCAGTTTGTTACTTTCTTTTCATGGACAATATATAACGTTTTGTGTAACATAGGCATAATTCACTTTATTAATAAGGAGTATACCTATGGCACAAAAAGAAGGTTCAGATTCAGCAAGTACAGGCAGTGGTAAGATCGAACGGTTTTCAACAAGCGGGTTTATTTTGGCAGCGATTGGTAGTTCAGTAGGTCTGGGGAATATGTGGAAGTTCCCATATATCACCGGTAAATACGGCGGGGCTGCCTTTTTCTTAATGTTTATTATTTGTCTGATCGTAGTAGGTCTACCGATTCTATTGGCAGAAATGGCGATTGGTCGAAGTGGACGGGGTAATGCTGCGGCTTCGCTTTTCAACATTACAGGGAAGAAGCATTGGAAATGGATCGGTACGATTCCAGTAGTGACTTCTTTCTTGATTATGTGTTATTACGGTGTGGTAGCAGGATGGACACTGCATTATACGGTATTATCTTTTAGCGGTAGTCTGTCTGATGTTAATACTGATTTTACAGCAGAATTTACGAATTTTGCTGGTGGTTATGCACCGTTGTTCTGGCAAGCGGTTGTAATGTT
This sequence comes from Paenibacillus kyungheensis, assembly GCF_028606985.1. Taxonomy (NCBI): domain Bacteria; kingdom Bacillati; phylum Bacillota; class Bacilli; order Caryophanales; family Paenibacillaceae; genus Paenibacillus; species Paenibacillus kyungheensis. Next base: position 5,040,432 of record NZ_CP117416.1, on the reverse strand, counting down.
AATTACAGGTATCGTTATAGCTAAAGGGGTATCTGGCGGAATTGAGAAATACAATAAGATTCTGATTCCAGGGTTTTTGGTTATTTTGCTTATATTGATGTTCCGTTCATTGACGTTGCCTGGAGCAGCGGCAGGGGTAGAGTTTTTCTTAGCACCTGATTTTGATAAGTTAAGTCGGGCTTCGATCTTAACAGCGCTAGGACATGCGTTCTTCTCGCTATCACTTGGAATGGGTTGTATGTTAACGTACGGTTCTTATGTACGTAAAGAGCAATCACTAGGTAAAGCAGCGCTTGCGATTGGAGCAGGAGACTTGTTCTATGCACTATTAGCAGGACTGATTATTTTCCCTACAGTATTCTCTTATGGACTCAAACCGGATCAAGGGGTAGGGCTAGCATTTATGGCGTTGCCTGCGGCATTTGCGCAAATGCCTTTAGGTGCTTTTTTTGGCGGTCTATTCTTCTTATTGCTAGCGATTGCGGCGATTACTTCATGCTTCTCTATTCTCGAAGTACCTGTAGCGTATGCGATGGGACAATGGAATTGGACTCGTAAAAAAGCAGCGAGTATTGTCTGTATTTTCTCTTTCATACTCGGTGTTCCTGCTGCGTTATCTGTCGGGGGTGTTCTTAGCTTTATCACATTGGATGGCAAAAGTATTTTTGATGTATTCGACTTTGTCACTTCTTATATTTTGATGCCTGTGGGCGGATTTATTGTTACGATCTTTACCGGATATGCATGGAAACGTGCAGGTGAAGAAGCAGGATTATCAGGATTCTGGTACGATACATGGATGTTTATTTTACGTTATATTGCACCGATCTTAATTATCCTGATCTTCTTATTTTCTATAGGCATTATTCAACCGCCTCAACCGGAATAAATACGAAAAAAGGAGCATTTATATGACCATTTCTTCTCAAGAAGCTTTTTCCAAAGCGTTAGTACAGTCTTTGATCGGAGAAAGAGGGCATTTACCTATCGCGCGCGCGTTGTCGGATGTCGATCTAGAATTGTCCGGTCGTGTGCTAGAACATTCTCCTTATACAATTTACCAACTGATTAGTCATATGAGTTACTGGCAAGATTTTATGTTGACTCATTTACGCGGTGAAAAGCCTCAATTGCCAGCGAATGTTAGCGAAAGTTGGCTTACAGAAGTCCAAGCTGTCGATGAAGCGACATGGCAAGATGTATTGGATCGCTTTTTGCAAGGGATCGATTACGCTTGTGAGTTAGCACGTACGATGAATCTGGAGCAACCATTAGTTCATTTCCCGGGGGAAACGGCTGCTGGATTGTTGCGTAATATTGCTTCACATAATACGTATCATTTGGGCGAAATCGTATTGTTACGTCGTCTGTTTGGCGCATGGCCACCACCGGGCGGCGGATATCCTGCTTAACGTATACATCAGGTCTTTGTATGATTGTGGTGAGTATTATTTCTTCTTTATAAGCAAAAGTGTTCTGCTATGAGCCGTCGATCTCTTTTCTTTCTTTGTGATCATGGTAGTATTTCCAGGGATTGGTGTAATAATACATGGGAACTACATTTACAGTAGAAAAAGGATGTGTAATCATGGCAACACCACCGAAGAAGAAATCGATTCGTTATGATTGGCCGTATCATTTTGTGGCTTTGCCTCTTTTATTAGTAACGTTTGTGCTAACTGTGATCTATTGGGTCGAAGCGATTCGTTATGATGAGCATGTATTGCTATCATGGTTACTGTTAATATTAATGGTTTGTTTATTTTTTGCGATTCCGCGGATTCGAGTCTATGCGACCAAAACGCAAGATCGCATTGTGCGTATCGAAGAACAGTTCCGTTATTTCCGTTTAACCGGTAAAGAATTAGACCCTCGTCTATCCAAAGCTCAAATTATTGCACTTCGTTATGCAAGTGATGCAGAATTTCCTGCATTATCCGAACGTGCAGCCAATGAGAATCTATCCAGTTCAGATATCGAAAATGCGATTACGAACTGGCGCGCCGATCATATGCGTATCTAGTCGATAGCGAATATGATACTTATCAACTTATGATGTGTATCGAAATGATATAAAATATAGCCTGAAGTCGCTCTCTACAGAGCGGCTTTTTTTGTTGCAACATACCTCGATCACTCCAAATAGATACGATAAAAATTGAAACCATACCAAAAAACCGAGCACTACAGATCATGTAGACGCTCGGCTTTGCTATTTAGAATACAGATAATCAATTAGCTAAAAATGGTATCAATCTGTGCAATTTCTTGTGGTGTTAATTGTACATGTAGCGTTTGAAGATTGTCTTTCACTTGCTCAGCACGCTTCGCACCTGGAATAACAGCATCAATCGAATCGCGTGTAAGATACCATGCTAATACAATATGAGCAATATCGACACCTTTGGCTTGTGCAATCGGACGAAGTTTATCTACTTTTTCTAAATTATTAATAAACGCTTCACCTGTAAATAGTGGGTTATTTGCACGAATATCATCGAACTTGGTGTCTTTGGTATATTTACCGCCTAGTAATCCTGAAGCAAGCGGGAAATAAGGAATAAATGTAATTCCATTTTCAGCGGTATACGGTAATAGATCTTGTTCAGCATCTCGATGGAACAGATTGTAATGAGATTGAAGAACATCGACATCGCCGTTTTTGTTCGCTTCTTTTAACTGTTCTAACGAGAAGTTAGATACACCGATCGCCCGAATTTTACCTTCGTCTTTCAACTTTTTCAGCTCGGCTACAGCTTGATCTTTCGGTGTATGTTCATCAGGGAAATGAATATAAAATAAATCGATATAATCGGTTTGTAGTCGTTGTAGACTTTCTTCTACACTTGCACGTAGAAATTCAGGTGAGTTATCAATCACCACTTCGCCGCTATCTGTAAATTTATGAGCACCTTTGGTAGCGATAATAACGTCTTTACGCTTAACTGTTTCTTGAAGCACTTCACCAATCAATTCTTCAGAGCGCTTAGGTCCATAAATGAATGCAGTATCTAGAAAATCAATTCCTTCTGCTAGTGCAGTACGGATCATTTCTTTACCGACTTCTTCATCCAAATTAGGATAAATATTATGTCCACCAACCGCATTCGTACCCAGTCCGATTGGATTTACCCATAGATCGCTTTTACCTAATTGTTGTTTTTCAGTCATGATTCATTCAGCTCCTTTGATCTCTTTACTTGATTCTCTTCTATTTTAACAGAATATCATGTGGAGTTAAAATATCGGAATAATTGGGTTTTAAATTGGAGAGTCACCGCTCCAGAAAATAATTTGTTCTTGCCGTCGCTGGTGAAGTCTAATCCCTTGAATGACTGGCAAGCAGTCGGGATTGGACTTCAAAGGCGACTTTCAGAATAAATTATTTTCTTCCGCTCTGTGCGAGGAGGCATGGGGGTGGGTAATTTAAAACAAGTGTGAATGATTCCTCTCCTTGAAGAGGAGGGGCAGGAAGGGAAAGAGTATATAATTAGGAGTTAGTGTAGTTATGAATGGTGTGGAGTAAGAGGATGTATAGGGTAGTTGGATGAATAGAATTGGAAGAAAATAGATGGTAAGAAGATGGTTATCAGATATGTTCTATAGGATCGGGTCAGTGTAGGGAATGAACATGTACGTGAGGGAAGGTAGGAGAAGAGGATCAATGAAAACGGCTAAGGTGTTGAGTTTGGTTTTATTTATTGTGATGATCTGTAGCAATGTGTATGGAGCTGTATTTGGGGATGTGTTGGTAGAAGGGCAAATGTTGTTGTCATTGTTATGGGGTCGGTTGGTGCTGGTCGATTTTTATGTGGGGATGATTTTATTTATTTCTTGGATGATTTTTCGCAAAGAATCGGGTTGGCAATTACTTCTGTGGATCTTGTTATGTATCTGTCTGGGTAACTTCTCCACGTCGCTGTATATTTATCTAGCGTTACGTCATAGCGATGGAGATTGGAATAAATTCTTTTATGGCAAACGAGTAATAGGGCACTAGAAAATGAATATAAAACTAGATGAAAAAAATCGCTAAATTGCAATGTGATTTTAAAAAATGAACAATGTTCTACTATTATTAAAATGATCATTCACAAGACGACTCGCAATACAATTCGTAAGACAAATCAAAAAGGGCAACTTCCTACGAATAGGAGGTTGCCCTTTGAATGATACAATGCTCATTTGTCTTCTTAATCGCTACTTATTTCAAAGTGTAGGAGTTAGAAGCTTCCATGATATCTGCATAAGCCCAGTGACTAGCAGGAACATCTTTCCATGCTTTGTTGCCAGCTGTTAAGTTAGCTGTTTTTTCTAAAATTTTGTTCAAAATTGTTACGGCTTGAGCACGAGTTAACGGTTGATCTGGTTGGAAGCTAGAAGGTGATACACCTTGCATCAATCCAGCCGTTGTTACACGCTTGATATCGTTTGCTGCCCAGTGTCCGTTGATATCATTCGCAAAGGAGCTTCCTGCACCGCTAAGACCTTGCCAGCGGCTTACAATAGCAGCCATCTCTGCACGAGTGATCGGTTGAGCTGGAGCGAACTTACCGTTTGTTAGACCTTTCATCAGTCCAGTGGATTGCATAGAAGCAATGGCTTGATGTGCCCAGAACGTAGCAGATACATCAGAATAACTTCCGTTACCACTAGCAGATGCTTTTGGTGCAGTTGCTTGTAAACGATACAATAGGGAAGCCATTTCCGCACGAGTAATGCTGTTGTTTGGACGGAATGTTTGATCCGGGTAACCCTGGATATAAGCAGGTTTGACTACACCAGCCGTTGTATCTGTATTGACATTGTTGTTATCTGTTGTTGAATTATTCGTTGGAGCAGATGCCAGGTTCTGCATATCTACAATCGTAAATGTACTAAATTTGTTAACTGTAAATTGTAGACCTGTCTGACCATTACCATAATCCACTACGCTTGGTTGTACCAATTCACGATCACCATCACTATGCTCGATAAAGATACGCAATTGATTTAACCATTGTTGTTTGGCTGTTGCATCTTGTGGAATCGCACTGTTGTCGATCGGCATTACCAATTGAACCGGTTGATTTTGCAAATTCGTTTCAATGGTCATTGGACGACCCACTACAGAGATATCACCATTGCCTAGAGCTTGTTTTACGATCTGTTCTTGTTTTGCACGATTTGCCACTGCATTTTGTTGTGCTACTGTTTTGAGTGGTACAAAGTGGAAATAAAGATCGTTTGTAATATTGTTCAATGAAGTAGAAGCAACAGACAATTTCGCATCGTTGGTGCTAATTTCTAAATTCATTGCTGCATTTTTCAAATCTTTCGCTGCTGTTAACGGTAAAGTGATATCGGTTTGAGATACTTCATCGCTAGCATCTGGAACAACTAGACGAACCGTTTGTTGAGCAGCATCTTTTAGCTTCGTAATCGCTTCGATCACTTTATCAGTTGAGAATGTGATCTGATCTTGTTTTTGACCATTAGCTTGAGTTGTACGGTTGACCACTGCTGTAGCAGGAATCGTTGTTTTGCCTTTACCATCATCTACATCAAGTGTGATCTTTTGTGAACCACCTGAAGAAGATGTTTTATCATCGGATTCTTTGACTGTTACTGTTGCACTTGCGAACAGTTCTTTTTGAGATACAGAGTAAGCGCTGATGATTGCTGTACCTTTACCGATTGGAGTAACAACACCGTCAGTTACTGTAGCTACACTTGGATTGCTGCTGATCCATAATACAGTAGAATCTGTAGCATTATCAGGAGTAACAGTTGCTTTTAATGTTTGAGCCGCGCTTTTTTTCTTGAAATCTAATGTTGCTTTGTCTAAAGTAATGCCAGTTACTGGAATCACTTCTGCTTCATCCAAGAAGTCTAGTTTAGTCAATGTACCTGATTTTGCAGAACTTACATACCCTGTATGGTCTGGTAAGAATGCAACACCATAAGCAAAGTTTGTTTCACCCATCATTTCAAAATTCTGTGTTGCAACAGGAAGATTTTGAAGTAAAGAAGCTTTTGCTTTGTACAAGTAGGCATATCCCACATTTACATATAAATTACCAAATTGGCTAATCGTAATACCGCGAATGACTGTTGGATAAGATGCAACCAATTCAGGATTCAGATTGGCACCAGATAGACGAACAATATTAGAAGTCGATGTTTCGCTAAAATAATCATTTGTAGTAGTAGCAATATACAAACGATCTTGTTGATCTAAAGCAAGTCCAGTAATAGATGTAGCATTTTTCATACCTTGAGTAGAAATGAGATTAATAGGTTCACTGGATGGATTAAACACTTGACTAGGCGCAGTGTAATAAAGAGTGCTATATTCTTCTAAATCTGAAGTTGTATAAGGCAGTAATTCACTGTCTTGCAGATACTTATGATCTAGCACCCATACACGATTATCACCAGATTTGGAGTAATATAGGTCTCCAGCTTTGTTTAATGTTACAGCAACGATATCATCGCCTTTAGAAAGGTGAGTCACTTTTAATGTTTTAGTAGAAACTTTGTAAAGTCCACGATCATAATCAGCATAATATACATCACCATTGAAATACGCTAATTCAAATGGACGATTAAGTTCAACTTGTGTAAGATCGGTCGGAATAGCTTTCACTGATACATAACGAGTCACTTCTTGTGCATTTAAACCAGAGCTACTTTTTACATTGTAATGAACAATGTATTCACCTACAACAGAGGTATCAATAGCATTTACAGGTTCACCATTTAACGTATAAGTGACAGTTGGTTGTAGATTGCTATCGACAGAATCTGTAATAGCAACGCCTGCATCGACATAAGCATCACCTTGGGTTAGTCGAATATAAGAGTCGCCATTCAATGTGATAACAGGAGGAGCAACTTTTTTGAACGGTTGAATAGAAATACCATTACTATAATATCCTTTACCATCTGGTAGGATAACCAACCCTACTGCAGAATAAAAATCACTTGGGTAAGACTCGATAAGTGAATTATCTACAGGTAAGCTTTGTAAATGATCATAACTTATCTTTTTAAGCCCCACACTTAAAAATCCGCTACTGCTATAAAATAAATTTCCTTTGGCATCTGTAGTGACTCCCAAAATACCATGATAATTAGAATTTGTATTATTTGTGAGTACGTTTTGTCTTGCTTTCGTTGTCAGGTTTACTTTGATAAGGCTACTGTCAGAGTTGGAGCTGTAATTGTAGCTTCCAATATACATATTATCATTGTTATCAATAGCCAACCCGTACATACTAGTGTTATTGTATGAATCGAAAACGTTTGAATAGTCATTAAAATTTGCTGAATCTAACGGGAGATCTTGCAGATATTTTGCAGATATTTTGTAAACATGTTTATCTCCGTTTTTGGTATAAAATAGATCGCCCGCTTTATTTAAAGCGACACCGAAAAAACTATTTGAAGATTTAACTATATGTTCTACTTCACCTGTAGTTACCGATACACGATCAATCCCTTTTTGGTAGGAGGATACATATACATATCCATTGTGATAAGCCATACCATATGGACTTTGAATATTCGTGTTAGTAAGATCGAAATAACCGCTAATTTTGTTGACAACAACAGTGCGAGTCACTTGCTCAGCAGAAAGGTTTGAAGGGTTAGTGACATTGTAGTAAATAGTATACGTACCCGCAATGTTAGTATCTATACTAGAAACAGGAGTATCATTTAAAGTATAGTTTACAGTTGCTACTAAGTTAGGATAGGCATTATCTTTAACCACTACACCAGGCTCTACAAAAGTATCGCCTACATTTAATGTCATTTGAGAACTACCAAGAAGTTCAATGATTGGCGCAATAGGTTGTATAGGTGATTTTTGCATAGATCCACCACTACCAATGTAAGAATCGCCATTCGAAAGGAAAACAATTCCATATGCACTTACATAAGAGTTTGGATTTAAATTAACTAGACTACTGGATTGTAAAGGAGTGGTAGTCAAATCTTTTGAAGAAATCCGATATACTTTTTCATTATCCCCAGCAGTATAAAGGTTTCCGTACAAATCAAAAGAAAAGCTCGTGAAGGAAGTAGTAAAATTCTCAATCACAACTTGAGCACTGTTTGTACCTGCTGGAATTTTTAAAATAGCTCTTGTTGAATAATCAGAGAAATATACATTATCCTTGGCATCGATAGCTAAACCATAAATATAATTATATTTGTCAGAAAAGAATACAGTACTACTCTCATTGAAGGCTGTATTACTCAATGGTAATTCAAGCATATCTTTGTGAGATACTTTATAAATATGTGAGTCACTATCAATAGTATAAAATAAGTCCCCAGAAGAATTTAAAGCAACTCCCATAAAAGAACGAGCAGCTTTTACAATCGAAGTTACTTTACCTGTGTAAAGATCTACACGAGATATTCCAACTCCGCGTTGAGCAACGTAAACGTTATCTCCATAGTATGCCATACCATAAGCGTTAGAAAGATTAACGCTTGATAAATCGATATATTGTTTAGAACTTGTAACAAGAACTGTGCGGATAACCTCATCAGCGGCTACATTATCACCATTAGTTACATTGTAGTGAATCTTGAATATACCTTCTAAACTCGTATCAACTTTAGTTACAGGAGAACCGTTGTACTCGTAAGTGATATTAGCTGTTTTGAGATCAGGGTATACATCGTCTTGTACGGTTACACCTGGATCAGAAAAGGTACTACCTACTTTAATTTGAATCTGTGCATCTCCAATCAACGTAATCACAGGTTTACTGTTTGTTTGATTCGAAGAAACACCAGTATTTGTACTTTCGACATGAGTGACAGGAGTGCCAGAAGAGTAAGTGTCATTGGTAACCGAGCTTGATTCGTTGCTAGTTGTTGTATTGGTTGTATTGTCCTCAGCAAAAACATTTGTCGTTGCTGTCCCCGGCAATGCAATCAATACAGCTAAGCATAAAATCATCCATTTTTTCATGCTATAAATATCCCCTTTGCTTTTTAAATCTGTGAATCTTGTTTTACTATATCGAATCAGACTGAACAATTTCTGAACATTTATTAAGATCATGATTTTACCATTTTTATCCATTACATATCTATTAATGATTAATGGCGATATATAGCACAGATAAGGGTAAATTTAAATTATTTTCATCGATGAAAATAACTCTTGCTTATGAGTCAATCATGTCCTAAAATGAGGTTGCAGATGAATGCAAGCGTTTGCAAAGAGTGTTGTGAGTACATGTATAGATGTAATCCCTCTCTTTTGTAAATGCTATTTTTCTACTGTATAACAGGAGTTTGAAGATTTTTTGATAGCGTTATCAAATTCCTATTTACTTTTTGCTCATTACATAAGAAAATGGGTAAGAAGTAAAAAATATCTAATTATGTTATTTATGTTCTTTTGTTGTTCTTGATTCAAGGTGTAATTAAAAAAAAGGGGCTGAGTACATGAAGCGTAAGTTGAAAAAAAGCAGCACAATGTCACTGATGATGGTTTTGCTATTTTCAGTCGTCATGAGTGCATGTGGAGGAACAACAAGTAATACAGCATCAACAGAACCCGCTGCAACCGGAACAGATACAACAGCAACGACAACAACAGGTACAGATATGATCAAGACAGCGAAAGTTCCAGCTGGATCTGAATTAGAAAAAGCCTTAAAAGGTGAATATAAAGGAACCAAAGTAACGATGTACGGTCCATTCGTAGACGCGGATGAGCAGAAATTCAATGCAAGTATCAAAGCATTCGAAGATCAAACCGGTATTGATATTGCTTATGAAGGTTCCAAAGAATTTGAAGCTACTATCAATGTACGTGTTAACGGTGGTAATGCACCGGATATCGCTGACTTCCCACAACCAGGATTGTTAGAAGGATTCGCTAACTCTGGTAAAGTGGTTGATGTATCTAGCTTTATGGATGCTAACTATCTGAAAGAGCAATACAAAGATAGCTGGCTAGATATGGCGAAGATGAAAGGTGAAGGCGGCAAAGAAATTACTGCGGGCGTATGGGCACGTAGTAGTGTGAAAAGCTTAGTATGGTACAACAAAAAAGCATTCGCAGATGCTAGTTATGAAGTACCTAAAACTTGGGATGAAATGATGGCATTAACAGAGCAAATCGCTAAAGATGGCGATCCTGCTTGGAGTATTGGTATTGAAAGTGGTACAGCAACAGGCTGGCCTGCAACAGACTGGATCGAAGATATTATGCTTCGTACAACTACTCCTGAAAACTATGACAAATGGGTAAAAGGCGACTTGCCATTTACAGATCCTATTGTTAAAAATGCAGTTAAAAAAATGTCTGATATCTGGTTCAACAAAGATTATGTATACGGTGGACGTAGTTCAATCGTAACAACGAACTTCGGGGATTCCATCCAACCGTTGTTTACAGATCCTCCAAAAGCATGGTTAAACCGTCAAGCTGGATTTATCGTATCCTTTATTCCTGAAGGCGTAACAGCAGACGAGTATGACTGGTTCCCGTTCCCATCGATCGATGAGCAATATGGTACACCTGCTATGATCTCTGGTGATATCTATGCGATGTTCAATGATCGTCCAGAAGTACGTGCAGTCATGGAGTTCTTTACAACAGCAGAATCTCTACAAAGCTGGATTCAATCCGGTGGTGTAACACCTCCAATGAACGGTACTCCTGATGATTGGTTCGCTAATGATCAAGAACGTCGTATGTCTCAGTTTGTACAAGAAGCCAAAACAATCCGCTTTGACGGTTCTGACTTGATGCCAAGTGCTGTAGGCGCAGGAACGTTCTGGAAAGGTATGACGGATTATGTGAGTGGTACAGCTAATCTAGATGAAGCGATGGCTGAGATTCAATCAGGCTTCAAAAAACAATAGTATCGCACGATAGATACTATGTATGTATATAGCAGGTATACATTGACATGAGTCAGAACGGGCCGATGCTATCGGTCCAATTTTGGCTTGATTAAGGGGGAAAGCCGATGGACGTGCGAGCCAATCAAGGGTCTATGTTGAAGTTGATTTTGTTATCAATACTTGTTCCTGCTTTAAACGTAGGCTTGCATTTCTCGATCTTTTTATTTTTTAGAAGCTCGGATCTTCCACCGGTCTTGAATGCTTTGCTTGCTGTGATCTGGGGAATATTTGGGATCTATTCTATTTATTTTTCATTGAACTGGGTAGTTGAGCAATATTCGGATAAATGGAAAGAACGCGTCATTCCTTATGTATTTGTAGGGCCGGCTGTATTATTGCTAGGCTGGTTGCTCTTTTTACCAACATTACGTACATTATATCTTAGTTTTTTCAATGCCGATTCGACCCGATTTGTAGGGCTAGCTAACTTTGGAGCTGTTTTTACAGACAGACTATTGTTAACAGCGCTACGGAATAACTTGCTGTGGGTGGTATTCGGAACCTTAGCGTGCGTTATTTTAGGGATGTTAGTCGCTGTACTGGCTGACCGCAGTAGCTTTGAACGTCTTGCCAAAGCGATTGTGTTTATGCCGATGGCGATTTCGTTCGTAGCCGCAGGGGTTATCTGGAAATTCATCTATTACTACCAACCAGGCGATGACCAGATCGGTCTACTTAACGCTATTATGGTGCAGTTAGGACTCCAGCCGCAGGGCTGGCTCAGTATGGTGCAACCCTGGAATAACCTCTTCTTGATTGTCATATTGGTCTGGATGCAGACCGGGTTTGCTATGGTTATCTTTTCCGCTTCGATCAAAGGTATACCGGAAGATATGTTGGAAGCCGCGCGGATGGATGGCGCAGGTGAAGTACGTATCTTTTTCAAAATTATGTTGCCTGTGATCTCTAGTACAGTCCTTGCAGTTACGACAACGATTATCGTATTTACATTGAAAATATTCGATGTCGTTATGATTATGACCGGTGGACAGTACGGAACAGAAGTAGTTGCAACTGAATTCTACCGTCAATTATTTATGTATCAAAATGCAGGCTATGGTTCGACGCTTGCGATTGTGTTGCTGATTGCAGTTATTCCGGTTATTATCCTGAATCTGCGCCAGCTTCAGAAGGAGGGAAGCTTCTGATGGCTAAACGAAAAAATAAAGCACCCAAACGCAAAGCGAATTGGTTGGTTAATACGATTCTAGCGATTATTTGTATTATCTGGTTTATTCCTACACTGGGGCTGTTGATCTCATCAGTGCGTCCGGCAGCAGATATTTTGCAGACCGGTTGGTGGACGGTATTCCCTCATCGCCAGTGGGCAACTGAAGAACAAGTGAAACTTCCCAAAGATACTGATCTTCGTCAGCCGATCACCGTTAATGGACAGACATTTAGCGATGATCAACTCAAATCAGGTGTAATGCAAGGTGATAAACGTCTGGTCTGGGAAAATCGCCGTTCACGTACTGTAGATGTTCAGGATAAAAAATGGAGTGGATTCACACTTGATTTTACAACGCTGAACTATGAAACAGTGCTAGGCGGTAAACAGTACAAAATCACGCAACCTGATGGCACCGTCAAAACCGAGCAAGGTAGCGGAATGGGAAGATCGTTCTGGAATACGATCGCTGTTGTTATTCCATCGACAGTTATCCCGATCTTTATTGCTTCCTTTGCCGCATATGCTTTTGCATGGCTCAAGTTCAAAGGACGACGCGTCTTTTTTGTAATCGTGATTGCATTACTGGTTGTACCTTTACAAGTTGCTTTGATTCCGATTTTGCGAGATTATACAGCACTTGGACTCAATGGAACGTACTTCGGTATATGGTTAGCACATACGGCATTTGGTCTGCCGCTAATTACGTACTTTATGTACAATTCGATCAGTCAGCTTCCTCGTGATCTGTTCGAATCAGCTTATATGGATGGAGCGACTAACTTTACCATCTTCTCTAAATTAATTCTTCCATTGTCTGTACCTGCACTGGCTTCGATTAGTATCTTCCAGTTCTTATGGGTATGGAATGATTATCTGGTATCACTTATCTTCCTCGGTTCTCAACCGGAAGTACAGGTATTGTCAATGAATATTGCGAATATGGTTGGTTCGCGTGGTAGTGACTGGCATCTGTTAACAGCAGCGGCATTTGTCTCTATGCTAACACCACTTGCTGTATTCTTTGCATTACAGAAGTACTTTGTACGTGGTCTATTGGGTGGATCGATCAAAGGATAATAACCTGTCTAGTCCAAAAGACGATAATAATAAAAGACCGCTCTTCGATACAGGAGGAGCGGTCTTTTATGTATTTATTGAATAGTAGAGAAGAAACTGGAATTTATTGGCTTAGAATTGTATCATGAATAGACTACATGTTACAAAAAAGGTGGGAAGTGTATGGATACAGGATCATTGATTATATCGACGGTATTGCTTGTTATTGCACTACTGGCTGTATTGTCGATTGTGTATTATAGCTGGCGTAATGGCATCTCCCCATTACCAGCATCATTATTGTTGCGAAGTAAAGTAGCTGAAGAAGTGTTGCGTTTGTCTAAAGTACAAGAATTAGATCATCCGCTTTTCAAATTAGAAACAGATGATCCTGCGCAACAATATTCGATTATCCAACAACATATGGAATACCAAGCACGTCAAAAAACTATTGTAGAAACCGGTTCAGGCTGGGGAACGTTAGCGATATTTTTAGCCAAACATATCCCGAATTATCATGTGATCGGTATCGAAAATTCGGTAGTGCCTTTTTGGATTTCTAAATGGTGGGCCAAGTTTGAGAAAGTGCCACTTACATTTATTCGTGGAGATATGTATCAATACCCTTATGAAGAAGCAAATATTATTGTGTGTTATTTGTTTCCGGGAGCTATGAAGCAATTGAGTACGATTTTGCGTGAACGTGCTGTAGCGTATACATATATTATTAGTGTCTATTTTGCATTGCCCGATTGGACACCTGAAAAGATTGTACAATGTGTCGATATTCACCGTACCAAAATTTATATTTATAAAGTAGGCGTATAGTTATTGTACTTTCTCGCAGATAAAGTCTCACACTATAGATATAAAAAAACACATGCAATAGAATAATCGCATGTGTTGATTGGTGCTTAATGGGTGCTTGGTTATAGAGAACAATACTTAGTTATGGTCTTTGAAAATACCAAATGGCTTACCAATAGGTAAAAATGTTTTGCCAAAATGAGTATTCAATACCAATGCACCTGTACCGTATAAAGACATAATCCCAATACCCATCTCTGCATAAGCAGCAAGTGTATGGAAAATATGAGGAGCCACACCAAACGCATCAAAGGTGAGTCCGAGGAATAACAGATCGATCAAGCAGAAAATAATAAATAATACTTTGTGTGTCTCCATGGCACCGATCGTCATAAAGAGTACAAAAACAAGATAACCGGCAAAAGCAAAGCCTAGTTGCTTACCATCTACATCATTGGCTAGAGCAGTGCCGAATACGCCCATTTTGATCATCCAGTTGCCTGCCATCGCGAACCAAAAGAAAGCAAATGCTCCAAATGCCGTCGTACCAAATGTATTGTTTCGCTTGGAATCTTGAATACAAGCGAATAATTGAGCGCAAGCGCCCAGAAAGATCGCCCAGGGAATAGCATAGCTGAGTCCTGTCGTTAGACCTAGCTTTTGAGAAGAAGCTACCAGAGTAACAATAGCCAGACCGAACAGGCCGAGTGCGCTAGGATCAGCATTGATGATCTTAACATGAGTTTGCGAAGAAGTTTGCATAAGGAATTTAGCCTCCAATAATTGTTAGGTATCCCTCACTGTCGTCAGACATACCTCAAGCATTGTACCTGAAAAGACGCAGATAGAAAAGAAATATTATTAGTTACATATTAATTAGAGAAATACCTGTCATACTACTGTTTATTTATTTCAATTTGGGGAATTATTTGACTATTTACGTCGCTCAAAACTTGTTATACTGATAGGTAATTACATTTCATTGGTTAAGGTGTGTGAATAAAACAGATGGATTTCAATCTGGATATGAAAACAGTGTTCATTTCACTTGTATTTGGACACATTTTTACTGTCATCTTGATCCGTGCATATCGTCAGAATTATATGAAAGATCGTGCTGTTAACATGTTTTACCTTTCTAAATGGGTACAGGCTATCGCATGGTTTATGTTGATTTTTCGCAATACTGCTCCTGATTTTTTCTCAATTGCAGTTGCTAATTCTTTTTTATTTATCGGTGCCGCTTTGGAGACAGCTTCGTTTCTAGTGTTGCAAAAAGCGTTTTCTAAACAAATTCGCAATCTGTATATGGGCTATACTACGATAACGATTATTGGTTTTGTATCAATTTACTTCTTAGGTGTAACAGAAACGACTCGTATTATTTATGCTTCTATCGCCACCTCTTTGTTTATCCTTTATCCCGCCTACCGTATGATCTCAGATCGAAAAGCATCTTCACTTCAGCATTTGATGGGTTATTTGTATAGTATTGTTGTGATTAGTCTATGGTTTAGAACTGTGTTTGCTATGTATTTTGGTGCTGTTGTTGGATTATTTACAACAGGGATGTATCAGACGTTTACGTTTCTGTCGCTGTATTTGATTATGATTTTGGGAAATACCGGTTTTGTGCTGTTATCCAAAGAGCAAGCAGATGTCGATCTACTGCGTATTGCCAGTTATGACGATCTAACAGGTATACTAAATCGGCGGACATTTATGATCGAAAGTAAAAATTGTATCTATGAATTAGCCAAAAAGCAGCAATCCGTATCGTACCTTTTATTTGATATCGATCATTATAAAGCGATCAACGATACATACGGTCATCATATTGGCGATCGGGTATTGCGTGATATGGCGATACTTGTGACAGAGCAGTTAGAGGAACAAGCGATATTTGGAAGATATGGTGGTGACGAATTTGCTATTCTGCTACCTGATACGGATGAACAACGATCCAGTCAAATCGCTGAACAACTACGCTCTACGATTGAGCATCATCGGTTTCATGCTTTGCCGTTGTCGTATACGATTAGTGTAGGAGTGGTCACAGTATCTGCTACCAAAGAGACGCAGCTTAGTATGTTATATCAACACAGCGATCGAGCATTATATGAAGCCAAATATGCAGGTCGTAATCGTACAGCACGAAGTCTGGTAATGGTGCAAGAAGAGAGCGGCTAAGAGTGATATGGTTATCTATTGAAAAAAAGCTCTACAATCACTGAATGTGGTTGTAGAGCTTTTTGGAATATAGAAAAATGAATCTAATTATTTATTGGGTTGACTGTTATAGTAGTAGATATTTTTAGTGATATCTTTCATCGCTTCGCCTGTAGCTTGAAGACGGTCGATTACTTCTGTAAATGAACCCACAAGTGTCGCTTGTTCTTGAGAAGAAGTGGTAATTTGAGTGATCTCATTTTCCATTTGACGGATTGATTCTTGTACATCACGAAGTGCTGTTTCAATATCGCCTGTAGCTTTTTTGGAGTTAACAGACAATTTACGAACTTCAGTCGCAACTACACCGAATCCTGCGCCCAATTCTCCTACACGAGCAGCTTCAATCGCAGCATTAAGACCAAGCAAATTGGTCTGTTCAGAGATATCTTTGATTAGGATTGCTACTTCATTGATCTTACTTGATTTTTCAACTGTTGTTTTCGTGTTTTGCAAAATTTGCTCACTGGTTGCTTGTAGTTGCTGTGCATGAGCCGCAATATGTTGCACCATATCTACAAGATTTTCAGATACAGACACGTTTTCTGTCATAACACCTTGAAGATCTTCTTGCGTTCTTTGATCATAGCTAATCGTCATAACACCTACGATTTGACCATTTTCATGGATCGGCACATTGATTCCTTCAAGAGAAACACCAAACATTTCTTTAGGAAAAGGAGTAATGGATGGGTTCACTTTATCCGCAATTCCAGCAAAGTTTTCAAAGCCAGGAGCTAAAGGACCGTCTGCTACAAATCCTAGATCAATACCTCCAAATTGTTCATAATAGAGGATCTTTTCATGATCATATAAGCAAATGGTAGCGCGCTCGCGCAAAAGTTTTCCGATGTATGGCAAAGCGGTTAAAAGTGCTTGCATTACTGGCATAGTTCTAATCATCCTTTTCTTACTCAATTTTTGATAGTATCTATATGTATTACTATCGGACAGAAGAGCCTTATAATAAAGACTAATCTTTTGAGTTAATGTGGTATAGAAGATAACAAATTGTAAAAATAAAAAACTCTAACATACATTAGAGCTTTTTATTCAGGATAGGCTCTAGTGTGATAAGGCAAGTAGATAGGCTGAGATTATTTGTTAAGAGGGACGCTGTAGCGGTATAGATTGTTGGTGATCGATTTCATTTCTGTACTTGCGGATTGCAAGCGTTCAATCACGTCTGTAAATGAACCAACAAGAGAAGATTGTTCTTGAGAAGAGGCTGTAATTTGAGCAATTTCATTTTCCATATGGCGAATCGATTGTTGTACATCACGAAGAGCGGTTTCGATATCTCCAGTGGCTTGTTTGGCATTCACTGACAATTTACGAACTTCAGTTGCAACCACACCAAATCCTGCACCCAATTCACCTACACGAGCAGCTTCAATAGCGGCATTTAGACCTAGCAAATTCGTTTGTTCAGAGATATCTTTGATCAATGTAGCGACTTCATTAATTTTGCCTGATTTCTCAACTGTTATTTTGCTATTTTGCAAAATTTGTTCGCTCGTTGCTTGTAGTTGCTGTGCATGAGCGGCAACATGTTGCACCATATCAACAAGACCATCAGCAGCAGATACATTTTCTTGTAACACAGAATCCAGGTTTTCTTTTGTACTCTTATCATAATTAACAGAAAGTACAGCAAATAGTGTATTACCATCATAGATAGGAACGTTGATTCCTTCTAACGGCACACCGAACATTTCTTTGGGATAATGACTAATAGAAGGATTGACTTTGTCGGGGAGGGAAGAGAAATTATCGAATCCGGCTGGAAGAACATCACCTGTTTTGAAACCAAGATCGATACCATCTAACTGTTCATAGTAAAGCATATGTGTCTTGTCGTACAAACATACTGTGGCTCTTTCTCTCAAAATTTTTCCAATGTACGGCACAAATAGTAAAAAAGAATCAAGCATACTCATGTGTCAATCACCCTTTAATCTCATTTTTATAGTCATCATACTCCTATATTATCGGACTTTTAAATGTTGAAATTAAGGGTAA
The DNA here is from genome assembly GCF_028606985.1 of Paenibacillus kyungheensis. NCBI lineage: Bacteria > Bacillati > Bacillota > Bacilli > Caryophanales > Paenibacillaceae > Paenibacillus > Paenibacillus kyungheensis. Next base: position 5,022,221 of record NZ_CP117416.1, on the reverse strand, counting down.
TTGCTCGGAAAAACAGATAAAATAGCAATAAATACATAATTATATTTTAAATTTTAACTTTTCTATATAGTAAAAGAAATTTATTTACATAAATAGAAGTAATATAATTGTTTGGACAATACAAATGTAGATGTTTCGGTAGAATTACTTATTTAGAAGCGATTAGAAAATAGCATAGAAAAAAATCCCTTTCATATCGTAAGAGCAAATCCATCTATAAAAGATGTCTGTATACTCTTAATCAATGAAAGGGATTCTATTCCGTCTTAACGTAAACATATTAGCGTTGTTAGTGAGAACGCTTTGTTGGAGCAGTAGCTTGCTCTAAGGCTTCTAGATAAGCAAAAGCTTCTTCATTGGTAGTGCCACACATTTCCAATGAAGCTGGTAACCCACCACATACATCTGGACGTTCTGGTCGACCGAACAATCCGCAACGACGTTCTGCGGTCAATTGTGGACAAGGAACTCCAGCAGGCTTGCCTTTCGGCATACCGGGGATTGGGGAAGAGATAGAGATTGCTATACAACAGGCGGCACAGCCAACCCGACATTCCATAATAATTCACTCCAATATTTAATACACTACACTATAATTATTTCCATACATCCTGAGCAATATGGATGACATGACGTAACTTATCCCATTGTTGCTCTTCTGTCAGCAAATTACCTTCTTCAGTTGAAGCAAATCCGCATTGTGGACTCAAGCACAATTGATCTAAATTAACGAATTTGGAGGCAGCATCAATCCGGCGCTTGATATCATCAGGATTCTCTAATTCACCATATTTAGAAGTGACCAGACCAAGCACAATCTGTAAGTTCGGACGCTTCACAAAGCGCAACGCATCGAATGATCCTGAACGCTCATCATCGTATTCCATAAATAATCCATCCAGATCCAGTCCATCCAAAATCGTTTCAGCGGCACCATCATAGCCACCGGATGCTGCCCATGTCGAGCGGAAGTTACCACGGCAAATATGCATCGTAATCGTCATATCCGCCGGGCGATCAGCTACTGATTGGTTGATTAATTTAGCGGCATCAGCCAGCATTTGATCAGGGTCTTTGCCATTACTGCGTAATTTGGCTTTGGCTTCTTCTGAAAAGAATGCAGCCCAGGACGTATCATCCAGTTGCAGATAACGACAACCTGCATCGTAAAAAGCACGAATCGCTTTTTTGTATGCTTCAGCTAGATCATGTAATAACACTTCAGGATCACGATACAGATCGGTCTGAATTTGTCCGCGGAATAACAACATATTTGGACTTGGAATCGTCATTTTGGCAGTATGACCTGTACTCACAACACTATGAAGAAATTTGTAATCTTCTAGATGCGAGTGAGTAGTAAAGTCGATTTTGCCTGTGACTTTGACACCATGTGCTTTGGTCGTTGTATTGTGGAATTGAATACCACCTTCGGTATCATAGCCTTCTACACCATCCAAACGTTCTAGAAAGTCAAAGTGCCACCAAGCTCGGCGGAATTCACCATCTGTTATCGACAATAGACCGATTTCTTCTTGTTTGGCAACAATGCGGCGAATTTCTTCATTTTCTATCATGCGTAGTTGTTCTGCATCCAGTGTACCGTTAGTCAAGTCCAGACGAGCTTGCTTGATCTTATCTGTGCGTAATAGACTGCCTACTTGATCTGCGCGAAAAGGCGCTACTGTGCGTTGAAGAGAAGTCGAAAATGTCATCGTATCATTACCTGCTTTCTATATAATGTAAGAACGTTAAAATATCAAAACGTAGGATAGGTTTACGCCTGATTGGGCTTAGCAAACAGTTGAGTGATTTCTACAATCACTTCTGTAGCTTTCACCATATTGTTGACAGATACATACTCGAATTTGCCATGATAATTTTCGCCACCTGTAAAAATATTCGGTGTAGGCAGACCCATATACGATAATTGAGCACCATCTGTACCACCGCGAACCGGTGTAATATGAGGTTCAACCCCTACGTTTTTCATCGCTTGTCCTGCAATATCAACGATATGTTTTACAGGTTCGATTTTTTCACGCATATTATAGTACTGATCTTTCATATCGATCAAGATATTGTTCTCGCCATAGGTTTGTCTGAATTCTTCGACAATGCTATTCAGAAGATTTTTCTTATGATCGAAGTCTTCCCGTTTGAAGTCACGAATAATATAAGACAATTGCGTTTCTTCTACATCACCATTGATCGAAGACAGATGGAAGAATCCTTCATAGCCTTCTGTAAATTCAGGCGCTTCTCCTGCAGGTAGACGACGATGCAATTCCATCGCGATTTTCGCAGCATTTACCATTTTATTTTTGGCAGTACCTGGATGCACATTACTACCTTTGCACGTGACTTTGGCTGCTGCGGCATTAAATGTCTCGTACTCCAGTTCTCCAAGAGGGCCACCGTCTACTGTGTACGCATATTCGGCACCGAACTTAGCTACATCGAACAAATGAGGACCTCTACCAATCTCTTCATCCGGTGTAAAAGCAACTCTGATCTTGCCATGCTTAATCTCTGGATGATCGATCAGATAGTGCATCGCTGTCATAATCTCAGCAATCCCTGCTTTGTTATCTGCACCAAGAAGTGTAGTTCCATCAGTAGTGATCAATGTATGACCTTTATATTGCTCCAATTCAGGAAAGTCTTTTGGGGATAACACAATCCCTTCATTCTGGTTAAGTAGAATATCGCCACCGTTGTAATTTTCAAGCAGTTGAGGTTTTACATTTTTCCCTGTAAAATCAGTCGCTGTATCCACATGAGCTAAAAAGCCAATAACAGGTGCTGGTTGATCTGTATTTGAAGGTAAAGTCGCCATCACATAACCGTTACCATCTAATGTGACATCTTCCATACCGATCTGTTCTAATTCTTCTACCAATTGATGAAGAAGCGTCCATTGTCCGGGTGTAGAAGGGCATGTCTCACTATCCTCATTGGATTGTGTATCTATTTGCACATAAGAAGTTAAGCGATCAATCAGTTCGTTTTTCACAGTATAAAAAGCTCCCTTCGGCTTGTGGTATCAATCGTATGTGTTCATTTTATCATGAATTGGCGGATCATCCCAAAAGGAGATTGAGATTCCAACTATGTTGATATCGAAATAGGCTATACCTAAAAAGGTCTGAAGCTACTCATCACGAAGATGAAGAGCGTTCAGACCTGCTAGATAACATCATATGTTTTACAGTTGAATAGGTTATCGAATTACGGCGTACTATGTGAACTGCTCATCGTATGAGTAGCCGGATGTTGTGAATCTTGAGATTGATGACCTTCTGGGAATTCATGTTGCTTGCCACTTTTGATCATCCGTTTTAAATGACGGCGGAATGCATACATAACCCATAGATGGACTTTGGCTTGCGTGAATTTGTAAATAAACCATGGTAATGATGGAAGATAATCATGAATAGCAATAACACAATCCTGTGTGCCAGGAACTTGTAGAAATTCCAATCGTCCTTCATGATTTTCTTTCGTTTTGGTAAATGCACCACCTGTAATATGGTAGACGGCACTATCTTCGCTACTCAATTCAGGAGAATATGTTAACTCCAAAATAGGTTGACTGGAAGGGCGGATATAGACGCGATAAATACTGCTACCATCGTACTCGGTGCGAATCAACCATTTGGCGATTCCACCCAGCCATTTCATATAGTATTTACCAGCCCAATCGGCATTTTTACCATCCGGCAAAACAACACGTTGAATCGAACGCACATCGGATACCGATTCGGTTTTGTGTTCAGGAGAAGAACCAGATTGTTCCTTTTTCTCTTGTGCTTTTTCTTTTTCCTTCTCTTCTTCTTCAAGTGCAGATTTGGCAGACTCTTCAAAAGTAATCTGTCCATCGCTAATGCCTTCTACTTTGCGTTCAGGATTAGCGACCATCGGATGCGCTAAACTTTCTACCAAAGGATAAACCATTTCTTTAGGCATACCGGTAACCAATGTCACCCAGAGACGAGAAAGATGGATCGTTAGAAAAGGAACATCATGGAACGAACGCTTTTTCTCCATCACTTCTGCGGTTTTCATCATCATTTGTTTGTAGGTCATAATATCAGGACCACCAACATCGATTGCCCGATCGTATAACTCATCACTGCCGATACTCTTTTTCAAAGCTTGCAATACATCAGATAGTGCAATCGGATGCGTCTCGGTGCGTGTCCATGTTGGTAGTGTCATAATCGGTAGACGCTGAACCAACTTCGCTAGAATCGGGAACGAAGAACCTTGCGGTCCCACAATCAATCCAGCCCGAATCGTTGTCACAGGTACTCCATAAGAACCTAGAATTTGCTCTACTTCTAGACGACTGCGTAGATGACGCGATAAATTTTCCCGTGGTACACCTTCAGGAATAATGCCGCTTAAATACACAATTTGTTTGATACCATTCTTTTTGGCTGCTCTGGCAAAATGGTCTGCTAAAATCACGTCCATATCTTCAAAATGAGCCTGGGTCAACTTGGCAGTAGGCATCATAGAATGCACAAGATAAATAGCATAATCTGCACCTTTGAGTGCCTTCTCTGCATCAGATATCGAGAATAGCTCACAAGAACGCCATTCAACATGCTCACTATTTTCTTTGTCATCGCCATGTCTGGATAAAGCAATCACATCATACTCATCTGTTAACCGCTTCAGCAAATTGTGCCCGATATAACCACTTGCTCCTGTTAAGGCAATTTTAGGACGGTGTTGTATAGTCGTTTCTTCGCTTGCAGTTGTCTCCATATCCATTGTCTCCACACCCCTGTTCATTTAAAAGTCTGTAGCTTTTACATACCCTTTTTTGTAGCACTTCAACCTCATGTTAATAGATTGATACAGCGACCAAAGTCCTATTTGATTGACAAAAGAACACGTTAAAAAGTATACTCAAAATCGTTAAGTATAAGCGCTTATACTTTTGAAATGCGATACTTTATTATGTTAGTATTTGAATAAAGAGACAAGAAGTAGAACTGGAATGTATTAGAATTAGGCAAGTATGAGCACTTGAAATACCTTATCTACAAGGAGGAAAAGAACATGAAGACTCAGAAATCGATCAAACAAATGATATGTACAGCAACACTGACAGGAGTATTAGCTGTGGGTACACTTGGAGTAACCAGTGGAATATCTCCGGTACAGACAGCATCTGCTGCTACAACGAGTAAAGTCACTGCTAGCGATAGTCAAATGGCTTTGAAAACATTAAATAGCTTTTACAAGCCAGCATTGAAAGGTCAATTCCCGGGCAATGCCAGTGCATTTACTGTGGGTAAAACGACAAGAAATGAAGTAGTCAAAGCTTTCGGTAAGCCTGATCAAGCGATGAAAGACTCTGATGGATTTGATGTGTATCATGCAGAGATGGGTAACCCTGGTTATGCATTCAATTACAAATTAACAAAGATTCGTGAAATGCGTTATATGGGCACAAGTGTAGAACGCCAGACGAATATTGGCGGGATTACGATGAAAATGTTGCTCAAAAACTGGTATACACCAACATCTACTACTACGATCAAAAACGGTAAACTGAAACAAACCAAAGTGACGTATGTTCGTGGAGCGTATCAGTTAGAATTTATTTTCAACAGTAGTACAGAGCTAGATCATATCAATTTGCGTGAAAAAGGCGTATAAATCAAACTTCAACTGAATTGAAGATGAGCTGGATTATACTCTCATTTTTGAACCGAAAAAGGCACTGAACATATGTTCAGTGCCTTTTTTTGTTCTATTACAAGTATCATTTTCTGCTTGAAGTTTACCAGAATAAGATCAGTGTATGCCAAGTCTTAGTCGATAGCTGAACATTACATTGGTGACTCCACCACGGAAGTAATCATCTGCCATCGCTTGGAAAATCTGAATTTCAGACTTCAAATAATCGGAGTTCAACTTCAATGCTGCTTGAATCCCGCCCTGACTAAGCAAAATACCTACATACCGTTCTGCACTACAGGGTTCAATATGATGGAATACAATTTCTTTAGTAAAACGAAAATGTCCGCTTTGCTCAATCTGTTGTAGATGATTGTCTTTATCTCGCTTACGAGCGACTTGCTCGGGGTTCGCTTGCTCTGCAATAATCCGTTCCGAGATCGCTAATAGATGGATATATTCGCGCTCCAATTGCCAGTTCACAGTTGGTGGCCAATCACAATCATAAGCAGCAAAAATTCCGCCCGGTACCAGTACACGAGCAATTTCTTTTAATGTGCTTTTCGGTTCCATCCAGTGAAAAGACTGCGAACAAGTAACGATATCTGTACTATTGGAATCCAGCGAAAGCTGATTGGAATATCCTTGTTCAAACGAAAGGTGATCTGCTTGAGTCGTCAGACTTAGCTTATAGCGTGCTTTATTTAACATATCTTGATTGGGTTCTACCCCAATAATACGATCTGCTCGATCCCGCCAAATAAAAGAAGATAACCCTGTGCCACAGCCTACATCCACGACCAATCCAGGTTTCTTTTGCAAATAGTTCGAAAGAATATCTACCACAAGACTAGGCGCCGTCGGACGATACTGATCATACACATCTTCAAAACCGGAAAATCGTTCGATATTGTTGATAGAATTATTTTCAGGAATAGTCATAACAGATATTGCCTCCTTGTTTGAATGTACTTTGTTCTATTATAAAGGAGAAAGAAACAGCTCTACAGGGAAAATAGAAATAATATGCAAAAATAATTTTTTACACTTATAAAAGTCGTATAATATATTAAAGAATAAGGGCTATATATGATTTATATCGAAAGGAGGACTGAATATTATTGGGAACAAGAAAAAGCTTGATTTTTCAGAGTTAATAGTTCATATGAAGGATAAAGGAATTCAGTTTAATCTTCCTTCTTTAGAAACACCAGAGCATATTCTGGAGTACTCAAATTACTATTATAAGTTATCTGCTTATCGAAGTAATTTTCCTAAGGATAATAAAGGAAAATATATTCATTTAGACTTTCAACATCTTGTTGATTTAGCAAGTATTGATATGCAACTTAGGTATACTCTTCTTCAAATGACGCTTGATATTGAACACTTTTTAAAAACGAAAATATTAGCTGATATTACTAAGAGTCAGGAAGATGGATATACCATTATAGATAGGTTTTCGCAAAAAATAGGTAAAAGTTCAGAATCTTTTTTTGATCATATTAGATACGCAAGTAGACATTATAATTATGATCTTTATCTAAAAAGAAAAAACGATTTATCGATATGGGTATTATTTGAAATTATAACTTTTGGAGAATTTGTTAGATTTGTGGAGTTTTATTACGAACATGAGCATCAAAATGAATATATAGAAATTGCCTCTATTATAAGATACGTAAAGAATATTAGAAATATATGTGCTCACAGCAGCCCTATTTTAATAAAATTAAATGAGCAAACTTTAACACATGATAGACAATCAAAGTATATTAAATTATTTGTTGGAAAAGTCCCGAATATTAGCAAACATACAAGGAAGAAAAGATTAGAAAATCAAAGAATACATGATCTATCAGCTTTGTTATATTGTCACTCAACATATGTGCTCAGTAGCGGAGTTAGGAAAAAACGAAATGATGAATTACAATTAATTATGCAGAGAATCAAGAAAAATATTCATTATTATAATAAAAATCAATTACTACAAAGTATTTTTGATTACATTCATAAACTGGTTGATTTTATTGTAGACTAAGCTTAAAATAAGTCTAAGGAAAAAATCACTTTTGTGGTTTGTACGAGCGGTCGCTGTCAGCGACCGCTCTTAGTTTTTTTATAGAGTTTTTTTACATTATATATGGTACATAAATTAAACTATAGTATGTCTATTGACATATTGCCTATCAACTTATTGTTTTTAAGTATTTTCGATTTGGGATAAGAAGTGATATGATTTAAGGAATAATTGTTTAAGGAGACATAAACCATGACTATAGAGATCAAGATCGAACACACAACGAATAAAAAAGAGAAACCGGCATCCATGGATGGGGTAGTATTTGGTACACAATTTACAGATCATATGTTTATTCTGGACTATGATGCTGGACAAGGTTGGCATGATGCACGTATCGTTCCTTATCAACCGATTATGATGGACCCGGCAGCTAAAGTATTCCATTATGGACAAACGATTTTTGAAGGACTCAAAGCATATGCAACAGAAGATGGACGTGTGCTTATGTTCCGTCCTACTAAAAATATAGAGCGTCTTAATATCTCTAACGAGCGTATGAGTATTCCAGAAGTGGATCCTGAATTGGCGCTTGAAGCCTTGCGTCAGCTGATTCTTACCGATCGTGAATGGATTCCAGAAGGTGAAGGTAATTCACTCTATGTACGTCCATTTGTTATTGCAACAGAACCAACACTAGGCGTATCACCTTCACGTCAATATAAATTTATGATTATCCTTTCACCTGTAGGTGCTTATTATGCAGAAGGCATCAATCCGGTTAAAATTTTCGTGGAATCCAAATATGTACGTGCTGTTCCCGGCGGCGTAGGAATGGCAAAAACAGCAGGTAACTATGCAGCTGGACTCAAAGCGCAAGAAGGCGCTACAGAACTGGGTTATTCTCAAGTACTATGGTTAGATGGTGTACATCGTAAATATATTGAAGAAGTGGGTAGTATGAACGTCTTTTTCAAAATTAACGGTATCGTCGTAACACCTGCGCTCAACGGCAGTATCTTAAGCGGGATTACGCGTGATTCGATTATCCAATTGCTGAAGCATTGGGATATTCCTGTCGAAGAACGTATTCTTTCGATTGATGAATTGGAAGAAGCGCACAAAGAAGGCAAGTTAGAAGAAGCTTTCGGTACAGGTACCGCAGCCGTTATTTCTCCTATGGGCGAATTGAACTGGCAAGGTGAGAAAATGGTTATCAACGAAGGTAAAACAGGCGAATTGTCTGCCAAGTTGTATGAGACATTGACCGGTATCCAAAAAGGTGTAGCCGAAGATCCATTTGGTTGGACGTTAGAAGTTAAAGCGTAAGCTAAATCGTATCGTTATTTATGAGCGTGTCCTGTGGATCAGGATGCGCTTTTATTTTTTCACATGTTTCCGATAAGTAATTTGCTAGAATTCGTAGACAAAGCCCGGTGCTATCGCTATGATAAATACTACAAATCTATATAATTTATTGTCCAAGGTGCAGATACGAATATGATTTTGTATCCGCTTAAAAGGGAAGTCCGGTGTATTCCGGCGCGGTCCCGCCACTGTAAATGCTGAACAACTCCTGAATCGAGCCACTGTTGCATGAAGCGATGGGAAGGTAGGAGGATGTGATGAAGCATAGCCAGGAGACCTGCCTTGCGAGCAATCGTTTCTATCATCTTCGGAGCAAAGAGGAGAAACAGTCCTAGCATTCTAAGCCTGTATCGTCATAGGTGGTGAATGGTTGTGCTGTTATGCCTTTGAAGTCACTTCCGTTGAAGTGGCTTTTTTATGTTGTACTGTCGTTATGTCTATTTTACTAAACCAAGAAAGAAGGTCTCCTATGAAATCATCTCTATCCCGTCAGTGGATCGCTACGATCTTAACACTGGTGCTTACGATCGCTACATTAGTACCGTCCGGTGTATTCTCTGCTTCTGCGTATGCAGCAGATGAACCGAATCCTACGACAACCACTGTATCTCAAGCGGTCTACACTTCGAATGATTCTTCTACTAACGATTCAACCGTCAATACGAACGTCACCCAATCTGTATATGGTCAGGCTATCACGCAAGCGATGCAATATATCGACGCTAATGGTGGAGTCGATGGCGATTGGATTGCAGTCAGCTATGCACGTACAGGCAAAGCCATTCCTGCTAGCTACTACAGTAGTTTAAGAACAGAAGTAAAAAATCTGTGTGCTCAAGCGAAGCCTTCGGTAACCGAATTAGCACGAATGGCGATTGCAGGCGCATCGGTAGGTTTAAATGCTACGAATATTTCCGATTGTAATTTGATCGAAAAATTATACAATCATGCGAATATCAATCAACAAGGTGTTAATGGCCCGATGTTTGCATTGATCGCATTAGATTCTGGTACATATCAAGTGCCTAATGATGCCAAGCAAGGACGCGATACACTGATCGATAGTGTAGTTGCAGCGATCAATGGCCCGCAAATGTCGACAGATTATTATGGAATGGCACTTAGTGCTCTAGCTCCGTATAAAGATCGTGCAGATGTACAGACAGCAGGGCAAAAAGCAGTGAATTGGTTGATCCAAAAATCAGACGATTCAAGCAGTGAATCGATTGCACAGGAGATTATTGGACTAGCTTCATTTGGAATCGATCCAACCGATGTACAATTTGAGAAAAATGGAAAATCGTTAATCGACCGTTTACTTGCTTTTCAAAATAGTGATGGTGGTTTCCGTCATGAATTGACTGCAAGTGCATCGGACAAAGCTTTTTCAACAGATCAAGCATTACGAGCATTAGTAGCGTATGATCTGTATACAAAAAATGCAGGAGTGCTGTATACCAATCCTAATCCTCCTGTAGCACCACAGCCTGAGCCAGAACCAACGCCTACTCCTGAGCCAGGGCAGGGCACCAAAGTACAAGCAAGTGTTATCGTAGAAGGCCCTTCTGCTCCTGTAACCACAGGCGTGACTGAAGCTGTCTATGCACTAGATGCATTACAAAATGTTGCTTCACAACATGAAGTAAAGCTAACGATTGCATCTGCTTCATTTGGTAAATATGTAACAGGAATCGCAGGCATCAATAGTGGTGATCTTGATCCATCTAGTGGTTGGTTGTTCGCGGTAAAACGTAATGGCCAGTGGATATCACCGGATGTGGGTATGGATGCATTTGTATTACAACCTTCGGATCAAGTATATGTGTATTTCGGAGCTTATGGAATCTCATTAGTAGAGTCTGTAACGACATCGCCTGCGGTGCCAAAAGCAAGCAGTGGCTTCGATATTACGGTACAAAAAGCCGATTGGATATGGAATAACGATACATTTACTAGCGACAAAGTAGTCAGTCCTGCGGCAAATGTACAAGTACAAGTCGGTAACCAAACAGTAACAACCAACGCACAGGGTGTAGCTTCATTTAACAAAATGAGTTCAGGTTCCTATACTGTGGCTGTGACAGGATACCAGAATAACAATGTACCTTCGATTGTACGCAGTACTTCTACCTTAATTGTAGCGAACGATAACAGTACAGGTGGCAGTACAACGACACCTACTGCCAATACGATTACGATGTCCGTCACAGGTGATAGTACGATTCTGCCTACGACTTCGATTACATTGCAAAATAGAGATACTGCTTTTAGCGTATTATTACGTCAGTTAGGTTCCAGTCGTGTAAGTTACAGAGGTAGCGGTGCTACTGCTTATGTAACAGCTATTGATGGATTAAGTGAATTTGATAAAGGGCCATTAAGCGGTTGGGTGTACACAGTCAATGGACAACAACCGAACACAGGAGCCGGAGCCTATACGTTAAAAGCTGGAGACAATCTAGCATGGCGCTATAGTGATGGCACAGCTACTGTTTCTGGTGGCGGTGGAGGAAGTGCGAATAACAGTCTGGGAGTTCCTTTCCCGACAATCATTCCTTCTCAAGTAGAAAGTGAATTGTCTCAACTGAAAATCAAATCCAATAATCAACTGGCTGTGAATGAAGCAGGGCAGTCGAGTACAGTACTCAACTCGGGTTCTCCAATGACTGCTAGTACAGCCAATTCGATAGCCAAAGCTTTAGCATCTGCGGCAAAAGTAAGTGTCAGTGCAGAAGTGACCGCTGATCAGAAAGCAACACTTGCTGATCCAGCAGGTAAAGTACAATTTATTGTGCCAGCCAATAGTGTGAAGAGTAACACTACGATTGGAATTGAAGAAGAAATGGCTAGTCGTCCAGAGCTTGTATCCAGTCTGTATGAATTTACGCCAAAAGGGCAACAGTTCGAAAAGCCTGTATACCTTTCATTCAAAATTCCAGTCTATGCTAATACAATGTCTAGCCTGACGATTGCGTGGCTAAATGAAGAAACTAAGCAATGGGTACCTGTTCCAACAGCTTTGGATGCCAAAACTGGTATTATCACCGGAGCAGTCTCTCACTTTACCCAATATGCGGTCATCAACAAAGATGTATTAGCAAGCTCAGCAGACCAGCAACAATTAACAACAGATATCAATGCAACAGTCAAAAATGTGCTTTCTCATAACCCATTAACCGAATGGGAAGCAGTAGGAATTGTACGTGCAGGTGGAACTTTGCCAGCTAGTTACCTAACTAATGCAACAGCTCAAGTCAAACAATCAGCAGGTACATTCCGCAAAGTGACTGATCTGGAACGATTGATTTTAGGGATCAAAGCAGCAGGTGGCGATCCAACATCTGTGAGCGGTGTGAACTTAATCGACAAAATGGTCAACCATGAGAAAATGACAGCTCAAGGAACCAATGGACCTATCTTTGCTTTGATTGCGCTAAATAGTGATAAGTATACAATGCCTTCAACAGCTACATGGAACCAAGACAAGCTAGTGACATGGTTGTTAAGCGCGCAAAATAGCGATGGTGGATTCCCACTGGCAACAGGTGAAGCGAGCAGTGTAGATATGACAGCAATGGCAGTTGCTGCACTTGCACCTGAACGCACACAGGCCAAAGTCCAAACAGCGATCGACCAAGCTGTTCAATATCTATCTGCACAACAGCAAGCTAACGGAGGATATTCTGCTTATAACGATGATAGTAGCGAAAGTGTCTCTCAAGTAATCGTTGCGCTAACATCAGCAGGTATCAATCCGAAAGACGCACGTTTTACCAAGTCCAATGGTGACCTAATTACGCGTCTAAGCCAGTTCCGTCAAACTAATGGCACTTATAGCCATACGGTAGGCGGTGCAAGCGACAATATTGCTACCGAACAAGCATTACTTGCTCTGGTTGCATATCAGCAGTATATGAACAGTGGAAATACGATTTATAATTTAGCAAATACTGCTACTAAGCCTGTAGATACAGGTACAAGTACAACAGTTACATTTGCAGATGAAAATACCATTTCAGCATGGGCTTCTGATTCTGTACATCGTGCTTATGATGCAGGGTTGATGTTAGGTGTGAGTGATCAGGAACTTGTATTTGCTCCTAAACAACAATTAACACGTGCTCAATTTGCTGCATTAGTAGTTCGTTTGACCGGAGCAACAGAGTCAGGAAATACCTCTACTAGTAAATCGACATTTAAAGACGTATCGGCTAATCAGTGGTATTATAATGCAATTATGACCGCCCAAAATAAAGGCATTATCACAGGCATTAGCGCAACATCATTCCAACCAAATCAGCCGGTATCCCGTCAAGATATGGCTGTGATGTTAACTCGTGCATTTGCACTTCAAGGCACATCGACTGCTTCTTTTGCAGATCAAGCGAAAATCGGTAGTTATGCACGTAGCGCAGTCAGCGCTGTAGTAAATAATGGAATTATGGTGGGTGCCAATAACAAATTTGATCCTCAAGCCAAAGTAACACGTGAGATGGCAGCTGTGGTGGCGATCAATGTACAGAAGATGGCGCAAGCGAACTAATTTTACGGTAAACTAAAAGAAATAATAGATTACACAAATAGCGGAACGGGGATCATAGTGTCCAGCGTTCCGTTTTGTGTATGTAAGGAGGGTATCGATCAAGATGAGCAATCAACATCCGCGTAGAGATTGTCAGCAACAGCATCATCATACTGTGCCAACACCAACTTCTGCTCAGCATTCAGGCAAATATTCACACTTGCCAGTAGCTATCATGGCGATGTTGTTGACGTTGTTATTGATCAGTGGTTGTTCTTCTACTGCACCGACTAATCAATCATCGGCTACCGATTCTTCAACAGCTACGATCACAGAGTCACCGCCAACTTCGGATGAAGTTGCTTCTCAAGATAAGACTGTAACTAAAGATCAATCCGATTCTGCGACAGCACCAACAGATAAAGACGCTACACCAGTTACTGATTCTCAAGCTTCTACTGGGGCAAAAGAAGCAGATCAGCAGACAATGAACGACACACAAAAGACGGCTGATCCCAAAGAGAACACGACTGATGGTGCTTCAACGAAGACAAATACCAACAAAGACCAATCATCGACTTCAACTAGCACACCATCGACCAGTAATACCAAAGAAAAATCCAGTTCGACATCTAGTGATTCAGATACTCCATCATCTCAAAAATCAACAGCAACTTCTGACAATCAGTCTAAAAGCAGTACCAAAGATACATCTACAAAGAGCACCAAAGACAACACCAAAACAACGACAAAAGATTCCAAACCATCAACCAGTACATCCAAGCCATCTAGCAATACAGCTAAAGGCTCGGGTACAACAGCAACGCCTACAACACCATCAGCACCTAAGCCACAACCTCAAGCGTCTACAGTTACATTATCGATTACAGGCGACAGTAACATACTGGGATCTACCTCTGTGCCAGTAGAAGCAGGGGAAAGCGCGCTGGATTTACTGAAGCGTGTAACCCGTAGCAAAGGAATACCTATGGAGTATCAAGGGTCTAGTGGGTTCGCTTATGTAGAAGGAATCGATAATCTGTATGAATTTGACGAAGGGCCTACCAGTGGATGGATGTTCAAAGTTAATGGCAATTTTCCAAATATGAGCGCAGGCGCATACAAAGTGCAAGCGGGAGATCAGATTGACTGGTTGTATACGACTGATCTTGGAAAAGATATAGGAGCTAAAAATTGAACAGCGGATTTCGTGCTCTGCATCCCATCACATTGTTTTTGTTTTATGGAGGATTGTTATTGAGCGGGATGTTGCTATTTCATCCTGTCTTTTTGCTGACAGGTATCATTTTGCTGATTGTGTTAATTAGTATACAAAAGCATGCAGGTACTATTGTGCGGATGTTGCCTTTTTATCTGCTGATCGGTATAGCGATTGTAGTGATTAATCCATTGATTTCACACCGAGGTCAACATATTTTATTTTACTTTATGGATCAGCCGATTACGTTGGAATCCGTATTGTATGGCGTGACTATGTTGTTATCGCTCACGCTGATTCTGCTGACCAGTCTATCGTATAACTATAATGTAACGACTGATAAATTTATGTATTTGTTTGCCAAATTTGTGCCTCAAAGTGCACTGGTAGTGATGATGGCATTACGGTTTGTGCCATTATTGCGCCGAAGATTAACTCAGATCACGCTGGTGCAACGTACACGTGGAATCAGCGTTCATGAAGGATCGCTCACTAAGCGTATGAGAGATGGGATGACTCTTGTCAAAGTACTGCTGGTCTGGTCATTAGAAGAAGCGCTCCAAAGTGCAGACTCGATGAAAGCACGCGGATATGGTACAACCAAGCGTACAGCGTATGTAGTCCATCGTATGGATCGCAGAGATCGCTGGTTAACCGGATGTCTGTCTGTATTGATTATCGTTATTATGATCGGCAGTGCGCTTGGATGGGGACGAGCTGTCATCTATCCGCGTATGCAGTCCATGGTATTTAGTATGCAGGATTGGCTACTATATTTATGCTTTGGTCTGTATCTGCTGATTCCAGTGATTGTAGAAGGAAAGGAATGGCTATCATGGAAATACTCCAAGTAAATCAACTTTCTTTTGCTTATCCTGACGAACCACATCAGGTATTAAGTGATATTCATTTCACTGTCCATGCAGGAGATTTTGTTGTATTGTGCGGAGCGTCAGGCTGTGGCAAAACGACATTGTTAAGCCAACTCAAGCCTGAATTAACGCCTGTTGGTCAAATCGGCGGCACGATCTATTATAACGGCAATATGTTAAATGAATTACCAGCACATCAGTCAGCGCAAGAGATCGGAATGGTTTTTCAAAATCCAGATAACAGTATTGTGATGGATGTAGTCTGGCATGAACTATCATTTGGGATGGAAAATCTGGGCTATTCTCTTCCAGTGATGCGCAGTCGATTAGCAGAAATTGCGCAGTTTTTTGGATTAGAGCCTTTATTATACAAGCCAATTCACGAATTATCGGGCGGGCAAAAGCAATTGCTTAATCTAGCTTCTGTGTTGCTGTTACAACCGAAATTACTGTTATTGGATGAACCGACTTCACAACTTGATCCGGTAGCGGCACGTGAATTTATTTCGATGGTCTACCGATTGAATCGAGAATTTTCAACGACTGTTATTATTAGTGAGCATCGCTTAGAAGAAGTCATTCCTTTGGCTGATCAGATGATTCTGTTGGAAAAAGGGAAGCTGAAATACAGCGGTTCTCCTCGTGAAGTGAGTGAACAGATACAGCGTCATGATCCCGATGATTTTAAATATTTGCCTTCGGTTACACAGTTATTCTGGACGATGCATAACAAGCAAATAACCGAAAAGGTACCTGTTCTATCTACTCTATCTGCTGTTCCTTTTACAGTGCGTGAAGGAAAGCAGTGGTTGCAGACGTTGGACTGGGATCGCTCTTTGGCGGACACGGTAGCACCATTAGCTGATTCAGCACCGCTTACGACTTCTTTTGCCAAAGAACAGATACTGCTAGAATGTCGTGAAGTCACTTTTCAATATGAAAAGAAAAGTGATGAAGTGTTGAAAAAGTTAGATTTGCAGATTGTTCAGGGAGAAATGTTAGCGATTCTAGGAGGCAATGGAGCAGGTAAATCGACACTACTTCAATTGCTAGCAGGGCTACTTCAACCACGAAGAGGAACAATCAAAAAAGCCAATAAGCTAAACATCGGCTATCTCGCGCAAAATCCACTGCTGTATTTCAGTCATGATACAGTGGCAGAAGAATTATCGACAGCAGCTCAACATGCAGGTATTGCAGAACCAGAGCTTGCGATTGCGAAGCTGATGAAGCAACTACAATTAGAAGGATTAGAACAGAAGCATCCACATGATATTAGCGGTGGACAACAGCAGAAAACAGCGTTAGCGATTGTGTTACTGCTCAATCCAGATATTCTGCTATTAGACGAGCCTACCAAAGGGCTTGATCCACTTGCCAAAATCGCTTTAGCCCAGCAATTACTAGAGCTTCGTCAAGCCGGACATACGATTGTGATCGTGACTCATGATGTAGAATTTGCAGCAAGTTATAGCAGCCGTTGTGCGATGTTATTTGATGGCATGATTACTACGACAGATATACCTTCGATCTTTTTTAGCGAAAATGTATTTTATACGACAGCTGTTAATCGAGTTGTACGTGATTGGTTACCAGGTGTACTCACCGCAGAGGAGGTACTGGATGTATGGCGCGTTCCCGCCTCTGGCTGATGATTGCAGTAGGTCTAAGTATTTTAGTATTGGCATTGTCTAATGCAGTGCTGAGTGATCATTATATGTTGCTCAGTTTTGTATTGTTATTGGCGGTGATGTTGCCGTTATTTGTCCGCTTTGAACGGCGTAAGCTTGAAGCGCGTGAATTGGTTCTGCTGGCGATGTTAGCGGCGATTGCAGCAGTCAGCCGGATTCCTTTTGCCGCTTTACCCAGTGTGAAGCCTGTCTCGGCAATCGTCATTCTGTCGGCACTGGTATTTGGCTCTGAAGCAGGCTTTATTGTGGGCGCGATGGCGGCGCTTGTATCGAATATCTATTTCGGACAAGGCCCTTGGACACCATGGCAGATGTTTGCATGGGGGATGATGGGCGTAAGTGCAGGTTTACTTCGTCAGACATGGTGGATGAAGAAGCGACTCGGCTTACTTGCATTCGGGCTGATCTGGGGCTTTTTATTTGGCTGGATTATGAATCTGTGGGTTGTGATCGATCTTGCAGTTGCTTTGGAATGGAAAGCCGTGCTAGCGGTATATGTACAAAGCTTTTATTTTGATCTAGCTCATGCGTTATCCAATGTCTTTTTCCTTGCGATTCTGGCAGGTGGATGGATCAAAGTATTAGAACGTTTTCGCAAAAAATACGGGTTACTGGATAGCGGTTAAAAAGGAGAGAAGAGTGCATTTGTACTTCTTCTCTATTTTTTTGTATCTTTTGCGGATTAGGGCGAACTTATAGAGTGCATATGGTATAGTTATTCCATACGTAGTGAACATTTGGAAGCCTTGTGTCCATTGCGACTGCACCTTTGATTGTGCTATAAAGGATGTAGCTCAGATTTTTGTCTGATGATCCATTTAAAAATACATGCAGTTATATAAAAGGAGCCTTTATACATGTCCACGGAAATGAATACACACGAAATTATTAACTTGATCAAAACGAGCAAAAAGAAAACTCCAGTCAAAGTATACCTTAAAGGTGAATTGGACAGCATTACATTCCCTGAAGACGTACAGACATTTATCACTGGCAACACAGGTGTTATTTTCGGCGATTGGGCAGATATTCAAGGCGTTTTGACTGAAAATGCAAGCAAAATTGCAGACCAAGTGATCGAAAGCGACCGTCGTAACTCTGCGATTCCTTTGTTAGATATGAAAAACATCAATGCACGTATTGAGCCAGGCGCATTTATTCGTGAAATGGTATCTATCGGCGATAACGCTGTTATTATGATGGGCGCTGTTATCAATATCGGTGTTGTGATCGGTGAAGGTACAATGATCGATATGGGCGCTGTTCTAGGTGGACGTGTACAAGTCGGTAAAATGTGTCATATCGGAGCAGGTTCTGTTCTTGCTGGCGTCATTGAGCCACCTTCTGCTCAACCTGTAACCGTTGAAGATGATGTATTGATCGGTGCGAACGTAGTTGTACTTGAAGGCGTACGTATCGGTGAAGGTGCTGTTGTAGCGGCTGGCGCTGTGGTAACGCAAGACGTTCCTCCTTTCTCTGTTGTAGCAGGTACTCCAGCACGTGTAATCAAGCAAGTAGACGACAAAACGAAGTCTAAAACAGAAATTTTGCAAGATCTACGTACACTGTAATTTATAATTAGGTATAACTATATATTTCGATCTGGAGACCCCGCACATGCTGGGTCTTTCTTTCATCCTTTGAGCTTGGTATTGAGTTTGTTTTTGGTGCTACTTTGGGTGGTATACTGACGCTATGTATTATAACTATTCGTATAGAATGAGAAAGAAAAAGGAGATTCAGATGACTACTTTTACTCAGATTCGGCGTGATCTTCATCGTATTCCTGAACCAGGATTTCAAGAGTTCAAAACGCAACAGTATTTGCTTGATTATATCGCTACTCTTCCGCAAAACCATTTGGAAATTCGCACATGGCGTACAGGGATTTTAATCTATATTCATGGCAGTGCACCGAAGCGCCGTTTTGGTTATCGTGCCGATATGGATGGGTTGCCAATTGTCGAGCAGACGTCTTACGATTTTCAAAGTGAACATGAAGGATATATGCACGCTTGTGGACACGATCTACATATGACGATTGGACTCGGCGTATTGACTCATTTTGCGACTCATCAAATGACAGATGATCTTGTGGTTATTTTCCAGCCAGCAGAAGAAGGCCCGGGCGGAGCCAAACCGATGTTAGCCAGTGCAGAATTAGCCGATTGGATGCCAGATCAGATGATCGGACTTCATGTGGCCCCTGAATATCCTGTTGGTACGATTGCGACCCGTGCAGGGATTTTATTTGCCAATACATCTGAATTGTTTATCGATCTGATCGGTACAGGAGGACATGCCGCTTATCCGCACAAAGCCAATGATATGGTCGTTGCAGGTTGTCAGTTGGTAGGACAGTTGCAGACGATTATCGCCCGTAATATCAATCCGTTAGACTCCGCTGTTGTGACGATTGGTAAAGTCGAAGGCGGAACCAAGCAAAATATCATCGCCGAGCGCGCTCGTCTGGAAGGCACAATTCGTACACTGTCAGCGGATACGATGGTCGCTGTTAAATCTCGTATAGAAGCACTGGTCAAAGGAATCGAAGCCGGATTTGAATGTCAGGCAGAGATCGATTGGGGCTCCAATTACTTGCAAGTGTTTAACGAAGCGACATTGACCCATGAATTTATGGATTGGTTAGGACAACGTTCTGATGTGAATCTAGTAGAATGTACAGAAGCGATGACCGGCGAAGATTTTGGTTATTTTCTGGATCGTATTCCGGGATTTATGTTCTGGTTAGGTGTGGACACGCCTTATGGATTGCATCATGCGAAGCTTGAGCCGAGTGAAGATGCGATTGACGTAGCGATCACGACGATTACCGATTATTTAAGCTGGAAATCAGGGCAGGATGCGGTGTAAGGTTAGCTTATAGGGTAGAGTGAAAGATAGAGGATGTGAAAGATAGTGGCACGTACGAAAGCTTTTGATACGACTATCGTGTTGCATCGAGCGATGAAGACGTTTGGCAGTCGGGGATATGAAGGAACGACGTTACCTGATCTGTTGCAAGAATTAGGGATTGCTCGTCAGAGTCTATATGATACGTATGGAACCAAGCGTGATCTATTTATTCTTGCGGTTAAGCACTATATGGATCATAAAACAGCAGATTTATTATCATTGTTAGAGCAATCTGGTGAAGTCTTGCCATTAATCGAGCAGATTTTTCAAAAGATGATTAGTGTACTGATTGATAACGAATTAGCTCAAGAATGTTTTATTATCGCAAGTGCTATAGAGTATGCTCCACATGATACAGAATTACATCAATATTTGCAGGATAATAACGCACAGATTGAAGCAGGATTTTACCGTTTATTAGAACGTGCTGTAGAGCAAGGAGAATTAGGATCAGAGGTAAATTTGACTGCGATGGCACAGTATCTAGTCCATGAACGAACAGCACTGATTTTTACGACCAAGTTGGGTGCCGATCAGGCTAAATTGAACACAATTACAGAGATCGCATTATCCGTATTATATGCAAAAACAAAAAGGCAGCATTAAGCGCTGCCTTTTGTTGTATTTACAAATAAATGTCTATGATCCTCAATATATTGGCGGAAAGATCTTGGGGGTCTAGCTGTGACACGCTCAACACTATCGCTTACCTGATCTTCGATCCCTTCTACAGCAATTCGTGTATCCAAATGAGCTAGAAAACTAGCATAATCTGGTGCGATTCCAGCCTCTATCAATTGCTGTTGCAACTCTGATTCACTGGTGGCATGATACGTAATCGGTACGCCTGTCACTTCTGTAATTATAGTCGCTACTTCCTCATAAGTGAGTGATTGAGGACCTGTAATCAGATGTTCAGTATTATGAGGAGTGATATCTGTTAATGCTTTTACAGCCACAGCAGCGATATCATCAGCATCGACAAATCCAATTTTGCCTTTATGTGTAGCGCTAGCAATTATTCTATGTTGGTGAATCAAGTCGGCTTGCTGTGCTTCGGTAAAATTTTGCATAAAATAAGAAGGTCGTAATACTGCCCACTGTGGTACGTGTTCACTGATCCAGCGATGTATATGTCCAAAAACAGGTTCATCAATATGAATAGATGCACTGGATAGTAACACAACCCGTTGGATACCTTGAGCAAGGGCAAGCTCAATAAAAGGAATAACGATAGGTTCGGGATACATCGTGACAGGAATAACGACATAAATAGCATCTATATCTTGCAAAGCTTGTGCATACGTTGATGAATCATGCCAATCAAAAAGCACATGTTCGGCGTGAGGATGTGGCAATGAAGAAGATCTTCTACCTGCTGTACGAACGTGATAACCCTCTGTCAGAAGAAGAGATGTAATACGAGAAGACGTTTTACCTTGTCCGCCAGTAACTAAAATGCGCTCAATAGATTTCATAATATACTCCTTTATGATGCTATTCAGATAGTAAATTGAAATGACATAAGATTAAGATACTTGAAGTGGATTCCAATAATCTTGATAACGGGTAACTTGCCCGTTCAGAGTAGTCACGACTGAGATATAATCTTGCTCATAAGGTAAGCCTGTAGCAACAAAAGTACCCAAACCTTGAAATTGAGCAATAAAAGTGGAAGTATCCGCAGAAATATGAATCACTGGAGTAGTGAAATGAGTAAAAGCGATCATTCCTTTTAACGATTCCAGATGTTGTCGTAGAGCATCAATGCCATCCAATTGCTTGGCATATTCCTCAGGTGCATACGGGAATTCAAAAACAATATTTGAGCTAAAAAGACTAAGGAATAAATCAATATCCTCATTTAGCATCGCTTGACTAAACGTATTCATCATCTGCATAGCCTGTTCATGATAAGCCTCAATAGATAATGTTGAAGATTCATGTAGAGATTGATTTTCCATAGGGATACCTGCCTTTCGAATGAGTGAATGTAGTTAATAAATTGGCTAAAATTCAGAAGCGATACATTTACTATAATCATTCCAGACTAAATAGTCAATAATATTCGGAATGATTGGTCTGGAATTATTTTAAAAGATAAATACATCGCATGATCATGGGCTACGTTTTATTGATATACATTCGATATACAAGATTTATTTAAAAAATAAACAAAATATTCCCCTTTCCAGCATAAATATACACTGCCTATCCAAACGGCATTATTTTTCACCTAACAACGTGCTTTTTAACGGTGATAGACTACCGAAATAGCAGAGGACAGTAACTTAAAAAAGCTTTGACTTGTCAAGGTTTTATCGCTTACAATACTCATTTGTTAGGGTTGGATAAAAGGGGAGTATAAATAGATGAAAAAAAGGATTATTGATATTGCTTTTATAGCACTGGGTGCATTTATTTTTGCGTTAGCAATCAATTTATTTGTGATACCGAATGAACTGGGTGAAGGTGGCGTAACCGGGGTTACGATTATCTTATTTTATGTATGGCAATTGTCACCTGGGCTGATGAACTTGGTGATTAATGCATTTCTATTGATTATTGGTTACAAATTTCTGGATAAAACGACCACGATCTATACAATTCTGGCAGTTGCATTTAACTCATTTTTTCTTCATCTGACCGCAGACTGGCGGATCGATTCGAGTGAAATTATGATTAATACGATATTCGGTGGATTGTTTACAGGTGTAGGGATCGGGCTGATTATTAGAGCAGGTGGCACAACAGCAGGAACAGTGATTCTGGCGCGGATTGCGAACAAATATCTGGACTGGAATATTAGTTACGGGTTGCTCTTCTTCGATCTGATTGTAGCGTTCTCGTCTTACTTTATTATCGGGGCACAAAGCCTGATGTTAACGATTGTAATGTTGTATATTGGTACCAAAACGATGGACTTTATTATTGAAGGATTGAATCCGAAAAAAGCTGTGATGATCATTTCCGCACAGCAAGATAAGATCGCGGAAAAAGTCATTACAGTGATGGATCGCGGAGTGACGGTATTATCCGGTCATGGATATTATACAAAGACACCGAAAGAAGTACTGTATATCGTGATTAGCAAGCAAGAAGTATCGGTACTCAAAAAGATCGTCAAAGCGGCTGATCCTAATGCGTTTATCACGATTCATGATGTACGGGATGTATTTGGTGAAGGGTTCCTTGAATTATCTAAATAATGCTCGGTGATATGCAACAAGCGATAGCCAATAGCCAATCACAAAGCACAACTAAAAAGCCTTACCGTCTATGCAATCATAGAAGCGGTAAGGCTTTTTTTGTACTAATCGTATTCAAATCAGATCATAATAGCTGTTATTCTACAGTATCGTTCTCAGTGCTTGCTGTAGCGTGAGACGCTGATGGACTAGCTACCGAATCGGTTGTTTTGAAGCGGTGAATTTCTTGTTGTAAATTTTCTGCCAATGAAGCTAGAGCGTGAGCGGATGCAGTGATTTCTTCCATTGCTGCTAATTGCTCTTCTGCTGAAGCCGCAATCTCATGGGTAGAAGCGGTATTTACATTGGAAATTTCACTGATCTCATGTACCGATTGAGCCACTTCTACAGCATTGCCATTCACTTCTTGCACTAACGTATTCATTTCAGTCAGACTTGAAGAAATCTGATGTGACGATGTACGTAGCTGTTGGAACTGATCGGCTGCTTGTTGGACCGTCATCATCCCTTCGGCAACAGAACCATGAATATCGGTAAAGGTAGACAAGGAACGCCCAATCTCGTCTGTAATTTCTTTCAACAGATTCTCGATATGTTGAGAAGAAGAACGGGACTGTTCGGCTAACTTCTGCACTTCACCTGCAACGACATTGAATCCTTTGCCATGTTCGCCTGCGCGCGCTGCTTCGATTGCCGCATTAAGAGACAATAGATTGGTCTGTTTGGCAATATCATTGATCGTTTGTAGAATAACCGAAATTTCTTCGGATTTGCGAGAAAGATTCGTGACTACTTCATTCGCTTGATGCACCGATTGATCAATATGTTGAATCTGACCTACAGTTTGTTGCATTAAGCGGTCTCCACTATCTGCTAAATAATTCGATGATTCAGACAATGAAAGTAATGAGTTGGAATTGGTTTTGACCGTTTGTAACCAATTGGCGACTTGAGTTAATTGCTCTGCGCTTTGATTTACATTTTTATTTTGACGTTCATTACCGACCGAGAATTGTTCGATCGCTGTCGTAATCTGTACGGTTGCATGGCTAGTTTGTTCTGAACTTGCATTCAATTGCTCTGAAGAAGAGACAACGTCACTGACGGAATCGTTAATAGAGTGGATCAATGAACTTAGCGATGCGTTCATATTGTTAAAGGTATGCGACAATCTGCCAATCTCGTCTTTGCTACGGTCTACGATATGGTGTGTTAGGTCGCCATCACTAATCGCTTCAGCTACAACGACAATATTACTTAGACGCTTGGTAATAGAGCGAGTAACCAGTGCAACCACAATACCACCTACAATAAGAGAAAGTAATAGAACAATCACCATTTTGTATAAGATAGGTTGTGTTGCTTCATTGATTTCATTTTGATAAAAACTACCTGCAATCCGCCATCCAGTCAGATCACTTGTCGTATAGACTAATTCTTTTTGTTTATCTTGATAAAGATAGGTATAGCTACCTTTGGCATCTGGACGAGCCATCAATTCTTCGGAAGAAGCATTTTTCTGTCCAATTGCTGTAGGATGGGAAATAAAGTTGCTGTCTTTCCCTACGATAAAAGCATATCCTTCTTTACCGATTTTGACTGTTGCTGTTGTTGCTTGTAATGCTTCTAGATTAATATCTAATCCGATAACTCCGCTTTGATCGGCTGTTTGCTTAGCAATCGTAACGGTTAGCTTCTTGGTAGAAGCAGAAATGTAAGGATTCGTAATAATAGCTTTTCCAGGTGAAGTCAAAGCTTGCTTGTACCAGTCACGTTCACGAGGATCGTATCCGGCAGGATTAGGTTTGTCAGAAGAAGTAAAAAATTGACCAGTTGTATTTCCTACATACAGTGACTCTATTTTTTTGAGAGAAGTAGAATAGCTTCTAAATCCGTTCACAAGAGTATCTCTATCTGCATAATTAGCTTGAGCTACCTGACTGGCGAAATAATCAACAATATCTATATTTTGCTGCATTTCAGTATTGACGGTTGAATTCAATGTTTCGACGCTCGAAGAAGCGCTATTGATCATTTCATTACTTAGCGTTTTTTGAGCTAACCAATACGAAGTGAAGCTAGAAGTACCCAAAGCTAAAATCATCACAATAAAGAAAGAAATGATTAATTTACTGCCAATCGTTTGACATTTCAAAAATTGTTTAATATTTTTCATAACTCCACTCCTAATAATATCTGCATATTTATTCTTATACTAACATCGGCAAATATCGCTTAAAGAAATAGAGTAGAGCATGAAAATATTAAAGATTTTTCATGAAACTCAAATTCTCATTTCATATCTGTGTCATAGTAGCAACGATTGTTACTAAAAAAAGTCGTTTTACATCTGATTATCTCTAATTGTAAATGCAAAAACAGGTATCTCTAGGTGCCAAAATCGCTCCAAAGATACCTGTTTTTATTTATACTGTTTGGTGCATATTATAATTGCTGTATAAATTGTTCCAACCGATCTAATCCTCTGCTCAAAACATCTTGCGAATAAGCATAAGAAATACGAATATATCCTTCTCCGTATTCAGAAAAAGCGTCTCCGGGAACAACAGCTAATCCTGCTTCCTCCAATAAACGTAAAGCAAATTCCATTGATCCGATATTCAAATGAGCAATCGAAGGGAACAAATAAAAAGCGCCTTCTGGCTTGGTTAACGTTAGCCCCATAGCGATTAAGCGATCATACACATAATCACGCCGTTGCTGATATTCCTGTTTCATCGAAAGCGCATCGTCGATGCCTTGTGTAAGTGCTTCGAGTGCAGCATATTGACTCACTGAACTGGCGCAGGTGACATTGTATTGATGCACTTTAAGCATATGTTGTGTCAGCTCAGCAGGTGCAAAAGTAAAGCCGATCCGCCAGCCTGTCATCGAATGAGACTTGGACAATCCGTTAATCACAATCGTTTGGTCACGCATACCATCGAATAAAGCAATTGACTGATGAGGGGTATCATAGATCAATTCACTATATATTTCATCGGAAATGATAAACACTTCACGTTCCCGCAATAATGTAGCGATATCCTGTAATTCTGTACCGCTCATGACCCGTCCAGTAGGGTTAGAAGGATAACCTAAAATAATGGCTTTCGTACGTGTCGATAGATGTTTTTCGATCAAATCGGCAGTTAATTTGAAGTCAGTCGAGCGAGTATCTACATATACAGGAATCCCACCGGATAAGCGAATCAACGGCTCATATCCCGGATAGATTGGCCCGGGCAAAATCACTTCATCTCCCGGTGTAATAATCGTCCGTAGCGTGATATCCAGCGCTTCACTTGCTCCGTTGGTTACGATCACTTCAGTATCCGGGTTATAATCTTGCCCGTATTTTTGTCTGACAAAATGTGCTGCTGCACGTCGTAGAGCAGGTAGACCTGCATTAGGCGTATAGACTGTTTTTCCATTATTCATTGCGACTTCAGCCGCGTCAATAATATGTTGAGGTGTAGGAAAGTCAGGTTGTCCAATCGTAAGTGAGATTGCATTCGGATACTGCGCTGCTGCATTAGCAATTTTGCGAATACCGCTAATTTGAATATCTTTGACTGAAGCATTGATTAAATGTTCCATCATCCAGTTCCTTTCTTGAACAATAATATGTATATCATACTCTATCTAAATCATAGACGAAAAGGTTGCCCGCGAACAGCAAAAAGCACCTAATAGAATACTCTATTAGATGCTCTGTGAGATGATTTAATTCAAGGTATACGTATAATGAGCTGAATCGTATTGAGGGCCTGATTTTTCATACGTAAACCAGTATTCGATTTTGGTACCTGCGCTCAGTCCGGTCACACTTTGTTTCCATGTTCCCGAGCTGTTGGTCATACGGTAATTAAGCTGAGTGCCACCATTGATTTTGTAATGAACATCTACATATTTAGCAGTAGTTACAGGCTTAATATTGATACTGATCGCTGTAGCAGATGATTTGGTTACACCTGCTGTATAATCTGCGGTTGTATGATCACCTGTGCCCGGATCAGGTGTAGGTGTGGTTGGATCAGTAGGTGTTGTCGGGTTCGTCGGATTCCCACCTGTCAGATACTGACCTGTGAACGGGTTGAAATGAGCAAGTGACAAGATCAACCAACCTGTACTGGATACACAGTTCTGTTGCGCCATCACCCAATAGCTATTACTTGTACCTTTAAGAGAATACGGAATACCGCCTAATGAAGCTCCGCTAGTTCCTTGTTTTTTGATAATTTCAGTATTAATCGCATTGGCTTTGGAGACATCGCCTCTCATATAATACGCCAGTGACATAAAGGCTGATCCTTCAAACCATACGTCTGCTCCTGTATTACCGATCTGATTGCCATTGTCGTCATAAGCAGGCTTCACTTCATCAGTCCAGTCAAAATCATAACCGGTTAATGTATTGCCAGCATCATTGTAAGTCAGCGTCTGTTTGTAACGAGGATTCGCCAGTGTACCCGGAACACCGTTAGCATTTTCAACATAATCTAAGCTTGCTCCATAATTATGCGTACCTGTTGTACCCAGTGCTAATACGCCCCATGGATTCACATCAAGTGGGAGTTTAGGATCGATCAGATTGGTATCGTTTTTCCATCCACCGGTAAAGCGTTTGTTAGCATCGTCCCATACTTTAGTATCAAGGAAGCTTTTCACTTTAGTAGCTGCCGCATTATATTTAGCAGCTTTGGTTGAATCGACAGATGCATAATATTGCAATACCCGATAAATATCAATATTGTGCTCGGTAGAGCTCCATGGTTCATTAGAGTTGCTCCAAGCACTCCAACCGCCAGCTACGCCACCATTCGCTTGTTGATACTGTAATGACCAATCCAGTGCTTTGAGCGCCATAGGACGGTAACGAGTATCGTTGTATTGTTTCTCATAAGCCATCGCTGCCATTGCCATCCATACAACAGGGCCTACATGTTCACGAATCTCTTCGCCTGCACCATTGTTGTACCAGTACGAATTGAGCCAGTAGCCTGTAGGATCTTGAATATCTCGCATTTTGTTAAGTACTTTTTCAGCACGACCACGCTCGCCTTTTACGATAAATGCTATCGCGGCTACCGCCTGATCATAAGTATAGACGATCTGTTTCGGATTATTAGGGCCCCAGAAATCTTCGAAACTATCTACTAATCCGTCAAAAGCCAGCCCTGCTGTAGCATCTTGTTGTGTCTCTAACCATGTTAATGCCCGGTTAGAAGCATCACTTGCCGCGTCTGCTCTCACAATGCCTGCTGATGGTAAAGTCGCACCTACAACCAGTACTGCTGTGAGCAACAAGTGAGTGAATTTCTTTTTCATCCATATTCCTCCTCAAGGATAGTAGATAAATGAAGCATAAAATACTAAAAAGGAAGGTTTCACACTCATTTGATCAAAGTTCCAAAACCCACACTTTTTTCCATTATGTAGCATTTATCTCACTCATTTTTACTTATGGAAGCGCTTACGTCAATATGGATAATCAAGGAATTGTAACTAAAATTCTTGAAAAAACAAAACTCCTACTCAGCTTACTGTAGAGTAGGAGTCGCTTGAAAAGGATAAGTGATAGAGAGAAGGAATATAGCTATATATAGTAGGAATTTTTAAGGTAAACGAATAATATCCGTCATTACAGTTGTACCTACAAGTTTGTTTTTGTAGATCGTATTTTTTCCTTGTATCGGTGAAAAACGAATCCCAAAATCACTTTTTCCATTAGAGGTGATCGTATTGTATGTGATTTTGGTAGCAGTAACGGTGTTTTCCAAATCAATGCCACCGCTGTTACCTGTCCAATCATGAATTTTGCCACGTACACGATAATACGCATTGTTTGATAACTGATTATTATGAATCCGTAGATCATAGGAACGAAGAACGATGATTCCAGAAAAGTCAGTCTGGCGAATCGTATTGCGTTGAATTCGTGTACGACTACCTACTTGATCGAGTTCTATTCCAAATGAACGGGTATCTTTAATAATGTTATGCTCAATCAGCAATCCTTCGTATAGAGCGGTTGTTGGTACAGGGTGTTCTAGATTAGCAGAAGCACGTATCCCTGATCCTAGTGAACGAGAGATCTCATTATCTCGAATGATATTGTCATACGCAGGCATCGAATAATGAATACCAACGCCAGGTGAATCGTTGATCAGATTGTTGGACACTTTGCTATTACGGCACATATAAAAAGCGAGTACAGCGTTATGAAGAGTATTATGTTGTACCAGCCCATTTTTTTGTAATGAAAAAGACAATCCGTCGCCTGCATAATGAGAATACACTTCATTGTGCAAAAATTGGTTGCCATCATCAAGTGTTCCTGATTCGACAGCGGCTAGTGTATCCTGACCTGCGGCAACTGAAGGCCCTGCAAAATAAACAGCAAAAATACGTTCTGAACCTTTAAACAAAGAATCTTGCACTATTACTTGATTCGCATCGGCAACGACTAGAGTTGCTCCTGCATTATAGGTATACGTATCCAGTGTAAGATTAGAAATATGTACACGATCTGCGCGGATCACTACTAGATCGTTAGGTGCTTGTGTCTGACGAAGAACAACACCATCCCGGGATTGTCCACGTATGATTGTGTCGTCCAGATCAATTTGAAGCGTAGTGTTTACATCATAGATCCCATTCCGTATATAAATATCAGTAGCTTGCGCTTGAATGGCTTGCTCAAGAGAGACATAATCCCCTTTTCCAGAAGCATCGACAATACTTTCATTAGGTGTACTAGAAAGTGATGTAGCAGAGTCTGCATGTGAAAAGATAGCAGGTACAAAGAATAAGATAAGAACAGAAATGGATAGGATGACCCATCGCTTCATAGAAAGGGTGTGCAGGTTAATTCCTCCTTGTGGATAGAACATGGATTGGGGACTTGAACATTTGGACAGGTTAAGTCATCGCAAGATAATACAGAAGTACATACAGATTGGGTGTTCGATTATTGTTTTGTATGGGTGGGCGGAGCTGTTATTTCTTTTATTGTAAGGCTTTTGACTGATAATGTAATTGCAATTCTGGCTGTTTTCTTTATAATTGCATTGAACCTTTATTTTATAGGGATATGGATAGAATGCTCGGAATGGAAAATAGCACCATTTTATACGATGATATTTGGTCTATTGGATAGCTGGTTAGGTAGAAAACGTCAATTATAAAGTATATCGTAATCCAATCTTGAGAATTGCGGATTGGATTTTATTTATGTTTAGCAGATCGCTATTTAACATAGGGGATACAATACTTTAATCGTTGTGACATCTATTGGTTATAATAAGAGATAGAGGTTATTAAAGGAGGCTGTTATGGGGGACAATACAATTATTCGATTTGACGGAGTATCCAAGCGCTATGAAGATGGAACAGTAGTGCTTGAGAATATAGAGTTTGAAGTAGAACGCGGTAAGTTTTACACGTTACTCGGCCCTTCCGGTTGCGGGAAAACAACGATTTTGCGTATGATCGCTGGCTTTACTGAACCGACAGGAGGTTCGATTTATTTTAACGGTCAGGTGATCAACAAAGTACCTGCAAATAAACGTCAAGTGAATACGGTATTTCAAGATTATGCCCTTTTTCCACATTTGAATGTATTTGAAAATGTAGCTTTCGGATTGCGGATCAAAAAAATGAAAAAAGACGAAGTGACGACCAAAGTCAAAGAAGCTCTGCAATTCGTCAATCTTGAAGGATATGATCAACGTTCGATCAGTGAAATGTCTGGTGGACAGAAGCAACGGGTAGCGATCGCACGTGCACTGGTGAATGAACCAGAAGTGCTGTTGCTTGATGAACCATTGTCTGCACTGGATCTGAAGTTACGTACAGAAATGCAATATGAATTGCGTGAAATTCAGCAACGTCTAGGGATTACATTTATCTTTGTTACACATGATCAAGAAGAAGCACTGGCAATGTCTGATGAGATTTTTGTGATGAACAAAGGGAAAATCGAACAAAGTGGAACGCCTAATGATATCTATGATGAGCCAATTAACCGCTTTGTCGCTGATTTTATCGGAGAATCGAATATTGTTCCCGGACGTATGATCGAAGATTTTTTGGTGGAATTTAACGGCAAGCGATTCCACTGTGTCGATCAGGGTCTACGTGATAATGAAAGTATTGAAGTGGTTATTCGTCCGGAAGATCTGGAACTGACGACGGTTGAAAAAGGCAAGCTCAAAGTGCGTGTAGATACCCAATTATTCCGTGGCGTTCACTATGAGATTAGCTGTTATGATGATTCCGGTCATGAATGGTTGGTACATTCGACTCGCAAAGCTGATCCAGGTAGTGAAATCGGGCTTGATTTTGAAGCAGAAGCGATTCATGTTATGCGTTTTGGTGAAAGTGAAGAAGACTTTGATCGTCGCCTTGAAGGTTATGAAGAAGGTGGGGTCTATGCAGGCTAATACACGCAGCATTTATATGCTGCCTTATTATATATGGATCGTGTTATTTGTTATCGCACCGGTGGTGCTGGTAGGATATTATTCTTTTTTTGATGTCGATGGGAATTTGACGCTTCAGAATTATCGGACGTTTTTTACCCCGACTTATTTGCAAATGACGATCAGTTCGTTCTGGTATGCTTTTCTAGTAACATTGTTTTCACTATTAGTCGCCTATCCTGCGGCTTATCTGCTGACTCGTACCAAACATCGGCAGTTATGGATTCTGTTGATTATTTTGCCGACATGGATTAATCTATTGCTCAAAACGTATGCGTTTATCGGTATTTTTGGAACGTATGGCCCGATTAATGCGTTACTGGGTACACTTGGATTCGGTGAGCAACAGTTGTTATTTAATGCGCCTAGTTTTGTATTTGTATCGGTGTATATTTTTATTCCGTTTATGATTTTGCCAATTTATAATGCACTGGAAGAAATGAATCCTACTCTGGTATCTGCGGCACGTGATCTAGGCGCATCCGGTTGGGTAACATTTCGACGTGTTATTTTGCCGTTAACGATGGCAGGAGTGAAATCTGGCTGTATGGCTGTCTTTATTCCATCACTGTCGCTCTTTATGATTACAAGGTTGATAGCAGGGAATAAAGTCATTACGCTCGGTACAGCGATTGAACAGCATTTCCTTGTGACACAGGACTGGGGAATGGGTTCGACAGTAGCGGTAGTCTTAATTATTGCGATGGCTGTGATCATGATTCTAAGTGGCGGCTTCGGCAAGGAGGTACGTCATGACTAACAAAAATGGTTGGGGCAATCTGTATCTTGTATTTGTGTTTGCTCTATTATATGCGCCGATTCTGTATCTGATGTATTATTCGTTCAATAGTGCAGGCAATATGCATGAATTTGAAGGATTTACATGGGAATGGTATGGCGAAGTTTTTCAAGATACAAGGCTGATTATTATTGTAATTAACACATTAGTAATTGCTTTACTATCTTCAACAATTGCAACAATGATCGGGATTATCGGGGCACTCGCAATCGATCGGATTCGTCGTCGTCGGTTGAAAGATACGGTGTTGTCGCTCAATAATGTATTGATCGTTAGCCCTGATGTTATTATTGGTGCATCATTTCTGATCTTATTTACGATGATCGGTATCAAATTAGGCTTTGCTTCGGTACTTATCTCGCATATCGCCTTTAGTATTCCGATTACGGTACTGATGATTCTGCCGAGATTGCAAGAAATGAGCCCTTCTTTGATTGATGCAGCGCGTGATCTAGGCGCAAGTCGTCGTGATGTACTGAGCAAAGTCATTTTGCCATTTATCAAGCCCGGTATTTTTGCAGGATTTTTTATGGCGTTTACGTATTCGTTAGATGATTTTGCGGTGACCTTTTTTGTAACAGGGAATGGATATTCGACATTATCGGTTGAAATCTATTCTCGCGCTAGACAAGGGGTAGCGTTATCGATCAATGCGTTGTCTACATTAATCTTCTTATTCACTGTTATGCTGGTAGTTGGCTACTATATGATTAATCGACGTGCCACGAACAAACCACGCCGCGAAGAACCGATCGCAGTAGGAGGTCCAAGATGAAGACTCTTACCCGAATGTTTCTCAGTATTATTGTGGTAGCGCTGATCTTAATGTACACTGCATCACGCTTAAATGTGAGCGAAGGCTATTCCAGTGGCAATACGCTGACAATCTACAATTGGGGCGATTATATCGATCCAGATATTCTGGCTCAATTTCAAAAAGAAACCGGTATTACGGTGATCTATCAGACCTTTGATTCCAATGAAGCGATGTTGACGAAGATCGAACAAGGTGGAACAACATTCGATGTAGCGATTCCGTCGGATTATGCGATTTCTAAAATGCGTGAAGAAAATCTGTTGATTCCGCTCGATCATAGCAAATTGCCGAATTTGAAAAATATCGATCCTAAATTTATGAATCAATCGTTCGATCCAGACAATAAATACTCTGCACCTTACTTCTGGGGAACGGTAGGGATTGTCTATAATCCGAATCTAGCTCAAGGCATCAAGTTCGATAGCTGGGATGATCTCTGGAATCCCAAGCTACGTAACAATGTACTGCTCACCGATGGTGCACGCGAAGTGATCGGGATGTCGCTCAACAGTCTAGGATATTCGCTGAATGATACCAATGAGCAACATTTACAACAAGCTCTAACCAAGCTCAAAACGTTAACTCCTAATGTCAAAGCGATAGTCGGGGATGAAATTAAAATGTTGTTAGCGAATAATGAAGCGGCAGCAGGATTGGTCTTTTCCGGTGATGCTTCTGAGATTATGAGCGAAAATGATCAATTGGATTTTGTCGTTCCCAAAGAAGGTACGAATCTATGGTTCGATAATATGGTAATTCCCAAAACAGCCGCCAATGTCGATGCCGCTCATAAATTTATTAACTTTATGCTAGATCCTAAAATCGCCGAGCAAAATACAGAATATGTCGGTTATTCGACTCCGAATGCCGAAGCACTCAAATTATTGCCCAAAGACATCTCTGGCGATGAACGCTTTTACCCGCCACAAGAGCTGACTGATAAGCTTGAAGTGTATGATAATTTGGGGAAAAAGATGTTGGTGCATTATAATGAACTGTTTTTACAGTTTAAAATGAATAAGTGATCTGATATGTAGTAAGCAAGCTGTCCTCTATAAAGGGCAGCTTTTTTTGTGGTTGGCAAAATAAAGAAAAATATAAGAAAAGCGAATACCTTGAAAATACAAACTATAAATCTTAATTTCACACATTGTTAAAAGTAAGCGCTAACATCATAATAAAGTCATAAACAGTACGTTTTGTACAAATTATCCATTGAGGGGGATATTAAAAGATATGAAAATGCCAAGTAAAACAGTAGCTCTGTTATTAGCAGGAGCAATGGCGTTCGGACTTGCAGGTTGTGGGAACAGCGATTCAAGTTCAAGCGGTTCAGGAGCAAGTGGAGACAGTGGTGACAAAACAAAAATCACATTCCAAAATATTTATCCTGATCCAACCACACCAACGTACAAAATGATTCACCAGATCGTTGATCAATATGAGAAAGAACATCCAAATATTGATATCGAACTGGATACACTAAATACAGATCAACAAAAGCTCAAACTTAAAACACAAGCTGCTTCGAAAGAAATTCCTGATATCACGATTGTGAATCCAGCAGCTCAGATGAAACCATATATTGATGCAGGCTTGCTTGCTCCATTAAACGATGTCATTGACAAAGGCGGTCTAAAAGATACATATCAAGAAGGACTGCTTGATTATTACAGCAAAGATGGAAAAGTGTACGCTCTTCCAGATGGTAATAATATCGAAGTTGGCTTTTATAACAAAGCTCTATTTGCCAAAGCAGGTATTGCTGCTCCACCAACAACATTTGATGAGCTATTAGCTGATGTGAAAAAGCTTAAAGATGCAGGTATCACACCTATCGCGATCGGTGAAAAAGATTCATGGACAGGTTCATTCCTATTTATGAACATCTTGCTTCGCACTAACGGTGGTCCTGGATTCTTGCAAGATGTAGCTGATGGCAAAAAGACATTTAATGATCCTGCTTTTGTCGAAGCTGTCGATGCTTTCCAAAAATTAGTTCAAGCTGGAGCTTTCCCTGAAGGAGCAACATCGATTGATGCTACAGCAGGCGGTAATATGTTCCGTACAGGTCAAGCAGCGATGTTCTTTATCGGAACATGGGAGACTGGTGCGAATGATGGTTCAACAGTAGGTAAAGACGTGAGCGTATTCAAATTCCCAACAGTCAATGGCAAAGGAAATCCAGATGAGTTCATGCTTGCTCCAGGTAGTGCATTTGCCGTATCTGCGAACAGCGAACATTTACAAGAAACGAAAGATTTCTTAAACTACTTTGCACTGAACTTACCTAAAGTATCATTTGAATTGAAAAATGCAGTTGGTCTAGGTCAAAAAGTAGACGGTGACTTCAAAGCGGCTGGATATTCTCCACTAGCGATTGATGTACTGGATCTGTTCAAAAATGTAAAAGGTGGCGACCTGTCATTCGATAACACGATGAATCCAGCGGTATCTCAAGTACATTTGAGCAGTATCCAAAGTCTATTTGTACAACAAGTTGATCCAAAACAAATTGCACAAGAGCACCAAGCTGCATTTGAAGCGAATCCTTAAATCAACATAGAGACGGATATGTAGCAGCGAGGGGGCGTCAACAGCGTCCCCTTCGCTATGAGTAGAATAGGGCTAAAGAGAGAAAATACACTTTTGAGTTGGAAGGAGGGAGAAGCCATGAATGTACTAAAAGTACCTGCTCGCACGATCGCTATTTTTGTACTTCCTTGTCTTATCCTTTACATAGGGACGGTGTTTGTTCCTATTCTGGTTTCTTTTTATACTGCGATGTTGGACTGGAATGGGATTTCGGACGCTAAGTTTGTCGGTCTTGCGAATTTCAAAATATTACTGTTCGACGATCCGAACTTCTGGATGTCGGTGAAGCGTACGATTATGTATGCCGTCTTCTCCATTATTGAGATTCCTTTTTGTTTATTATTTGCTATTTTGCTGAATCGCTATGTACGTAAAGGAAATCGTCTGGTGACGATCTATTTCGTACCCGTTATTTTGTCTAACGTTATTCTAGGACAATTGTGGAAAACGATCTACAACCCGGCTTCAATGGGCGGGATGTTAAATGGCGTATTGATCAAGTTAGGTCTGGATAGCTGGACACATAGCTGGTTAACGGAGCCTGCGATTGCGATGTATGCGATTTACTTTGTATCGCTATGGCAGTACTTTGGTTACCATTTACTTATTCAATTTACAGGGGTACAAAATATACCGGATGAAATCTATGAAGCTGCCAAAATTGATGGTGCAGATGGATTCAAAGCAGACCGTTATATCACGTTCCCGATGGTGGTACCTATTTTCAAAATCTCGGTTGTGCTAGCATTTATCGGATCATTACAAGCATTCGAGTTGGTCATGGTTATGACAGGCGGTGGCCCTGCACATGCGACCGATACGATAGCGACGCATATGTATAACATGTCGTTCTTATCTCAGAAGTACGGTTATGGTAGTGCAGTAGCTACATTCCTTGTTATTTTCTGTCTGGTCATTACTGTGATTATTAATGGCGTATTTAACAAAATCGAACGTAAAGTGACGTAGAGGAGGAGAGCACGATATGAATAATGTGAAAAAATGGTTCGTGTATCTACTCTTCGCGATCCTGATCGTTACACAGTTATATCCGCTATTATGGTTAGTGATGTACTCACTCAAAACGAACGAAGAAATTCTGGGAGGTAGCTTTTTCGCTCTTCCGAATATTCCACAGTGGCATAACTATGCAGATGCTTATACTTCCGGTAGTTATCTGAAATATCTGGGAAATAGTGTACTGGTTACAGCAGTTAGTTTGTTTGCAGTTGTTATTTTGAGCTCCATGACCGCTTATGCGATTACTCGATTTAAGTGGAAATACGGGCAGTATGTGATGTTGTTATTTTTACTAGGGATGATGATTCCACTACAAGCGACATTATTACCACTGATGATTATTTTCAAAAATCTAGATTTACTGAATACACGCTGGTCGATCATTATTCCGTATACCGCGTTTGCGTTGCCGATTGCTGTATTTATTTTAAGTGGATTTATGCGGTCGATTCCGACAGATATTGAAGAATCTGCGTTTATGGATGGAGCAAGTGTATACCGGATTTTCCGTAGTATTATTTTGCCGATCTCGGTTCCACCTGTGATGACTGTATGTATTCTGACGTTTATCAATATCTGGAATGAGTATATTGTAGCGGCGACGTTTATTTCATCCGAAGAACTCAAAACATTGCCGTTCGGGGTGTATACGTTTGTCAGTCAGTATTCGGTCAATTACGGAAATATCGGAGCATTCCTTGTCATGGGTGCATTACCGGTTATTATTTTCTACTTTATTTTGTCTGAACGTATCACTAAAGGTATGGTAGCAGGAGCAGTTAAAGGATAATTGTATAAAATGATTTTGCCAGAAGCTACCTTTATTGGTACTATCTCTGTATAGGGACTTGGCGGTAATCATAAAGAGGACCCAATCCTTTTTATGGTTACCGCCCTTTGGCTTTTTTAGCGACTGTTGTAGAAAGGAGCATTTCACTTTGTCACGTAGTCTGCATTCGATCCATAATCGATTGTTTATTTTGTTTCTATTCTGTATGGCAGGGATTGTACTGCTGGTCAGTATCCTTTTTTATAACCGTACAACCACTCAATTTCATGAAAAATTAGGCGAGATTGCGCAGAAAAATGTATCGCAAACGGTGGGATTGCTTGATCTTCTACTCGGTAGTTATGATAGCCTGTCCAAGTCGATTAGTGCCAATGTGGATATTGTGCGCCTGCTCGGTCAGAAGTCAGCAAGTTCACCGCAGGTTGAATATATTAATCAGAATTATATTACAACGATTATGGGAGCGATTTACTTTTCCAGAGACGATCTGGTAGGTATTCATGTGATCGGTGAAAATGGCAAAATCTACGATTATAGCAATTCGATGAATGTGATCGATCCTGAATATACTAAGTCATCATGGTATCAGCAGATTAGTGGTTCGTCCGGTCAGATGGTCTGGTTGGGTGTATTTCCTCATTCCATTATTGATCAGGCGGAAGATCAACCTGTATTTGCTTTCGGTCGTCCGATATTCAATCTCAATGAACAACATCAGATCGGAATTGTACTGATCGAAGCACGGGCAGATACGTTTTTGACAGCGATGAATAATTTGAAATTAGGCCCGCATAGCGAAGTGAATATCGTAACCGGAGACGGTAAACATATGCCAACTTCGATCGAACCGAATAGTAAGCCCGGTTCACTACCGCCGAATATTTCGTTGCCACAGATACCAGGTCAGGTGAATGTACAGCAGAATAATAGCCGTCTGATTGCCGCTTCCAAGCTGGGCACCACCAATTGGACGATTGTCAGTTCAACGCCGGATCGTGATCTCAATGTCGAACTGACGCAGACGAAGCGGTATTTATTTATCGTGGTTACTGTGCTGATTGTAGTGTCTGCGCTGATCGCTTTTATCGTATCACGTACCATTTCTTCTCCGTTAAAGCGACTAATTCGAGAAATGAAGCAAGTGGAAAATGGAAACTTTCGCGGGATGGTTACTGTGACTTCTTACGAAGAAATCAATTCGCTTGTAGTATCGTTTAACCATATGGTCGCTCGAATCGAAGAACTGATCGAACGGGTCAAAGTCTCTTCAGTCAGTGAAAAAAATGCAGAACTTCATGCGCTTCAATCACAGGTGAATCCTCACTTTCTCTACAACACACTGGATATGATCTACTGGATGCTAGATGAAAAAGGAAATGATGAGCTAGGCGATGTAGTGTTATCGTTATCGCATATGTTCCGGTATAGCAGTCATTGGGAAGATCATGCACTGGTGACGTTACGTGAAGAGATAGAGCAGATTAGTCATTACCTGACGATTATTACGATGCGACTGGATGGTCGATTGAGCGTAGAGATCGATGTCGAAGAGCAGTGGATGGATCTGCATGTGCCGAAGATGTTATTACAACCGATTATCGAAAATGCAGTCAAGCATGGTCTGGAAGCGTTAGATCGACCGGGCGTTTTGCGAGTAAGAGCGATACCGGATCGGAAATATCTTAATATTATTATTTCAGATAATGGCAAAGGGATGAATGAATCTACATTGGAACGACTACGAGATTCTTTGCTTCACCCCACCGATCCTATTCATCGTGAACGCAAAAGTATCGGTTTGCAAAATCTACATCAGCGACTTTCTCATATGTTCGGGATCACGAACGGGATACATATTGAGAGCGCTCTCGACAAAGGAACAGCAGTCAAATTGGTATTGCCATTATCCGATGCTTCCGCTGTCGCTCAATTATCTTCACAGACTGTAGAGTCTGAATATTCAGATCAACCTATTTCGATCGATAAAGGAGGTATTGTTCGTGCACATTCTGATTACAGACGATGAAAGTTTTATTCGTGAAGGAATCAAACGTACCATCGAAAGTGTTTTTCCTAATTATCATGTTCATCTGGCTTCATCTGCTGAAGAAGCGGTGTTGATGATGAGTGAGCACCGAATCGATATTATTTTGACCGATATTCTGATGCCTGGTATCAATGGTCTGGAACTGATGCGTATTTCCCGTCATAGTCAGCCACAAGCCAAATGGATCGTTATCTCGGCACATTCGGAATTTTCCTATGCTCAACAAGCGATGCATCTAGGTGCACGAGACTATCTACTCAAACCGATCGGCAAAAAGAAATTGGTAGAATTAATGGAATCGCTCACAATCGAGATTCGTCAGGAGCGAGTAGTCTCTAAAGGGGAAGAAGCGCTCAAAGATGGGCTAAATTATTTGCGTGAAGCTGTATTTCAAAGATTAGCCGCAGGGCTTAGTATGGGCAAAATCAGTCTAGATACCTTTATCGCGGACTATCCTGAATTCTATCTTATTCTGGTCAATATCGAACAAGATCAACGGAGTACCCATTTGGAGCATTTTATCGTTGAAAATGTATTAAATGAATTGATCGATCAATCAGGTCAAGGGTTCGTCGTGAGCTTTGATCGCAATAGTCTATTAGGGCTGGTCACACTGCATAATCATATCCAGATTGAGCAACTGTTAGAACCGCTACAAGGACATTTGCAAAAGTATTTGAAAGTCCCGTTTGCGACCAGACATTCTGGCCCTCACCAAGAGATTGAACATGTTGCTGTTGAAGTAAATCGCTTACGTGAAGAAAAGACAGCACAGGTGGATGCGCCAGAAGAAGGAAGCAGTAGCGATCATGCGATCCAAGTCGCTCTTCAATATATTCGTGCTCATTTTAATGAAGAGTTGTCTTTAGAAAAGGTAGCGGCTGTTGTATTTCTTAATCCAATTTATTTCAGTCAATTGTTCAAGCAGAAAACAGGGCAAGGATACAAAGATTATGTGATCTGCCTGCGCATGGAACAAGCCAAAGTGCTACTGCACAACCCGAAGCTCAAGCTGGCTGATATTGCAGAACAGATCGGCTACACCAATGTAGGGCATTTCACCCAAGTATTTCGCAAGAAGTTTATGGTTACCCCGACCGAATATCGAATGCAGGAAAAAATCTTGAATACATGAGTGTGACTGTATCACAGAATAGAGATCAATCAGAATATAAAGGGGGTGAATGATGTCTACGTCAGAAAAGAGTATGTTTAATATTATTCTACTCATTGTGTTGGGTGTAGCACTGATCTATTTTTCGCAGCCGTTGAATACTGTTTCGATAGGTTCAGTTATCTTAATGGGGATGCTTACGTTACAAGCTATTATCAAATATATACATGATTATAACAATCAGACGAGCACTGAACACAGATGGTTTAACGTGTTTGTGACGGTCTCGTCTTTGTTGATCATTGTGTATTTATTTTGGGTTCATCAATGGATCATCATTAAATTAATATTCTGGGTGTTAGAAGGATGTCTTTTCTATGGATATGCAAAAAAGCTGATGATTAGTAAAGCAGACACTAGATTAAAATAATAAAATATTCGTATCAATATACATATAAAATAAAAAAGACCTAACTTTGTATAAAAGTCAGGTCTTTTTGTGTGTAGCACTTTTATTTAATTGATAAAAAAACGAATACTACCGCCTAGTCTAATAAGCTAGTCCTACTCGATGTCCAATATAACGAAGATCGCTTAATTGCTGATATGTGAAATAGGCTGTATCTCCTGTGGAAATCGATGTTCCATCTTCAGGTAGAACATCTTGCTCATCACGATAGACACCGGTGTATTCTCCCTCAGGCAAATACGTCGGACAGACTACTGTCCAGTCCAGCCCGGAATCTCGCAACGTCTCATACATCATCCGATGTTCTTCTGCAGCACGGGTGCTTTTGCGCTTGGATTCAGAAGATTCATAGCGATACTTATCCGCTTCAATACGGCTTTGCAGAATACCTGCTGTGCCTACTGTAATAATACGTGCAATCGACTTCTTCTGCATTAAATCAACAAGGATAGGAGTACTAACAGACAATGTCGTTGTTTTATCTGTATTCAGTGTACTCATAACAGCCTCTACTCCGTCCAAAGCTTGATATAGATCATCGCTGCTTAATACATCGCCCACATGCACATGTAGATTAGGCAACTGTTCGCTAATCGGTAGCGATCGATCAATATCGGATACAGAGTCATACGTAGCGACCAATTTGTCTGCATATT
The DNA here is from genome assembly GCF_028606985.1 of Paenibacillus kyungheensis. NCBI lineage: Bacteria > Bacillati > Bacillota > Bacilli > Caryophanales > Paenibacillaceae > Paenibacillus > Paenibacillus kyungheensis. The sequence goes on along the minus strand of NZ_CP117416.1, from coordinate 4,979,914 downwards.
CTTCCAATTGTGCATTTAACTTATCCAGAGAACGTACCAATACAGTCACTTCATGACCATCATGCAGCGCATATTGGAGAACCGATTGTCCGACGCGACCTGTCGCACCAAGCAGTAAAATACGCATTAGTTACTCTCAGCGTTTTTCCAGTTTTGCTCACAAAACGCTGCTAACTCTTGCTCTTCCTCTTCTTCCAGATCAAAATCGAGTACACGTTCTGTGCCTTTTTCCATAATATCGTAGCTCACAATACCATTGCCTGTTTCTTGAACTTTATAAATGGCACGAATATATAAACCGTTTACGGAATAGATATCGTCCTCTTCATCGACTTCAAAATCAATAAAAAATTCGTAACGTGTGCCCACCAAAATTTCAAAAGGGTCTTTAATCATTTCTACTTGATAACTTGTTATTTCCATTATTCTATTCCTCCTGCATCTAGCAAAGATGCGCTTATATTATTCTAATCATGATGTACATACGAAGTGCACTGTCATTGTCCAGTGAAGTCTTATTATAGCACGATTGCTAGGAAGTAGAGGATAGTGAAAGTAGTAATTTCTTTTTACTTGAACAAATGTTTAATGTCTATTGAACAATTGTAAAAAGCATTGTATACTCGAAAGATACATGACATGTCAGCTTTGTCGCAAGTGATCGTCATCCAGATTGGCTTAGAGGAGAGAAATAGAATGAAGGCGTTATCCAAAGGGCAGACTGCTCTGTTTTTAGCATTTTTGATCTTAATGTGGGGCGTGAACTGGCCGTTATCCAAGTTCGCGTTAAATTATGCACCACCTATTTTATTTTCCGGTATTCGGACATTGATTGCAGGGTTGTTGTTATTGATTGTTGCTTTACCACGTTTGCGTGATCTTCGCTGGAAGCAGACATGGAAAATCTATGCAATCTCTGCCATTCTAAATATTATTTTGTTTTACGGTTGTCAGACGATCGGTATCGCTTATATGCCTGCTGGATTGTTCTCGGCGATTGTCTTTTTACAGCCGGTATTAGTCGGATTCTTATCCTGGTTATGGGTAGGAGAATCGATGAATCCGCTCAAAGCGATAGGTCTTGTATTAGGTTGCGCAGGTGTAGCCACGATTAGTGCAGGAGGATTCTCTGGTTCGATCTCGGTGATTGGTATCGTACTTGCATTAGCATCTGCGGTTAGCTGGGGTGTAGGAACAGTCTATGTGAAAAAAGTAGGCGATCGTGTTGATCCAATCTGGTTAGTCACGATTCAATTGATTATGGGTGGGGTCGTAATGACAGCTGTGGGTACAGGTACCGAAAGCTGGTCAGATATTACGTGGAACGCTACATTTATCGGAGTATTGCTGTTTATCTGTATTTTCGCTATCGCTCTTAGCTGGTTATGCTTCTTCCGCCTTGTTGGTTCAGGCGAAGCGAGTACAGTCGGTTCATATACGTTTTTGATTCCGTTAGTATCTATTATTCTTAGTGTGTTATTTATGGGTGAATCGGTCACCGTGAATCTGATTATCGGGTTGGTCTTGATCGTTATTAGTATCTTGCTGGTAAATCGTACACCAAAAGAAAAGTCCGGTCATACGACTATCGTTAATATCGATACCAAAGAAGTTCATTCGTAATCACCATCTGATCTATGATTACTATAAGCAAAGACTCCTCTACGCATCATCATGCACTGAGGAGTCTTTTTTGTATGCCTATCTATTGTTCTAACGGTTCGGTCTGCAACTGTTGTTGTTTGTTAAACAAGCTAGGCGCAATAAATAAACTAAGCAAAATACTTGTAATAATCGCCGAAGTCATCGTCGTGAACACAATCAACAATTGAAAACGCACTGCTGTAATCGGATCAGCGCCAGCGATAATCTGTCCGGTCATCATACCAGGTAACTGCACCAGACCGAGTGTTTTCTGTCCGTCTATCGTTGGAATCATACTGGAACGAACAGCGCTTTTGAGCACCGGCAAAATCGCTTGTCTGGGTGTACCTCCAAGCGACAATAGCAAAATAATTTCACGCTGTCGCAACGTCACTTCCGAACGTAACCGAGTCACTAATAGACTGCCTAGAATCATAGAATTGCCGATAATCATACCGCTGATTGGAATAATATAACGTGCTGTTGCCGGAATAATCCCAAATCCTAACAATAGCGCCTGTGTTACGATCTCCACAATCACCAGTGTCAAAAACACTTTGATCGTCATATAAGGAACCGATTTTCCTTTTTTAGATACATTGAGCGACGCGACAGTGATCATCACTAATAGAAATAAGCTGACGACCCATAACTGCTCTAAGCCGAAAATAAAATTCAACACATAGCCGATAATTAGCAGTTGGATCGTGGCTCGTAATGTGGCGATCAGCACATCTTTTTCCAGACCTAACTTGAACGAACGAGACAACACTACAGCAAATAACACAAAACATAAAGACAGCGTTAATGCAATAATCGTCATTGGAGTTCCCCTTTTATAAATCGCTGTGCTTCTTCGGTCTGTGGATGTGCAAAAAAGTCTGCGGTTGGTCGTTGTTCTAGCAATTGTCCATTCATCAAAAACCATGTTTGTTGTCCGACACGTTGCGCTTGTTCCATCTGATGTGTGACCCAGATGAGTGTAATGCCTGATGTGCGTTGGATATCTAGTAGCAATTGCTCAACCTCCCGTACAGAAGAAGGATCAAGTGCAGAAGTAATCTCATCCAGCAGTAAAATCTGAGGTTGATTCGCAAGGGTGCGCGCTAGAGCTAGCCGTTGTTTTTGCCCGCCTGAAAGGTCTTGTACTTGCTGATGAAGCACATGAGCAGACAATCCTACTTGTTCGATAAGAGTCGAAGGATCGCCAATATCAATCCCATGTAATCGTTGCGCAATCTGCAAATTGTAAAGTGCGGTTCCTTGCACCATCGGAGCATCTTGAAATACGATGCCAACTTTTCGGCGTAATTTAGTAATCGACCATGTCTGTATCTCTTTGCCTTGAATATATAATTGTCCGGAGTCTGGTGTAAGTAATAGATTGCACAGCGATAACAATGTGCTTTTGCCTGAACCGGAAGGGCCTACCAGTGTGGTGATCGAGCCCTGTTCGATATTGCCGTTAATCTGGTCTAATACAGGTCTAGCATGTTGTGCACTGGGAAAAGATTTAGAGATATGTTGGAATTGAACTGCATATGTAGGTGATGGTGATAATGTCATCTGTGGATCAAGCATCCTTTCGGGTTTTGGCTAAGTATTATTGTAGTATAAATGCGTATTGCACAACAGAAAGATCATGCAGTGTATCTTTTGGTATACTAATTGTACAAAAAAAGAAGAACTACAGATGCAGGAGGATGTAATATGTCATTTTCAATCGTTGTTTTTCAAGGGCCCAGTGCATCAGGTAAAAGCACATTACAAGCACGATTAGGAGTACCCAAAATTGTCACATGGACATCCCGTCAACCCAGAGCAGGCGAGCAAGATGGGGTTGATTATCATTTTGCGACTAGAGAACAAATTGAGCTTATGTTTCGTCAGGGATTGATGTTAGAAATGAGCGAATACCGTAACAATCTGTACGGAACTTCGATCAGTTCGATTGAAGATGCAGGAAAAGATGGACAGGTACGTTCGACAGTAATGGACCCGCCAGGAGCTAAGCTGGTCAAAGAAAAATGGGGCGATCGGGTATTGTTAATCGGAGTGCTAGCAGATCGTGAGCAACTGGCAAAGCGATTATTCGATCGTAAAGTGAGTATTGATGAACAAAAGCAACGTCTTCAGAGCTATGATCAGGAACGAGCGGCATTATCGGAGTGTGATCTAATTATTCATAATTCAGAAGGACAATTGCGTACAGCGGAAAAGGTAATCGACTATATTCGAGAAGGTATTACTCGTACAGCACGCAAATAAATTCATGTTCTCGCTAGCATGAAGATCAATAGAAGTAGGATGATTGATGTCATAATAACTAGATAAAAGCCTCCAATAAAGTGAGTATAGATGGCTGACTTTATTGGAGGCTTTCGTATATCTATAGAATCATCTTAAGAATCGTTAAGTTTTATGATTGATTGGGATGACGTTCTTGCAATTCAAGCCAGATAGCGGCTAGATCAAGTTCACCTTTACCGTTCTCGTTAGCTTCACGATATGTCTGATCTGCTGCTTCAGCTAGAGGCAATTGTACATGTAATCGTTTGGCTTCATTAGTGAGTAAGCCTAGATCTTTGGAGATTAGACTTAACATAAATGCCGCTGGAAATTCGTTGTTGATAAACATGTCTTTTTTGCCTGCTAATAACGGAGTGGCTACAGCAGATTCACCGAACATTTCTAATACTTGTTCACGTTGCAGTCCTGAACGTTCAGCGATTAATAGTGATTCGGCAATCGCTTGTGTCGAAATGCCTAACAATAGATTGATAGATAATTTGGCAGAACTACCATGACCAATTTCGCCGAAATGGATCGTTTTTTTACCTAAAATATCAAAAAACGGTTGGCAAGCTTGAATATCTTCAGCCTGACCTCCTGCAAGAATAACCAGATTTCCTTGTTCTGCTGGAGCGACAGAGCCAGATACCGGAGCATCTACATAAATTGCGCCTTTGTCTGTAATCTGCTTCGCAAATGCTTTGGCTTCTTCAGGGCTGATCGTACTCATATTGATCACATACATACCTGCACGTAGCTGACTAAGAATGCCTTGTTCGCCGCTTAATACATCATAAATTGCATCTTTTTTGGTTAACATCACAAATACCACTTCAGCTTGAGCAGTCGCTTCGGCAGGCGTAGCATACAGTGTTGCTCCTGCACGTTCTAACGGCTTCGCACGCTCACTGGTGCGATTGTAGACATGTAATGTATATCCTTCTTTCAGCAAATTATGAGCCATCGGTAAACCCATATGCCCTGTTCCGATCCACGCTATATTTTTCATAATGACACTCCTTAGTTTTGGATACTATCGTGTAATTGACGTTATCGTTTGTTTAGAATAACCGCGCTAAAGGTACTAATGTATGAATACCCAATTTCGCTGCTATCTATACTTTATAATAAATACTTATTGGTAATCCGACCAGAACAGTTGACATTATTTCATCCTGTAACTATAATTGTTACATGTAAGGCGAAATACACAGTACAAGCTTTAGAGCTACACATATAGTAATAAGCATTACAATACATCAACTAATACAACATGGAGGTTTTAAGTATGAAAATCGCAGTTATCGGTGCAACAGGTAAAGCAGGATCATTGATCGTTGAAGAAGCTTTGAGCAGAGGACACGAAGTTACAGCTATCGTACGTAACGCTTCTAAAGTGCAAAATGACAAAGTAAATGTAATCGAAAAAGAAGTATTGGATATTACAACCGAAGATATTAAAGGATACGATATTCTAGTCAATGCTTATGCTGCTCCACAAGGACAAGAAGAATCTCATATCACTGTAGGTCAATCGTTGATCAACATTTTGAAAGGTGCTCCTGATACTCGCTTAATCGTTGTAGGTGGTGCAGGTAGCCTTTATGTAGATGATGCTCATTCTGTACGCCTTATCGATACACCGGACTTCCCTGATGCTTACAAACCAACAGCATCTAACCAGGGTAAAAACTTGGACGATTTGAAAGCATCAAGCGGTATTCAATGGACATTTTTAAGCCCTGCTGCCTTTTTTGATGCACAAGGCCCACGTACCGGTTCTTACACAGCGGGTGGAGAGAAAATGATCGTTAACAATGAAGGTAACAGCTATATCAGTTATGCTGATTATGCGATTGCAATTGTAGACGAAGCGGAAAAAGCAGCACATGTGAACGCACGCTTTAGTGTAGTGGGCGAAGCGAAGTAATCATTTCTAATAACCATTTTTGCAAATGAACATCTATGACTGATCGTATCTTTTTAGATATAATCGTTTGTTAGAACATTAGCATGATAGTACCGACCTCTTTTCTGCTTATAGAAAAGAGGTTTTTTTATCGTTATATTTCTCTATTTTAATGCAATAAATACATAGCATTCCCTGTAAAAACCATATATAATAAGTGAAAAAACAATTCCGATCAGAATTGTAGGGAAAACGGTGGGATTATTATGGGTAAGCATATGAAAGGCGTAACCTCCATCAAAAAAGCAGTCTATGACCGAATCGCGATGCAGGACGATATATCCAAAGCAGAAATTATGAATGAATTTCAGATGACTAGCAGTAGTCTAACCCGTCTGCTTGAAGAAATGACCAATGAAGGCTGGATTATGGAGTCTGGATTCGGTCAATCGACAGGTGGAAGACGACCGATTTTGTATCGAATCAATGCGAATTTCCGCTATATTTTTGGTCTGGATATTTCACGTATTTATTCGGTGTTAGGCTTGTATGATATGCGGATGCAACCGTTAGCAATGGTGCGTTGGTCTATGGATGAAAGTATGACACCTCAGCGGTTAGTTCAACATGTTCAAGGGCAAGTAGCACAGATGTTAGCCGAGCAAGGAATAGCACCAGAATTAGTGATAGGAATGGGCGTAGGTGCTGTAGGCCCGCTTAGTCGTGAGCAAGGAAAAATACTTAACCCCCTATACTTTGCCGCTCCGGGTTGGAAAGATGTTCCTCTTCGGCGCTGGTTAGAAGAAGCAACAGGATTGTCGGTTACGCTTGAAAATGGAGCCAATACCGCTTTGACAGGAGAGCACTGGATGGTGCGTGATGAACATATCCAGCATATGTTGTATGTGCATGTCGGTACAGGTCTACGGTCTGCGATGATGTCTAACGGACATGTCGTACATGGCGCTGTAGATATGGAAGGCTCAATCGGACAGATGATTATTCAGACAGACGGCCCGCGACTTCATGGTGCAGGTAATTATGGAGCGTTAGAAGCTTTTGCCTCGGTACAAGCATTAGAACAACAAGTTCGAGCACGTAGTAAAATGGGACGCGATGTGTGGGATGGACATGTAGCAGTCAAGCCGGAAGCGATTAATTTCACTACACTGGTACAATCGCTAGAAACAGGTAATGACTATATCAAAGAAATCTTTGCACAATCTGCGGCTTACATGGGCATAGGGCTGGCTAATCTGATCAATATTTTGCATCCTGAAAAGATTATTCTTGGCGGTGTACTGATCAATTCACATGATCTGTTCTACAATACAGCTATTGCGGTAGCTCAGCAGAATATCTATTATTCAAATAGTTATCGCCCTGTGTTTTCTAAAGGAATATTAGAAGAAAATGCAGTCGCTACCGGAGCCGCAGTTATGGTCTGGCATGAGATGGAGTTGTAAGTGAAAAAAACCTCTGATCTTCTTTCTAGAGATACATTAGAAAGAGTCATCAGAGGTTTTTTAGATTTGTTTAGATGAAGTAGAGACTTACATACTTTGGGATATACGTTGGATTGTTACCCAATTTAAATTTACTATTTACGATAACGTTATGAAGATTGTTGCGGTTGTAATTGTGCTAGAATCTGTGGATCTTTGATTTTATTATCTTGAGCAAGCATTACGATTTTGGACAAAATCTCTGCTGTTCTCGGGTCTTCATCCATAAATGGTAAAAATAATCGTCCACGATGCTGAGAATGTACAGGAATAATATGCAGAGCACTAGCCGCTTGTTGATACACAATCGCACTACCAAGATGCACACTGTAATTGCCCAGACTTCCTTTTATGCGAGCATGATTGCCTTCAACTTGTACATTATCGATACGAAGTAAACGTAGCGATTCTTCAACAATCACACGACGCATTTCAATCGTAGTTAAGCTTGTTTCTGGATCTACACCGCCAACATGAGCCACACTTACGACTAGATCAACATCGCGCATAATTTCAGAGAAAATAAGTGGCGATACTTGATCAAATGGCAACATTTCATACGTAGCACGATTATAAAATTGTACAGTCTCCAGTGTAGGTGCTTCGGTATCCGCAGGTGAGAACCAATCTGCGAGTGCATACAGATTCGCAATAATATTTTCTTTGTAATACACTTTCTGCAATCCTTCTTCATAACTCACTGTCCAACCTCTTCCACGTAATAAAGCGACCGCTTTGTTCGGTTGAATCTGATAACCCGCATAACGACGAGATAGTGTACCGTTAGCTTTCTCATCTTCGTTAGGGATATACAATTCGCGGAATACTTGCTTAAATGGCTGACGTTGTTGACGGTCAAACAGATCACGTTGATATAGACTCCATTGACCACTTTCATAAAGATGAACAGGGTGAGCGATAATCACTTGATCGTCTAATTGTAACGGATGCTCTGTGCCGTCAGGACTTCGCAATACAGAAGATGCTCCATCTATATAACCAAGCTTGTTGTCTGTTTGTAATACCAGACTGTTGACCAGTGGAGCAAGAACCGGATTATGTGATAATTTGATCAGTTCATCTGCTGTAAAGGTGGTGCTGTTCGTCATGGAACGTTCTAATTCTTGACGGGCACGACGATATTGGTCGGTCAGTTCGGATTTGACTTCTTTTAAACGAATAATATATTCATTTTTGTTCAGACGTGATGGAACTGACTTAAGCGGCTTATCTTGCTTGATCGCTGTTAAGCTAGTCTGTCCTTCGCTATCAATAACAAGAGAGACATTCAGTCCTTCCTCAATCTCGTGTGGTTCAAAATAACTGAGCAAATCATCCAATTTGCGTGATTCCATATCCCATTGTAGACGGGTAACATCGGTATAACCTGCATTACGTGCCAAATTATCTAAAGCAATGGCAGACACTGTGCCTTCACTAGCACGACGTTGTGCACCGAATGTTTTACTTTGCTTCAGGAACAATTGGATAAATTCATAACGCTGACGAATATCAGCATCACGCTTGGTACCGGAAGCGAGTGGAATCAAGCTATAAGCCAGCAACTGGTCTTTGTTACGCTTATCGGCTACCGATTGCTGAATCGATGCCAGATCAAGCTTACCAAGTACAGCATCTGCAAACAGTTGACTGCGACGATGATTCGAACCTGCCGAGATATATTTAGCACATTCATATAAAATATCGAATCGTTCTGCTCCTAATTCATCATAAGCTTGTCGGAACCAGACAATATCAAACGCACCATCGTTAAATTCCTGTGGTGAGATCGGTGAATAGTGAGCTACAATCGTTTCTTTTTCCGCCGAAAATGTCTCATTGATATGCGCATGGAAATACCATGCCGCACTACGTAGACCTTTCCAACCTAGATGTTTGGCGATCAGTTCGATCCATTGCGGAGCATACATTGCCGCTTCGAGTAACTTTTTATCATCAATAGGGTGTTGCTGAAGTAACGACTCTAGCTTGTGCTCATCTTCGCCTTCTAGAGGATACGTATTTTTGAGCAAATGACTGAACGTTTCTTTTTTCGTAATACTATTGCCATACCCGTAAATATATCCTCGTACAAACGTTTCTTTTTGTAGATTCGATAAAATACGAATAAATATTTCAGTACCTTCTACACGTTCAATATTCATTGCCAGTGAAGTCACGCCAGTTACCAATTCTCCACGGCTAAGTTCGATTTCTAGAATACGAGAGAGGACATTATCTCGTATCGGAATCATTTTAGGATATTCTTTGAGATTGATATGGCTAGCATATTTGATATTTTGAGATGTTAATTCTCGAATAAACTGACGGCTCAGATCGCTGCTCATAATTTTGGAGTAGATTTCGTTATCGCTGATTTTGTCCCATTCATAAGCACGTGCATAATCGGTTGTGCCCAGTAGGCCATCCTGACCATAATAAAATTCCAATGTATAAAAGATATGGAACATTTGCATCGACGATTCTTGATCATAAAGACGACTGCGCACTAACAAACGCCACGGTGAAATCAAAAATTTAAAAAGACCACTTTCTTCTTGTAGTTTTTCTTGCGGGAACGTATAGATCATTGTAATCAATGCATCCCGAACCATAGCGAAAGTAGCCTGTTTATCACTATCTTCCAAATAAGCTCGGATCAGCTCATCTAATTGTTGGCGATAAGGAAGATTTTTGTAGAATGTCTGTACTTCTAAGATTTGTTCTAATGGATAAATCGATTCGATAAATGTTTTGCGCCAGCCTTCTAATAAGGTATGTTTGCCTAACTCCATATAATCCATTTGATCGGAGAAATAACTGTATAAATCGCGCAATGTCTGCTCATACATTTCAGCCTGAGTGTACAAATATAACTGCAATATACCTTCTGCTGGCAGTTCACTTTGTTGTAGATAGTGTTGCCATACCTCTGGTAAAGGATAGCGTTCGATTTGAGGCGTTGTTACATCCTCATTACGATTGTACCAACCTCCATCGAGTCGATTACCAATTAACATCGTTTCGTTATAACCGCTATAGTATTCGACTGTATATTCATGATCTCGATGTTCATGTATTAGATCATTTAATCCTTGTAGAAAATCGGTGATGCGCTTCGGTTCAATTGTAAATACATCACGATTCAACTGGAAATCAGGTTGTTCTGGCTTTTCTTTTAACCATGTATCGATCATTTGCGGATCAAACAATCCAAAGCCATTGGTTTCGTTATATTCCTCGGAAGCCCCTAATTTGTCGATCAATACTTGTTCTTTGGCTGTTGGTTTGGAGATTTTTTCGATCAATGGAAGTAAACGTTCATACTGCTCAGAACGTTCTGGTTTGCTTTGTAATTCGCTGATCGTCTCCAGTCCAGCTAGACGTTGCAATTCGCTTTTACTTTGGATCAGACGTTCCACTGTAGCATCTAATGAGTCCGCAGGTTGATTCAGTAGCAATTGAATAGAACCCTGACGCAATGAACCTGTTTTGAGTTTGAGTAGATTTTCGATATTTTGTAATTCAGGATCGGTTAAAGTAAGCTTTTTAGCTTGTTTGAGTGCTAACTCCCGATTAGACATACTTTTATCAGACAGCGAAGCAAACACAAATTGACGTTGTTCCGGTGCATTTGTATTGGAAAGATAATGTTGTAGTATAGCTCCCCGTAGATCAGGGCTTAATTTATCTTTTAATTGCAAAATCTCACTGATCCATTGTTCATCCATATCATAAGCCGCTAGATACAGCATTTTTCTGACAGGCAGATCTGCAGAATAACTCACCTGTACAAAATCAAGTACGCTCGATTGGAATGAGATCTCACGTCCATTGAGACTTAAAAATAGATGGCGAAAATGTTCAAAATCACGTCTGCGTACGTCTTTATCTTCTAATAATGGGGTACGAGGAACAACCAATTGAAGAGCGGACGTATCATTGATCGTTTGCCATGAGTAGTTACATTCATAATCATAGTTCACCAGTACCCAGTAGCGTAATTCATCATCTTCTTCAGCCAGATGAGGCTGTGCAATGCGTAGACGCAAATCTTTATTCTGACTATTTCGAAGAACATAGAGCGCTACAATCTTTTGATAACGCGCTCCTGTATTCATTAGATGTTGAATCCGATCATAGACATCTTGTTCTTCATGTACAGCAGTTGCCCAAAGGCTCATATAGATATGATTCGCATTCTCACTGCTTAACCATTCTTCTCGTACGGAGCTGTCTGTTAATGCTTCATACGCTTGTATGATGAGTTGCTTGGATAGACGTGGATTGGTCGCTTCCAGATTAATACCTGTCCATGTTCCTAATGCACGCACGATAGAGCTGTAACGAATCAGATCATTTTCAATAATAGTACGAAGTATAGTCATCGTCGCTTCTAAAGTACCTTCATCCAGTTGCTCGACGATACTTTGACGTAGACCTTCTTGCAGACGAGCCGCTACCAGTAACTCGCTAATCATCTGATATGCTTCAGGTTGATGACTCATCAGCATTCCTTCAATCATCAAGCGATCGAATAGAGCAGTCTGATTGTCTCCATAAATAATGTCATGTAACGCTTGCTTCACTTCAGCTTGATCGTGATCCCATGCGTAAGCAATATGAATAGCAATCGCATCTTTTTGTACACGATAATCCTGATTTAGCGGATAATTGCGATCAGTCAAATACGTCATCAGATCGAACTCATAAGCATTCAGGAAAAAGAGAGACACAAGTTGAGATAAGATAGCTTCTATATGTAAAGAGATATCGTTTGTACGATAAGGACGACGATAATAACCTACACTATACGGATATTCGGTCGCATGTTCTGTAATATAACGGAATTTATCCGCAGTCGCTTGATCTGATAAATGTTTCACGACTTCAATTAAAGGTTCAAATGACAAATGTTCTTGATCACTTTTCACCCCTAATATCTGTTTTAATTGTTCGACTTCATCCTCACTATTACTAATATACGTATGCTCGTAAAAGTGTACACAGCACTTAGCAATCTGCTGTTGTTGACCTGTTAGTTCAGCAGTCACTGATTGCAAATGTTCAAGATATTCACCATAATAATTGCGTTCACTCATTATCGATACTCCCCTTTCTTACCATAGGCGTCCAGCCAGCATTGTAAATCGAATAAAAGCAACATCATCCCCATCAGAGAGTTGAATAACATCATCCAGATGTTCAATATCTTGTTCACGAATAAATACTTTATACAGTCCATCTTCAAAAGCCAACAATGCAGCTTGAACAGCATTTGCCTCGTTAGGAATACGATCATCATGCATATGACCAAATCCAACTTTACCTGTTTCGCCTTGTTCATTAACCTGCTCTGGTGTTAAATAGGAGAGCAATGAAGAATTGCTCTGACGCTCTGTAAAAGCACGTACATTTTCTTGAACAACTTCAGTTAAAAAGTCGCGCAATGTGCCAGGCACATTAAGAATATCTAGAGGTTCACGAGTTAGAGCATTTTTGCGTTTGCCCAGACTTTTGACAGTCACATAAATACGCATATACTATCCTCCTTACTTATCATCATTATCAATCGTATACTATGCAAACAAGCTATATCCGTTGTTAAGTGATGATTAGCCTTTTGCTATTAAGTGTATACGATACACTGCTATGATATCCACCTTATCACAAAATAATAATAAGAACAAATGTTCCTATAAATATATACTAAAAAAGCCCTCTATCTATGGTTAAGAACCAGCAAATAGAGGGCTGTTATTTTCACTATCATGTCAATGATCCATTATGATTATGCTTATTAGAAATCAAATCATAGATTACATATGCATTTACGATTGAAGAACAGCATAAGCTTCTTGTAACACTTCACGTGATTTCATATTGTTTAGATTTTTAGGAACAATATGAATCGGTGTGGTTGTATGCAGAGCTTCTTTCACATGAGAAGCAGCAGCTTTTTCACCGCTTAAAATAATTTCTTCCCACTGCTTTTCTCTAGCCATACGTTCAATGATCGGAGTCAATCGTTTGACCCAACGAGCTTGATCAACTTCCCAACGTTCTTTGTAATCCTCACGTTGCTTGTTCACCGTTGACTTGAGATCGCTTGTACTCTGACTTGGACGTTCACGCCACTCATCATTCACAATATCCCATTCAAAATAATATTCATTGTTAATCTCACATAGTAGACTATCAATAATAGTTACCGAATCACTGCTTAATTGCACGATACCCGCAGCAGGGCATTTGGACGTAATCGCATGTAATTCTTCTAAACGTGGTTCTGCCTCATAATAAAAAGCATTTGATAATCCAATCTGTACTTTTTCACAAAAGAATAATCCACCAGATGAATCCGCTACGATAATCAGACCTTTTTTCATATCATTCCGACTGTTTTCTACGCGTTCTTCGACTTTGGACTGTAGAGCAAGTAGGCTATCTAAATGTCTACGTTCGTCACCGGCTTCAGTGTATTCAGCAAGCTTTTTGAAACCGTTCTTGAGGTGTAGCTTCCATTCCGGCTGGGTGTTGGCAGTTGGTTCGGTGTTCAGATAGATGGTCAAAAACCGTTCTGCTGCATTAGCAGAGTACTTCTGAAGTGCTTTCCAATTTTCCATAAATCCCATTAGTTTGTACCTCCTCAAAGAGAGTTCCTTTGTAATTACCCGTTTACACTTAAATTAAACAATAACTGTAAATAAGAAGTCAAATTTCGGTGGTTTTATATTCGGAAATTAAGCGATATAGGAGGGGAAAAAAGTTGAAATTAGGAATAGGAAGTATTTACTAAAAGTAGGAATGTTCAGGAAATGTTCAGCGGAATATATTATACTAATAGTAATCTGATATTCCAGATTATAACATTTATTAATGGAGGTTATCAGGATGAAATTACGCTTATTCATTCAAAAAATGAACAAATATATTCATACCCCTGTGGCGATGATGGCATCCTTATCTATTGTAGCCATAACGACAACTTCTTTTTTACCTATACAATTGACGAATGAACATCAACAAAATAAAGCGTATGCGATGATGAGTACCGATGAATCCGGTAAAGTGACTGAAGTTCAGGATGAATATAGATCCGAGCCTGAACCTGCTGTAACTATTCCGACAGAAGCACCAAGTATGACCGATATTATGCCAGACGAACATATGGTGAATCCTTCAGCAGATGAATCTATTGTTGGAACAATTGTATCTGAAGCGCTTATGCATACCGATCAAAAAGGGCATCCTGTTTCTATGCAAGTACAACGTCTACTAAAAGATAATGAATATCTGCAAGATACCGCCAAAATTGATGTGAAAGAAGCTGCTTTAACAGTAGATATGTTGCGTAGAGATACAGGAAATACAGCTTACTTGAGTATGCCTGCTCCTCCAGAAATGCCTCCTGCGGCTGAATTAGCTGTAGTATTAACATCACGTGCTCAAAAATTGTTTGCCGACTCCCAACTGGGAATTAGTATCCAAGCCTGGCATGGTAGAATGACGATTCCTCGCCAAGCATTGCAATCTGATCATACAGATATGACGATTCGGTTAGGTAGCGACCGTCAAACGATTTCCCCACAAGGAGCAGTAGGAACTACCTTACAAGTCGTGATCCCTGATACCAGTTCGCCTCAAGATGTATGGATCGCTCTTCCATTGCCTGACAAAAAATTAACAGCGTCTCAACTGAATCATCTCTCTGTCTGTGCAGAATATGCAGATGGAACACAGCAATATTTGAAAGGCAAATTAACCAACTACAATCCGACGACCAAAGCGATTCAATTTGCTACCCATTTATCAGGCAATTACACTATCGTTACTACCAAATAAACGATACAACTATAAAGAAAAGACTGGTTCTTCAGTGCAAAACTTGTTAAACTGTTTAATAGTAATAATTACTATTAATAAAGTGGAGCAAGGAGTTGTTAACCTGTATGAACAAAACGAATAAAAATAACAGCCGTTTGCCCAAAGCAAAAGGAACAGATATGGCGACTGTATATATGCCTAAAGAATGTGCTCGCAAAGTAAGACATATCGTTTTAAATGAGTGCAATCAACGTATTATAGATGAATTTATGATGATCCTGGATATGAAAGAAAAGTTTATCGAACAAGATGTACCTATGCCTAACAAATTAGTGATGTCAGGGCCTCCGGGAACAGGCAAAACGCTAACTGCTTTTTATATAGCAGAGCGACTACAATTGCCGCTAGTGCTCGTGCGTTTGGATACGATTATTCATAGCCATTTAGGAGAAACAGCTTCGAATATTCGCAAAATATTTGATTTTGCCCGTCTTTCACCTTGTGTGTTATTTCTGGATGAATTCGATGCGATTGCACGTACTCGTGATAACAACGATGAAGTAAAAGAGATGTCACGGGTCGTTAATACGCTACTGCAATGTATGGATGAATTTGAAGGAGAAAGTATTCTGGTAGCGGCGACCAATCTAGCAGATGAGTTAGATCATGCAGTGTGGCGTCGTTTTGATACGAAGATGGATTATGGTATGCCGTCCGAGCAGGATCGTCAGCAGTATATTCATTTACTGATCGGTTCATTTGCTACGATAGGAAGTCTGGAACAATCAGCGTCAGCGATGCTACATGGATGTAGCTTTGCAGATATTGAACAGATTGTACTCAAAGCAAAGCGTAAAGCTATTATCGAAGATAGCGCATTAACACTGAATCAGTTACAGACAGCGTATCAGGAATACAATCCTAAAGTGCATGCATATGTATAAATAAGAAAAAGCACTGGCATCTTTCTTTCACCAGTGCTTTTTGTTTGGATTGGGATAGACTTAGTCTGTACGTGGCTTCGGTGGGCGGGTACACCATAGAATCCACCAGATCATTAATGGCTGAAAAATCAAGCGAATCCATAGAGCCGCAGGATCAGTATACGCTTGACCCGGTGCTGGAATCTGGTAAATCGCCGCATAAATATTTGCTGGGAAAATCAGCACTAGATACCATGCTGTCCATACACCCGCACGTTGACGCCAGGCAGGAATCAAGATCAGAATCGCTAATGCTAATTCGATAATCCCTGTCAAAATAATTAATGTACTTTTGAAAGGAACAAAGGCAGGTAATAATTTGGCAAATCCATCAACTTCAACAAAGTGAGCTACACACGCCGCTATAAAAAAGAGTGCAAAGATAAAACGTGCAATCGTACGTGGCACTGTGGTTGGATATGTATTCATAATTCATCTCCTTTACAGCATGTCTAACGTATATCATAACAGGCTTATGTATATATTAAACCAATCGCTACAAATTGAATGTGATCCAATTGACGACAAACGATATAAACGGTATACTATCTTTGGTATTTAAAAGTAAGTATGTTATATATCGTGCATATTACAATAGAGAATAAATTATAGGCATAGGAGAGATATCCATGAATAAAGAACAACGCAAACAAGAGATTTTGCAAGCTTATGAAGCAAGACATGCTACCAAAGCATTTGATCCAGAGCAAAAAATTTCCGAAGACGATTTTGAATTTATTTTAGAAACAGGTCGCTTGTCACCAAGTTCTGTGGGCTCAGAGCCCTGGAAATTTCTAGTAATCCAAAGCCCGGAATTGCGTGAGAAATTACGTGAATTTACATGGGGTGCACAAGGTCAATTACCAACAGCAAGTCACTTTGTAGTCATTTTGGCGCGTACAGATGTACGTTATGATTCTGATTATTTGCGTGATCAAATGATCGAAGTAAAACAAATGCCAGCAGAAATGTTCGAAACAATTCTTCCACGTTATAAAGAGTTCCAAGAAAGAGACTTGAACTTGTTGGAAAGCGAACGTGCTCTTTTTGACTGGGCTTCCAAACAAACCTATATTGCACTAGGTAATATGATGACGGCTGCGGCAGAAATCGGTATCGACTCTTGTCCGATCGAAGGCTTCCAAAAAGAAGCAGTTGAACAAATTTTGAGCGATGCAGGTCTAATGGGTAGCGGCGAGTACGGCGTAAGTGTTATGGCTGCTTTTGGCTACCGTACAGAAAAAGAATTACGCCCTAAAGCAAGAAGATCTCTAGACGAAATCGTACAATGGGTTAAATAAGAAACAGAATATCACTGCTAAATATACGAAAAGACCCAAGAAATTGGGTCTTTTTTTGTTTGAGAAGGTATTTGATTTATATAGATGACAAGTTTAGAATGAAAACTTCAACAAACTAGAAGAAAGGACATCCCACAATGACATCATGAGATGGATGCAAATATAATATATGAAAAAGAAAATTATCAGCTTTATTTTGTCTATGGTGGTATCCGGTATTTTGATTGTGCTCTATCGCTTGTTTACAGATACATTATATAAACTCGATTGGGTAGAAAATATGTATTTCGTATTAATTTCTTTCATAGTATTTGTCATTTTCTTGTTTGCAGATCGCCAAGAAAGATCTTAAATAGTTTATTGTCGAAAATCATTAACCTTAAAATGGTATTATTATCTAATAAATGTTAAATTTAAAAAGTACATATAAAATAAAGTAGGTGATGCGTTTATGATGAAGAAGTTAAGTGTCATTACAGTAGCAAGTGCGCTTGTATTGACTGCTGGTGTAGCTGTGCATAGCTTTGCAAGTGCTAATGGAGTTACAGATCAACAATTGGCAAGTTCTACACAAATGGAAGAACTGCAAAACAGAGTGGGCACGATTTACAACGAATACGGTGTTTTTTATCGAGTAGATGCTAGTCATCCGCTTCCTGCTCCTGAATATACGCATACTGTATATGATGATGCCGATGTAGATGCTTCTACTACTGTGATCATGATGGATTCGGGTACTTTTGTAAAAGGGAAAGAATAAGACTAATTAATAGCAACAAAAAACTCACCTCGTATCAAATGAGGTGAGTTTTTTTATAAAATATATTTATGACTGCATATGCTATAGGGGATTGTGGTGAAATTTAATTTTAGTGGCGGTTATGATCGTCTTTTGCTTCGCCGACTTTTTGTTGTACTGCGCCTTTAGCTTTATCTACTTTACCTTCTGCTTGTAGAGAAGTGTTATTTGTAGCATTACCTACTTGATCTTTCACTTCGCCTTTAGCTTTAGATACTGCACCTTTTACTTTATCGCCCAAACCGTTATCGTTACTCATCATTAACATCTCCTGTTCAAATAGAATAAATTTGTATTTAATGTAAAGGAATCATTTTTAAATGATCAACAAGCCGTCTATGCTTTAGCTCGAACTCGCTGATAGTTAACATTACCCGACAGCATTGTGATTTAAACAATCTGTCTTAATCGTTTGACAAAAGATTACATGAACAGACAAAATGTTTAAAAAGAAAAGAGATAGGGAAATAGCTGATGTGATAAACGATTTAACGACTAAATAGATGTAGATAAATACTTGGACTAAAGGGGAGAAAAGGGAATGATAAAAGCAGTTGTTTTTGATTTTGATGGGTTAATATTGGATACCGAAAGTGTGTGGTTTGAGTGTTATCAAGAGGTACTGCGTACGTATAAAATGGAGCTTGCGCTGGAACAATTTGCACCGAGTATTGGTACACATGGAACAGAATTTCTAGATTATATTGATCTCACATTGAAGCAACCGGGTATTTCAGCAGAAGTGGATCAAGCGGTCAGCCGTTTACACGATCAGAAAATGGAACATTTAGAAGCTCGCGCAGGTGTACATGAGTATCTAGCCGAAGCACAGCAATTGGGATTGAAAATAGGTCTGGCAACCAGCTCGAATCGTGCATGGATTGAGCGCTTTTTAACGAAGCTAGGATTGGCAGACTATTTTCAAGTCATTCGCACCAGTGATGATGTCACCAAAGTGAAACCTGATCCAGAATTGTATACACAGGTGGTGACAGCGCTTGGAGTTGAACCGTACGAAGCACTGGCTTTTGAAGATTCGTTAAATGGATTGACTGCCGCCAAAGCCGCTGGATTACGCTGTACGATTGTGCCGAATCCGGTGACATCCTTTTTGCCATTTGAACACCATGATCTACGATTAACATCTATGACAGATATGACGTTGACTGAAATCATTGAACGGTTGAATGAAAGTACGGCAAAAGGGTAATCCCTAATAAAGAGTAGCAGACGTACATTATAGGAGGAATTCCTTTTGAAATTATTTATTCATCGCAAAGATTTGCGAGCTCATGATCTAGTCGGATTTAATTATATTCATGACGCCGAAGCACAAAGTGTACATCTACTGATTATTGATCCTTTTTTATTGCGAAAAGGAAGAGAAAAAGAGCATAGCGGTGTGAACTTTCTACGCCATGTGCATCGTCTCCAGAAGTTATATCAAGCTCAACACAAAACGTTACATATCGTATATGGACAGCCTGATACGGTGTTAGAGCAGGTATTGGACAAGCTTGATATTGATGAAGTGGTGACTCACCGCGATTTTACTCCGTATGCCAAAGAACGAGATCGCAAATTAAAAGCTGTTGCAGACAAAGCCGATGTCGCTTTTACATTACTTGTCGATCATATGTTAATCGATGTCGAGCCATTTACAGATTTCACAGGCAAAGATGGATTTTATAAAGTGTTTGCTCCCTTTCATCGTAAATGGTTAGACTTTCTCGAACAGCATCCTAATCATGCGTCCAGTATCAGTCTCAAAGACTTGCATGTTTCGCGTGATCCTTTACCATTGTCGAATGAGTTTGATTTACCTTTTTCATTGGATGATTATGAACCGGCAGAAGATCCAGAACCGATCTTGCATACATTTCTTCAAAGCAAAATAGTTGATTATGGTGAAGAACGTGATTATTACAGTATTGATCCCTCTAGCGATCTGAATCCACATGTAACGATTGGAGCGATTTCGATTCGGCAGATGCTTGACGATGCTTTGCGTACACAGGGACACGAAGAATGGGTGCGACAGCTATCTTTTCGTGATTTCTACTTATATCAGGCGATCTATGATGAGCATTATTTTAAATATGAACACAAGTATGATCTGTCTGAATTGACCGATCAGCATTTTGAAGCATGGTATAAAGGAGAAACAGGTATTCCAGTTATAGATGCGTCGATGAGACAGCTTAATGAAACAGGGCGAATCCACAATCGGTTGCGGATTTTATCGGGTATGTTTTTGACCAAAAATCTGCAATGTCCTTTTACATTAGGCGAGCAGTATTTCCGTCGCAAATTACTGGATTATGATAATGTGATCAATCGGGGCAACTGGATGTGGTGTGCTTCCTTAGGTATCAATTCGGCTCCTTATTTCCGGGTAGTCAATCCAGTAACTCAGTCTGCCAAGTATGATCCAGAAGGCGACTATATTCGTGAATGGATGCCAGAGCTAAAACACTTATCTGCGAAAGAAATTCATCAACCGCAAAAAAATGCGATCGTTGATCTTAAACAATCACGTGCAAGTGCGATTGAAATCTATAAAAAAATCGTGAATAATGTGTAAATATTGCCTGTATAAAAGGTTTTATAAGGTTTATTTGAATAATGACATATGAAATAAAAGATTTAATATAGCGTTAATGATTAGGTTTGATTTTAACAAAGATTGCACGTAATAAAGGTATTAAATTGATCATTGATTGCTACAATCATCCTGTTCATAAAGAAAAAAGGGGATGATTGTTATATTTAAGATGATCAACAAACGCAGATTACATCAGCTGCACCTTTCTATTACAGCGGGTACACTGGCTGTCTCATTACTGCTCGGTCTTGCTGGCGAAACGGTTAGTGCGGCGAGTAAAGAACAGCCAGAAATTCGTGCCAAAAATGTGATTATGTTAATTCCAGATGGAATGAGCATGGATGGTACAACGTTAGCCCGTTGGTATAATGGAGGCAAAGCATTAGCACTGGATGAAATGGCAAGCGGACTTGTGCGTACATATTCTGCGGATGCCGCTATCGCTGACTCGGCTCCCGCAGGAACAGCTTTTGCTACAGGATTCAAATCACATACCGGTTATGTAGGCGTATTGCCTGATCAAAATACAATGCCAGGGCTTCCCAAATTAGCATCTGGTGATGCTAAAAAACCTGTTGCCAATATTGTAGAAGCAGCAAGATTAGCAGGTAAATCGACAGGGATTATAGCGACTTCTGAAATTATGCATGCGACTCCGGCAGACTTTAGTGCTCATTATCCAGATCGAAGCAATTACGATGCTTTGAGCGAACAACAAGTGTATGCAGGTATGGATGTGGTACTTGGTGGCGGAGCGACATACTTTACACCAGCAGGTCGTGAAGATGGCGAAGATTTGACCAAAGTGATTGCGAGCTCCGGTTATAATATCGTTAAAAATACAGCAGAACTAAAAGCCGTTTCTTCCGGCAAGTTATGGGGAATGTTTGCCGATACAGCGATGGCAAACGATATGGATCGTGATCCTGTGAAGCAACCAAGTATAGCGGAAATGACAGACAAAGCGATTCAAGTCCTTTCCCAAAATGAAGAAGGATTTTTCTTAATGGTAGAAGGTAGTAAAGTGGATTGGGCCGCTCATGCCAATGATCCGATCGGGATTATTAGTGAAGTGAATGCTTTTGATCGCGCTGTTGCGAAAGCACTTGCTTTTGCCAAACAAGATCAGAATACATTAGTGATTGCGGCTACCGATCATGGTAACGGCGGGATTACGATTGGGGATGCAGGCACAACCGGAACATATGACGAAGAACCGTTGTCTACCTTTATTGCTCCGTTGAAAAAAGCAAAAACAACCGGTGAAGGATTAGAAGAGAAATTCAATAGTAACCGTACCAATATCAAAGCAGTGATGAAACAATACTATGGTATTACTGATCTGACAAAAGAAGAGATCGCTACAATCAAAGCAGCCGAAAAAGGACGTATGAATTACGCAGTCGGTCCAATGATTAGCAAACGTGCTCATATCGGCTGGACAACAGGCGGTCATACTGGCGGTGAAGTGGCTCTGTATTCGTATGCACCGGGCGGTGTACAGTTAACAGGAGTTGTGGAAAATAGTGATATCGCTGGTTATATGGCTTCAGCATTGCAAGTGGATCTAGCAGATGTATCCAAGCAATTATTTGTACCAGCCAAAACTGCTTTTGCAGCTAAAGGCGCTACCGTCAAATGGGATGCGACCGATGCTCGTAATCCAGTGGTGGTAGTCACCAAAGGAAACGATACATTGCGTTTGCCTGTATTTAAAAATACAGCAGACTGGAATGGTAAAACGGTGAAGCTCAAAGGCAATGTTATTCATAACGGTGTACAGACTTATGTACCACAAGATGCTATTGATTTATTTTCATAAGTGATACCAAGCAAAAAGTCATATCTCTTATTAAGAGATATGACTTTTTTACGTACAAAAATAGCGATATAAACTACATTAAAATATATTATGATGAAGAACTTCCGATATCATGTTTTTCAGACAACACATTTTTGTCAGCTAACATCTCAATTAACTCTTTGGCATTTGGCGTCGCATCGCCAGCCGAATTGTTATTGAATACCACATAGACATGTTCGGACTGGTTCTGAATCTCTAGCAGTCGATCCCGCCATTCTGTTAACTCTTCGGTATTGTACTTATACAGATATCTGAGCTTGCGCCAATTTGGATCACTACTTTTGTGCCAGCCATCTACATTGCGTCCATGCATACGTACATAGGTTGCTTGTTTGGAAGTAGCGGCGGTAATGATCGGAATCGAGCCCATGCCTGCTTGAGGTTCATCAACAATCGTATGAATCCAATCTTCTTTACGCATAAAGTCCAGTGTCTTTTCGCGGAATTCTGGCATATACCAGGTTTGATTACGAAATTCTAAAGCACAAGGAATATCGCCCATGAGTTCACGTGTTTCGCGCAGGGTATCGACATTGTCACGATTACATTCAAACCACGGTGGATATTGAAATAATGCCATCCTTAATTTGCCTGCATCGATCGCCGGTTGCAACGACACATGGAATGCTTGGAACATTTCTTCTTTGGTATCGAAATAGTTCTTTTTCCCGCGTAAATGTCCGGTCATCCCTTGATACGCTTTGAATACAAACCCAAAATGATCAGGCGTCTGTTCTACCCATTTGGTTACATTTTTGACAGGTTGAACGGCATAAAACGAACTATCTATTTCAACGATAGGAAAATGTTCACTATACGTAGGTAATCGTTCTGGCGCTTTGATTTTGCCATAGAGTTCGGGATGATCTCCGAATCCGGTAAGTCCGATCTCAATCATGCTCATTTCCCTCCTAGCGTCTCTAATTGGATAATAATTTTGAATTCTAAGTAGTATTAAACGAAAGAGATAAATCCTTAAACAAATGAAATGATCGTGTCTCTACATATGTATTATTTTTCTATACTTATAGCGAGCTTTACAGATGTATAGATCAAGAAAGTACATTGTATTTCTCTTTATTTTTGTACGTTACTGATAGTTTTTTATAACAATGGGTAAATAACATAGGAGCACCAATTATATTTCCGTACTCAATTTGATTGAAGGAGGATGATTGTAATGACGAATCCAGATATACTTAGTGCAATGAAGAACAGAAGAAGTATCTATGGTATTAGCAAAGAAGCTGTAACTTCTGACGAACGTATTCAAGAGATTGTAGAAGAGGTGGTACTACATACACCATCCGCATTTAACTCTCAAAGTGCTCGTGTAATTGTGTTGTTAGGTGAAAAACATGATCAACTATGGCAATTTACAACGGATATTCTAAAAGAAATCGTACCTGCTGACAAATTCGGCCCTACACAAGAAAAAATGGATAGCTTCCAAGCTGGTTATGGTACGATCCTATTTTTCGAAGATGAGTCGGTTATTCGTGGTATGCAAGAGCAGTTCCAAGCATATCAAGATAACTTCCCGGTATGGTCACAACAATCTTCCGGTATGCATCAATATTTGATCTGGACATTGCTTGAAGCTGAAGGTTATGGCGCTTCACTACAGCATTACAATCCATTGATTGATGAGAAGATCAAAGCAGAATGGGATATTCCAGAATCATGGAAATTGGTTGCAGAAATGCCATTTGGTAAGCCAACAGCACCTGCAGGCGACAAAGAGTTCAAGCCGCTTGAAGAACGTATTCGCGTTTTGAAATAATGGCTCATAACAAAAAGCAAGCTAACTACAGTTAAATGCTGTAGCTGGCTTGCTTTTTTTGCTGGAATGATTCTATCTGGATGGTATATAAGAGTGGTATTTCATAATAAAAGCCATAAGCAATGATAATGCTGAAGTGAGCTACAGCTCTAACATAAACGAAGCTTTATCTTGCTCTACACCATTAATATAGATCGATACATAATGGATACCTGCATAATATTTACGTGTAGTAATTTCTTTAAATAGATGCTTTTTGCGGATAACATGGGTGCCAGAAGCGAAAGATTTGGCTGTCCATTTGAACCGTTTAGGAGCATTTTTGCCGTTTGCTTTCATATGATGAATCTCGTAATCAATCCGCAACGATTGGTCTGTAGCCGATTCGTTAACCAGTGTAAATGAAAACTCAACATAATCGCCCATCATCACTGTAGTCGGCTGTACTTGAAAATGGGTTATATGTACGTCTTCACTGGCGATATAGCCGAACAATTGCAATATAGCAGGATGATCACGCTTCAGCAGTGTACGACAGCCGTGACGAACAATCCAATCTGTATGAGTATGATGACCATACCATTGTTGAGCTAACTCGGCGATACGATCAGGATGGTCTTTGGCAATATCATTTAGATGATTGGCTACACTTTTACGTACATAAAGCGAAGGATCGTTGTTAAGCTTGGTTAATCGTTCTAGCGTTGGCGATGGATCTTGAATAAATAAAGGCAACTGGGTCGCCCAGGGTAAGCGTGGACGGAATCCTTCACTCGCCAGACGGCGTAGATGCTCATTATCGCTTACGATCCAGCGATCCATCTGCTCTAACATCTGTGCCGGATATCGAATAATAAAAGGACGTACAGCAAATTCAGCACTGGAATACACAGTGAATACTTCCAAAGCACGTATCGACACATCCAAATGCTCCAGCCCATTTAACTCTACATAATCCGGGAAAAATAAATATTCTACACCCCGACAGTAGGGAGCCGCCTGAATTAAGATATCGATAGCTTGCGGATAAGGTAGAGGAAGAGCAACCGTAATCGCTTCAGCAATATGCCGTAACCGTTGTTTGAACGCAAGTTCGTGCCACCGATCATCATAAATCTGTTGCAAAAATAGATCTGCTTGGAACTTGGAAGATTGTTCTATCATCACATCAACAAAATGCTGTAAAAAAGATTCGCTAAATCGATCTTTAAAATTTTCCATCGTAGAACTCCAATCTTTTTGAATATAGGTATACAAATTTATAATAACTAACCGATAAAATAATATATACTATAAATTAGTTATAAGAAAGAAGGAAATACATTGGGAGAATTTTTGGATGTATACAAAAACAGAAGATCAGCAACCAAATTTATACCGGATATTCAGATCACTGAGAAAGAATTAGATGAAATTTTCAACCTTGTTAAGCTTGCACCTTCTGCTTTTAATTTGCAACATGTTCATTATGTAGTCGTTAACGATACTGAAGGTAAGCAGAAAATGTATGAAGCTTCGGGTAAGCAATATAAAGTACTTACTTCATCGGCTGTGATTGTGGTGTTGGGCAATACACAAGCTCACCAGCATACAGCTGAGATTTATGAAGGTATGTTCAATCTAGGAATACTTAGTAAGCAAGAATATGATCAGACCGTGTCTTCTACGATCCAATTTTATCAAGATCGAGGCGAGATTTTTCAAAAAGAAGAAGCGATTCGTAACGCAAGTCTATCTGCTATGGCATTGATGCTTATCGCCAAAGAAAAAGGCTGGGATACTTGTCCAATGATCGGCTTCGATCCGGTACAAGTTGCGAACGAACTGGATATTCCAGATACCCATGTACCTGTTATGATGATTACTATTGGCAAAGAAGATACTTCCAGTCAAAGACCTCGCGGTTACCGCAAGCCTGTCGCTGAATTTGTAAGTTATCATCAGTTTCAATCCAATTAATATGTTGTTTTAATTATATAGCAAAAAAAGCGGAATATC
The DNA here is from genome assembly GCF_028606985.1 of Paenibacillus kyungheensis. Classification (NCBI taxonomy): domain Bacteria; kingdom Bacillati; phylum Bacillota; class Bacilli; order Caryophanales; family Paenibacillaceae; genus Paenibacillus; species Paenibacillus kyungheensis. The sequence goes on along the minus strand of NZ_CP117416.1, from coordinate 4,953,404 downwards.
TCCTTATACAAAGGAGATATTCCGCTTTGATTTATGATCGACTATTATGAATTAGCAGGTTCGTTGTCATGAGATTCATGGTGATCATGATCGGTTACAACGTTCGCTTCTAATTCTTCTCCTTCAGGAACAGCTACACAGCTGTCATCTTCATTGTCTTCTGTATGTTCGATATCCAGTTCAGGCAATGCCCATACCGATACGCTACCACCGTTGACAGGGAAAGTCGCCCAACCGTCTTCTTCAATCGTAATATGATCTTCACGCGCATTGGTCATGTCTACCCAGATTTCACCGGCATGATCTTCACCGATAAACATCCGTTTGTCGCCACCATCGCTATTAGACATCACGACTGCACAACCAGAGCGTTCGATCTCTTCGCTACCTTTACGTACCCAACCGATAATATTGGCATCATCGAAGTAATCATCTTGTTCACCATAAGCTTTGTGGTAACGAGAGTATAACAAGCAATCCAGCATATCTTTTTTACCTTCTACTGGATGTTCGCCACCGATTCCGAAATAATCACCATAGAATACGCAAGGATATCCATCTTTACGTAGCAAAATCAATGAATACGCTAATGGTTTGAACCAGTCTTCGATCCATGACTCTAACGCTTCATTTGGTTGAGAATCATGATTATCGACAAAGGTTACTGCATTGGTCGGGTGAGTCTGTACTAACGTATCGTTGAAAATCGTAGACAAATCAAAAGCAGCTCCAGATTGAGAAGCTTCATGTAATTTGTAATGTAGTGATACGTCAAACAGGTCAATCTGATAATCAACAGTATCCAAGAATTCCTGACAAGCAGCTAATTCAGGATTCCAGAATTCACCTACAATATAGAAATCTTGTCCACGTTTGTTGATCATTTCGCCTACAAATTCACGTAGGAATTCATAGTTAATATGTTTAATAGCATCCAGACGGAAGCCGTCACAACGGGTAGTATCGATCATCCATTTACCCCAGTTGATCATTTCTTCACGAACTTCTGGAACATTATAATCTATGTTAGCAAACATCAAATAATCATAGTTACCAAATTCATTATCTACATTTTCATTCCATTGTTTGCCTTCATCAGCAATACGGAAAATACCTGTGCGTTCTGCACGAGCATCATAATCTGTACCATTGAAATGATGATAATCCCATTTGAAAGCAGAATATTCTTCGCCACGACCCGGGAAAGTGAACTTCGTCCAACCTTCGATTTCGAATGGCTCAGAAATTTCTTCTGTCCGGTTATTCGGATCGACTTCGATGACATGGAATGCTTCGGTCTCATCTGCTCCTGCTTTGTGATTCATGACTAGATCGGTATACACATTGATTCCAAGTCGGTGACAGGCAGCAATCGCATCTAGCAATTCTTTTTTGGTACCATATTTAGTACGTACCGATTCTTTTTGGTCGAATTCACCCAAATCATACAGATCATACACACCGTATCCTGTATCCTGTGGTGTATGCCCTTTGGTTACCGGTGGAATCCATACTGTCCCGATTCCTGCTTTTTTAAGGTCTTTTGCTGTCTCCTGCAATCTTTTCCAGTGTGAACCATCAGCCTCGACATGCCATTCAAAAAATTGCATCATTGTTACATTGCGACTCATCTATTATTACCCCCTTGATCTTTTCAAGCGAACGACCTGCCACCGGAGGAAGAAGAGAGACCATAACTCTCAAATGTATCAATCTCGGCGTAGACTGCGTACGGCTGTGAAAAACATTACCCATTTAGTTAGGCATGTTAAACGTAGCAAAGTGAAGGTTATCGCTATAATGTAGAAGAGTATCTACTTTTAATAAGCGATTAAGCCCATTTGAGCAGGAATATCGCTCTATTTCGCCTTTTTTATAAAAATAATCTTTTAGCAACATCAGAACAACTTTTATAAAAATCCAAAAATGAGAACGATTACAAATAATAGCCATTATTATTTACCCTTATCAACAACAATCAAGTCAGTATGTAATGTAGAAAAGACGATAAACAAAAAGCCTTGAAAGCAATCTTCAAGGCTTCTTTTAAAAAATAAATATACAATAATAGTTGTCAGGAAAATAAATTATGCTTCTTCGACTTCAAAGCCAGCTTGTTTCCATGCTGCTGTTCCGCCATCGATATAAGCGACATCAGTGAAGCCCATTTCTTTAAGAAGGTAAGCACCAAGAGCAGCTTGTCCGCCTGCACCACAAGTCACTAGAATCGGACGTGAACGATCTGACAAACGACCATCGCGCAGTTCTTCTGGCAATTGTAGATCAGCACGAATTGGCAACATACCCAACGTGATATTAGCGCTACTTGGAATTAGACCACAAGCTCCAGCGTCTTTAGCATCCTGTACATCAATAATAAATGTTTCAGGTTGTGCGTTGATTTTTTTGCGTGCTTCTTCAGAAGATACACCAGGTACGTTATTTCTTGCTTTTGTTACCATATCCGTAAATGTTAATGCCATTGTTCATCGACCTCCAGTTAGTTAGTGTGAAAGTAGTACTTCATCATTATTTTACCACAATTTAACAACTGTATTCAGCATACAATTAGTTTAACTTTTCACCAGCAAGTACTTTTTGAATATCACTTTCTACTTCTGCTGGATCAAGACGTGATGGATATTGTTTAACCACATTTCCCTTTTGGTCAACCAAGAATTTGGCAAAATTCCATTCGATCTCGCCTGTACGCGAAGGCGCAGGAGTCTCATTCACTAGATATTGGAATAATGGATGAGCAGTCTCACCAATCACATCTACTTTGGAGAATAGCGGGAAACTAACGTTGTAGTTCACCTGACAAAAAGATTTGATATCTTCTTCTGTGCCTGGCTCTTGTCCTTTGAACTGGTTACAAGGGAAGCCAAGTACTTTGAATCCTTGTTCTTGATACGTATCGTATAATTTTTGCAGACCTTCATATTGAGGAGTTAGACCGCAACCACTTGCTGTATTCACGATAAGGAGTACATCACCATTGTAATCGGCAAGAGACTTTTCTTCTTTATCAATTGTTGTTGCTGAATAATCGTAGACTGACATTCTATTCCATCTCCTTTAAAAATGATTTTGCAAAATTTAATTTTCATAAATATATATCTTAATTGTAACGTATCCATTTTAAATGTCAATGTCCAACTTGATCAACTTCATGTAAACTGTAAAGAAACCAACGGTCTAATATCTCCACAATAGCAATGTTCTAGATGTACAAAATAAGCGAAAAGGGGTGGTAACTTATGAAATTATTATTATCTGGATTTGAACCATTTGGTGGTCATACTATCAATCCAACACAGTCTTTATTGCAAGCGATGGAAGATTATTCATTTACAGATATTTCGTTAGAACTGCATACGATCTTGTTACCTGTACACTATGATGAATGTGTCGAATTACTGCTTGCTGAAGTGGAGCGATTCCAGCCTGATATTATTATCGCTTGCGGGCTGGCAGCAGGACGTACAGCTGTTAATTTGGAGCGGATTGCAGTAAATATCAAAGACATCGAAGCTTCTAGTTATGCTGATAACCGTAACGAACGTCCACAAGATGTACCGATTCGAGCGAATGGACCGGATGGATTATTTTCAACGTTACCGATTCGTGTGATTACTGATCGATTGATTGAAAATGGGATTCCAGCCGTTATTTCTAATACAGCCGGAACGTTTATCTGTAACAATGTCATGTACGGTATGCTGGATTATGTAAAGCAGTCCAGTCCGGGTGTTATGGCAGGCTTTGTTCATTTTCCAGCTTCAACAGAAATGGCTCTGCATAAGCCAAGTCTTCCGACATTGCCGATCAACTTAATGTCCCGAGCACTACAATTAATTATACGTACGACAGTAGAGCAATTGCAAAAAGACGAATAATTGCTAGTCCTATCTGTAGTCTATTCTTATAAATAAAAAGCAAAAACCTCTTATTTCGGTAATCTATCGAAGTAAGAGGTTTTTGTGATGTTAACTTGTAGTAGAAGAGCGTGAGCGTTGTCTACTGTACCATCGATAGATCCAGATGATGATTGCCCATATCAGACTGACCAACATAATCGGGAACATCAATAATAACGGAATATCAATTAACGCGCCTATTGGATCTGGATGAGTTAGTTGATAAATATACCCCGGCAGAACAGCACACAATCCCAATACAAATAAGATTGTCGTACCGATCCAGCTTTTACGAGAAAAACGTGAACCTGCCAAAATAATAAATAATAAAACCAACAATTCAATCAACCAGACCAGACGAAATAAAGGATCTGGAAACACACTTGCAGGATTAATCCATCCCATTGGAGATTGCACCACCGTTTCTATTCAAACGTGATTACAATTTTACCTTTAGCATGATGAGTAGCACTCAATTCATGAGCTTCTTGTAGACCTTTTTCAGAGAAAGGAATTTCAGTGCCGACGATGGCTTTGAGCTTGCCTTCAGCCATTAATAACGCTAACTTTTGCAATTGTTCGCCGTTAGGTTGTAACCAGATCGATTTGGCAGTCACATCGTATTGTGCTTTAAGCTTCTCATCCGGTTCTCCAACGATCGAGATTAAGCGTCCAGTACCGGGTTTGAGTACTTTGAAGCTATCGGCTTGAATCTTATCGCCCATCGTATCAAATACCAGATCGACATCGGACAAGATTTCGGAGAAGTCAGCCGATTTGTAATCAATTATTTGATCTGCTCCTAATGATTCAAGAAATTCTTTATTTTTTTCACTAGCTGTTGTAATAACATGAGCACCTGCATTTTTAGCAAGTTGGATCGCAAGACTACCTACGCCACCTGCTCCTGCATGAATCAGTACTGTTTCACCTGACTTCAATTGTCCATGATCGAACAGAGCTTGCCATGCAGTTAGTCCTGCCAACGGAATCGAAGCCGCTTCTTGAAAAGTCACACTGACAGGCAATGCTGCTAATAAATGATCATCTACCAGCGTATACTCTGCGTACGTACCAAAGCGCGTTGTTTCCGGACGAGCAAATACTTCATCTCCGATTTTCCATTCGGTAACCGCAGAGCCGACTTCTGTAATCACACCAGCAGCATCCCATCCCAAAATAATCGGGAACTCCCAATCCATCATTTGTTTTAAATAACCCGCACGTAATTTCCAGTCAATCGGATTGATCGAAGTCGCTTTTAATTTAACGACTACTTGATGTTCTCCGGGCACAGGATCAGGAACATTCATTTCTTTCAGTTCTTCTTTTTCACCGTATTGTTCGATTACAACTGCTTTCATTATTATTCCTCCTTATATGCTATGACTCTATAGTTAACATACACCAAATCATACATCTTGAATAATTAGTAAAAACTCTAATTATTTTGCGTCAAAACCAACATTTCTGGATGCTTTTGACCGTTATATAGATTAGAACATGAACTATTTTGCGCAAATCTGCAAATGATTCTTACATAAATAGTAAACATCAGAAGAAGATGAAGGAGCCGTTATGAAAAAACAATGGCTAGTCCCCATAATTGTATTCTTATTAATCGCTTTGCCTGTATATGGATTTATCCGGCAATATCTTGACGATACAATCAAACATCCTGTTTCACAACATGGAGTCATGGATTTGCGTCAGTGGGATTACACAGCAGATGGCACAGTTCCCCTCAATGGAGAATGGGATATTTACCCCTCTGTTTTGCTGAATCCGCAAGATTTTCAAAATGGAAAAGCAATATCAACGAATACTCTGGCTCAACCTATTCAAGTTCCACAATCATGGAATAAAGTGATGGAGCAACATGGAGCTTCTGCTTTTGGGCATGCAACGTATCATTTGCGCATTCTGGTATCAGATCCAGAGCAAGCGGAACGCATGTATGGTATTCATGTCAAAAATATCCGTACAGCTAATCGCATTTTTATCAATGGACAACTTGTAGGGTCTAGCGGGTCTCCGGGGACGACAGCAGCAACGACGATCCCTAACAATGTTCCTTATAACACATGGGTTCCTGTAAATGGCAATACGATAGATCTGGTTGTTCAAGTCTCGAATTATAGTTATTCGTCTGGTGGTATCGTTTATCCGATCAATTTTGGTGATCTGGCTTCGATTACTAAAGAACGTGAAATTTCGATTATTAGTGATATTGCAGTGATGGGAGGATTTCTGCTTCCCGGTCTGTATGTATTGATTCTTTATCATATGCGTCGTAAAGATCAGACCTTGCTATATCTAGGATTTTTCTGTATCGCTGCTTTTGTACATGTACTAACACATGGAGAAAAGTTATTCAGTATGATATTACCTGATCTTTCCTACGATATTGTATTGCGTGTTCAACTCATCTGTTCGGTGACTTTCTATTACTGTTTGCTGTTTTATGTAAGCAAATCGTTACCGAATGTAGCTCATCGCTGGGTGTTACGTATGTATCGAATCATGTCTATCATCTTACTGATTATGGCGTTAGCAACACCAACAACTTTTTTCACTCAGGTGGATAAAGGATGGTTTTTCTGTAACTTGCTTACAGTGGCATATATCCTCTATATCGTAGTGAGAGCTGTTATTCGCAAGCAACCGAATAGTCAGGCGATGCTGTTAAGTGTGCATAGTCTAGCGGTCGTTGCGATTATTAGTTTAATCAGTCTGCGAGGGATTATCGACAATACAGTGATTATTCCTTTAGAAGTATTATTTTTTGTTATTACGCAGTGTCTGTTGATCGGTCGACAATTTGCCCTTTCTTTTCAACAAATCGAGAATCTATCTCAGCAATTACTGACGTTAGATGAATTAAAAGATGAATTTATAGCCAATACATCACATGCGCTTCGTACCCCTTTGCATGGCATGATTAATATGACGGAATCACTGATAGAAGGGGCAGCCGGGCCTGTAGCAGACCAGCAAGCGGAGCAACTGATCTTAGTATCTTCAACAGGGCGTAAGCTGGCAGCGTTAATCAACGATATTCTGGATTATTCCAAATTGAAAAATGGTGATCTGTTGTTAGATCGCAAAGCGGTCGATTTACGTACTGTTGCTGAATCTGTACTCGAAATTGTTAGCTATACCGTAGCAGGACGACAAATTGTATTTATCCAAGAATGGCCTGAATATGTACCTCCACTGTATACCGATGAAGATCGGTTAATTCAGATTTTATATAACTTGCTTGGCAATGCTGTGAAATTTACTGAACAAGGAGAGATTCGTTTTATTGTAGAAGTGGGTGCACAAGCGGTTACTTTTTCTGTAACAGATACAGGTATCGGGATCGAAGCAGATCGGTATGAAGATATTTTCAAATCATTTGAGCAAGGGTTAGGGCTATCAGAACAAAGTTATGCTGGTACAGGGCTAGGACTTAGCATCACCAAAAAGCTGGTCGAGCTGAACGATGGACAGATCACTGTGGACTCGGTTCCCGGTCAAGGATCTACTTTTACAGTGACATTGCCGACAGCGGATGTACCGATCACCAAAGAACTTACCACGTTCTCCAAACCGATCACTGTTCAACATGAAGTCAAACAATCGATCTCCAAAAACAAACCTGTGTTACAACGTGAAAAAGATGCAGTAGCACATAACGATGATGAATTATCTGCTGCTCCGCATACGCATGTTATTTTGATTGTCGATGATGATCCGATGAACTTGCAGGTGTTGAACAATATTTTATCGTTACAACAGTATGTGGTGATTGAAGCTCAAAGTGGGAAGCAAGCGCTGGATAAATTACGGTACCATCCGAAAATTGATCTAATGATTACCGATTGGATGATGCCAGGGATGTCGGGACTGGAATTATGCCGGCAGGTTCGTCAGCGGTATTCTCTATCTGAATTACCGATATTGATGTTGACTGCACGAAGTCGTCCTGAAGATATTCAGAATGGATTTGCAGCAGGGATTAATGATTTTCTAGGCAAGCCTGTTCATGCGATTGAGCTAAGAGCACGTGTGAATACATTGTTAGCACTCAAATCATCTGTACAGACTGTGTTACGGACAGAAATGGCTTTTTTACAAGCACAGATCAAGCCTCATTTTTTATACAATGCGCTGAATACGATTATTGCGATGTGTTCGATTGATCCAGATCAAGCTTCAGAATTGTTGATTGAGCTCAGTCAGTATTTACGGCGAAGTTTTGATTTTCAGAATCGGGATCAGTTAACGACATTGAATAAAGAAATCGAATTGATTCAATCGTATTTATTTTTGGAAAAAGCACGCTTTGATGAACGTTTGCAGATTGTATGGGATATTGATCGCGAAATCGGGCAAATGATTCCACCGCTTAGTATACAACCGCTTGTTGAAAATGCAGTGCGACATGGGCTGATGAACAGAGCAGCAGGCGGTATACTGACAATCTCGATTCAAGAACAACAGAATGATCTATTCGTACGTATTCACGATGATGGTATCGGTATCGCACCTGAAAAGATTCAAGCATTATTAGCAGGCGAGTCTGCAGCTTCTGCCAATAGTGGTGTAGGTGTGATTAATATTCACAAACGTCTACTCGCAATGTACGGGGAAGGGCTACAAATTGAAAGTACTATCGGTAAAGGAACAACGGTAAGCTTTATGATTCCGGGAGGTGAAATAAGCGCATGAGAGCGATTTTGATCGATGATGAAAAACCAGCATTGTTACACTTGGAAAAACTGTTAAACAAAGATGGCAATATTGAGGTCGTTGGCAAATATACATTTGCTCAAGCAGGGATCGATCATTTGAAAAAAGATAAAACTGATATTGTTTTTCTCGATATTGGGATGCCTGAGATTAATGGGCTAGAAGCGGCTGAATATATTCAACAGATTGATCATGGAATCAAAATTATTTATATTACAGCCTATTCTGAATATGCTTTAGAAGCATTTGAATTAAATGCACTGGATTATATATTAAAACCGATTGTGCCTGTTCGTTTTCAAAAAACGTTAGAACGGATACGCAATTCGATTCCAACTACTCAAGTGGTAGAGACCGAGCCTGCTGAAGATATGGTCAAAGTATTATGCTTTAAGCGGCTTACTTTACAAGATGGACACCATGATGGCAAAAAACTAAAATGGCGTACGATGAAAGCTCAAGAGTTGTTTGCTTTTCTGATGCATCACAAAGGAGAATGGGTCTCCAAAGAAAAAATTATAGATGCGTTATGGCCGGAATATACAGAAGAAAAAGCAACCACTCATTTGCATACATCGGTATATCAGATTCGGAAGTTACTCAAAGAATGGGGTATCACTACCAAGCTGGAATATGCACAAGAAGGATATCGATTGAATCAAGAAGGTATTATGAATGATGTAGATCGATTTGAAGCAGGCATTCAAGCAGACAAAGATTATGCCGAAGATTGCTATCATCAAAATGAACACTTGTTATCGTTATATCGCGGTGATTATTTAGAAGAACATGATTACCCCTGGGCAAGTATTCGCCGTCAAAATTTATTGCAAGCTTATATGAATCTACTGTTCACAACCGCTCAATATGAGATCAATCATAATCGGGAACAGCAAGCTATTCAGCGTCTATTAAGCGCATGGCAAAAAGATCCGTATTCAGAAGAAATTTGCCGATTGTTAATGACTGCTTATGCCAGTATCGGTCATTATGCTTTGCTGACAAGTTGCTATCGAAGTTTTGTGAATTTACTACAAGAAGATCTAGGCATTGAACCTCAAAAAGAAACGATACAATTATATCAACGACTTCACCAATAAATGACCAAATATATAATTATAAAAAGGATAGGGGGTTCGCGATGGCGCATTATCGTGGACGTGATATCAGTCGGTATTCGCTGTATATCTGTTGCATCAGTCTGCTAATGATGGTGGCTTGGGGATGGGGTGCTGTACAAGATGTTCACGCAGCCGAACAATCCACTTCATCAGACAGCTTATCATCGCCTGTTGTGCTAGCAGGGTCATCGGTGGATCTAGCCGATGTAGGTGTGAATATTCTAGCAGGGTGGCTAACAGGGACGACCACAGCGATGGAATATAGCATAGATTCTACTAACGGCACCAATGGTACATGGGTTCAAGCAGAAATGATCGTTACCCCTATACAATGGCAACCGGGTTATCTGTATGTTCGAGAACAAGCAGATCCTACTAATGTTCGCTTAGTAGCGGTTATACAGTTGGGTAGAGATGGCTCTTATATATTTGTCGATCCTACCGTCACGTCTATTGCCCCAACGACTGTAGATTCGTCGCTTGCAGAACCTGTTATCGGATCACCGGATTCCGCAGATATGGCAACGACTCCTATGGTTACGAATGATGAGAATAGTATAGAGACCAAGCCACTAGTTACAATTGACCCGGCTACAGATTCTACTTTGCCTACCATCCACATCAACAATCCTTTAGCGATTCAACAACTAACAGCGAACAATGATCATCAATTAGCGATTTCAATCCCAAAAGATCAACCATCGATTCAAGTACCGATTGAAGGTTCATTATTACAAGCATTGTATGAGCAACAGGGTTCGCTGATAATTGTGTGTCCGCAAGTAACGTACACTTTGCCTATTGCTATACTACCGCAACAACAATTGATTCAATCATTTATCAACCCGCCATCAGCGGTCACTCCGATTACGCTAATTATCAATATCAGTACACCATCCAGTAGTGAGTTAGCACCTTTGCAATCTATTGTGAACCAACAAGGGCTGACGATGATCGGTTCTCCGGTAGGTATTCAATTACATGCTGAATATAACGGACAGACAGTAGCCGTGAATCCGCAGGGAAGTGACCAAAGTCTCGACGTAACAATGTCAGTACCGAATACAACCTCTACTCCTTCTGCTAATGCTACAGCCACTACAGCGATTGTGTATCATAGTGATCAGACGATCAATCCTGTTCCTACAGTGATCTCACCCTCATCATCAGCAGACAGTCAATCACTAGCACGTATTCATGGATGGAGTAACGGTATCTATGCACTAATAGCTCATCATCCATCTTTTGTCGATATGACTACACATTGGAGCCGTACAGATGTGAATGATATGGCTTCAAGGCTTGTTGTAACAGGGGAAAAAGGAGGAGTCTTTGCACCGGATCGACTGGTAACCCGGGCGGAATTTGCAGCGATGATTGTTAGAGCACTGGGATTGTCTGCGGAACCTAGCAAAATTACTTTTTCCGATGTGCATGATTCTGATTGGTATGCTGGTGTGATTGGCAGTGCAAGTAATCATGGATTGATCGAAGGATATAACGATACTACATTTCGCCCGAATCAACAGATTACCCGCGAAGAAGCAAGCGAAATATTGAGTCATGCGATGAAATTAACAGGCTTGAGTACAGATATTACGACCAATGAAGCCAATGCACAGCTAAGTGGTTTTTCTGATCGCAAGCAAGTCTCTAATTGGGCTGTGCCTGCACTGGCTTTGGCTGTCAAATATCATATTGTTGAAGGGAATCAAGGAGCTATAGAGCCACAAAGCGATGTGTCACGTGCACAAGCAACAACTATGATTCGCCGATTGTTACAACGATCTGGTTGGATCTGATCCAACTTAACTGAAATAAAGACTACAATACAATAAAAGCCTATCCCTAAAACGTATCATAACAGGGGTAGGCTTTTGTCATAGAGTTAGTGTTCATTGATCGTATCCTGTAACCATCGGGCACGATATACTTCAGGCGAACAACCAACCATTTGTTTGAATAATCGGCTAAAATGAGTCAATTGCTTGAATCCTACCAATCGGCTAGCTTCAGTGATCGATAGATCGGATTGATATTGCAATAATAAAGTAGCTTGTGTAATCCGCCGATTGTATAGATATTTGAATACTGTAGTTCCTGTTGATTGCTTGAATACACTCGCAATATAAGGCTTGGATAAATGAAGATGATCAGCAATATCATCCAGAGTGATATCGTTCATATAATGGGCTTCGATATAATCCAGAATCGCTTGCGCATATCCTGATTTCCCGATGCGTTCATAAGTGATATGTTCTTGCTTACAACGTTCAGCAAGAAGTGATAGTAGATCACACATCCGCATTATAAATCGCAAAGATACTTTTGCATTTGGCTGAGGAGCGATCTGTTGTAGATAAGCTAACGACTGCTCCCATTCTGCTTGTTGTTCTGGATTGAGAGACAGTCGACAATTCCCGATATGTTCAAAAGGATACAGCAATTCCGAGATATGTTCAGGTTGAATATAATTGTGTAACACCGCTGGATCGAAATGCAAAATCGAGCGAATATATGGTTGATCAGGTGCAGGATGAGGGCGATGCAAAGTCATACCATGCATCAATAACACATCGCCCGGACGCAGATCATAGCTACGATCTCCTATAATGTAGGTGCACACGCCTGCATGAAAATAATAAATCTCATAATGTAAATGAGAGTGGAATCCGTCTACAGTCGGTGGTTGAAAAGGCATTTCCGATCGATATCCATAAGTCACAGACTGGTCTAAGCGCAATGTATTAGGCATCTTGCCAGTATACCTCCTGCAATGGGGTCTATTCATCAGATGATCTTGACTCCATTGTAACACTGGCAGAGAGCGCTAGGACAGACGATTGGCCAAAGGAGCAGTATTAAATCCTTGCAGTGCGTTTGTTTTTTTCCATGCTTGCTGTTGCGCGAGTAGACATAATTCAGCGGCTTTGAACGCATGCTCTTGAGTCATCGCATGTTCGGTTCGTTCTAAGACATCTACAATCAATTGACCGAAAAATGGAAAGCCTACTTTACCTTTAACTTCAAAATGATATTCCCCTTCATGATTAACAAGATAGACATGATCACCTGCGTTATCCCGAGCAATATCTACATATTTACGCAGTTCAATATAACCGTCTGTCCCTAGAATCGTTGTACGTCCATCTCCCCATGTGCTAAGACCTTCAGGGGTAAACCAATCTACACGCATATATCCTGAAGCGCCACTATTGCCTAGCAATGAAATTTCACCGAAATCTTCTAGTTCAGGATACTGCTGATGATGAAAATTAGCGACACGACTATGCTGAATTGTCGCATCTGTAGAGCCGGTAAATGTCAAAAACTGCTCAATCTGATGACTGCCAATATCGCAAAGAATACCTCCATATCGTTCACGCTCAAAAAACCAATCCGGTCGCTTTGTTGCTTGCAAGCGATGGGGGCCTGTACCCATAACCTGCACTATTTGTCCGATAGCACCTTGCTGAATAAGTTGCTCTGCATAGACAGCACTTTCTACATGCAGGCGTTCGCTATAGTAGACCATATATTTGCGTCCACTACGAACAGTTTCGACTTTAGCTTGGGTTAATTGTTCTAAGGTGGTGAAAGGCGCTTTGTCGGTAAAATAATCTTTGCCGGCTTGCATCACCTTTATGCCAAGTGGTCCCCGATCTGCTGGAATAGCAGCGGCAGCGACCAGAAGAATCTTCTCATCTTGTAAAATATGTTCTAAGGTTGGCGCAACGCTCACTTGAGGAAATTGCTTGCAAAATTGCTGTACTTTGAGCGGATCAGGATCGTATACCCATTTTAGCGTAGCACCGGCTTGTATCAGTCCTTCGCACATTCCGTAGATATGCCCGTGATCCAGTGCAGCCACAGCAATTTGACATTGATCGGGTGCACAGACCGGTTGGGATCGATATTCACTAGTTGGTGCGTAGAACATACCGTCTTTTTGCGAATGTTTCATAGCGTAATCTCCTTAAGATAGCTTGGTTTGGTTTCTATTATTTATAAGTAGCACTTAGATCAGCAGGCAATTGATCTGCCGAAGAATCAGGCTTGGCAATAGAAGATTGCTGTTTGCGTTGCTCCAACTCATGCTCAAATTGCTCTTCACTCACAGGTAGTTCTACCCAATCATCGATCCATGTCGACAAATACATCGCATTGGATAGACTTAGACCACGAATCCCTTCTTCGCCGGGAGCAATCAATGGAGTACCATGCTGAATACTTTCAATCCAATTGCGTATAATGCCAGGATGTCCAGTCTCGATTCCTTCAATCGGAATCTCGCATTTCCAACATTCAGGATGTCCGAACTTGCCTGTATAATTTTGATTAAATGCCGTTTCGGATTCACGTAAACGCCAGAATGTTAGCGTATCGTTTTCGATCACGATTTTACCTTGATCACCTGTAATTTCAAATCGATTACTACCCGGATATTCGCCTGTAGTTGTAATAAAAACGGCTGTTGCGCCATTCTCATACTCTGCATAGGCAGTCACATCATCTTCTACTTCAATATTGCGATATTTACCGAACTGACAAAAAGCACGTATTCGGGTCGGCATCATCCCTGTTGTCCATTGCAACAAATCAAGTTGGTGCGGACATTGGTTGATCAATACACCGCCGCCTTCACCACTCCATGTTGCCCGCCAACCACCGGAATCGTAATAACTTTGCGAGCGATACCAGTTCGTAATAATCCAATTCAGACGTCTGATCTCCCCTAATTCACCTGAAGAAATCAAGTCTTTTAATTTGATATAAAGCGGATTGGTGCGTTGATTGTACATAATCGAAAATACACTGCCACTTGCTGCTGCCGCTTCGTTCATTTCCCGTACTTGTCTGGTGTATACGCCAGCAGGTTTTTCTACAAGAACATGAATACCGCTGGCAAATGCGAGTGCGGCTTGTCTGGCATGATCATAATGTGGAGTCGCCAGAATCACTGCATCTACCGTTCCAGAAGAGAGCATGTCTTCGGCATTGCTCCAAAATGCAATAGTCGGCGATAGCTGTTCACTCACCCAATCACGCATCATTTCGCGAATATCACAGACAGCGACCAGTTCTGCCCCGATAATCGTCCCTGATAATAATGTACGAGCATGGGCACTCCCCATATTCCCGACACCAATAATGCCTACACGTATAGTAGAAGATGTATCTTTCATCGTTGACCCTCCTTGATAGACTGTCCGGCAAGTTCACGAAATGATCTGGCAAAATACGATAACATCTCAAACGAATCCATTTGCTCGCTAAAATCTTCAACACCCAGATAACCGTCATAGCCTACACTTTGCAAATCGCTAATGATCTGTTGCCAGGGCACAATCCCTTCAAGCATAGGAGCCCACTGACAATGCCATTGCTGATCTTGCTGAATCCATGCTGCATTTTTGACATGAACATGAGCGAGATAAGGCCCTAGCAATTGAAGCCCCATCCGGTAATTTTCATATCCTTCATGTACCATATTGCCGGGATCGTATAAGACACCTACATGCTGTGGATCCAGATGTTCGACCAGACGTAACGCCGCAGAAGCACTAGCAGCAATCGTCTGATGATGGGTCTCTATCAGAGCTTGAATCCCGTATTGTTGAGATAATTCTTGTACACTGGAAAGGTAACGGGTAGCTTCTGCATCCAGATCGCGATAATGACGGCTACGATCATACATGGGTACACCGACACGCATCATCGAAGCCCCTAATTGGCTGGCAGTGGCAAACGCATGATGGGTACTATCCAGATCCCCACATTTCAGATAAGGAACAAGAGCAATCGACTCTAATTGATGTTGTTGTACAGATTGCTTGATAATAGAAACACTAGGTTCAGTATGTTCTGGATCAATCGAACAACGATTATGTCGCCAAAAAGAAGGAGCTTCTGCTTGCGCATCTTGCGGAATAGCAGCAAAGCGCCACTCGATTCCGTCTATACCTGCCTGTGTAGCTGCTGTTATCAATTGTTCTGGTGTAAGATCAGGCGTACATACAGTAAACACTGAAAGTTTCATACGTAAATAGTCAGCTCCTTCATCATCGGTTAGGATAAAAACAAATACATTGATTTGCACAATGTACCATGTATTTGTATCCAATAAGAGGATCGAAGCGTAGAAGTAGAATAAGGGATAAACAAAAGAGAAAAGCGGTTAGTGTGAGATAAATGAATAACGGGTAAATATACAGTAACGACATACATAGATACCGAAAGGATGAAAACAATGAGTATGATGAAAGCTGTAGGAGTAACGCGTTATTTGCCAATTGATCAACCGGATAGTCTATTGGATGTAGAAATACCTAAACCATCTGCTAGCGGACGTGATCTGCTTGTGCAAGTTCAAGCGATTTCGGTGAACCCTGTGGATACAAAGATTCGAGCACCCAAAGATCAAGTCGAGGAGAATCCTCGTATTCTAGGTTGGGATGTAGCTGGAACTGTTGTTGAAGTAGGAGAGCATGTGACCGATTTTCAGATCGGAGATGAAGTCTTTTATGCAGGAAGTGTGACAAGAGCAGGAGGTAACAGTAAATACCATCTGGTTGATGAACGTATTGTAGGTCATAAGCCGAAGTCACTTGATTTCGCTGCGGCTGCTGCGTTGCCGTTAACATCACTGACAGCATGGGAAGCTATTCATGAACGTCTGGGAATCTCTGAAGATGCGTCAGCGAACTCGGATCAGACGATTCTGATTATCAATGCCGCAGGTGGCGTTGGTTCTATCGCTACACAGATTGCTCAGCAAGCAGGTCTAACAGTGATCGGTACAGCGTCTCGTTCAGAGACAACCGATTGGGCTAGAGCACATGGAGCTGATCATGTGATTAATCATCATGATGAATTTGTTCCTCAATTGCAAAAGATAGGTATCTCTGATGTGAATTATATTTTATGCTTAAATCATACTGATCAACACTGGCAACATATGGCGGATGCGATCGCTCCTCAAGGCAAAATCTGTTCGATTGTAGAAACAGAGGAACCGATTGATCTGGAAGCACTCAAAAATAAAAGTGCTACCTTTGTGTGGGAATTCATGTTCACCCGTTCGATGTATGAGACAGACGATATGAACGAGCAAGGTGTGATTTTGAACCGGATTGCGAATCAGATTGATGAAGGCAAGCTTCGCACAACAGAGACGAAGCGTCTGCGTCCGATTAATGCGGCTCAATTGCAAGAAGCTCATCGTTTGCTAGAAGCAGGAGATATGATCGGCAAATTGGTATTAGAAGGCTTTGAATCTTAATCAATATCTTGATCTATATACAGGAGGCACACGATGAGTACGAATGAACAGCTCAAAGCAACGATTCGCAAAACAGCAGATGAAGCGTTCGACAAAGAAATGGATGAGATTAACCGCCAGATGAAAGATGAAGTATTGATCGCTTTGATCGGTGATGTAAATGCAGGGAAATCTTCTACTATTAACCGCATTGTAGGCGAAGAGGTTGCGGGCGTAGGGGCAGAACCTGGAGAGACTACAGAAATTAAGCCTTATGCTTATCGGGAAAAAATTATTTTTATCGATACACCGGGATTGAATGATGTGAATCTAAGCAATTCTGCGGTTACCCGTGAATACTATCGCAAAACAGATGTAGTTCTTTTTTTCCTCAATGCCGCAGGAACGGTCTACTCGGAAGCTGAAAAAAATTCGTTACAAGCGTTAGAGAAAATCAATAGCAATATTATTATTGTACTCAACAAAATTGATGCGGCAGATGAGATTGATCGTCTGGTTCGTCGTATTCAACAAGAAACCGGTCATAAATATCAAGTGATTCCTGTGTCTTCACGTACCGGACAAAACATCGATACATTACGTGATAGTATATTGGATTTGTTGAAAAAAAAAAGTAAAGACATTTTATTCGCCCGCACGATCAAAGAAAAGTCGTCAACCGCCAACAAATGGATTATTGGCGCGGCTACTTCGGCGGGGGCGGTAGGAGCGGCACCGATTCCAGGCGCTGATATTATTCCGATCACTGCTATTCAGATAGGTCTGTTAACTCGATTAGCTGCACTATACAACAAGCCGATTAGTCGGGAAACGGCTAAAGAAATTGTGATTACCGCTATTGTTGGTAATCTAGGCAAGAGCTTATTTGCTCAAGTGCTCAAAATCTTCCCTGGAGCAGGTTCTGTAGCCGGAGCAGGAGTAGCAGGTGCAATTACACTGGCACTCGGGTATTCTGTCAAATATGCATATGAACGCAATATCGAAGTGACTCCCGAAACGGTAGGCAGATTGTATAAAAAATTCCGCGAACGTACCAAAAAACAAGATGTATCTCAAATCACATCATTAGATGATCCCAAGTAACGATAATGATGTGAATCGAAAGGCTGGATAATGTATTGAAGGCATTACAACGCATACAAGGGCATATCATGCGCTGGATTCAAGAACGACACTTTGCCGAAGGGCAGTTGATTCATGAGCGCTATAAGATTTGCCGTCGTTTGGGCAAAGGTAGCTATGGTGTCACTTATCTATGTGAAGATATCCAGACCGCGCAGACCTGTGTTTTGAAAAGAGTGTATCCTTTGCGTGGAGGTCATGTGCGAGCACAATTGATCTATGAACGTGAATGCAGAGCGATGAGTGCAATAGATCATCCTAGTATTCCGTCATTGCTAGATACATTTCAGTATCACCATTATCATTGTCTGGTGATGGAATATATTGAGGGTCATAATGTAGGTGAGTGGATTTTTGAACAGGGGCTTACCTTTACAGAGCTTCAATCGTTACAATGGATCAAGCAATTAGTAGAGGTTGTAACAGTGATTCATCAACAAGGATGGGTACATCGAGATATTAGTCTATCCAATGTGATCTATCATCAACATAAAGTCTATTTGATCGATCTAGGATTGATGTGGCAACAAGGAGAAGGAACAGCAGATGTCGCTCTGCTCGATGAACTGGTGAGTGGCGATCAGGAAGAAAAGCGGATTAGACGCGCACTAGATGTAACGAGTGATTTTTACGGATTAGGGCATTTGTTATTATTTCTTCTCTATAGCTACGAAGAAGAGGGAAATTCACATTCTTCACTAACAGATCGTCAAGAACGTAGCTGGGAAGAGGAATTACAACTTCATCCACGTACACATCAGATGATTCGTAAAATGCTTTTGGTAGCGCCAGAGCAACCATATCAGCATATTGATGAGATCGCGCAAGCTATCGATCGGATTATTACAGATTTGGAATCTTTACCTGCCAACAACAGCACATACCCAAATATCCCGCCAGTCTAATATCGGATGTATCTACGATAGACTGAACGGGATATTTGTGATGTGAAGATAGCTGAATATACATAAGAACATGATAGCGGTATTAGCTACTGCTGTACGAACTAGAGGAACGCTTCCCCCGATAATGACCACGTCCATGTTGATTGTGGAATCCTCCACGACGATAACGATCACTACTGCTATACGAACGACGACGATTTTTTTTAGATGAAATGATTTGCTTGATAATACTTTTCAGAATACCCATAATCGTTAGCTCCTTTATGTGCTTTTTTGGTTATTATTTGTATTGCTGTCACGTGAATAAAGATGAAGTAGGTCATATGGCATGATAAACGTTTAACATATCTGCATTAAAAATCGTTGTTTCTCCTCTTCATCTCTACTTTTTACGAAAGATACACAATAAGGTTTCTAAATTTTATAGCAATGGCTACGAGAACGACACAATATCTACATGCGGACAAAACGTTGTTGTAACAACGGTTTGCTCGTATTTCTATATTATGTAAGCCCTTTATAAAAGAAGTTACATAAAAATTAAGTCACGCAAAATTTAATTTTATGAATTAAATTAGAAAAAATATAAACAATAGTGATTCAAATGTCGAAAAAAAGTATATATTAAAATATATATAGTTATTAAGAACTAATCCTAATAGATTATTAAATGTCGAAAAAAGTATTATTATTAGTCTATTATTCTATAAAAGGCTAAATTAGTCTTTTAATTAGTGATTTAATCACCTGTCGTTAGTCACATAGAGTATCAATCAGAATTTATATTAAGAGGAGTTAATCATTACTATGAAATTATTTCGAAATATAACCGGGAGTCTGTTCTCGCGGATATTATCTATTGCTGCTGTATGTATTATATTGTCTATGCTGGTTTCTATTGTTACTGTAGGAATTATGACCACTCGTTCGTATGAGTCGATGAACACCAATTCATTAACACGTGTAGCCAATGAGAAAGTTACTGAACTTCAAATGGCTGTAGCAGCGCAACAAACATTAGCTAGCTCAATCGCTAAAGAAATTTACAATGTCGACTTTTTTCAAAATCTTACCGCAACAGGCGTAGTGAATACAACTAACTTCAATCGTATTCAAAGCAACCTTAATGAAAAATTGCAAAATTCAAATGGATTGTATGAAAATATATTTTTCTCGTATCAAGACAAAGTATTCTTGGATGGTCTTGCTGGAAAATCTCAAGGTACCGACTTGATCTCGACTTCACCGTGGTACAAACAAGTGCTAGAAAGTGGCAATCCGATGGTATCGGATACTCAGATTTCACCAGTTACTGGTAATCCTGTTATCGTAGTTGTCGAACCTGTCAAAAACCCGACTACCAATAAAGTGTTAAACGTATTTGCTCTTCCACTGAATATCAATATATTGCTAGACGGCATTACTGAAAAAGAAAAAGAACAAACGATTAGTACTATCGTGACCAATGATAAAGGGGTAGTTATCGCCTCACAAGATGCGAATCAAGTGCTCAAAACAGACTTTACGAAATTGAATAATGAAGATGGTCTGCAAAATATTACGACTGCTGAAAATGGTACAGGGTATGTAACGATCGATGGAGTACATTATCTAGCTTCATTTGTAAAAGATGATGTTCTCAAAATGAATGTAGTAACGTTCTTACCGGTTAGCAGTTATATGAGTGATCTATATAGCATTTTAACAACGATTATCGTGATTACGATTATTGCTCTATTGATTGCTTTGGTAGTTCTGTTCCTAGTCGTACGCAGTATTGTCAAACCGATTCGTCTAGCTTCAGAACAATTAGAAATGATGTCTCAAGGAGACTACTCGCAAACATTGCCTTTGCAATATGAAAATAGTGTAGGTGAAACAGGAGTTCTGATTCGTTCTATGAACCGGATGCACCAGTTTACCAAGCAAGTGGTTCAATCGGTTAGCGAAGAATCGAAAAAGCTAAAAGAAGCAAGTAATACAGCGCATACGATGTTTATGGATATGGACAAAGAGTTGCATGATGTCTCAGCGACAACTCAAAATATGTCTGCTGGTATGGAAGAAACAGCCGCTTCTGCACAACAAATCAATGCGTCAACCGAAGAATTTGAAAAAGCGATTGAATCGATTGCTAAAGGTGCGCAAGAAGGTGCAGAAGAAGCAAATATTATTAGTAAACGTGCGACTGATTTCAAAGTAGCTTTGGAAAAATCGGTTGCTGAAACTGGCGTAGTCTATGAAGAAGTGAAAATAGGATTAAATGAAGCTCTAGAACAATCCAAATCTGTAGATACTATCAAAGAGTTAAGCGATTCGATCCTACAGATTACTAAACAAACCAATTTACTAGCGCTTAATGCTTCGATTGAAGCGGCAAGAGCGGGTGAAGCGGGTCGAGGATTCGCTGTAGTGGCAGAAGAAATCCGCAAATTAGCGGATGCTTCTAAAGACACTGTAGGTCAGATTCAAGTGATTACGAACAACGTAACCGATTCTGTAGGCAACTTACAGCACTTTACACAACGTCTAATCGGTCTACTAGCAGGCAATATTTCAGAAGATTATGCAATGATGAACAAAACTAGCGAATCGTATATGAATGATGCGACGTATATCGACCGTATGGTGTCTGAATTTAGCGCAACCAGTGAACAATTAAGTGCTTCTGTACAGAATCTAGCTCAAGCGATCAATGAAATTTCGATCTCTAACAATGAGTCTGCTGAAGGCACAGAAGAGATTGCAGACAAAACAACAGTTGTAGTTCACAAAGCGAATGAAATTGCAGAAGAAGCGAAGAAAACAAATGATAGTGCAGATCGTTTGAACCAATTGATTCAACGCTTCAAAATCTAATTAGACAGAATGCCAGTATTGTAAAAGTGGTCCTTGTGATCCGTATATAGGGTCCATTTTCGGAAGAGGAACATGCGAGATTTCAGCTAAAGCTGTCGCATGTTCTTTTTCTGTTTCTGTCGCTGTGCGAGTATTGTAAGACATTCCGTCAGGATAAGCGCCAACAATGCGAAAGTCAGGACTAGCAGATATACGCTTATGCCCTGTACCCGCAGGTAGAACAACGACATCGCCTGCATACATTGTGAATAATTGACCTTCTTCTCCGCCTAGCTGAACAGTAACCTCTCCGCTGATCACGCCTAATACCTCATGTGCATTGCTATGATAATGATGGTAATTAAATACACCGTTTGTCCAGCTATTTAGCCAATGATTCTGATTGAAAATAGATTCAGTATCTGTCGGCTTAGCTTGCAGTGCTTGTGGATACAGTAGTACAGGCAATGTTGGATGATTGGGAATTCCATGATTCGCTTCAAAATAATACGTTTGGACAGAATGATCAGTCATATCTTTATAACCTCCTTAAATATATGTATAAATATACAATATCACTATACACAAAGTGACATAAACTGCCGATAATACATGCAGGGAATAATGAACAAGAAAGGGGTAATCTATCGGACAAAGGGGTAATACCTATGAATATTTCTTCAGTAACATCAAGTGCTTACCAGGCAGCTTCTACTGCAACGACAACAGACACGAGCGCACTTGAAAAGCAAAAAACAGCGCTACAAGCACAATTAACTAAATTACAAAGCAGTACAGATAAAAAAGACAGCGAACAACAGATCAAACAAGTGCAACAACAGATTCAACAAATCGAGCGCCAAATCGCTCAAGCGAGTGCCAAGTCAAGTGGTAGCGATTCGTCAGATACGGGTACAGCCTCTACCGATTCAACTGATTCTACAAGCAGTACCGGTTCAACAGCCAAAGCAGCGATTCAATCGCTCAAAGATGTACAAGAAGCTGTTCGCAAAACACAAGAAGAAGAAAAAGCAAAACGCAGTACAGCCGATATGGGTGTAGGTGGATTGCTAGATATCACTGTCTAATAAACGTATATCTGAATTTTGAAAAGCTATCTTTCCTTGGGGATGGCTTTTTTTGTGATATTCACTGCTGAAATGAATTGCAACATCATGAACATTTTCATCGAAAATAGGTATTTCTGAAAATATATGATTTACAGTATCAAAATGATAGTGTTAGGATAACTAATAATCAGTTTGACCATTACACGCATGGAGCACAGAGGAGTATGTAGCAAATGAAAGAATATGTCGTTAGTCGGATGTACAAAGCTTCAGCAGGAATGGCAAATGCGGTTCTCGTTACACTGGGGATCGGATTACTTTTCGAGACATTTGGTAAATTTCTTGGATGGGACACACTGATCGCTATCGGATCGGTTGCAAAAATATTGCTTGCTCCCGCATTAGGCGCAGGGATTGCTTTTCAATTGGGTGGCAATACACTGGTTCTTTTTAGTGCCATGATCGCAAGTACGATTGGTGGAGCAGCACTTCATCTCAATGTAGAAGGCGGCATGACATTAGTTCCCGGGCAACCGATCAGTGCTGTACTGGCAGCGATTGTAGCTACATATGTAGGGAAGCGAATCACCGGACGTACCAAGCTTGATATGATGGCGATTCCGTTAGGAGCTGTATTTGTCGGTGGATTAGTCGGAGCAGGGCTGGCAGCAGTAGTGACTCCGTTGTTGATTACGATCAGCGCAGGTATTACTCAATCTGTACAGGGTTCTCCTATTTTGGCTTCGATGGCGATCTCATTAGTATGGAGTATATTGTTAATGTCTCCTGCGTCCTCAGCAGCGATTGCGATTGCTTTGAAATTAGATCCAGTCTCTAGTGCAGCGGCATTGATTGGTTGTACGGTACAATTTGTTGGATTTACATTAATGTCTGCTCGCCAAAACGATGCAGGCGGAATTATAGCACAGATTTTAGTTACGCCAAAAGTACAATTTCCGAATCTGGTCAAAAATCCTCGGTTGGTATTACCTACGTTTATCGCAGCTATCATTTGTGCTCCGATTGCAACACTGGTATTCCATTTTCAAGCTTCATATGAATTAGCAGGATTAGGCTTGAACTCGATGATTGCACCGTTAAATATTTTGGCAACACAAGGAGCAAGTGCCTTTATCGTCTATCTCATGATCGGCGTGTTATTACCAGCAATCATTACATTGATACTGTATTATGTACTCAAAAAAATAGGCTGGGCCAAAACAGGCGATCTTCATATGGAAGTACAATAGGTGTGAACAGATAATTAGAAGTTGATGTGATTGTCATGATCTATTTGATTATATATGTTTGATCTGTGCTCGCAGCAATCGATTTACCGTTTCCCGTCGTACCCCGATTAATTGTCCAATCTCATCTTGAGTCAAAATATCAGTAATCGGAATATCGCTTAGATAATTCTGGAACCAGCTCTGTAAATGAGTCAATTTGTCGGCTGGAGCAATCTGGGTTAATTGATCTATTCGTTGTTGCATCATGCGCAGTTTGTCTTGCAGTTGTATCGCAATATCACGGTAGCGAAGCGGTTCACGTTCCAATTGAGCATACCATTCTGTAGCAGGAATCGGTTCGACTTCACTGGTCGTTAACGCAATCGCTGTACCGTGATACGCCATCGGGCTAATTAACGAATGATGCGGAATCGTCTCACCGGGCACAATAATATTAAATAAAATATGATTACCATCTTCATGCAGACGTACAATTTTGAAAAGTCCGCTTGTAATATGATAAAGTCCACCATGTTCTCCCTGGCGGAACAAAAACTCACCTTTATGTAAAATCATCATTTAACCTCTTTTCGATAGTTTGCTAAAGCTATTTTACTGTATAGATGCAGTGAAATAGCTTTTTTATTTGAAAATATGTATAGGGCGAGCAAGAGAACAAACGATATTATAAAAATATATTCATTACCGTACAATATCTTTAACAAATACGCTAGACAGCATCTTCAAGCCGACGTATACTATTGTCAACTCATTAGTAAAGAACATTTACTAATTACAAAAAAAGTTCAAAGGAGCATGTCATGTTACTATCTATCGGCAATCCGCAAATGATCCGCAATCTGAATGAATATTTGATTTTGGAAGTGATTGTGCAACACGATAGCTTATCACGAGCAGAGATTAGTCGGCGTACAGGCTTGAGTAAGCCTACAGTCTCTTCAGCAGTGCAGAATTTATTGCAACATCAATTAATTGCAGAAATAGGACAGGATGATAGCCATCAGCAGGGACGCAAAGGGCAATTGCTTTCATTTAATCCGACTGTATTTTATATTGTAACACTTGATATCGGAGCAGATTATATTCGCACCGGATTAACAGATCTAGCAGGGAATATTATTCAGACAGGGCATTTTCCTCTTGATGCTTCGTATAACGGGCAGGATATGTTAGAACATCTCAAACAGCATATGGATCGGTTGATTGCAGACGCAAATATCGGATGGGATCATGTACGCTTTTTGTCAGCAGGGATTCCAGCAGTAGTACATCCTGAAAATGGAACGATTCATACGTTACTTCCTCAATTTGAACAATATCGTTCGGTATTATCCTCTTCTTCTTTAGCTTCTTTGTTTCCTTGTGAAATCCTACTTGATAATGATGTGAATCTGGCAACTATCGCTGAAAAAGAATATGGCGCCGCTCAATCAGTAGAGCATATGGTCTATGTGTCTTTGGGTGAAGGTGTCGGTGCAGGAATTATGATCGACAGTAAATTATATCGTGGATTATCTGGATCAGCAGGTGAAATGGGACGATGCCTTTCCAGGGCTGGAGATAATGAGCGCTTAGAAGAACAGATCGGTGGCGCAGGGATTCGTCGTCTTATTCAGCAATATAATGACTCTCATTCTGATTCGGACACAGCAGATACTATTCGTCATTGGGATATACAGATGCTGATGAATCAAGCGCGTCAAGGCAACGCCGATGCACACAACATTATCGAGCAATACGGTCAACAATTATCACTATCTCTGATCAATCTAGCATCGATGTTAGCACCTGAAATGATTGTATTTGGTGGTGAGATTGGAGAGTATGCAGATGTATTTATCCCTACTATTCAGAAGCAGATGGAGCAGTATGCTCCGGTATGCCCTCAATTAACGACAACGATGTTAACCGGCAAAGGAGTTATTCAAGGAGCCGCGTGGTCAGGGATTCACCGAGCATTTCAATATATACGAGAAGATATGTTAGTCGTTGGCGGTAAAATGTTATTTGCAGAGCAGGGGGAAAAAGAATGACTGTAGGCTTGATGATCGGTATTGATATCGGTGGAACCAAAACATTAATGATCGTAACAGATCGTAATGGAGCTATACTGGCACAACAAAAACAACCTACGATACAAGCAGAGCAACCGTCAACTTTTTTTACTTTGTTATTTGAACAGGTGGATCAGCTACTGGCTACGATCGATCGCACGATAATAGATGTTGAAGGGATAGGAATGGGACTTCCGGGAGCAGTCAATATTGAGACAGGTGTTATCACTCATATTCCTGCATTGCCGTTAGATGGAGTGTCATTACTAGAACAGATTCAACCTTTTTATGATGGTGCTCTTTATCTGGATAATGATGTGAATGTAGCGGCTCTTGGAGAACACTGGCAAGGTGCAGGCATCGGGAAAAAGCATCTGATTATGCTCACAGTAGGCACAGGAATCGGTGGAGCTGTTATTTTGCATCATCAATTGTTTCGTGGAGCGGATTATACCGCCGGTGAAGTTTCTTATTTGGTGGTCGATCATCAGCCAGAACAGGTATCGTCAGCCACAGCGAATAGTCACGAATTTGGACGATTCGAATCACATGCGTCAGGTACAGGCATTGGTGTATATGCAAGACAATGGTTAACCGAGCATAGAGCAGATCATACTCATCCAATTGTAGAACATGCAGGCGGTCAGATCGAGCAGGTGAATGCTGTAGATGTATTGCGATTGGCTCAAGCAGGGCATCCCGATGCACAGCAGATTATGACTGTACCGATCGATTATATGGCAGCAGGAATAGCTAACATGATTTCGTTACTAAATCCAGAATGTGTCGTTATTGGTGGCGGTGTAGCGGATTCTTCTTATTATATTGAGCAATTACATCAACGGATTGGTCATTTTACCCCGATTCAGACTCAATTAGTGCCTGCGGTATTAGGCAATACAGCGGGTGCACTTGGAGCTGTCTATGGTGTACTACATCATCCATTAGCAATCTACAAACATAGCCGTTAGGTCAAAAAGGAGCCGATGATGATGATCTCGATATGGAGTGCTAAATTAAAAGGAATACGGGACTCCTCGAAGCGGCTAGCAGATCAATGGACAGAGGAACAATCACCCAAAGATGTACTGCTACGGATTCGTAGCTTTTATTTGCTGGCAGGACTAGCTGGAGGTATATTTAATCCTTATTTATCTTCGATGCTTGTAGGTGGAGGGCTGGGAAGTGGACAGGTCGGCTTGTTGCTATCAATTGGTACGTTTATCTCGATTCTAGTACAGCCAGTATGGGGATTAATCGTTGACCGTTTTCAACAAATGAGATTGGTTTTGCTGTTAAGTGTAGCCATTCCAGGATTGTTATCGATTTTGTATCAAAGCCCGTACTTTCTCATTCTGATTATGGTCTATACGATCTCTACTGTATTTACAGCGACCCAAGCGCCTATGGCAGATTCGTATGCACTGGTTGCCGCGCAAAAAGCCAATACTACCTATGGAGCGATCCGTTTTCTCGGGAGTGCAGGTACAGCAGTTGGCGGTTATCTAGGCGGATTGTATGTCAGTCAATATGATGTATCGCTGATCTGGATTCCGTTTATGTTGTTCAATGTGTTAGCGGCAATATTAGCGTTCACGTTACCACGACGTTCAGATGAGAGTCGGATTCTCAATCAATCGCTTAGTGCAGGAATCAAAACCTTATTAACCAATCGTTTATTTTTATTTTTTCTCGGTGGTAGCTTGCTGGTGAACCAGACGTTAACAGCATTTAATTCTTATTTTGTGCTGTCTTTTCAAGATGCAGGAGGCACACTTCAATTGGCAGGAGTAGGATTGCTGATCGCTTCAGCAGCGAATATCCCATCTATGCTGATAGCCGCCAAAGTGATTCACCGGATCGGGCATGAGAAAATGTTGCTGTTAGCGGCTTTTGCTTATATTTTGCGCTGGGGTATCCAGTGGTTATTTCCTGTTCCATCGGTTATGCTAGCTGTACAATTGTTACATGGTTTATCGTTCGGATTCTTTTATATTGCGGCAGTAGAATATGTATCACGCATTACATCCAAACATATGCAAGCGACCGGACAAAGTATTTTTAATATGGTGTTTGTCGGGATAGCAGGTATTATTGGTAATTTGCTCAATGGATATTTACTTGAGCTTGGCGGATCGCAAGCGATGAACCTTTCTTGCGTCATTAGTGCCTTACTGGGTTCTTTGTTATTGTTATATGTAGCGGTGCAGAGCCGTTATTCCTCTTCTGTTCCTCAATCTTAATCAATGATTATTTTATTTTTAAAATAACCCTCAACAAATAACGTCTAAAAGCGTAAACTAATAATAAATATATGTTCTATAATATGTTGTCACAACAGATTGTCTGTGTCAGTAGCATTCAAGGGGGAGGACCATTTGCTATTTAAAAACTGGTATCGCCGTCTGTTGCTATCGTATTTTCCGATTTTTTTATTAACTGTCTCGATATTGATCTTTTTATCATTTCTAGTCATTAATGAAATTTCACGTCAAGAAACAGCCAAAGCCGATCGAATCTCTACCGGATATATGAAAGATACGTTAGAACGATCAGTGAGTGAAGTGGAACTGGATATATTAAGCGATCTGGAGACTTCCAATGTATATCGTTTATTTCTGAATAACGATCAGGCTGATCGGACAGCAGTCACGTATCAGACGATTGATCGCTTGCGGATGCTCGAAAATAATAATGAACTGATTGCATCAATCTATATGTACCGGGATGCCGATCAGCGGATTTTAACGTTACATGGGATTAAAGAATTAAGCGCTTTTGCTGATCGTGATTTTGTGCAGAAAGCTTTACAAGCACCGGAACAACGGGGTTGGTCAAGTGTACGCTTATTTGCCGAAATGAGTAATGATCCCAAGCAACAAGTGATTACGATGTATAAACGTGTGCCGTTACCTTTTGGCGATCAAGGTTTAGTGGTGATCAATATTAGTGTATATGCGATGCAACAGACAATCGCATCGATGTTCAATCCACAAGTGTCTTTTCTTGAAGTGCATGATGCTTCAGGGTTACCGATTTATCCTGCTACCGCTCTCAGCGAGGCAGAACATGGCAAGACGCTCACAACTCTGCATTCAGATCGATTAGGATGGACATTTGAAAGTGGGATTCGTGCCGGACAATTATTTGCATGGGTATCGGTTATCTCGTATATCTGGATATTGATTGGGATATTTGTCGTAGGGGTATCGATTGTCTATATTATCTATATTACACGCAAAAATTATAAGCCGATTCAAGTGATGATGGAACGAATCGAATCGCTTCAATTAGGGGGTGAATCGACACGTAAAGATGAGTTATCGTTGATCGATCATGCTCTGGAAAGTCTGATTGAACAGACGATTGATTACGAACAACAACATCATGAGAATCTTCTTATTCGTCGTAGGCGCTTATTTATGAATTGGATCGAAGGCGAATATCCTGAAAGTATGCAACAGGAACTGCATAATGTACATATTTTCAACGAGTATGTTCCTGCTTCGATTCATACCGATTCGTATACAGAAGTGCCTTATTATGCAGTGATTGTAGCAGAGATCAAAGACTATGACGCTTTTCGTGAAAAAGGAAATGTGCAAGAACATAATACGCTCAAATTGGCACTGACCAATGTTTTTCAAGAACTGGTACAGCAAGAAGGATTGCAAGGATGGTCGGAGTGGATCAGTGTACGTCGTGCCGGTATTATTATTTATGGGATAGATGAAGAAGAACGGCAATGGAATCGGCGTTTATTTGCTTTAGCTGCCAATAGCCGGGAATGGGTCGAACATAATTTACATTTAACGATTACACTGGGTACAGGTGTGACTGTCCACGATATCTCAGAAGTGCATCAATCCTATGAATCAGCATTGCAATCGTTAGGCTATAGTCTGACACTGGGACGAGATGGCATAGTGATGTACAGCGATCTTCCTCAAGGTCGGGAGCAGGAAAGTTATCGTTATTTGCAAAATATCGCTGATCTGGTCAAAGCATTTCGTCTGACTCAAGAGGTATGGCGAGATCATCTGAAGCAGATGTTGGATCGTGCAGAAAATGAGCCATTGCGTGATGAAAGTATTCGCTCACTTGTGTTATCACTTTTACAAATGTTAAGTCGTGAATTGGAAGGAATGTCTGAGCCACTGGATCTTTTGTTAACTGGAGATACCGCCAATTGGACGATTGAATCGATTGCAGAAGCGGAAACGATTGAAGAAGTATATCATGCATTGCACCAATATTTGGATCAGGTCTATGCTCATTATGTAGAAGCAGGAGAATCGACCAATTATCATGCGTTGATCGGTGAAATGAAATCGTATATTGAAGATCATTTTGCTAATCCAGATTTATCGCTAAATCATTTGAGTGAACGATTTAATGTTACGCCCAAGCATGTGAGCCATTTATTCAAAGCGGAATTAGATATCAAATTTATAGATTTTCTAGTACAACTTCGCCTTCATCGTGCAGAAGAATTACTATCTTCAACAGAGGATACGATTCAGAATATAGCGATTCAAGTCGGATATGCCAACTCGATTACATTTGGACGTGTGTTCAAACGCATTATTGGTGTGACGCCCGGTGACTACCGTAAGCTCAAAATGAAGCCTGCTTCGTATGAGCCGAAGTAATGTCACTTTTAACTAGCTAGCATCATATACACTGCCATAAATAGCATGTGCAAATATGTCGCTTTTTTGAAGTAATGCTGTCGCAATCTTGTTGTATGATTTGAATACTGACATGTTAAAATGACTTCAAGTTACAGTAAATGACTAGCGTATACGGAGGGTAAAGCACATGGAACAGATCATCAATGTAGGTATTATCGGATGTGGTGGAATCGCACAAGGAAAACATTTACCATCACTAGCGAATCTCGATTATGTGAATGTGGTAGCATTTTGCGATATTATTCCTGAAAAAGCACAAGCACTTGCTGAACAATATGGTACAGCAGATGCGCAAGTCTATGAAGATTATCGTGAAGTGTTGAAGCGTGACGATATTCAAGTTATTCATGTCTGTACACCCAATGATGCTCATGCTGAAATTGCGATCGCTGCAATGGAAGCAGGCAAACATGTAATGAGCGAAAAGCCGATGGCGAAAAAAGCCGCAGATGCTCGCAAAATGTTAGAAGTCTCCAAAGCAACTGGTAAAAAGTTAACAGTAGGTTATAATAATCGCTACCGTCCAGATAGCTTAATGCTTAAGCAGTTGTGTGAGCGTGGTGATCTGGGAGAAGTCTATCATGCCAAAGCTCATGCGGTTCGCCGCCGCGCTGTACCGACATGGGGCGTATTCTTAGATGGAGACAAACAAGGTGGCGGGCCATTGATCGATATCGGAACTCATGCGCTGGATCTTACCCTATGGATGCTTAACAATTATGAAGTTCATTCGGTGACTGGATCGGTCTATCATAAGCTTTCTCAAACACCGAACGCTGCGAATGCATGGGGCCCGTGGGACCCTGAGAAATTCAAAGTGGAAGATTCAGCATTCGGATTTATTACGATGAAAAACGGTGCAACGATATCGATCGATGCTAGTTGGGCGCTGAATGTACGTCATCCGGATGAAGCTAAATGTACACTGTGCGGAACCAAAGCAGGTGCAGATATGAATGATGGATTGCATATCAATGGTGAAGATTTAGGCAATTTATATGTGAAAGAACTGCAACTAGGCGGTAGTGGTGTAGCCTTTTATAGTTCAGATCATGATGAAAAGCCTGAATTTATGGAGATGCGTCTGTGGATGGAAGCGATTATTAATGATACAGAGCCAGTTGTAACGCCAGAACAAGCTTTGGTGGTATCCGAGATTTTAGAAGCGATTTATACATCTGCAGAGACAGGGCAAACGGTCTATTTCTAATCTTCAGCTATCAGAATTGAATCTAATGGTATAAAAAAGTGATTCCCCCTCAGGAGTCACTTTTTATTTTGCAATCTTTTCCAAATTTATAATGTGTCGCTTTTTTATAGTTGGGATGTCATTTTAATTCATTTCAAATGTTGTCTAAAATATGATATTTTGTCGGTAGAGTGTCACTATTTTAAAGTACAATCATTATACAGTGGGAGTGAAAATCATGATCAAAGTAGCAATATTAAGTTATTGGCATGTACACGCACAGGATTACACTAACGATACGTTAAATCATCCAGATACCGAAGTAGTCGCAGTATGGGATGAGATTCCAGAGCGAGGTCAGAAAAAAGCAGAAGAACTTGGCGTTCCGTTTTACGAAGACTTGCATGAACTGTTTGCCAATCCTGATATTGATGGTGTAGTGATCACCACTCCTACTGTTATGCATCGTGATGTAATGATTCATGCAGCAGAAGCAGGCAAACATATTTTCACCGAAAAAGTTATCGCTCCAACCAATGATGAAGTGGAGCAAATTATTGAAGCAGTGAACAAACATAATGTAACATTAACCATATCTTTACCACGCTTAAATGCAGGCTATACGCTGGCGATTCAGAAATTGTTAGCAGATAAAGTATTGGGCGAATTAACACTGGTGCGTACCCGTCTATCTCATGATGGAGCTACACAGGGCTGGTTACCGGATCACTTTTTTGGCAAACAAGAATGTGGTGGTGGCGCACTGATCGATCTAGGTTGTCATCCTGTCTATCTAGCACGTCTATTTATGGGTATGCCTGAAAGTGTATCTGCTAATTACGGTTATGTGACAGGCAAAGAAGTAGAAGATAATGCAGTCACTACATTCCGTTACAGCAATGGTGGAGTCGGTATTGTAGAAGCTGGATTTGTGAATAAATTTTCTCCATTTGTGATTGAAGTACATGGTACACTCGGCAGTGTATTGTACAGTACGCATGATGAAAAATTATGGTTGCGTGCAGGAGACGATACAGCATGGCAAGAAGTGACGATACCAGCAGATCGTGAGACTGCTTTTGAACAATGGGTAGCACATATTCAAAATGGCACCAAAGCAACAGAAAATATCGGACTCGCAGTAGATCTTACTCGTCTGGTACAAGCGTCTAATCAATCGGCAGCGGAAGATCGTCCGGTAAGCTTGTAAAGCAGACATTACCGTATACCAATGTACCTTTATCTCTGATTGAAGAAAGGACGAAGATCATGATCAAAAATGAACGATTCGTCCCGTTACAACCGATGCGTGAAAAGCCATTTTTGCTAGAAAAGCTAGATCTGAAATTCCGCTGGGGCAATTATGGTTTTCGGGTATTACGTTTTCATTTAAATTCATTTGCACCTGGAGCCAAAATCGGGTTTCATAAACATTCTGAATTTGAATTTCATTTTGTTGCTTCTGGCAAAGGCAGTGTCGTGCTGGAAGATCAGACGTATTTTTTGCAAGAAGGCATGTTTTATTTAACAGGGCCTGATGTACTTCATGCACAAGAAATGGATATGTATGATCCGCTTGAAGAATTATGTCTACATCTGGAGATCGTTCCGTTAACAACTGATTCGTCATTGGAACAGATGGACAATGATAAGGGTAAGGCTTCTGCCACACCTGCTGATTGGGGTAAAGAACAAGAAATCTCGGAAGCCGAGCAATGCGTGCGTCAATTGTATAATTTGCCTGCACGTCCGATGATGGATCGCAGACAAACGATGTCGCATTTTTATCGTGCCTATGATGCGATTGTTCATCATGAATCTGGTGTGTACGAGACGATCCGGCAATGTATTATTCAGATTATGTTACTAACGGCGCATGCTTCCGATCAGGAAAAGCGACCGTGGTTAACATTACCTCACCGGGAAGCGTCAGAAGTTCATTTTCAGATGGCATGTCAGTTTATTCGGGACAATTATATGTTTCCGATTGCACTGGAAGAAGTCGCGACCACAGTAGGCATTAGCAAACGTCAGTTACAACGAGTGTTTCAAAAGTACACTTCAGCTACATTTACCGCGTATCTCGAAGAAGTTCGTTTAACCCATATTTGCACTGAACTACGGCTAGGGAACAAAACGGTTGAACATATTGCACTGGATAACGGATTTGAAAATGTAAATTATCTGTATCTAGTGTTCAAAAAAAGGTATGGAATGACTCCGCGTTCTTTCAAAGAACAAGCTCAACAGATAATCAACGAATAAAACCGTATGATCTACTGCAACGTCAACATGTCTATCACCAACAAGCCACAGCAAAATACTTGATCAGGAGCTGAACAGCAAATGACCTCAACCATTCGTATAGGTATTATCGGCAGTGGCGGTATTGCGCGTATGCATGTCAATGCGTATCGTCAGATGGAAAATGTAGAAATTGTAGGTGTCGCAGATATTGTACCGGATCGAGCGAGCCAATTTATTGCTACACATCATCTTAATCATGCACACGCTTACGAAGATCATCTGGTCTTACTGGAACAGGAATTAGATGGAGTCAGTATTTGTACACCGAATGTATCGCATTATCAGACGACCATGGATGCACTTGCAGCAGGTAAAAATGTATTGCTGGAAAAGCCGATGTCTGTCACATTGCAAGAATCGGTTGAAATGGTAGAGATGTCGAAAAAATCTGGAAAAATGCTATCGATCGGTTTCCAGCCGCGGTATGATCCCAATATGCAATTTATTCGCAATTATATTCAAGACGGCAATCTAGGAAAAATTTATTATGTTGAAGTTGGCGGTGGTCGACGTAGAGGGATGCCACAAGGGACATTTATCCGCAAAGAATTAGCAGGAGCTGGAGCACTTGCTGATATCGGTTGTTATTCTCTCGATCTTGCTCTTCATACACTAGGGCATCCGAAACCGTTGACAGTATCTGCTACAGTATCCAATCATTTTGGAACCAATCCCAAGTATCATCCTGAAGCTGAAAGTTTCAATGTAGAAGATTTTGGAGCAGCACTGATTCGGTTAGAAGGTGGCATTACGCTTCAATTTAAAACCGCATGGGCAATGCATATGGATACATTAGGAGCGACCCGTTTTCTCGGAACCGATGCCGGTATGAAAATTACGCCTTATGGCGAAGGCCCGTGGTCAGGAGTATGGGACGGTGGTGTCGGTACGATTACCAAGTATCATGATATCGGTGGTCGGTTAACGCATACGCCTATTCCTTGTGTACGTTCTGATCTGAACTTATTTGATGAAAAAGTCAAAGATTTCGTCAATGCTGTAGCTAACGGATTACCTGCTCCGATCTCTGGCGAACAGATCATTTTGAATCAAGCAATTATTGACGGCATTTTCCGTTCTTCAGAACTGGGTAAAGAAGTCGATATTGTATTGCCTTAAGCGCTTGGCAAAATAAGCGCGACCCAAGTTTAATAAGAAGTGATTTTTGCGAAGCAAAATATCTTACATCAAGCGCTTGGCAAAATAAGCGCGACTCGAGTTCAATAAGAAATGATTTCTGCGAAGCAAAATATCTTATGTTAAATCCATTTAAGCGAAGCAATAAACATCAAGAATCTTTCAATTATTCGATCACAATCGAGTAGGAAAGGTTCTTTTTTTATGTTTTCCCTTAACTACATAAGGAGATCAACGTTAATTTAACTAACACAAACCTCAATGCGGAAAATAGTTGATCATCGGAATACAGTTGATATTCAAAATGATACCGCTTTCTTTGATAAAGTTTATACTCGGAAAATAGTTGATTGTCTGAATATCGCTATAAATGCCATACTGGGGACATCCCAAAAGGTAAACATGATAATTATGCTGACTTTTTTGTACAAAGAGAAACGTTCTGAGGGAGCAAAGCTGACAAAGGGGTTGAGAAGATGAAAAAAGATCCAAATCGAAAAATGGGCAAACGTGTAACAAGTTCTATGTTAGCCATGGTGTTAGCAGGCATTACCATTTTGGCGGGATGTTCTTCCAATGAAAGTAGCAGCGGTGCCACAAGTGAAGACGGAAGTTCTATTTTAAAAGTAGAAGTTTTTGATCGTGGTAATTCTCCATCAGGTTATACCATCAGCAATAACTATATGACCAAGTTAGTGGATGAACGTTTTGGCACACCTAATAAAATTGATGTGCAATATGTACCAGTTCCTCGTTCCGATGAATTGCAAAAGTTAAATGTATTAATGGCAAGCGGTGGTGATGTACCGGATATCGTATTTACTTATGATCAAGGCACATTCAATCGCTATGCTGAACAAGGCGGTCTAACTGATCTGACCGATTTGCTCAATCAATATGGGCCCAATCTCAAAAAGTTTTTAGGGGAAGATACCCTTGCTTACGGACAAATTGAAGGCAAACAATTTGCGATTCCAGGTAAACGATCGGTGCTTGGCAAATATGCTTCTTATATCCGTCAGGATTGGTTAGATCAACTGAAATTACCGATGCCACAGACTACGGATGAGCTGTATACCACACTCAAAGCTTTTCAAGAAAAAGATCCGGGTAAAGTAGGAAGCGGTCTTATTCCTTTTGGTATGACGATTGCTCCTGCGCAATATGATCCATTATTATGGTCTTTTGTCCAACAACCATTAAGTGATGAACAAAAATATACATTAACACAAAAGTTAGGTTCCAGTGATTATCCTACATTGTTGCCCGGCTTCAAAGACGGTCTGCAATTTATGAACAAATTGTATAACGAAAAACTAATCAGTACTGACTTTGGTCTGGATGAAGATAAAAAGCAATTATGGCAAGATGTGCAAAACGGTAAAGTAGGCTTTTATACTGAAGATGCAGGTGAATTATATTTCACTTATAACGGCACATACAAAAATCTACAAACTAATGTAAAAGGCGCTACATTAACGCCTACCGATGTATTTACCAACAATGAAGGCAAACATGCTAAGCCTGAATATGCATCCAATGGTCTGTACATTATGATCCCTAAATCTAGCGCCAAAGCGGTAGAAGCGATCAAATATTTAGATTGGATGGCTTCGGACAAAAACTTGTTTGATATGCAAAATGGTGTAGAAGGCGAGAACTACACTATGAAAGATGGAGTGCCAGTTACTAAAGAAGATGCAACCGAAGAAGCTACCAATCGCCTGTACAACTACGGAGATATGGCTATTATCGCTAACGGTAAAATCGTAGGAACCGAAGAGCAAAACAATAACGCTTATATTATGCAGACACCGGAAGAATACCAAGCCGCTATGCGTAAATCGGTTGAAATCTCCAATACCGATACGATTCCACCGGTAAACTTCAGCGTACCGATCAAAGCCGAAGCCAAATATGGTAGTGGACTGCAAGACAAATACAATCAACTGATCGTCAAAGCAACAATGGCTCCAACCGCTCAATTCGACACCGTCTACGAATCCCTACTCAAAGACTATATGAGCAGCGGCGGACAAGCTATCCTAGACGAACGCACCAAAGTATTCCAAGAACAAGGCGCCAAATAATCAATAAAGCTCACCTACCTTGTTCAAAAATTCCGTACATTCATATCAGGAAAATAAGGATACTGTTCTACAAATTTCTCAAATGGATTCAACCCAATTATTCATCACTAAATATCGAAATAAATAGCGTAAGGAATCTCCAAAATCAAATCATTCTTTCAACCATTTCAATTCACTTCCTAATCGAAAGCCAAACTTGCTACACCCACCCAATGTGCAAAAACCGCAACGCCATCTTTAAAAGAAATGTGCTCTCACCACCAAGCGTAGTGAACAGATTCTTTCTGAAAGTCGCCTTTAAGACTCGGATATCGACCGCCCAGCGGTCAAATCAAGATATCCGATCTTACCAGCGACGCCAAGAAAGAATCCGTTCACGAAGCGCTTTCCCACCAAACGAGCACATCACCACACTGAGTGAAGGTTTTTCCACAACCATCTTAATGAAAGGGGAGTACCAACGTGAGAATGTCTACTTACCTCCGCAGATACTGGCAGTTGTATTTCCTACTCATTTTACCGATTGCTTATTTTCTAACATTCAAATACGGACCGATGTACGGTATTCAGATTGCTTTTAAAGACTTTAACTTTTTTCAAGGGATTAACGATAGTGAATGGATCGGTTGGGATGCTTTCCGCGAAGTTTTTCAAAATCAGGATTTCTACAAAACATT
This sequence comes from Paenibacillus kyungheensis, assembly GCF_028606985.1. Taxonomy (NCBI): domain Bacteria; kingdom Bacillati; phylum Bacillota; class Bacilli; order Caryophanales; family Paenibacillaceae; genus Paenibacillus; species Paenibacillus kyungheensis. The sequence continues at coordinate 4,915,011 of NZ_CP117416.1, read as the reverse complement.
GCGTAATACATTAATGCTGAACTTTCTAGATCTGTTGGTTTCTTTTCCAGCGCCGTTATTATTAGCAATTATGTTGTATGAAGTCAAAGCGGTCTGGTTCAAAAAGTTATCACAGACTATTCTGTATATTCCGCATTTTATTTCATGGGTGATTATTGGAGGAATTGTGTATCAAGTGTTCGGTACGCAATCAGGATTCGTAAACAATATGTGGATGGCACTTGGCTTTCAGCCGATTCCTTTTTTAACCGATCCGAATTACTGGTTAGTGACCTATTTGCTAACAGGAGTATGGCAAAGTGCCGGCTGGGGCACGATTTTGTACTTAGCTGCTTTGACAGGTATCAACAAAGAACTGTATGAAGCCGCAGATATGGATGGAGCAGGACGACTGAAACGGATATGGCATATTACATTACCCGGTCTCAAAACAACGATTATTACATTGTTGATTATTAATCTAGGTAATATGGTTACGATCGGATTTGAACGTCCGTTTGTAATTGGAAATGTAGCTGTACAAGATTACTCGGATGTACTCAGTACATTTGTATATCGGATCGGTTTAGAGTCCGGTCAATATACACTAGCTACCGTTGTTGGACTTTTCCAAGCTGTTGTTGGATTGATATTTGTACTCGGTGCGAATTACGCATCTAAGAAATCGACAGGAGAGGGGATACTCTAATGGAGAAAATAGCCGATATCAGCAAAACGACTGCGGTTAAAGCCAAAACGACAACCAGTAAAGGTGATCGGATTTTTGATATTGTGAATATCACTTTGCTTAGTATTGTCGTGCTGGTCTGTCTGATTCCATTTATTCATATTCTAGCGATCTCTCTTAGTTCGGCTCGTCCGATTATGTCGGGCGAAGTATCGCTATTTCCAGTAGAGTGGACGACAGAAGCGTATGTCAAAGTATTTAGCGATATGTCGATGATTCGTTCGCTTGGCTTTACGGTGATGCTGACCGTTATTTTTACGATCCTTTGTATGGCGATGACGATTGCGGCGGGGTATCCATTGTCCAAGTCCAATCTCAAAGGACGCGGATTTTTTATGGTCTTGATTATTATTACGATGTTTTTCAGCGGCGGTATTATTCCCGAGTATATTCTGGTGCGTAATCTACATTTGCTGGATACGATGTGGGCATTGATTTTACCGGGATTGATCAGTCCTTTTTATCTGATAATTATGATTTCCTTTTTCCGTAATATTCCGGAGAGTCTGGAAGAAGCGGCTGAAATGGATGGAAGTAGTCACTTTTATACTTTATGGCGCATCATTTTACCATTATCGTTACCGGTGATTGCTACATTAAGTCTTTTCTACGCAGTGGGACGCTGGAATGGATTTATGGATACATTAATGTACATTAATAGCCCTGATCTATATCCGTTACAGCTCAAATTATATCAATTGATCCAAAATAATATGGCTAGCGAATTGATGCGCAATGAAGTAGTCGGTTCAGCGCAAATGATGCCAGAAAGTCTAAAAGCCGCCAGTGTTATTTTTGCAACGATTCCGATTCTAATTGTCTATCCTTGGTTGCAACGTTATTTTGTCAGTGGAGTGATGTTAGGAGCAGTCAAAGGATAAATATCTGATATTTCAAATGGGTTGAAGAAAGGAGTCTATATGCTTACATCCAAAGGGGAATATTCGTTTTCAACATGCTGGAATATTAAGCGTCATAACAGTGGAGCAGAGATGATCGCTGAGATTCAAGAGCTTGGATTTCAGCAGGTAGAGCTAAATTACAATGTGACTACCGAGATGTTGCAAACGATTGAGCCGATGATTGAACGCGGCTTGATCGGTATCTCCAGTGTGCATAATACATTTCCCCATACGCCTGATCCTGATTATGGAACCGATTCGGTATTGCTCGGGTTCGACGATGAAGAAAAACGGCACAAAGCGATCGATTTACTGGTAAAATCGGCTGAATACGCTCATCGTTATGGAGCTAAAGCTGTTGTAGTGCACCCCGGTGAAGTTCCGTTTGCAACCAATATTGATGAGACGTTAAAAGGAATCTATCACGAACAAGGCAAAGACTCGCCTGCTTATCAACAGCTATGGTCGGAAATGATTGAGCGTCGTGAACGTCTATCCGAGCATTATCTAGAACGGATTCAGCACAGTCTAGAAGAAGTGTGCGATCGTGTGTTGTCCAAAGGGTACGATGTGGCATTTGGAATCGAGACCCGTTCTCGTTGTTATCAAATGCCTACATTATCTGAAGCGAAAAAGATACGTGATCGTATGCAAGGTGCGCCTGTCTATCTCTGGTACGATATCGGTCATGGCATGATGATGGATCGGATGGGATTGTATCACAATGCAGAAGAAGCGAACGCTATGAAAGAGGATATTATCGGCGTGCATATTCATGAGACATTAGGATTATCCGATCACTGGTGTCCATATATTCATAGTAAAGACATGACTTTTTTTGATCGGTTTCTCGATATTATCGACGCGGCTCCTGTCAAAGTATATGAATTGAAAGCCGCTTGTCAGCCAGAAGAGATTGAAGCCAGTCATCAGTTATTGATTAGCAAAATTCAGGAACGTCACATTATAAAATAGAGCATACTATATTGCATACAGAGCAGATCAAAAGCAAGGAGGGAATAGGTATGGCGGTGAGCGAGCAACTGGTGAATATCAATGATCTATGGGTAGAACAAGGTATGGCTGGACAGATTTTGGATCGTGATCATCGATCTTTTGGCGGAGTCGTTGATCCTGAAAATGGAATTGCCTGGCCGAATCATCATGCAGGTACACCGGTATGGATGGCGATCTGGGGAGCGGCACTAGTTAATCCTTCCTCAGCTTACTACCATAGTGAACAAGTGTTAGAGCGACTTGAATATGCGGCTCAGTATATGCTTGCTTTTCAACATGACGATGGGTCCATCTCTCCGGGGTGGACTAATTTTCATTCGCCTCCAGATACAGCCTTTGTCGTGGTAGGCTATTCGCAATTGTATCTGCTATTAGAACAGGACGATTGGAGTAAAAATGCTCCGGTAGCTAGTCGTATATTGTTATTTCTCAAGCAAACGATTCCGGTAATGATAACAGGTGGTTGTCATACGCCTAATCATCGCTGGGTATTATCAGCGGCACTTAGTTATTTGTATCGATTATTCGGTGATCCCAGATTGCTAGAGCGAGCAGAACAATGGTTAGCAGAAGGAATAGATATCACTCCAGACGGAGAATGGACAGAGCGTAGTAACGGTATTTACAATGCGGTAAGTGATGTGATGTTTATTCATACGGCTCGCTTGTTAGACAAGGCTGAATTGCTAGAGCCCGTGCGAGCGAATCTAGAGATGATGATCTATCTAATCCATCCTTCAGGAGAGATTGTAACGGATTATTCAGGTCGTCAAGATTTTGGACAGAATTTTACACTGGATAGTTATATGCTGTCTTATTATTTAATGACGATTATCGATCAGAATCCTCAATTTGCGGCGATGACAGCATTAGCTGAAAAAGCGTTACAGACCAATGCTCGTCCACCAAGCAGTGCCAACAATCCATTGGTAGGCATGTTGTTATATCCAGATGCAGGTACATCTGTGCTGGCGACAGCTTTGCCAACCCATTATCGCAAAATGATTAACGGTTCATTTGATCGTTATCAATATATCAAACAGATTGCAGAAGTAGGCTATGGTCAGATTCAGTACAGTCGTCCTCATTTGGATTTTGGTGCACCTGTCATGCGGATTCGTGAAGGGGATACCAGTATCACGATGATGACAGAAACGTCTTCTTTGCTAGCGATCAGATACGGGCAAGTGCGATTGCTTGGTGTACAGATCGCTTCGTATTTTGGTCCGGGCTTTGTGCCGATGCAATCTTTAACACCAACAGCAGATGGGTTCACAATGACAGCGACGTATGAAAAGGGTTACAATAGTTGTGTACCCGAGCATGAATTACCTGCTTCTGCACAAGCAACAGTGAGTCCGTGGTATTTGCTTCCTCATCAACACCGTATTTCTACTCATACGCAGACCTATCTATTGGAAGTGCGTATTACCGAATTGGAACATGGATTGGATCTAGAAATTATTTCTAATGAGCCTCCAGATGTGATGACACAGCTATCGTTGGTGTTCGACCAGCAAGCAATCATTACAGCGGTCGATGGGCAATTAGAGCAGATCACTCCTGAATCCCAGTTATGGTCAGCAGGAACGGTTGTTGTTCAGCAAGGAAATGACATGATGGAATTAACAGGTGGGTGTCTGCAACATACCGCTAGCAGTGTACGAGAAGCTTCGTATCCGCGCGATTGTCAGACGTTACTTGTCAATGTAATGACTCCTTTTGTGCACAGAATAGGGATTCGTCTCTTACCCGGTACAGATGTATGATCGCATCTATATACATCTACAACTATGTCGACTAAAGAGGTGATTGATTTGCGTAACCAAAAGTATACGTATACCGCTCCACCGAACGGGTTTCCTGAATGGAACCGCAATCCCGGCATTTTCCGTCTCAATCGTCTAGATGCGCATGCATCTGTGATTCCGTATGATTCGGTAGAACAGACTTTAAATGGAGAAATCGCAGATTCACCCTATTACCAATCCCTAAATGGAACATGGCAATTCGCTTGGGCTGAAAATCCAGATCAGCGTATTGTTGATTTTTATACAAAAGAGTATGACACCAGTACATGGAAAACGATTCCTGTACCTGCACACTGGCAAATGCATGGTTATGATGCTCCTCATTATACCAATGTACGTTATCCGTGGGATGGACATGAAGATATTCAACCACCGGAAGCACCGACCCAATTCAATCCTGTCGGTTCATATGTACGGACATTTTCTGTGCCTCAAGATTGGCAGGAAAAAGGTTCGGTCTATATCCATTTTGCAGGTGTAGAATCTGCTTTTTATATCTGGGTAAATGGCGATCTGGTCGGTTATAGTGAAGATTCGTTCACTCCGGCTGAATTTGATCTGACTCCTTATTTACAAGCAGGCGAAAATAAATTAGCGGTAGAAGTCTATCGTTGGTGTGATAGTAGCTGGTTAGAAGATCAAGACTTTTGGCGATTGAGCGGTATTTTTAGAGATGTTTATCTATATGCGTTGCCTGATACGCATATTCAAGACTTCTTTGTACATACTGATCTGGATCAACAGTTTCAGGACGCACAATTAACCGTCGATCTTACTTTGCATCATTCCGGTTCGGCAATGGCTCGTCCTGATCCAACAGACAGTCTACGTTTTACCGATGTAGCCAAAGAATCGTACAGTATTCATGCGCAATTGTATGATGCTGATCGCAATCCACTTTGGGATCTTCCATTAAGTAGCCCGGTTTCGTTTCCGTTTAATGCAACCGAAGGATTAGAAGGCGGAGATATTCATCGCACACAGATTCAGTTGTCTGCGAATGTGATAAATCCATTGAAATGGAGTGCAGAAGCGCCACATCTCTACTATCTAGTGCTGACGCTTAAAGATACCAACGGTCATATTATTCATTATACAGGTTGTCAGGTGGGCTTCCGTACATTCGCAATCGAAGGCAATGTCATGAAGATCAACGGGAAAACTGTAGTCTTTAAAGGAGTTAACCGTCATGAATTCAATGCGGTAACAGGACGTGCGATCACACGTGAAGATATGATTGCAGATATTCATTTAATGAAATCGTACAATATCAATGCTGTACGGACTTCTCATTATCCGAATCATCCGCTCTGGTATGAGCTGTGTAATCAATATGGATTGTATGTGATTGATGAAGTGAATCTGGAAAGTCACGGTGCTTGGACGTACGGGCAAAAAGAACTGCTCAATACCGTGCCAGGTAGCAATCCAGATTGGACATATAATGTGTTAGATCGTACCAATTCGATGTTCCAAAGAGATAAAAATCACCCGTCCATCGTAATCTGGTCGCTCGGTAATGAATCATTTGGTGGCGATAATTTCTTGCATATGGCGGACTTTTTACGCAAAGCCGATCCATCACGAGTAGTGCATTATGAAGGCGTATTCCATTATCGTCCTTCTGAAGATGCTTCTGATATCGAAAGTCAGATGTATACGCATATTCGTGAGATCGAGAAATATGCTCAACACAATCCAATCAAACCATTTATTCTGTGTGAATACAGTCATGCGATGGGGAACTCTTGTGGAGGCTTAGCAGAATACTGGAAATTGTTCGATCGTTACGAAGTATTACAAGGCGGATTTATCTGGGATTGGATCGATCAAGCGATTCAGACACAGACTGAAGACGGAACTACGTATTTAGCATATGGTGGTGACTTTGGCGAGAGTCCTCATGATGGCAATTTCTGTGGCGATGGTCTGATTTTTGCAGATCGTACCGTATCTGCGAAGCTTGCTGAAGTGAAAAAATGTTATGAACAGGTGAAATTTAACTGGCGATTGGGTGAAGATCATCCTGTAGACGATGGATTAGAATCGAATGCGGTCATTACAACCAAACATTTGTCCGCAGGCGAAGCGGTAATTGAAGTTGAATTAACGAATCAGTATTTGTTTACTTCGTTAGAAGAATTTGATTTCAAATGGATCTTAACCGCAAATGGACAACTTGCTGATCAGGGTGTGTTAAGCCATGTAGTCTGTGCTCCAGGGCAGAATGTTACAGTCACTTTACCTGAATTGAAGCAGATTCCACGTGCTCCAGGGGTAGAATATATTTTGACATTATCGGTCGTACTCCGCGCAGATCAATTATGGGCGCAAGCAGGTCATGAAGTGGCATTTTCTCAATTTACATTGCCTGTTGTGCTGTCATTTGGTTCTCATCATGATGCTGAATTGCACGATCCTGAGCCGATTAGTGAATCTAGCCTTGTCGCTGTACAACATGCAGGTATGATTATGATCAATGGCGAAGGATTCTCGATCATTTTCGATTCAACCAATGGTGAGATGTTGTCTTATCAGATCAACAAAGTCCAATTGCTAGCTCAAGCCCCTGCTCCTCATTTCTGGCGTGCGATGACAGACAATGATCGCGGGAATCATCTGGATGAGCATAGTGAGGTATGGCGCAGTGCGTCAGATGAGCGAGAATTGGTTCATTTTGAAGTCGATCTGGCACGAGCGCAAGATATCATTATTATCAAAGTAGAATATTTACTTCCAACCGCAGGGTATTCACAATGCTTTGTCGATTATCATATTTTTGCCGATGGACGTGTAGAAGTGACTCAACGCTTGAATCCGGGCAAAGACTTACCTGAGATTCCAGAGATCGGCATGTTGCTGATGATGGATGCTTCTTTTGATCAATTATCATGGTATGGATTAGGTCCACATGAGACGTATTGGGATCGTCAAGCGAGTGGTAAAGTAGGCATCTATACCGGAACAGTAGCCGAGCAGATGGCTCCGTATCTCAAACCACAGGAATGTGGAAACAAAGTAGATGTACGCTCAGCGACAATTACGAATCGTGATGGAGTGGGCTTACAGATTACCGGTCTGCCTCTGGTTGAACTGAATGTTCTTCCATATACACCAGCAGAACTGGAAGCCGCACCACATCATTACCAGTTGCCTGCCAGTGGACATACCGTAGTGCGAATCAATGATAAGCAAACAGGAGTCGGTGGCGACGATAGCTGGGGTTCTGAACCGCATGAACAATATCGCCTGTATGCGAATCGTTCGTATACGTATAGTTATGTAATGCAAGGTATTGTGAAATAATAAAAATAAATCTTTTTCTGATTTTTGGGAAAAGATTTATTTTTTTGTTAAATAAAATAATAATATTATATTATTTGTATAATTTAATAGTTCTTTAGGTAAAATTAATACATTTAATGGAATTAGATTGAATATAAATAAGTCAAATTGCATATATACCTTAATATGTAAAATAATATATATTGAATTAGGAAAAAATATCCTAGGAGGAAGAAAATGAAAAAAAATGTATTAATATTAACTTCGGCAATAATTTTATTAAGTTTTACTTTATCTGCTAATGCTTCATCTATTACTAGTACCGAGCCTTTAAATAAGACTGAGATACAAAAGGAAATGGAACAAGCTTTACAAGATCAAATAAATTATCACGTTGAAGAGTACTTAAATTTATCTAAATCCAGTAAAGTTGAATATTTACAAGAGTATGGAATTACTGGAAAGTCTAGTCTTAGAATATCTAGAGTTACACAAGATACATATTTATCTGAAAATCAAGTTGAGAAAGCATTTGAAGATAAATTAGAAAGTGCATATATTTATACAATGGATGAAAATGGATATGTATATGATAAAGAAGGAGACATAGTAAATAAAGTAGATTTAAATATCGAAAGTTCTAATAAAGATATAATTGCAAATACTAATAATATTAAAGTTCAAAGACTAGCTAGTACTGCTATAGATTCTTCAATCAATGGATATAATTCAGGTGCTTTTTCTAGACAGGTTACCAGTTCTGGATACAGTGGAATAAAAACAACTTTTACATTACCTACAGCCACTAATATATCGATTGCTAACTCTAGTGTTATTGGATATTTGTATAATGGAATTGATACGGTACCTACTGGTGCAGGAGGTTATAAACTAGAAGCTGGATTACAATATAGCCCTGCAACATCAGGTTATACTGCATCTATTCACCCGCAGAATCAATCACAGAATGCTGTACCTGATGGACCGGATACAAACTACAGTAATACAAATCTTCCTAAGCGCTACAAGCCCGGTACTTCTATAACTCATAATTTAATTTACGATACTTCTTCAAGCCAATTTAAGTACTTTGTTAATGGAACTAATGTTAATGGTACATCCCAATATATTTATTTTTATTATCATAAAAGTTTAACTTCAGATCAGTTAAATGACATGCATGTAAAAAGAGTAGTTGCTTTAGCAAAAACAGGTTATACGGGAGAAAGTTTAGGGAAAATTAACTTACAATATAATGATACTCAAATAACAAATACAGCAGGAACCACTGTATCATTAACTTCTGCTAAATTAGATAGTTTACAGAAAAATGGGAAGATTTATGGTACAGCAGATAACCCTTCTAGTAAGATAACAAAAACACCAGCTTCTGGTAATATAGCATCTCAATCTATTACAATAAACGCTCAATAATTCAATGCAACTTTTTGAATTATATTTCGTTTATAATTTATAAACTTCAAGGAGGATTAAGTAAATGAAAAAAATTATAGGAATAATTATTGGTCTAATATTACTTACAGTAAGTATTAGTCATTCAGCACAAGCAGCAGATTCACTTCGTACTCGTGCAATGAATGTATATAATCCGGCACTAACGAAAACTACACTAAGCGTGGGTGAAATAGGTAATAAACAAACAAATATAGAACGTAAATATAACAGTCAGTATATTCCTGCAAAAGATGCTTTTGCACCCTATGTAGATTCGCTTGTATGGAATAAATCTACTAAAGTAGTATCTGTTAAAAATGGTGGGAAAGAAATGATTTTAAATTTTTCAGGTAAAAAGATAATTGGTAAAACAAATCAAGTTGTCTTACCTAGTAATTGGACTAAATTAGTTAATGGTAAGGCTACAATAAATGGTTCAATTCTAGCTTATTTATTTGATGAATATGGTTCCTCTTATAATGATATGGAAAGAGACCAATGGCAGGAAAAATTATCATTTCTAAATATTGATCATACCGATGGTATTCCAGGTGTTAGAGATGGATATATGCATGTGTATCTAGCTTATACTAAGAATAAATAGAATATTAAACTAAGAGGGTATATACAGAAACATTAATTTCTGTATATACCCTCTTTTTCATAGAATAAATTAGGATTATAATTCATTCAACTTTCTAATCGCTTAATCAAATGCTTACGAAGTGATTCTGCTAGAGCTGGCTCCGCTAATAATTGACGCAAAGCCTTGGTATCTCCACGTTCATCATACAGAATTCGATTACATACGGCGATTGTACTTCCATTCCCTTCACGGCGAATCATTTCAAATTCATCTCCAGCTTGCACGACTCCATTTTCCAATACACGAAAATAAAATCCAGAATATCCGGTTTCCCGTACGCGCATGATCATTTCTTTACGTTCCAAATGAGCAGATAACTTGAAGCAAGGCTGACGGGGCTGACTGACCTGTACGATAGCCGTTCCGATCCGGTACACATCTCCAATACATACCACATCTTCAGTCAACCCAGTGACTGTAAAATTCTCCCCAAAAGCCCCCGCTTCAAAAGGACGATCCATTTCTTTAGCCCACCAAGCATAATGATCTTGGGAATAGACACAAGCGGCTTTGTCAGGGCCACCATGATTTTTGAGATCGCCTTGACCATCACCTTCAATTCCTTGCGAACTAATGGGTAATGATTGAGTAGAAGGGCGTTTGATAAATCCGGTATAGACGGATTTGTTATTCCACTCTACATTTACAGGTAATGCTGTGTTTAACGAACATAATTTTGGTAACATAGATATAGCAGGGTTCACCATAAGATCATTTCCTCCAGATTGAGATTGCATTACAGATATTGTTATGTGTTCTATCATAATATAAGCCTCTTTATTAAAACATCTCTTTTACCAAATATCCTTTTTGTTAAGGGCTCCCCTTTGAGCAGGGAAGAAAGGAAATGATCGATGAAAATAGACAAACGCACATTCAAATTCAATATATGGCTTCCGTTATTGTTAGTATGCTGGTTGATCTCGCAAAGTATGACAGGGATTGCTTATAGTGCACAGCAACAAGGATTTGTACGGGATGATGCAGGACTATTCAGCAGTAGTGAAATTGACAAGCTTAATACAGAACTGAGCGGACAAGAATACCAGATGTATGTGAATACAGCTACAGGTATGGATGAAGCCCAAGGGCTGGCTTACGCCAATGAGATTTACGATCGCTCCAATTTGGACAAAAACGATATGGTACTTGTTATTACAACCAATCCGAATTATGTCCATCTGGTATTTCAAAATGCAGTACTCGCTAACAAAATTGCAAATAGCAATGAGCGCACGGTACAAGGGGTAACCGATAACGAATTTGTTCCCTCTGCCCAAGATGGCGATATTGTAGGCGGTGTGCTGGCAGTTAATAAATACATCAATCATGTTCCATTCACGACAGTCATTTCACAAAAGTTAGCACAAGTCGGATTAAACTGGGGTTCAGCGATTGCATTATTGATCGGTGGGATTGCGCTGATCTGGTTGATTATTCGCTTGAATCAGATGGGCAAGCTTCGAACTCGCCGTCAGCAGATACAAGTACAGCACGATCAGATCGCAACCTCACTTAATAGCTTGATTGTATCTGATCTGTTCAAAGAGTTAGAAATGGGATTTGTAACCGGACAGACCAAAGAAATGATCGAACAGTTGCAAGCGCAATTGATGAAAGAACATGCGCATATCGCTATTTTACAGCAACAGATAGATGCAGTTCGCATCTCAATCGGTTCTGTCAAAAAGTCGGCTACCGATCTCGAACAGATCGAACAACAACAGACCGAGTGGGCAACCGATATGGCAAATGTCCAAAAACATCATCAAGAAATAGACGAGTTATCGCGTACTGTACGAGGAATGGTTGAAGCATCCAAAGTCAATCTGGAACAAGTGAAACAGACAGTAGCAAATCTGGAAAAGCAATATCAGTATCCACTGACAGCGATGAAAGATCGAATCGCTACGATTGAGCATATTTTACAAGAAGCTGATCAGTTGGATGAATTCGATTTTATCAAAGCCAAAGAACCGGCTGAACGTGCAGATCAATGGTTAGATGTTCTGTTAGAAGATATCCGTCTGTATGGAGAATGGGTGCAACGCAGTCAAAGGTATACTGCCGAGATCGACAATACCGAACAAGAATTACGTCCGATTGTCGAACGGGAAAAGCTTAAATTAACGGTAGACGATCCTTTCCGTTTGTTAGAACATGCACGAGCTGAAGAAATCAGGCTAACTCAATTGCTAGCAGGCGGTAATGTAGAATTGATCCGTCAAAGTATGACCATTATCGAGCAAGATATTGCAGAAGCCCGTCAGGTGGTAAGTGATCTGATTCGTTTCCGGGATGAGTCCAACAAGACATTGACGATGGCGCAACAGCAAATGACAGATTTTCGCACGATGCCTGAAGTATATAATCAGGAAGTGAGTCGTCTGCAAGGAGAGTATGCCAATGTTCATATTCAAGAACAAGGAGCTCGTTATCAAGAAATTCAGAAAAGACAAGGTGAAGTCAATATACTGACTCCACAAATGGTAAATGCATTACATGATCAAATCCAACAGTATCGTCAAGCCAATATATGGAGCGAACAAGTGAGAGAATCGCTATCTCGGATGGAGGAATTACGTACCGAGATTACAAGCTACAAAGACCTGTTAGACAATCAGAAGCAAAGTGAGAAACAGCGCTTGGCAAATCTACAGGCAGATTATCAACGTGCTAATGAACAGCAAGCAGCGATTAGAGTTCATCCTGACGATACCCAGCAAGTGCAAGCGACTAGCTATGATGCTCTGGAACAAGCACAGCAGATCCTAAGCGGAAGCTTGCTTAATATGTCGAAAGTCAAAGAAGCTGTAGATCACGCGGCAACCTGTACACAGAATTTTGTAGATCGTGTAGAAGAGCTGACCAGACAACGTCAAGAAGCTGTGGAAGCGATCGAAGGGCTACTGCAAGAACATCGGAATTTGTCTGCTCGTTATTTTACAACAGCGATTACCACCCATGTTCCGATGCTTCATGTACTGATCGAAGAGTTACAGCAACTGGTCAGTCAGGGTTATTTTGTACAAGCCCAGCAAAAGGCACAAGAAGGCGAAAGTATACTGCAATTTATCGCTCTCGAATACAAAGCGATCTATGATCAGGAGCAAGAGCGCAAGCGCCGTCAGCGTTCATCCGGCGGAGGTTCAGGCGGTTCATCATCCGGTGGAGGAAGTCGTTCGTCTAGCAGTTCCAGTTGGAGCGGAGGCAGTAGCCGTTCATCAGGTTCATCGAAATGGTAAATGATAAAGGATTTGCTGATTCATTGTATATTTTCTGAAAGCTATATTTGCAAACACGTCATAGAGAAGACTATGATAAGGATAGCTAGCAAGTCTAAAGACGATGGTATCAGTATAGGGAGGTAGAACAATGGATCAGTCATCTCAAGCGGGACAAGGTCAACCGACCAAACCGCAACAAGTCGAAAGTAAATATGTAAGAGAAACGCGTTGTTTTAAAACATCCCGTGTATTCCCGACCGATGTGAACAATCATAATACATTATTTGGCGGTAAATTGATGTCATATATCGATGATATTGCTTCGATTACGGCTTCCAAATTATGTCGTGTAGATACAGTCACCGCTTCTACAGACTCTGTCGATTTTCTGTATCCGATCAATCCGACCGATTCGGTTACGCTGGAATCGTTTGTCACATGGACAGGTCGTAGTTCGATGGAGATTTTTGTGAAAGTGATACGCGAAGACCTCAAAACAGGGGAGAAACGCATTGCAGCAACCGCCTTTCTTACCTTTGTAGCGATTGGCGAAGACAATCATAAAGTTCAGGTACCGACAGTGATTCCAGAAACAGAAGAAGAACGCAAATTACACGAAACTGCACCTTCGCGAGCAGCGATGCGTCGCCAACGCAGAGAAGAAAGCAAAGAATTTGCTGATTACCTCACCACTGAATATCCCTGGGAATAACAACAAAAGCCAGTACACTCTATCTCAACTAGAGCGTACTGGCTTTTTATTTTATCCGATCAATATTAACCGCCGAACTACTCTTTCTGCTCGGTTTTGCGCGCTTTCCAACGCCACATCATTTCTCCGAACAAATAGCCGCATAACAAAAATAAAGGAACCGTATCTGTGATTTCTTCGAGGATACTATGAAAAGTCAGTACAAAACGATGATCTATATAATGCATGGCGATCATGCCGAGAGATGTTGTCCCACCGTAGCCTAATACACCTTCGCTCCATATAAATTGATACTTACTCATCATGACCTCCACATTAGTAACGGTATTAAAATCAATGTTATGACAATACCCACATCTATCCGAACATGACAACTATTTCTAAATAATAGCGTATTCATAAAAGAGTCGCAAGACTATTTCTGTGTAATTGGAAAATAAATACAATCGCAAGAAATAGCAAAGCTATTTTCACAGCAATCAGCGGTTATACATTCATAGAATTTCAGCCTTACATCTTACGTTTATAAAGGGAGCAAATCTTGGCGTTTGGCAATATGTTCACAGTCTTTGCAGACGCCTACCAATCCACCATTGTCATTAGCATAAAAAGTGAGGTGTTTGACATCTTTTTTGCAATACGAGCATTTTTGAAGTCGTCCACTGGAAAAAGATTGGACTTGCTTGGGTTGATGTAGATTGCGAACAGTTGCTAATTTGGGAGGAATAGATACCGGTGGTACAGTTGTATCTTTAGGTTGGATATCAGCAGATTTAGCAGAATGTTTTTGTTCTGATGTCAGATGTTTGCGTTCACGAAAAGCAGATAAATCTACAATATTGGGATGATGCGCTGGATGCTCTTGTGTTGTGTGATCTGGTTGTGGTTCTTGAGCTGGCAATATAGGATCTGCCGGATGTATCGTTACCTTTTTGAGAGGGAAAACAATCCAGAGAACAACAGCAACAGCAACCACGGCTACTACAATAATACCGGTCAATATAATCGATCCTGGTTGCATAGACATTCACCTTCTTTTACACATATTTAGTAAGAAAAAAACAATTAATTACAAAAGGATTACCTTTTAATTCCTATCTATCCCTTTTTTGTTACATTTAGTTTTGCTATAATTCGTGTCATAGGTAGAACGGTGCCTGTTTCTGGCATCAACACCGCGATATCTTACATATTACATGATGGTCGTAGAAAGTATAACTGCCACACGAGAGGAATGAAGATTGTGAAAAAGAAATTTAGAAGTTGGATGTCAGTATGTCTACTCGCTGCATTATTTGTATCTTTACTCAGTGCATGTGGTTCAGACGCCAAAGATAATGAGGCACAAGATGGCAAAGTTACATTGAAGTTCTGGACGATTGCTCTTCAACCTACGTTCAATGACTATTTTAATGGCTTAATATCAGAATACCAAAAAAGTCACCCTGGGGTAACTGTAGAATGGAGCGATTATCCATATGATGCCATTTCTAATAAGTTATTAACCGGAATCGCAAGTGGTAACGTACCTGATGTTGTAAATTTAAATACAGAATTTGCTAATCAAATGGCTTCTAAAGGTGCACTTGCTGATCTAGGACAATGGATGAGCGATGATGAGAAAAAATCATATTTTGATGGTATTTTTAATTCGACGGTATTTGATAACAAAGCCTATGCATTGCCGTGGTATACCGGAACAGAAGTGTTATTTATGAACACTCGTCTGGTGAAGCAAGCAGGGCTTGATCCCAAAAATCCGCCAAAAACGCGTGATGAGCTCAATGAATGGTCCCGTCAGATCAAAGCCAAAACAGGAGCCACTGGATATGCAACTACATTTGCAGCTAGAATGTTCCCGGTTGAAGGCATTTCAATCTTAAACGACGACAAAACAGCAGCAGCATTTAATACGCCTGCTACCCTAGCTTTAATTCAGAAAATGCAAGGATTGATCCAAGAAGGCGTACTGGTCAAAGAAGATGCTAACTTTGATAAGCAGATTCAATACTATTCCAGTGAACAGACCGCTTTTGAAATTGCAGGCCCTACTTTTATTAATTTTATCAAAACATCAGCACCAGATGTATATAAAAATACGATTGCTGTTCCACTTCCTACAGGGAAAGCTGATGTGCGTTTGTCGAATACGATGAATGTGGTGGTTCCTTTAAAATCAGCGAATGCAGAACAAGCAGCTGAATTTGCGAAATTTTTGACCAATGCGACCAACCAGACCGCATTTGCTAAAGCAGCAAATACATTGCCAAGTACCAAAGAATCGATCAAAGATTCCTTCTTTACTGAAAATGATGGCACATTAGAATCCGAAGCCAAAGTGGTCTCTGCTGAAAGTTTGGATAAAGCAGTCGATTATATGGTCGGTGTACCGAATGCTGGTGATGTGAACTCGGCGATTGCACGTCAATTGCAAGAAATCTTTATGAATGGGAAAGACCCTAAACAAGGATTGACAGAAGCTGAACAAGAAGTAAACCAAATTCTGTCGCAAAACTAAAGGGCTATGCAAGCAGATCAGCAACCTAACCAAAGACGGACCCTTTAAAGGCGGTGGACGAACATGAAGAAATGGATGAGAACAGAAACATTTGCCGCATGGGCATTTATGGCTCCTGGACTGCTAATTGTCGCTGTATTCGTGTTATGGCCAATTGTATACGGACTTCCGTTATCTTTAACCGATTATTCGGTCATTGGAGAAACGCATTATGTAGGTCTAGACAATTATGTAACAGCTTTTCAAGATAAAAGTTTTTTGGCTTCGTTATGGAATTCAATGGTGTATGTGTTGATTGTACCGATTATTCAGATTATTTCGATCTTGATGGCTATTCTGGTCAATAGCCGAATTCCATTAATTAAAGCTTTTCGCGCAGCGTATTATATCCCGGTCGTCACCTCAATGGTGGCGGTCGCGCTGATGTGGAGCTGGTTATTTAGCAGTAATGGTGTAATCAATTATGCGTTGATTCAATTGGGTGTTATTCAAGAGCAAGTTGGCTGGTTGTCCAGTAGTAACACAGCATTGTATGTCATTATGTTTATTACGATGTGGAAAGGGCTTGGCTATTATATGATGCTGTATCTGGCTGGACTTCAATCCATTCCAACCGATCTGTATGAAGCATCGATGATCGATGGAGCAAGTCGCTGGCAGACCATTTACCGGATTACAATCCCTTTACTGCGTCCGCATATTTTATTTTGTACATTAATCTCGTTAATGGGGGCTATTCGTGTATTTGATGAAGTGTTTGTACTAACCAATGGTAAAGGTGGCCCGGGAACGGCTACTTTGACGTCCAGTCTGTATATTTATCAAAAAGGATTGGTGCAATTTAACTTTGGTTATGCGTCAGCACTTGGTCTGATTGTAAGTGTGATCGTCGGTATCTTGAGTATACTGGTGTTCCGTCTGAACAAGAAAGGCGGTGTGCAAACGTACTGATGAATAATCCAACGATAAATACCAAACCTAATTACAAAACGCCCAGTCCGCAAGCACGTAAATGGAAAAAAGGATTTCGATATACGATTACGTATATTTTGCTGATTGCTTTGGCGCTGTTTATGACCGGCCCTTTTCTCTGGTTGCTCAGTGTATCGCTAATGCCAGGTCGTAATGTATTTTCCAATCCACCTGCGATTTTCCCGACGTTTATTAATTTCGGCAATTATGCGCAAGTGTGGAACTTTATGAACTTTCCTAAATACATTATGAATACGGTCATTATTACAGTGATGGGTGTTGTATTTAATATTGTTCTGTCCTGTATGACGGCTTATCCGTTAGCTGTATTCCGGTTTAAAGGTAGAGATATGGTGTTTACCCTGCTGATTGCTACGATGATTATTCCATCATCTACTGCAATGATCGTGCATTACTTAACGATCCAATGGATGAATCTAGGTAATACGTATCTAGGTGTAGTACTACCTGCGGCAGTATCGGTATTTAATATTTTCTTAATGCGCCAGACGTTCTTAACGATTCCGACTGAAATTCGAGACTCCGGTAAAATGGACGGTGCATCTGAATTACGCATCTGGTGGCAACTGGTATTACCACTCGTCAAACCGGGCATTGCCGTGATTATGCTACTCGAAGTGATGGCATTCTGGAACAATTTCCTGTGGCCAATTGTTGTGCTAGATGATCCCGAAAAATACCCATTAGCATCAGCACTAACATATCTTAACGGACAATTTTCCTACAACTTCGGCTGGATCGCCGCAGGAACCATCATTTCCGTAATCCCAATCATCGTCGTATTCCTGTTCACCCAACGCTACTACATGGAAGGCTTAGCAGGAGCCGTGAAAGGATAACAAAATTAATACACCTATATAAACGATCCACTATCAAGAATCTTGCTGAAAGCATATCTTAATCAAAAGTGATAGCGTTAAAGTGGAAAAGAATTTTGATAATTTCCAAGTGAAAATTTTATCAACACTATACTTTTTAATAAAATAAGCTCTATTTCAAATATTCATTTTCAACTATCTCTTTTCTTTAAAATAAACTATTTCTTTTATAACTATTCCTTAAAACAAAAAAAGTAACTTTACAACAAGCAGTCCATCTTTTCCTGCCCCACCAAATAGAAAATTGCCGAGCTTACTCTGAGCGAAGGGAACGATATCATGCTGAAAGAGCGAAGCGCTCGCTTTACAAGTTTTCTTTAGAAAACTACTTCGTAAGCATACACCTAAGATGGATATCGACTGCCCAGCAGTCAAATCAAGATATCCATCTTTACCAGCGACGACAAGCAAGATATCGTTCCCAAAGCAGTGTAACTCAAAGGAGTCTATCCCAAATGAAATTGGTGATTGTACCTTTAGACGAAAGACCTTGTAATTATCATTTTCCTTATGAACTGACACGAGGAACCTCTTATCAGGCTGTCCGTCCGCCTCATGAATGGATGGGTCGCAAAAAGATTGCCGCAGATACACAGCGCTTGTGGACATGGACCAAGCTGGAATGTCAATCGGCTGACGGAGCAGTGATTGCATTAGATACATTGCTATATGGTGGAATTGTTCCTTCCCGTCTGCACGAACTAGATATGGATGAGCTAACACGCCGGCTTGATCAATTAAAACAACTGAAAGAGCAGAATCCATCACTCAAATTGTTTGCTTTTCAACTGATTATGCGATGTCCGCAATACTCTTCTTCTGATGAAGAGCCGGATTATTATGCCGATTGGGGACGAGAAATTTTCCGCAAAGGATATCTAGAACATTATGGTGAAGAGCACACATTAACGACAGAAGAACAGCAAGAACTGGATGATATCAATAGCCGTTTGCCACAAGAGGTACTGGATGATTATCTAGGTCGGCGTGCAGTAAATCGAGAAATCAATCGATTGGCACTGGATTATGTAGAGCAAGGTGTGATCGATTTTCTGATTTTCCCGCAAGACGATTCAGCTCCTTATGGCTATACAGCTAGAGATCAACAAGAAGTGCGGACACGTATTCGAGCATTACGTCTCGGATTACGCGTCTATATGTATCCAGGAGCAGATGAAGTAGGTTGTACACTGGTTGCTCGTATGATCAATCAGTTAAGTAACCATATTCCGCAAGTCTATGTTCGCTTTAGTTCGGTGAACGGAGCGTTTATTATTCCTGCTTATGAAGATCGCCGATTATATGAAACATTGAAGTACCAGATTATTGCCGCAGGAGGCATGGTGGCTTCAGACGAACAAAGCGCAGATATCTTGTTACTGCTGAACACCGCAGGAGAGAAAATGGGTGAAGCGGTCTATCAAGGATCACCTTCAGCTAACTATGATACAGAACGAACCACTGTAGAGCTGGTCGAGTATGCAGGTTACATATTGGATCGTAATCCAGATGCTGTTGTAGCGATTGGTGATATCGCTTATGCCAATGGCGGCGATCTTGAATTACTGGATTTGCTTCGTCAGCGTGGAATTCTGTATCAACTGGCAGGATATGCAGGATGGAATACCAGTTCTAATACGTTAGGTACGGTGATAGCACAATCGATGATCTACCGTATGTATGGTGCTACTCAAGAACATATGGATTTTCTAGCCTTACGGTATGTGGAAGATCTGGGCTACGATTCGGTAGTACGTAAGTATTTGAGCAATGGGCCGATCCAAGAATTAGGTCTGGATAAATTTCAATTAGACGGTGAACGAGGATATGTTGCCGAAATGGTGCGTAGTCATTTGGAGCAATTTATTGTGGAACATTTGCAAGAAAATGGCGTTCGTATTGATATTCAAGATTGCTATATGCCATGGAATCGTATGTTTGAAGTAGGGTTATCGATTCGTACGCATCAATCGGTACAAGATCACAAAGGAGAACAATCATGACAGAACAAATCAGACAAACAGATGTTGTTGTAATCGGTGGCGGTCTAGGAGGCTGTATGGCAGCTCTTGCCGCAGCCAAGCAAGGATTAACAGTCACCTTAACGGAACCGACTGACTGGTTAGGTGGACAGCTTACATCACAAGCAGTTCCGCCAGATGAACATCGCTGGATCGAACGTACTGGAGCAACAGCGACATTTCGTGAATTTCGTGAACGTGTCCGCGATTATTATCGTCGTAACTACCCATTAACTGATGAAGCGATGAACAATCCGATCTTGAATCCGGGTAACGGCTGGGTGAGTCGATTAGCTCATGAGCCTAAGATAGCACTTGCTGTACTGCACGAAATGATGTCTCCGTATCTGCATACGCAGCGTATTCAAGTGTTATATCATACTGTGCCTGTGGAAGTAGCTACAGAATATGACCATATCGTATCGGTTACTGTAAGTCATACGCAAGCAGTCGGTAAAGTAAGTGAGTACACGCAATTGATCGGTCAATACTATCTGGATGCTACCGAAGAAGGCGACCTGTTGGCACAATCGGGAACAGAATTTGTTAGTGGAGCTGAATCGAAGTCAGACACTAATGAACCGCATGCTCTAGAACATGCAGATCCACTGGATATGCAGTCGATCACTCATGTAGCAGCAGTAGATTATGTAGAAGGTGAAGATTTTACAATCGACAAGCCCGCCGAGTATGACTACTGGCGTGAATATATGCCTTCGTTTTCTCGCTTTCCGATTTTGAGCTGGTATGCTTCTGATGCGAATGATACGACCAAGTTAAAAGAATTTACTCTTTTTCCAAATGATCAAGGGGTAACGTCATTATGGGATTATCGCCGTATTATTGATCCGGCGATCTGGCAACAACCCCTTCGTGAACAGATTCAGGAAGTTAGTCTATTGAACTGGGCGCAAAATGATTATTATGCAGGGGCTGTAACAGGTGTGCCGATCTACGAACGTACCCAAAACCTCGAAAGTGCACGCCAGCTTACATTTTCATTAGTGTACTGGTTGCAGACCGAAGCGCCACGTCTGGATGGAGGCAAAGGCTTCCCGGGTATTCGTTTGCGTGGTGATATTCTAGGGACTGCCGATGGACTTGCCAAAGCGCCTTATATTCGTGAATCTCGCCGGATCAAAGCGTTATATACGATTACCGAGCATGATGTAAGCAAAGAGTTACGCGGAGCAGAAGGAATCAAGCGATATGAAGATAGTATCGGTGTAGGTAGTTATTCACTGGATCTACATCCAACTGTCAAATCACATCGTACATTCTATATTCCTAACTATCCATTTGAAATTCCATTAGGATCATTGATTCCGGTACGGGTCAAAAATCTGTTGCCCGCTTGTAAAAATATTGGCATGACTCAGATTGCTGGCGGTTGCTATCGTCTGCATCCGGTGGAATGGAATATCGGAGAGTCCGCAGGATATCTAGTCGCTTATGCGATTCAGCAAGGTATTACACCGCGTGAAGTCTACGAATCAACAGAACATGTCAGTCGCTATCAAGAGATGTTGCTTGAAGCAGGTGTAGTAATTCACTGGCCGGAAGATGTAGAACAAGAAGTATTGAATCCTCAGTAATATAGTCTTTTTCTTTTGTTAATCTTTAATATATGAAATAGCCTTTTGTCCGTATGATCGATGGACAGAAGGCTATTTTTGGATACAGCATAGAACGATAACGTGTAGAACAATAGATATCGTTATGATTGTCATAATTGAATACGAAGATCATTCTGCTAATCCTGCTGTGACCAGTTCTAACAATTCAATACGTAACGTCTGCATAGCATCTTCATAAGGCATTCTTAAGTATTTACTCAAATGCTTCATATCTTCTTCATAATAATCAAGTAACTCTAACATAGCACTTTGATCCTGATGGTGCTGAACCAAGTCTAATAGATTCACGAACTGATCTTCTGAGATAGATACTGCAAGCTTTTCTGTTTCCATCGGTTCACCGCCTGTTGGCTAATTTGTAATTGTTCTGCTAATTCAGCTTCGGTCTGTTGGTGTAGATACAATCCTCGAATAATTTGTTTTCCTTGCGCAGAAGGCAAGGTATCAATAAGTTCTTGAAGAAGAATATGTGAATAGGACTCTTCCATATGGTAAGGTGTATACTTATTGCTTTCGGTTAGTGTATGGAGTGACTGCTGTTCAGAACGAATCCGTACTTTGTTCCGATACTGGATACGCCATGCAATCTGTTTGAGTTGTCTACGATACTGCTCGGATAACGAAAGGGTCTGTTCCATCCTAATAGCTCCTTTATATTGATTTCCTTATTTTGTTACTTAAGGGAACTTATGTTCTTATCTTATAATAAAAAAGAACTAATGAGGTTGGAGATACGGGTAATTTATAGCGATTTATAAGCTGATTTAGAGCGAGGAAAAAGATGGACGTTCTGGAAAAACCTTAATTGATACTTGATCCCATGTGTAGAAAGAGATAGTGTAGAGGTTGAATATCTATAGATCACTAATGACATACACGATTATTTTGAAGAAGAAAGGTGTTTTTGCACGTTATGCTTAAAATTCTAATGTTTATTTTTCTGATTCAGATTGTATATGTAACGGCATATACGTTACGAACAATACTCACACTCAAAGGACAAAAATATGTAGCATCTGCGATCAGTATTGTCGAAGTCGTTATTTATGTTATGGGACTAAATCTGGTGCTCAAATATCTGGATCAACCGCTAAGTCTCACCGTATATGCGATCGGATATGGGCTAGGGATTTTACTCGGTTCATGGATCGAGGAAAAGATTGCGCTCGGGTATATTACGGTCAAAGTAATTAGCGATGTGCCGAATCAACGACTAGCAGAAGTATTGCGAGACAAAGGTTATGGCGTAACATCCTGGCTTGGACAAGGGCGTGATGGTGACCGGATCGTGATGGAGATTCTAGCCAAACGCAAAAATCAGGACAGCCTGTATAAAACTATCCTGTCTGTCGATCCCAAAGCGTTTGTAATTATGGTTGAGCCGCGCGAATTCCATGGTGGTTTCTGGACTAAAGCCATTAAGCGTTAAATAATACAGTCATAGAATCAGTAGTCTATTCGGAAAAGTACTCCTCAATATCGAGCTTCTTCAAAGCTAGCCATGTTTACCAATGGTTCAATGGTTTAAATAATGATTGAAGCAAAATAAGAGGAGGGCTTTTGATATGCAAACGAACGTTCCAACAAAAAAGCTGAATGACGGACTGGATATTCCAGCAATCGGGCTGGGTACTTATTCGCTGAATGGTTACAAAGGTGCTGAATCGATCAAACAAGGTATTGAAGCAGGTTATCGTCTGATTGACTCTGCTTTTAATTATGAAAATGAAGGTGCAGTTGGTAAAGCAGTACGCGAAAGCTCGGTACCACGCGATCAACTACGTGTCTGCTCCAAATTACCCGGACGACATCATGCGTATGATAAAGCGTTAGTAACGATCGAAGAATCGCTCCTTCGCACAGGGCTGGATTATTTTGATCTCTATATTATTCACTGGCCTAATCCAAAAGTAGATAAATATGTAGAAGCATGGCAAGCGATGATTGAAGCGCAAAAACGCGGTTATGTACGTTCGATCGGAGTAAGTAATTTCCTGCCTGAGCATCTAGAACGTATTATTGCAGAGACAGGAGTAGCGCCTGTTCTGAATCAGGTAGAATTGCATCCGTATTTTGAACAAACAGAACAGCGTGCAGCAAATGATAAGCATAACATTATTACTGAATCATGGAGTCCACTCGGTCGTGGTCGCGGAGAAGGTGTACTTGAAGATGCAGGTGTGCAAGAAATTGCAGACGCTCATAGCAAAACACCGACACAGGTTATTTTACGCTGGCATACTCAGCTAGGCGCTGTACCGATTCCGAAAGCAGGATCACTAGAGCATCAACAAGAGAACTTGAACATTTTCGATTTTGAGTTAACTGAAGAGCAAATGAGTACGATTTCTGCATTCAGTAAAGACAACAAACGTTTATGGGATCAAGATCCAGCAGAGTACGAAGAATTTTAAACCAAGCATATCTTGAAGCACTGATTATGATTATACAACCAACGTAAACTATACAAAAAAGGCATCCGTAATGGATGTCTTTTTTTGGTTCAAGTAGTCTATACATATTCGATCTATCGCCTACAAAAACAACTTCATTTGTTGCTCCAACCACACTACATAACTTTGTTCACGCGCTATCGCTTTGGTTAGCACAAGATAATGTCCCAGATGAGGATGATCGAAGTACATAGCATCAGCTGTATTTTCTGTACCGAATACAGGGATCAGGTCATCATATTGCTGTTGTAAATATACCAATTTGTCTTGTCGCTGTTGAAGCTGATCTTGAAAAAGAGTCTTTGCTTCTTCTTTGGATAATGTATGGATAAAATACATTTTGAGCATAAACGCATCTTTTTCTGTTTCAGGTAAAGGTTCTGGAGATATCGCCCACGCTAATAATTCTTTTCGCCCGGCTTCAGTGATAGTGTACATTTTCTTTTCTAACTTTTCTCCTTGAATCTGTGTGCGAAAATGAAGAAGCCCTTCATCTACCAGCTTACGCAACTCTGGATAGATCTGACTGTGCTTGGCGCTCCAGAACTGTCCGATTTCTTTTTTGAATTGACTGGTTATATCGTAACCACTGTACTCTTGACGGTAAAGTAGACCGAGAATCGCAAATTTTAATACTCTCATTCTATAATCCCCTTTGTATATCAATTCGTATATTTGACCATAGCATACCATAGTGTTAAAATAAACATGTTGATATTTACATGTTTTATTGGAGTAGTAATACATCAGAAACAAATCATTATCGCATTTACATTTCAGAAAGCAGGTGCTGTACAATGGAAAACTTTGTAGGAAGTCACATGATTTATACGTATGAGAATGGTTGGGAATATGAGATTTATATCAAAAATGATCATACGATCGATTACCGTATTCATAGTGGTATGGTAGCTGGACGTTGGGTGCGCGATCAAGAAGTAGATTTGGTGAAATTAACAGAAGGTGTATACAAAGTAGCATGGACAGAACCAACAGGTACAGATGTAGCGCTTAACTTTATGCCACTTGAAAAACGCATGCATGGTATTATTTTCTTCCCGAAATGGGTACATGAACATCCTGAAATTACGGTGTGTTACCAGAATGACCATATCGCTTTGATGGAAGAATCCCGCGAAAAATACGAAACGTATCCTAAATATGTAGTACCTGAATTTGCAGATATTACGTTTATCGAAAATGCTGGTGTAGACAATGAACAAGTCGTTGCCAAAGCTCCATATCCAGGCATGACAGATGATATTCGCGCAGGTAAATTCAAATAAAATTTAATAATATACAGGATGACCCTCATAAGTTCTATGGATCATGTATACAGCAAAAAGGAACGTCATCATGACGTTCCTTTTATTTTTATGTTCTATTACGTTGCTGCTAATAGTTAAGGCGCTGTATGCAGTGGAATCACCGATTCACGCTCAACTACACGTCCAGGCACAAGTGCACGACCAAAAGTATAATAAGGATTGCTTACTTTTTTTAAAATAGATTGCACAGCAAGCTTGGCCATTCGTTCTACATCGACTTCAACCGTAGTAAGCGGTGGTCTGGTAAGTGTCGCATAAATATCATTATCAAATCCAGTAACAGAATAATCGTGAGGAACGGTATAGCCTAAATCTTGCAATTTGTTAATCAGATTATGCGCTACTTGATCACAATTACATACAAATGCGCTAGGCATAGGATCAGGTAATTGAATATCAATATAAGTTCCGTCTTCATCCCGATCATCCAATATCCATTGAGATTGTAAAGGGATACGATGCTCCAACAATGATTTGTAATATCCTAGAAAACGATCTTGAATACTGCTGGTTGAATAAAGTGTACCTACATAAGCAATATCCCGATGACCTCCGCGGATCAACAGATTAGTCAACTCATACGCTCCATAGAAATTATCGGTAACAACAGCATCCATATCGACATGCTCATCATAGAAGTCGAGAAAAATCTTAGGTAACTGCATTTCCTGCATCGCTTCGATATAAGGCTTGCCGATCTGCCCCAAAATAATCAAACCATCTATTTTTTGCTCATAATACAATCGAGGTAAAGTAAGTGTAGATTCTTCTTCTTCCCCTAACGTGGTCATAATACCGTAATAACCACCTTGTTCTAGAATTTTGGCAATATATTTATACATGCGAAAATAAAAAGAATGATTGGTGCCGGTAAATCGCTCCGGGATCATCACTCCAATATTGTAGGATAGACCGTCTTTCATTGATTTGGCGGCTGTATTATAGCGATAGCCCATTTCTTCGGCGACTTGTTTGATCTTTGCTTTTAGACTATCGCTTACACCATCTTTATCTCCAAGCGCTTTGGAGACGGTTACACTACTAATATTCAACCGATCTGCGATATCTTTCATCGTTACTTTATGATTCACAAGCCCACCCCTTTATACTGGATCTATTGCATCTATATATGGACGTTTATCGGTCACTTATGATTAAGAATACGAATATCATATTATTCAGCACTATATCCAAAGTTGTAGTTGTAACAGACTAATACTAATTTTTTTGCAAAAGGCTGTCAATTGATGATTAATCATATACAAAGACATACAAACATCTCTGTAATCAGAGTACTCATTCACAGCAACATCTTTGGCATTAGCTGTTTCAGCAACATATAGGTGTCACCTTGATCTTCAACTCCAAACCCTTTACCGTATAATAAATAGCAACATATCAAGCATTTTGACCAACGGCAGGTGAAATATAGATGGAACAATCAGATCTACAACAAATAGTAAAACAAGCGATTACAGCGAATGTGTTATTAGATGATCATTATGTAAGTGAACAAGAAGTGATCTATACCAGTCTACATGGAACTAATATCGAACGATTTCGCTTAAAAGCCAATCAGCAATCATATATTTTAAAAAGATTACCTGTTCATCAAGACCAGTACCGAGAACTATGGGTATACAAGCATATTATGCCCCTATTGCCTGATCAATATCCGCAATTAATCGCGTATGCTACGCATGACTGGAACGATAATCTATCAAGTGATGCCAATGCAGATCAAGATGATAAAAGGTATACGTCTTCATGGATCGTTATGGAAGATGTGGGAGAGATTCAGCATGTCCATCATGAACAGACTTTGATCGATGTTATCGATCAGATGGCAATCTATCATCAAATCTCTACTTCGTCGATTTATAATATGCCGACGGAAGGACAAAAGCCATCGATTACAGTGTTACAACAACAAGTATTATCACAATGGGATGATATTCATCAATTGATGCAAGATCGTGTACAACAAGGTAAGACGCATACCAACTGGTTACCTTTGATGCCACAGCTCAAGCAAGCGATTCAGCAAAGTAAATGGAACCAATTTACTGTGCTGTGTCATGGTGATCTGCATGCAGGCAATTATGGTGTTACGCCTACAGGACGCTTAATGATATTAGACTGGGAGCATTGTCATCTTAATATACCGTTATGGGATTTATATCATATGATCGATCTGTCTCATCCCCTATTTCCGCGGGCGATGAACACACATTTACGGATACGATTATTATCACGATATTGGGAGCAACAGGTGAATCCGGTACAATCAAAGTCCTATATGATAAAGCAATATAGCGTATTTGCTATAATCTTTTCTAGTTGGATGTTGTTATTGATAGAGCGAGATTTGCAGATGGAGCAACCGATCTGGACGCATGCTCAGTTATATGTGCAACAAGCCGAAGTATGGGAGCATCTAGAGCAGTGTATCCAGTTATGGCTTTCTTATAGATGATATAGACTTGTAGATAGTGAATACAAAAAAACCTCTTTGGCTGAGTAGCCAACGAGGTTTTTTGGATAGTTTAAATATTGTATACTGTGAATCTTGTATATGATCATTTCCAAAATGAGCTTAGAATTTCAATTGGTATCCTTCTTTATCGCGGAATTTACCTAAAATAATAATGATAATATCAACAATAACCCAGACACCGCCTAGACCAGCTGTAAATAACATCAACAATCCTGTTCCTACTTTACCTACATAAAAACGGTGTATCCCTAAATATCCGAAGAAAATACACAACAATAAGCTGACTAGATTACTTTTACGACTATACATAATGTTCCCTCCAAAGTGTGTTACTTATGATATTACATACGCATCTCCAGCGGCGAAGGTTCCTCTTTTTTTCATTTAACGTTATATTTAGAATATACACGCTACAAGACAATAGACGCAAATGATGCAAAATAATAGAGATACCATCTGGAGGAACGTTATGCAAAAAGTTGGACTTCTTATGCGCAAAATTCAATTTACTGAAAATCAAGGTCCACGTGTATTTGCAGAGCGATTACAAGCGTTAGGACGAGAATTAGGTGTAGATATCGTATTTATTTCACCAGAACGTCATGTGAGTGGATATGATTGGCTTCCTGGATATGAGCATGAAAAAAGCGATCTTGTTAACTATGATATCGTTTTAGATCAGATTCATAAGGAACAGATTGAACATGTTATTTATACCGTTTCTGGATTTACGTATTTGAAAATGTTTTTGCCTAAAAGTGTGCTGTTTCCGCATAGTTTCCCTGATCCGGCACTGACAGGATATGAGATGATGAAGCCATTTTATAATATGGTCGACAAAGCGGTGGTACAGACTCCTTTTCTCAAACGGCAATTGGCTTCGCAATTTAATATTACCGATGTAGATGTGATTCCTATCGGGTTTAGCGAGACGTTAGCGAATAAGCATTTTGATCCTTCTCAAGTGGTGGAAAACCGTATCTTATGGATTGGACGGGATGAAGAAAATCGTCGTCCTGATCTAGTGCTCAAGTATGCTCGTCAGAATCCAGACAAAGAAGTATTTATGGTGTTTGGTGGTGAGCGTTACCGTGAAAGTATGCAGAAGTACGATATCCCTTCCAATATTCATTTACGATTTGCCCTATCACAAGATGAGATTTTCCAGTTAATGAATTCCAGTAAAGTGTATTGGAGTTGCTCCAAATTTGATACCTTTGCGATGCCACTGACCGAAGCACTGGCGATGGGCAAAATTGTAGTCAAACCAGAGCATCCTTGTTATGACCATATCAGCTCAACCCACGCTTTTGCTGGTAATGAACGTAACTGGTTTGAACTGGTGAATATGGCGGCGGCTTCTCCACGCTCTTTTTCACAGGATAATCGAGATTATGCGTTTGATACGTTTTCCAGTTCGATTATGAGAGAAGGGTACCGTCAGTTCTTTTCTGAATGGCTAAAATAACAGCATAGATCAGCCTTGATGTTGATTGACATCGCTTCATATCCTTGATACAGTTTTGTTGAACAGAATAGACTTCTCATGGGATGTTACCATTCGGGCATAACCTGAACCAACCTGATTGCACATATTAGTGTGAACAGGTGAGTTCAGGTTTTTTTATTTTCGGGTTCGAGGGAGGCATCTGCTTTTAATCTCACATACAGGAGGAGAATTACAATGACAACAACATTTCCACAAGGCTTTTTATGGGGTGGAGCGATCGCTGCGAATCAAGCAGAAGGAGCTTATCTAGAAGATGGAAAAGGGTTAAGTATTGTTGATCTATTACCTACAGGAGAAAAGCGAAGATCGATTATGAAAGGCAATGTACCTTCGTTAACCCCGCTTGAAGGAGAATTTTACCCTTCTCATGAAGCGATCGATTTTTACCATCGTTACCCTGAAGATATTGTTTGGCTTGCTGAAATGGGTTTTAAAGTATTGCGTGTTTCGATTGCATGGGCGCGTATTTTTCCTACAGGCGAAGAAGAAGCACCGAATGAAGCAGGGTTATTATTTTATGATCGATTATTTGATGAATTGTTACGGTATGGTATTCAACCGGTAGTAACACTGGCTCACTTTGATGTGCCTGTGCATCTGATTGAGAAATACGGAAGCTGGCGTCACCGCCAATTGATCACGTTATTTGAAAAATATGCGAAGACTGTGTTTGCACGTTATCAGCACAAAGTGAAATACTGGATGACGTTCAATGAGATCAATATGTTATTACATCTGCCGTTTCTAGGAGCAGGTCTTGTTTTTGAAGAAGGAGAAGATGTCGAGCAGATCAAGTATCAAGCGGCTCATCATCAGCTTGTTGCGAGTGCATTAGCAGTCAAAGCATGTCATGAGATTATTCCAGATGCTCAAATCGGTTGTATGCTTGCCGCAGGTAGCTTTTATCCATTTACTTGTAATCCAGAAGATGTGTATCAAGGGATGGAAAAAGATCGTGAGTCGTATTTCTTTATCGATGTTCAATCACGCGGAGCATATCCGGGGTATGCGAAGCGCTTTTTCCGGGATCGTGGATTAGATATCCAGATGGAAGCAGAAGATGCAGAAATTTTGAAGCAACATACTGTCGATTATATTGGATTTAGCTATTATTCTAGTCGTACAACAAGTACAGATCCTGAAGTGAATCAAAAAATGACCAGCGGTAATGTGTTCGGTTCTGTAGCCAACCCTTATCTTGCCAAATCCGAATGGGGCTGGACGATTGATCCATTAGGTATGCGTATTACAGCTAATCAATTGCATGATCGTTATCAAAAGCCTTTATTTGTCGTTGAAAATGGTCTGGGTGCGCATGATGAGATGAATGCCGATCAGGGTATCGATGATGATTATCGAATCGATTATTTGCAAAAGCATATTACAGCGATGAGTGAAGCGATCGAAGACGGCGTGCCTATTATTGGGTATACGTGCTGGGCGCCAATTGATATTGTGAGTGCTTCTTCCGGTGAAATGCGTAAACGTTACGGTTATATTTATGTCGATCGTGATAATGAAGGGAACGGTACCCTTCAGCGGATAAAGAAAAAAAGTTTTGCATGGTATCAAAAAGTGATTCAGTCTAATGGAGCAGATGTAGAAAATAATCTTTGATTATCGCTGATATACAGTAAAATGATGCCGGATGGAAATGCAGTGGAAAGCTGATTTCCATCTGGTTATCTATAGATGTTAAAGCGTTGACAAGGATGTATCACCTGAATACACTAGACGTAACTTTATAGATCAGACAAAGATGTATTGTAAAGAAATCAAGGGGGCAAGCTATGCGAATTGCCAAAGTCATTAATAATAATGTAGTGAGTATTTATCAAGCTGATGGTTCAGAGCTAGTGGTTATGGGGCGAGGAATTGCTTTTAAAAAGAAACCGGATGATAAGATTGATGAAAGTAAAATCCAAAAAGTATTTGCACTAAAAAACAAACAGACATCGGATAATTTCAAAATGCTCTTGCGAGAAGTACCGATTGAATTGATCGAAATTGTAGAAAATATGATCGTGTATACCAAAGAAACGTTAGGTAAAAAGTTGAATGAAAATCTGTATGTCTCCCTAACCGA
Source organism: Paenibacillus kyungheensis (assembly GCF_028606985.1). Classification (NCBI taxonomy): domain Bacteria; kingdom Bacillati; phylum Bacillota; class Bacilli; order Caryophanales; family Paenibacillaceae; genus Paenibacillus; species Paenibacillus kyungheensis. The sequence goes on along the minus strand of NZ_CP117416.1, from coordinate 4,883,308 downwards.
TCATATTAATTTTGCCATCGAACGTTATCAACAAGGATTGGAAATTAAAAATGTGCTTTTATGGGAAATTAAGCAAATTTACAGAGAAGAATTTGGTATCGGACTCAAAACGTTAGAACAGATTAAGCATAAGCTTGGAATCGAATTGCCTGAAGATGAAGCAGCATTTATCGCTATTCATATTATTAACGCAGAAATGAATGAAGAAGTCTCGACCACCATGACGATCACCAAGTTTATTCAACAAACGCTCAATATCGTAAAATATCATTTCAAAAAAGAGTTTGATGAAGATTCATTAAGTTATTTTCGCTTTGTGACACATTTGAAGTTTTTTGCACAACGGGTATTGAAAGGCACTCATTATAACGATAATTATGATCATTTATATACGATGATCAAAGAAAAGCATCACGAAGCAGCAGCCTGTGCCGAAAAAATCCAAAAATTTGTAGCCAAAGAATACAATTATCAATCCACCAACGAAGAGTTATTATACTTAACGGTTCATCTAGAACGTGTGATTAATCGGTGACCCTTGTCTATTCATCTATACATGTAAGCGTTGACAAATATAAAAAATCAGTATATTCTAAGCACATTGAAATAACAAGAACAGCTAACTACACAATCAAATAGTACAGCCGGGGTTGTTACTGGTGATGCAGGCAAAACCTAAGTTCTGAAAAGTAGTGCGATCGATTGATCCGCTATTTTTCAGGGCTTAGGTTTTTTGTGTGCTCAAAAACAGAAATCAGCAGATAATATCAATCAAAATGAGGGGTGAACAGCATGGATTTTGAGAAATTAGCTAAAGAAATCGTTGCAGGAGTAGGTGGAGAAAAGAATGTCAATTCACTGGTTCACTGTGCTACACGATTACGATTTTCGCTAAAAGACAATACCAAAGCAGACACAGCATTATTAGAAAAAAATCCAGGCGTGATTGCGGTCAAAGAAAGCGGCGGACAGTATCAAGTTGTAATCGGCAATACAGTTCCAGAAGTGTATGAAGCGATAGGCAAAGTGTCTACTATTATTGACTCTTCAGATCGAGAGCGTGAAGCCGGGGAATCGAAAAGCAAAAAAGGATTTGGAGCAGTTATTGATGTCATCTCCAGTATATTTGCTCCGTTACTTGGTGTTATGGCAGGAGCAGGTATTCTAAAAGGATTGTTATTGATCTGTAGTAATTTTGGATGGTTAGAAGCGAAAAGCAGTACATATATTATTTTATTTGGTGCCGCAGATAGTTTGTTTTATTTTCTTCCTTTACTGCTTGCGGTCACGACAGCACGCAAGTTTGGCGGTAATATATTTGTAGCTTTAACGATTGCAGGGGCATTGTTAATTCCTTCAATTACCGCGCTAAATGGAGCTGAGAGCGCAGTTACCTTTTTTGGTATTCCAGTTGTGATGATGAGTTATTCTTCAACAGTGATTCCGATTATTATTGCCATTATAGTGATGAGCAAGCTAGAGAAGTTCTGTAACCGTCGTATACATGAAAGTGTTAAAAACTTTATCACTCCGCTGATTTTACTTGTGATTATGGTGCCTTTAACGTTAATGGTATTCGGTCCATTTGGTGTGTATGTTGGTAACGGTATCGCAGATATCTTAATCGCTGCTTTCTTATTCAGCCCATTGATTGCAGGTGCGCTTTTGGGAGCAGGCTGGCAGTTATTCGTTATTTTCGGCGTTCATTGGGGACTTGTGCCTGTCTTTATTAATAATATTGCTGTCTATGGTCGTGATGGTATTAAGCCAGCAGCAACAGCATCTGTATTTGCACAGACAGGTGCTTCATTAGGAGTTATGCTCAAAACAAAAAATAAAAAACTTAAAACACTTGCAGGTTCGGCTACATTATCAGCATTATTTGGTATTACAGAACCAGCAGTATACGGTGTGACATTGCCACTTAAACGTCCATTTATTGCTGGTATTATTGGTGGAGCAGTCGGCGGTGCTATTATCGGGCAAGCGGGTACACAAGCATTTGCGTCCGGTGCGCCAGGGTTACTCACATTACCTATTTTTTATGGCCCGGGTGGACAAGGATTTTCGGGGCTGATTATGGGAATTACGGCTTCTTTTCTTATTTCGATGGTGCTGACGTACATTCTTGGATTTGAAGATCCTGTAGAAGAAGAGAAGCAAGAGGTTGTAGCGACAACAGCAGCTTCTCCTGCTCCGATACATCATCCAGTACGTGCAAGTGATACAGTACTTAGTCCGTTAAGTGGTACTGTTGTTGCTTTGAGTGATGTACCTGACCCTGCTTTTGCAGCAGAAGCGATGGGAAAAGGGATAGCTGTTGAACCTGCGGAAGGTCGCATCGTTGCGCCATTTGCAGGAACGGTGACAGTGGCTTTTAAAAAGAAACATGCGTTAGCTGTCGTGTCTGATCAAGGACTGGAAGTATTGGTACATGTCGGTATGGATACAGTGAAGCTAGACGGAGAACATTTTACTTCTTATATTCAAGAAGGGGATCGGGTGAGTGCAGGTCAGCTTTTGCTTGAATTTGATATCGCCCGTATTCGTGAAGCTGGTTATTCAACGATTACACCTGTGATTGTGACCAATACATTTGATTATAGTGATATTATCCCTCTTCAACCGACAGTAGTGACTCATGGAGAACCGTTATTAGAAGCTATCGGAACAGAGAGTAATACTGAATCTACAACCCATACGGTGATATCTAATCCCAAGTACTCCACCTGAACAGTATTGATAAAATAGTAGTCAAATGCGTACAGGATTGCTATGATTTTAAAAGGATTATTCTAAGAAATAGTAAGGATGTGGAACAAGCATGACAGCATTACGCAAAGCTATTATTGATACAGACACCGCTGGCGATGACACAATCGCTATTTTGACAGCACTTCACCATTTTGATGTGCAAGGCATTATGATGACAGGTGGAAATGTACAATTTGATCAGGAAGTAGAGAATGCGCTATATACGATTCAAGTCGCAGGCAAAGGTGGAGCAGACGGACAGATTCCGGTCTACAAAGGATGCGAACGTCCACTGATGACCACATGGAACCAAGAGCAACATCGTACAGTAGAAGATGTGCATGGTAGCGATGGGATGGGTGGTTCTAACTTCCCCAAAGCGATCCAACGTCCAGCAGATGGACATGCTGTCGATTTTCTAATCGAAAGTGTACATAAATATCCGGGTGAAATTCATCTGCTTGCGATTGCACCATTGACCAATATTGCGATGGCTATCCAAAAAGATCCAACTATTGTGCCCAAAATTCCTCATCTATATGTAATGGGTGGAACCAACAATGCACTGGGCAATATTACACCAGCCGCTGAATACAACTTTTATGTAGATCCCGAAGCCGCTCATATTGTACTTCGTTCAGGGATTCCAACTACGATGGTAGGTTGGGAAATGTGTACCCGCTATTCGCTGATGGATGATGAAGATCATGCAGAGATTGCACAGCTAGGCACAGCAGGCGCAGACTTTTTCAAAGCGGTCAATCAAGTGGTTATGACATTCAACAAAGAAGTTCACCGTCTTAACGGTACAACTCATCCCGATACATTGCTCATGGCTGTAGCGGCAAATGAAGCAGTAATGACGGAAAGCCACACCTACTTTGTCGATGTAGAAACGAAAGGCGAATGGACACGTGGCTATAGTGTAGTCGATATCAATGGACGACTTGGACAGACACCCAACGTAAGAGTTTGTGAGCAAGTCGATCGCCCTGTGTTCAAGCAGATGTTGTTAGATGTGCTGGGTGCGATCAAGTAAAAGAAGTACAACATTTACACATAAATGTACACAAGAAAAGATTGATCTAATAGATCAATCTTTTTTTTATATATTAAAAAAGAGCTTTTATTAAAGCTTGAATATAAGCTTCTTAAGAGTTATGCTTATCATAGTAAAAGGAGGTTATAACGATGTATAAAGTGTTAAATGTACGCACAGAATCGATCACTAAAGCACGTGCTAATTTTAATAAAGTAATTAAAGAAGTCCGAGAAACTCATGAACCTATATATATTTTGTCTAACAATGAACCAAGTGCAGTTATTTTAGATGCTCAAATTTATCAGGAAATTGTTGAACGCAATCAGCAACTTGAAAGTGAATTATTATATGCCTATGCTTCTCAACGAGTGCAAAATGGGAACTCAAGCTTAATATCTGCTGATGAAGTTGTGAATACGGATTTAACAGATAATCCTTATGCGAATCTAAGCGATGAGGAGTTATTTGATTAATGGCTAAAGTTGAATTTTGGGAAGAAGCTGCAAAAGATTATCATCGGCTAGATGGAAACCTACAAAAATGGGTAGATGTAGCTAAAAAAAGATTAGAAGAAAGAGGCTCTGAGATCGGAAAGCCTCTACATAACAATAGTTATTCTAACTTAGCAGGTATGAAAGAGTTGAAATATGATAAGTTGGGAATCCGTCTTATATTTAAAGCTTCGCAAAATGAAGAGATAGAAATTGTTGAAATTATCGTTATTGGAGCAAGGGATGAAGGTAAAGTATTTAGAATAGCTGAAGCAAGACGTCAAAAAAGAATATAGTTTTACAATAAAAAGACTAACTTTAACTGTTAGTCTTTTTCTATATGTATTTTTAAATATATAATTGTTGCAACATTTAATAGGAATGAAAAATAATTAATCTCTCTGCTACCAGAAACCGATATTAAAATAAAAGTCGAATTTTCGGGGGAAATGTCGGTGTCTGTCAAATTGAGAACTGCGTTAATTGTTACATTTATTGCATTGTCGTTGTTACTGTCTTTTGTACTGAGCACAACGATTAGTTACTATTCTTCAAAAAGTATCAAAAATGAGATTGGGGAATCTCTAGCAGGAACAGCTTATCAGACAGCAGATAAGTTAGATAATTTTATGTGGTCCAGATCAGGTGAAGTAGAATTGTTGGGGAGCTTGCCTGTTTTTGAAAATAATCAAAATATCGGAAATATTCAACAAATGCTAGATCAATTGCAATCCCATTTTCCATCTTTTTCATGGATCGGATATACGGATACTAAAGGCAAAGTACTGGCAGCAACAGATGGCATTTTATTAGGCAAAGACTTGTCGGAGCGTCCTGTATTTCAACAAGGGATTCAAGGCAAATTTATCGGTGATGTGCATGATGCTGTATTGCTTGCCAAATTGTTACCAAATCCGAGCGGAGAACCGTTACAGTTCGTTGATGTGAGTCTACCGATTCGCAACAGTCAGAACCAAACGATTGGTGTACTGGCTGCACATATGAGTTGGGCATGGGCGAAAGAAGTACAAGAAAGTGTCTTATTGCCAAACAAATGGGCAGACCAGGATGTCGATATGCTGATTGTAAGCAAAAAGGATCAGACTGTTTTATTAGGACCGCGTGATATGGTAGGCAAGCCTTTACCTTTGAAAAGTATAGAGAAAGCCCAATTACAAAAAGATGGTTGGGAATTGGAAAAGTGGCCGGACGGCAATACATACTTAACAGGGTATGCCTATGGAGATGGATACTTGGATTATCCAGGGCTAGGGTGGACTGTTATTGTACGACAACCTGAATCTACAGCATTAGCATCTGTATCTGAATTGATGCATTTTAATATCTGGATTACGATAGCAGCTGCTGTTCTATTTGCACTGATTGGTTGGTGGTTAGCAGAGCGTATTTCGTTACCTATTCGTGCATTAACACGCACTGCAGATCGCTTAGCATCTGGAGAAAATATTGAAATACCGGCTCACAAAAGTTTTAATGATATTGAATTATTATCCTTTTCTTTGCAGACGATGGTAACGTCGCTCAGTCAAAAAGAAGTAGAACTGGATAATATGCAAAGTCTAGCACATTATGATCATCTAACAGGTCTGCCGAATCGGAATGCGTTAGAAATGTATTTGGAAGAAGCTTTTGAAAATCCTGAACAACAGCCATGCTTGTCGTTCCTCTATATTGATTTGGATGGATTCAAAAAGGTCAACGATACACTAGGACACCAGAGCGGCGATATGTTATTACAAAAAGTAGCTCAGCGTCTATGTCATCTCACGCGTGAAAAAGATATTACAGTGCGTCTGGGTGGCGACGAATTTCTAGTCGTTCTGCATACCGATCCAGCTCAATTGGATATCCAGAAAGATACAGTTGCCTATGCGAATGATATTATTCGCAGTCTGAACAAACCATTTATTGTAGAATACGAAAAAGTGAATATCGGCTGTAGTATCGGCGGAGCTGTCTATCCGTATGATAGTGACAACCCGATCGAAATTATCCGTATGGCAGATCAGGCATTGTATCAATCCAAACGTTCTGGTAAAAACCGTCTTACTTTTTACACAGAGCCACTTTCGCCTAAATCTATCGGCTAACATGAATAATAGTTATAAACAGCAAGCTAGAGTGTAAGTTTACTCTGGCTTTTTTGTTTGCGATAAAATGATTTACGAAGACATCTTTCGGGCTGAAAAATCATCTGGATTAATAAAATTCCAAATATCCGGTATCTGCTCCAGATCATATTTGCGTACTGCTTCAATAATTTTGAGATGAATTTCCTGACGTAAATCTTCTTGTTCTTGATAAGTCGTTTGTTGTAGTGATCTCATAATTTTGGGTGAAAATTTGTTGATTAAAAATAAAATAGCTTCTTCATCTTCATTTTTAGCTTTTTGAATTAAGGATAATAGAGCATGTGCCATCGTGATTCCTCCTCACGTACCTTTTATATACTGATGGTCAATCTAAACATTGAAGATACGTTTGTAATTTTTTGAGTGCTAATCGTTTTGTTTTGGAAATAGCTTGTTGTGTCACTTGAAGCTTAGTAGAAATTTCTTTCTCGGTCATTTCATAAATATAAAGATAACAAAGAATAGATTGCTCGCGACTGGTCAATTGCTCAATAGCTTCGTACATCCGTTTTTCTGTCATCACTTGCTGCCAACTTTGTTCTACAAAATGATATGTATCGGTATCAGCAGGAAAAATAGAAGCAGAAGCATGATCTGAATCTCTATTTTGATCTACGATTAATTGATATCGATCTTTATATAGACGGTTTTTCTTATCATAATTAATAGCACTGAAATGAATAAGAGAAGCAATATAAGACGTAAAACGAGCTTCTAAAAAGAAAAGCTTAAACGCTTGATTGAGTTTTTGCTTATTTTGAGCTGTGGGATAATACATCGCTTGTTCCAAAAGTTGCTTATTACTTTGTATACTCAAAAAAGAATGGATAATTGGATTTTGTTCAGTAGTTATATTCATACGTATGACCTCCAACACTGTATAGAATCAGTGCAAATCTATTGAAATAAAAAGATATGTACCTAAAAAGTACGAATCTATATCTTTTTATCTATAAAGTTTAAAAAATGGAGGCAAATACAACTTCAATTCTGATTAATTTTGAAATACTCTCCATCTTTATAACTATTTTTATATATCTACATACTGTATTTGATAAGAAAAGGTGTCAAAAATGGAAAAATATTTTTTGAAATTTATAGATGTTGAACTTTTGAAATGTAAAAGTAGGGTAAAAATTTGTTGTAATCGTTTCCTTTTTGTCGGAATAGGGTATTTTTTGTTTATATTGTTTATACAAGTAAAAGGAACAATGGAGGGGATGGTTAGATGAAAAGATGGGGGAGTATATTGCTGATCGGGCTGTTGCTGGTTGGATTATTATCGGCTTGCAGTATGAGCAATAGTGGTAGTAAAGATGGCGTAGTGCAATTGGAGTTTTTCCAGAATAAGCCGGAAGCCAAAGCTAGCTTCGATGAATTGATTGCCAAATTCAATCAAGAACATCCGAATATTCATGTCTCACAAGTAAATCCACCGGATGCAGAGACAGTGCTAAAAACACGAGTCGTCAAAAACGATATTCCTGATATTGTTGGCTTGGGGGCTACAGATACATATTCGTTACTCGCGCAAAGTGATATTTTTATGGATCTAACTGGCGATAAATTATTGCAAAATATTGATCCTAAATATGCACAAATGCTACAGGATGTGACCGGGATGCAAGAAGTAACAGGAGTTCCTTTTGCTTTGAATGCAAGCGGTATCATCTATAACAAAGACATTTTCAAAAAACTGAACCTGACGGTACCCAAAACGTGGGATGAGCTGATAGCAACAGCGAAAAAGGCGAAAGCAGAAGGTACAATTCCTTTTTACTTTACGTACAAAGACGACTGGCAAACGAATCTTCCTTTTAACGATATGGGAGGCACGTTGGTCGGAACAGACTTTTACAAAGAGCGTCGTGAAGGGAATACAACGTTTGTAGCTGGTTATCAAGAAGTGGCTAAAAAGCAATTGGAGTTACTTAATTACGGTCACAATGATAACTTTGGTAAAGCATACTCGGATGGTAATCGTGCGTTCGCGAACGGAGAAGCAGCGATGTATATTCAAGGAAGCTGGGCGATCTCTGAGATTCGCAAAGTGAATCCAGATATTCAATTAGGATTCTTCCCGTTACCTGGTAGCAATAACGAATCCAAAAATAAACTGACGGCTGGTATTGATACATTACTGGCGATTTCCAGTCAGACAGAATATCCAGAACAAGCGAAAGAATTTATCGCGTTCTTATTGAAACCGGAAAATAGTCAACAATATATCGACCAACAAAATTTATTTTCTGCGGTTAGTGGAGTACAGCAAAAAGACAGCAGTGTAGCGGAATTACTGCCTTATTTTGAACAGGGTAAAATTGTCGATTTTGTCGATCACTATATTCCAAGTGCGGTGCAATTGAATCCAACGGTACAAGCCTTTTTGCAAAACAAAGATATCAATGGGTTCCTCAGTACACTGGATAAAGAGTGGGATAAAGTAGCGGCACGCAGAGCAAGCTAATCGATACATGGAAGGAGTGATACGATGTCTAGCAAACGCATGGCAACTTATTATTGGATGACGATTCCTGCGGTATTGTTATTTTTCTTATTTCTAACTTTACCTGCGATTCAAGGGATTTTTTATTCATTTACGAACTGGAATGGATTTGGTAAAGAATATGATTTTGTAGGTATTCGTAATTACGTCAGTTTGTTTACCGATAATGTAGTAGGTGAAGCTTACTGGTTTACGATCAAATATGCAGTTGTGGTTACGATTTTTATTAATATCTTCAGCTTATTGATTGCAGTAGGACTCAATTCTCGTATCAAATTCCGTAATTTTTTTAGAGGCGTATATTTCTTGCCTAATATTCTTAGTGTATTGATTGTGGGTTACATATTTAACTATTTGTTCTCTAATGTATTTACCGTCTGGGGACAGACACTGGGGATCAACTGGTTGTCCACGAATATTCTTGGAAATGACAGTCTGGCTTGGATCGGTATCGTGATTGTTGCGGTATGGCAAGGTATTGCATTAAATACGATTCTGTATCTAGCGGGCTTACAGACAATTTCGCATGATCTGTATGAAGCATCTAGTCTGGATGGCGCTGGCAAATGGCGTGAATTTTGGAGTATTACGTTCCCGTTGATTGCTCCATTTTTTACAATCAATATGGTATTAGCGATGAAAAATGCGTTGATGGTGTTTGACCAAATCGTCGCTTTGACCAATGGTGGGCCTGGCCGTGCCACTCAATCGATCTCATTCTTGATCTATACAGGTGGATTTGAAGGTGGAGAATTTGCTTATCAATCAGCGAACTCGGTGATTTACTTTATCGTGATCGCAGTTATCTCTATTCTTCAAATTCGATTCCTGCAAAGAAGGGAGATGGATATGTAATGGAAACACATAAACGTACCAATTGGACAGTAAATATTCTTGTAGCAATCGGCACTATTATCGTTCTTTTCCCATTATATATGGCGATTACGATTGCTTTGAAAGATCCGCAACAGATGTCGCAATCTCTATTTGGATTACCGACCACATGGCGGTTTGATAACTTTGCCAGTGCGATAGAGCTGACTAACTTTTTCCAAGCTTTTCGTAACAGTGCACTGGTAACGACAGCGACAGTAGTACTTACATTGCTGACCAACTCGATGGTTGCTTATGCAATTGGACGTAATATGGATCGTAAATTTTTTAAAGGATTATACTTTTACTTTGTCAGTGCAATGTTTATTCCTTTTCCGATTATTATGTTGCCGATTGTTAAATTAACATCTGCGCTACATATGACCAATCTCGTGGGATTGACTATTTTGCATACGGTATATGCTCTAGCATTTAATGTATTTGTATATGTAGGATATATTCGCTCTATTCCAGCAGTGCTTGAAGAAGCGGCAACGGTAGATGGAGCAACCACATGGGGAACATTCTGGCGTATCATTTTCCCGCTGATGGCTCCGATCAATGCAACCGTCGGAATACTGGTGTGCTTATCGACATATAATGATTTCCTATTACCATTGATTATTATTAGCGATCAGAACATGTACACATTACCGCTAGTGCAGTACATTTTCCAGGGGCAATTCAATACCGATTATAATCTAGCATTTGCATCGTATCTATTAGCGATGTTGCCAATGATTATTATTTATCTCTTTGCTCAAAAATGGATTATTAGTGGTGTTACACGCGGTTCAGTGAAATAAAATGAGCTACTTGAATCCTTAAATGTATCCTTGATCTTACAGGTATACATTTAAGGATTTTTTTGATCATATCCATACTATTTATCTAGTATCTAATTGTAGTTAAGATAGGTATTGCTTAATTTACGTTTCTACGTATAATATAGTTAGATAATCTAATCATTTAAGAAAGTAGGTAGGATATATGGTTCGTAAACATTTTAATGAGCAGTCTGTACATAATCATCAATTACCTAAGTTAGGTAAAGAACCTTACGACAAGCTGTGCGAACAGACAGCTGAAGCGGGTACCTCGATTGCTTCTGCTCAATTAGGTCTATTAATGCTTTGGACAAGTGATCATATTCTTGATATCGTCGATAATGAAATTGCTGATTATGATATCACAGAAAGTAAGCTGGATTTATTACTACTGATTCAATTACATGAAAATAGTGAAAAAGTCACTCCATCTGCTATTGCTGAACGTTTAAATATCCGTAGAGCATCAGTCACAGCACTTTTGAATAGTGTAGAAAAAAAGGGTTGGATTATACGCGAGTCCAGTGCGGAAGATGGTCGGAAAATTTATGTTAAGTTATCCACCGCAGGTAAAATGTTTGTTCAACGTGTATTACCTGTATTTTGGTCTGCATGTGCTTCATTGGTAGAAGATCTAAACGAAGATGAACAGCAAATATTATCTAAAGTTATAGATAAATTGCATAACCAGATAGAGAAAAGATTCCAAATAGGGAGGTAAATTTTTTTTAATAAAGTAATTAGATTATCTAACTATATAAAAAGAATGGAGCTTTACCTATGAAAATCAATAATAAAAATTCAACTCTTGCCGAAGTAAATTATTCTAAAATGACTATCTTATTATGTTGGACAGGCATGGTCATTATGTGTAGTCTGTATCTTACTATTCCTTTAAGTTCTACATTTATCACACAATTCAATATTAATTCTGCTCAAGCAGGATTAACAGGTAGTTTATTTTCATTAGGCTTTGCGATTGGTTGTTTATTTTATGGTGCTCTAGCTGATAAATATGGTCGTAAAAAGGTAATGACTATCGGTTTGTGTGCATTGGCATTGATTACGATGTTGATCGGATATACTCATCATTTTGTGATTTTATTGCTACTCAGAAGTGTACAAGGATTAGCGGCAGCTTCTTTTTCACCTGTAGCACTTGCCTATGTTGTAGCTATATTTCCTAATCATCGTAAAGTAACTACTATCGGGTTTATTAGTACAGGCTTCCTGATCGCAGGAATTTTAGGACAGGTCATTTCAAGCTGGATCAGTACGTATTACGGATGGAATCTGATATTTATACTATTTGGAGTTCTTTATATATTGACAATACTTTGGCTTAAAATAGGATTAACCCAAGATAGTATTCAACAACCTGACCTCAACATCTGGTCTTATCTTAAGCAATTAACGATTGTTATTAGGCAAAGAAATCTGATATTTACGTATATCATCGCCTTCCTTTTGTTATTTTCTTTTATTGTAATGTACATATTACTAGGAAATAATTTGCAAAGTGATGTTTTCGGGGTAACACCTTTGCAAATGTTATGGATTCGAATGATAGGGATTTTAGGAATGATATGTTCACCATTTTCAGGGACGATTTCTCGTAAAATAGGGGTACGAAATACGTTGCTTTTGGGACTTGGACTAGGAATTATAAGCCTATTGATGATGGGCTGGCTACATCACTTAGTATTAATCGTTATATGTAGCGTAATTTTTGTCGCAGGTATTGCGATTGCTGTGCCTTCTTTAGTGGCTTTAGTTGGACAATTGGGAGGGAGTTATCGCGGAATTGCTGTTTCTGTATATACCTTTTTCCTTTTTGCAGGCACAAGTGTTGCACCAATTTGGTCAGTCTATATACTGTCTTTACATCCTACTCAGTCCTTTATATATAGTGCATTAGTGCTTACTGTAGCCGTTATAGCAAGCTTGTGCATTCGTATCAAATAAATTGGAAATCAAATGCTTTATAAAGTTAAGTAACTTCCTTTTATTGAGTTAACTAGAATAATGAGTTATGATAAATAAGTAACATCTATTTATTCTTAAAAAAGGAAAAAGGAGGAATTAAAGATGAAGAAAAAGGGCTATATTTTAAAAAGTGGAACTGTGTTGTCTATGGATCATGCGATTGGTAACGTAAAGAAAGCAGATGTAGTGATTAACGGTTCAACGATTGAAGCTATAGGAAATAATCTACAACTTGATGAATCCGCTTATCATATTATTGATGCGTCAGAACATATTATTATGCCGGGCTTAGTAGATACTCATCGGCATATGTGGGAATCGCTAGTACGTACAGCAGGAACCAATTGGTCACTGCCTGTCTATTTGCAAAATTTATACTATGGTGGGTTGGGAAGTCGATTACGTCCTCAAGACAGTTATATCGCCAACTTGCTTGGTTCTTTAGAAGCGCTTCATGCTGGTGTCACAACAGTACTGGATTGGAGTATGCCTTATTCTCCAGAACATACCGATGAGTTGATTCGGGGATTACAAGAAGCAGGGATACGCTCTGTATTTGCTCTTGGTGTGCCGGGCGAGACAGAATATTGGAATCGAGATAGTCGATTGGTGATCTCTGATGCAGAGCGTGTCAAAAAGCAATATTTTACTTCGCAAGATCAATTGTTAACGATGGGGCTAGCGATACGTGGCTCTGAATTTAGCCATTGGGATACTACGGTTACTGAAATCGGCATCGCCCGCCAACTGGAAGCGATCTGTTCGATGCATATCGGATTTGGCAACTGGGGAGCTGTCGATCATTCAGTCACCAAGCTATATGAAGCAGGATTACTTGGACCCGATCTTAATATGGTACATGGCAACAAAATGATGACGGAAGAATATAAAATGCTAGCAGATACAGGAGCATCGTTATCGGTAACCCCTGAAGTTGAAATGATGATGGGACATGGATATCCTGCAACTGGATTTTTCTTAGAACAAGGTGGAATGCCTTCACTGGGCGTAGATGTAGTGACTTCAACCGGTGGTGATTTATTTGCACAAATGAAATTTATGTTGCAAGCAGAACGGGCACGAGTCAATGAAGAGATTCTGAATAGTGGTAATATGCCAGGTGAATTGAATCTATTATCTCAGCAAGTGCTTGAGTTCGCTACAGTAGGTGGAGCCAAAGCATTACAATTAGATTCTCAAATTGGTCAATTAACACCGGGCAAACAAGCGGATATAATCATGATTAGCACTTCTGATCTGAATACAGATTTGAATCTATTTCCGGTTATCGATCCTATTGGAGCCGTAGTTCAATTCACTAATCCATCGAATGTAGATACTGTATTCGTTGGCGGTCGTCTGATGAAGCAACATGGTCAGTTGGTAGGTGTGGATATCGAGCGTGTACGTCGTCTTGTATCAGAAAGTAGAGCGTATCTGGATACTCAATATGTATTAAGTGATGCAGGTCGAGTGATCTATTCATAACCGTTCTACTGATATAGCTGAAATAGAACGAAAAAGTAAAACAGGGACAGATCTATCGTTACGATAAACTGTCCCTTTTATGGTTACATTATATAGGTGATCTCTTATTGCGTTTGAAATGTCTGCGCCCAGTCACAGAAAATCGCATAATCTTTCTCGACCTGATCGGCATAAGCGAACGCCCAACGTGAAATATGTTGCACAAACGCTTCGGGTTTGCGTCCCATCGCTTTTAGAATTTCTTTTTCACTATGATATGGCAGAATGCCTTTGTTCACATCGGCATCAGCACGTGCATGCATTTTGGCAGTTAATTTAGACATTGTACTGAGTACACTTTCCATATCTTCTATCGTTTCGATATCTTCTAATTTTAGACGCTTTTTGTAAGGTGAACGTTCTCGCACATAGAAATCTCGACCGTCTAACGTCAGAAAACCAAGATAAGGATCGGCTTTGTGATGCATCGCTTGTTGTGTTGTAGTTACACGCTTACCTTGATGGCTAAATGTCTGCCAGAATGAATCGGCATAAGGTAGAAAATAAGCAGGCACAGGAGTCCGTACTTCTTTTACTTCCAATACAGCATCATCTTCGCCTGCTCCTCGTAGCCCACCTTCGATCAATACATAATACCGATCCAGCCCGATTGAAGCAGTACCGGAACCATGCTTAATCGCAATATCTTTGATCCGATAATGATCTGCTTCGCCTTGATGACAGACTAAAGTCTGTTGATAAAAATCCCATGCTTGCTCTAACAATGTATGTTCTTGTTCAGAAGGAGTAACCAATTCCGCAGTTTCTTGAAAAACACGATCACTTTGCATAACCGCAGTAACTTTTTCTAGGAAATGCCCGTTACGGCGTTTTTCTAACTTCCGTAACAATTTGCGTACAGGGCCTTTAGCTTTGTTTTCATTCATAACAAATTTGGCGGGATCGTCTTTGTCTTCTACAAAACAAGAGATTTGTTTGTGATAACCTTTAACATAATGTTCTAACAGGTGCAATTGTTGCTCATCGGTATATTGAAGCTGTCGTCCAACTAATGCGATACTGACCGACATGCGTAGCACATCATACAGATATGAACCGATATACCCTTCATCAAAATCATTGACATCATACACAATCTGCTTCGATTCATTACGAAAAGCACCAAAATTTTCGAAATGCAAATCTCCTTGAATCCATGTAGGACGTTCGGTAGAAGTATGATAAGGAAAGTAATGGCGGGTCGCATCAAAGTAAAACAAATACGAACTTCCGCGGAAAAAAGAAAAAGCAGACGTGCTCATTTTGCGATATTTCTCTGCTCTTTTGGGTGGGCTCAACGTCATAATTTTACGATCAAATTCATCTAGCACCGAGATTAATGTTTCTTTGCGTAATTTAGTACGCGTATGTATCACTTGCTCTGTCATATTAGGCGGTATCATCGTATAGTGCCTCCTCATCTTACAATATCTTGTCTAACATCATACCTCATTTGTATTTTAGCATTTTCTATTCAGAAGGGTGTACAGTAAAATGCAGTCAATTGAGCGTTAGTTGCAAATGGTTACGTAAAAGCATAATGTGGGTTAAAGAGTATAGATACTTCTCCATTAGAAGAAGTAAAGAAAAAGGAGTAGAGACTAATGTACAAAATTATTCTTGTTCGTCATGGAGAAAGTGTATATAATCAACAGAATTTGTTTACAGGATGGACCGATGTAGCGCTTAGTGATCGTGGAATAGAAGAAGCAAGAATAGCTGGACAATTAATAAAAGAAGCAGGATATACATTTGATCTTGCTTTTTCTTCAGTGTTAAAACGTTCGATTCAGACTATGCACTACATACTCGACGAACTGGATTTGCTATGGATTCCTGAACAGAAGTCATGGAAATTAAATGAGCGTCATTATGGAGCTTTGCAAGGATTAAGTAAAATTGATACTGCTAAGAAATATGGAGAAGAACAACTTCAACTCTGGCGCAGAAGTCTTACGGTTCGTCCTCCTTTATTGGAAAAAAATGATCCACGTAGTCCACGTCATGAAGTACGGTACAACGAGATTCCAGACGATCAGATTCCATATGGCGAAAGTCTCAAAGATACAGTAGAACGTGTTGGAGAGTTCTGGCATGACTGTATTGTTCCTTTGATTCAGAAAAAAGAACATATTTTAATAGCCGCTCATGGCAACACTTTACGTGCTTTAATTAAATATTTAGAAGATATTGATGAAAAAACATTAACCGAACTTAATATTCCGACAGGTATTCCACTTGTGTATGAACTAGATGATAATATCAATCCGATTCGACGCTTTTATTTAGGCGAAGATGAGCATATTGAACGCAAAACAAATGAAGTGGCTAATGAACACAATGTAAACGAATAATGAGGAGGAACTCATGCATATCAGACCTCATTTGTAAAACGAAAAAGCATCTGTAGACATTTCTGCTACAGATGCTTTTTTGGGTTGTACTGTGTTTCTACTTATCAATGACACACAAGAATCTGACGGGAAAATACGCCTTTAGCTCCTTTTTTCGCTTCTCCACGATCTGTAATCGAGAATCCAGCGGTTGCTATCATTTCATCAATATTCTCAATTGTGATCACGACCACTTTATCAGCGATTCGGCGAGCATGTTGTAGAATACTTAATTGTTCTTCAGGAGTAGTAGTTGAAAATAAATTGTAAGGCATATCAACAATTGCCGCATCATAATGTTCTGTAATATCTGCAATATCGCCTAAAGTTACTTCTCCTTTTAAGCCAAAATGCTTAATATTGGCTCGTGCTCCTTGTGCAATATGCGGATTGATATCGCGTCCCACAATATCGATATCCATAGATAATGCTTCTACCAGTACAGTGCCGATGCCACAGCAAGGATCGATAGCTTTGATCCCTACAGGATTAGGAACCAAAATATTGGCAGCCGCTCTAGCAAGACGGGTATTGAGAGCAATAGAGTAATTTTGCGGTTTGCGCATATTGTGGAACCAGACAGCTTCATTTTTAAAATAATGACCCAAATACCAGCGTCCACCAAAAGGAACAATGCCGTACGTATGTTGAGGATGCTTCACATCGGCTTCTCCATGAATACGCATCCCTATTTCGCGTTCAATACCTAATCGTTCTTGATACTCAATTTTGTGATCTTGATCCAGATCGTTGATTTTGACAAAAACAACTTTGAATGTCTGATCAAGCATATCGATCTGTTCTGCTTGAGTATATATTTCTTCTAACGTATCGCCTTCGTACAATACTTCGATGCGTTCTTTGATAAACGGGCTACGGCTAGGCATAACAGCGATATCACTTTTAAGAATAAATTGATCGGTTTCCTGTCCAAAAAATGCTCTCATTTCCAGATAACAAAGTGAATGTTCATCCTGACGGTGAGAGTACGTATAAATATATTGCGGACTTGCATGTTGTTGATCCAATCGTCGTCCATCCTTTAAGCCAGTAGGGCTAATTATATTTCCTGCAAATCAGTCAAAAATAGCGCTGTTTTGCAAAATGTTTCATGTGGAACATTCTAGTGTTGTGGAACATCTTTTGAAAAGACGTAAAAACTATCTCGTTTTTCCCAACCGTTTGCTACCCAGAAGTGTTGACCTTCCACATTTGTTGCCATTACGAAAATATGGCATTTATCGATTCCGGCATCAGTTAAGCCTTTCATTGCTTTTTCAATCAATTGTGTCGCAATTCGTTGTCCTCGATATGCAGGATCGACTGCCAGATGATACATATATCCACGCCTACCATCATGACCGGCAAGTAATGTTCCTGCTAGAACAGTCGTCTGGGTATCTAGCTGTTCTTCCGCTACAAACGAACAATAAGGATTACGCTCTAAATATGTTTGAATATGAGGTAATGAATCGGCTTCGCTTAACCACATACCTTCAGTATGCTCCCAAAGCTCAATAATTTCATTATAATCTTCAATTTTCATTTCTCTGAGTGTAATCATGTTTATTCCTCCGTTATTGTAGGTAATCTAAAGTAAAAGTGATGATTTGCTACTTATTTGTAAGGAACTTGCTGTGAACAGCATTTTTTTCTGGTAATTACATCGATTAAGGCTTAGCATGTAATAGAAGCTAGCATGACACACGTTGGAATTGAATTTACGTTTACTATAAAAATGAATATCGAACGATCAAGGAGGCACTCCTTTTGAATATAAAGAAAAACGCTACAAAATGGTTGATGATTACTATTATTTTATGTGCCCTTTCACTAGAAACGGTATCTGCAGCAAAGTTTCATTCTAACCAACAAGTCACTGAAAATGGTGAACCTTTAATGGTGAACACTGTTAATATAGAACAATTAGATTTTCCGATCGCTCAATCTAACCTATTTAACATTATGGAAGATGCAAAAGTAATTGCAAGCGATCCTGATCTTCATATTACGATTCGTGGCAAAGAAAAATCGGACGGTACGTACGAAAATATGTCTATCCATGCACCTACATTTACTGGTTTGTTAGATGGTGTACAAGTCGTGAATCCAGCATATGCACCGCAACTGTATTCTACAGATTTGGACGGTGATGGTGAACCGGAAGTGATCGTTGTTCTAACGAACGGATATGGCACTGGCATAGACAGAACAGAAGTTAAAGTTTATCGGCAAGATGGTACGTTGATTCCCGTAGAAGATGCACAGCAAAGCTGGAATACTTCTTTTCAAACACAGATAAATAAGCAACAGATGGATATAACATGGAACCAAAAACAGATGATATTGCCGACTTCTATTCTACAAGACCCTACAGATTCGGTAGCAAATGGACTACAAATAGGTGCGGTTCGTCAATACAAAATCGAAAATGGACAACTGGTCGTTGCAGGTTCTGTTCAAGTCGGTATGATGAATATTTTGGGTGAACTCACTACAGTGTATCAGTATCAGCAAGGCAGATTACAAGCCCATTCTTTCCAACTAGAGTTAGATGAACCGTATCGCTCAGCGATTCAGATCAAGTAGATTCCATTTCTTTAGCGATGGATACTAACTGCTGAATACCTTGCCGAATCTCATGTTCACTGGCAAATGAAAAGCAAAGACGGATATATTGCTGTGATGTATCGTTACGATCAAATAGTGATCCAGGCACAAAAGAAATCGATTGTTTGAGACAACGAGCCAGTAATTCAGGAACAGATAGATGATCAGGCAATCGAACCCAGAGGTTGAATCCGCCTTGAGGGGTTTCATAATACCAGCCGGTTGAAGAGAGTTCTTCTTCCATAATTTCTAAGCGAATCCGTAAAGCGATTCGTAGCTTTTCAATATGTTGTTGCAGACGACTAGATGTAAAATATAGCAAAAACACTTTCTGATTCAGCAACGGTGTACCGCCATCTGCAAGTGACTTGGCAGCGAGTAAAGGAGTGAACCACTCCGGTCTAGCTACAATACAAGCCATTCGCAGTCCTGGAGACACATATTTGCTAAAGCTACGAATATAGATCGTGTATCCTTCAGTATCATAAGCAAATAGCGGAAGCGGCGGCTTTTGATCAAAATAAATATCATGACAAGTATCGTCTTCTATCAATAAACATTCATATTGAGCGGCTAGATCGACTAGCTGTTTGCGTTGTTCTGCTGATATACAGACACCTGTTGGATTGTGAAATGTAGGATTAAGGTAAAAGAAGCGAGGTTTGTACTTTTTCATCGCCTCTTTGATCTGAACAAGATCATAACCGTTAGCATCAATAGTGATCGGAACCAATTTGGCTCCTTTTTGCTCAAAAACATCCAAAGCACTAGCATAAGCAGGGGTTTCAATCAGCACATGATCACCCGGACGTATCCATACTTCTGCGATGAGCGATATCGCTTGTTGAGCACCTGTTGTAATCAAGATTTCATCGGCATGCACATGAAACTGCGCGGTATCTGTAAAGTAGCGTTGAAGCATCTCTCTGAGCTCCAGATCGCCTTGTGCGGTAGCATATGTACCTAACAACTTGGGATACAGATCGAATACTTGTTTGACGTATTCAGCAAAATAATGATTTGGTAATAGATTCGGTGTAATAAGCGCTTTGGAGAATTGATAAGTAGCTTCTATTCGATGCAGTTCGCCTAGATTTCCCTGAAATAAAGGCAGACCTAATTCAGCTTCATTGGTTAAGACTTGCAGAGCAGGTGGTTGCACATAATAGCCGGATTTATCACGAGCATAGACATGGCCATCTTCTTTGAGATGTTGATACGCTTTGAAAATCGTTAAACGGTGCATTCCTGTATCTTCTGCCAGCTGACGAACCGAAGGTAATTTGGCATGAGCTTGCCAGTCTCCACGCTGGATACGTGTTTGGATATAAGTATAAACGGTTTGAAAAGAATGTTTACTTTGTGACTTATAGGATGATGAATCGACTGTAAGATGGGACTGTTTTTTTTGCGGTTCAATCAGCGGTTTATTTGTCATATCCACATTCCTTTCTGAGTCTATAGCAGATCATAGATTATTAAGTTCAATCAAGAGTAGAAAGTGTATCCTAGTGTAACGCTTATATATCCCTGTATCATATCATCTGTTCTGTGACATTCCATCTGTTCTATTGATGTTCCTTTACAATAACAGAACACAGAGGAGGAATGGAAGATGGTATTACTGGGTTATGCAATTATGTGTTTGATTTTTGGAACAACCTTTCTAGCGATTAAGATTGGGGTCGATGCAGGATTACCGCCTTTCTTTTCCGCAGGCGTTCGGTTTCTACTCGCTGGATTGATCTTAATGATCTGGATGTATGCACGTAAAAAGGTAAGCTTCTCTTTATTATTACGTAAAGAAACACTATTTATAGGGTCAGGTCTAACCTTTTTTACTTTTGCAGCCTTATACTGGGCTGAACAATATATTACGTCCGGCGTAGGTGCTGTTCTGTCTGCTACGGCTCCAGCTATTATTTTAGTGATTCGAGCAGTGATATTGAAAGATAAAGCACCAAGCATTTCATTTATTGGAGCGCTGATTGGATTAGTCGGTGTCGCTTTGCTGATGTTACCCGGGTTATCCGGTCAGTATCATGCACTATGGGTAATTGCTTGTCTGGTTGTCGTGTTAGGGGAATTTGGCTATGCAGCAGGAGCTGTGTATTCCAAGCAGGTAGTTTCTAAATTACAAGGGAGTTCACCGATTGCGCAAAATGCAGCTCAAATGATACATGGTGGTTGGATGTTATTGGTGTTGTCTTTGATTACCGAGCATAGTCAAATACATATCGAAACGATGTTCAATTCAGCGGCGATAGGCTCAATGGTGTATTTGATCGTGTTGGGATCTATGGGAGGGCATACGTTATTCTACTGGCTGATCTCGCGGACTAATCCTGTATTTCCATCGACATGGTTATACATTTCGCCAGTGATTGCTCTTGTACTTGGATGGTTGATCTATAAAGAACCACTAAATTGGGTAATGGGATTAGGAGCTATGATTATTCTGATCGGTGTCATTTTAACGAATATCGAGACATTGCGTTCGTTATTTGCAAGCCAATCGTCAAAAGCAACCAAAGACAAAAATACCCCGATCATCAAAGTCTACAAAAATTAAAGTGTATACACAGAAAGACCTCCATCTGCTAGGAGGTCTTTCTGTGTATAGATTACATAAAATGATTATTGATTAATTGCATAAATACCAGGCTTATTATTCATCGGAGCGATCCAAATCTCGCCATCGCCAATCATGACACCCATATCACGTATAAACAATTTATCGAGACGTTGGTTGGCTAATGCTTTTTTAACTTTAGCAGTCATAATCGTATTGTATTCTTTTATAAATTGAGACTGATTAAGAATACTTCTTTTTTTGTTATTGCTATTGATCACCAGCGGGTAAGAAATACGATTCGCTACCGCTTCTTTATTTCCATTGGCTACTGCACGACGCAGATTAGCATAAAATCCTGTGAACTGTTTGACATTATCAAATCCAGCTACACTCACCAGTCGTTTTTCCTGCTCGGCGGTGAGTTTGTCTACTTTTGCTTTGGTGGTAGCAGTAGATTCAGTAGAAGCGACGGTAGAAACAGGGGCTGTAGTTGTATCCGCTTGTGCTGATACAGACAGAGCAGGGATAGCAATAGATCCAGCTAATACAGAAGTCATCACGATTGTTATTCCTTTTTTGATATTCATTATTCATACCTCCTAGAGACTGATATATTCAAAAGCTCATGACAATACGCTAACTTCATTTAGGCTACATGATAATGACTTATAAAATAACAATAACGTAAAATAATAACAAAGTAAAAGAAGGATCTTAGTATAGAGCTATTTATAGCTAGCTTCGTTAAGTATAGAAATACGCTTCTTATAGGCAAAGCTTTTCTATGGATGATTAATCATGTAAATTTTGATTAATAGTATATACACCTGGTTTATCATCTAACATAGCTATCCACATTTCGCCACTACCAATCTTGACACCTTGATCACGAATAAATAGATTATCTAAGCGTTGATCAGCTAATGCTTTTTTCGTTTTCGCAGTCATAATTGTATCGTATTCAGCAATAAATTGTTTTTTGTTCAAAATTTTGCGTTGGTGATTATTGCTATAGACTGACAAAGGGTAAGAGATACGATTAGCTACCGCTTCTTTATCATTTTTAGCGACAGAACGACGAAGATTGTTATAAAATCCAGTAAATTGTTTTACATTATCAAATCCAGCAATATCAACCAGACTTTTTTCTTGTTCAGGCGTGAGTTTGTCGACTTTCGTCTTAGTTGTTGCTTGGGTAGAAATAGACTTGGTAGTCGTATTGGCTTGTGCAGAAACAGATGATAATGCAGGGATCGTAAGCGATAAAGCCATAACAGAAGTGAGCATGATTTTGATTGTTTTTGTATTTTTCATCATAGGTTGCCTCCAGAAATATATAGATTGAATGGACGAGAACATATCGTCTAGAAACATTATTCAATAGATTGCAGTCACTTGTAAAACAACAATATAGTCATGGCAAAGTAACAGGATAGTCATCGTAAAATGCCATAAAATTCAAATTCTAAAAGATATATCTTAGAAAGGAGACACCTATGAATCCATCGGATCAACCTCCCAAACCAGCAGATCAGGGCTATCATTACCGCGAAGAAATTCGCATGAATCAAGCTTCACCTTTTGATCAACCACCTAAATATAAAGCCGATTGGATTCGCTGGGCAGAGGAAACCGTAGCGTTTGAAACGCAGCGAGAAGCATACGAATGGATCAGTAGTGGAGCATATAATGAAATCGGCAAATGTTATGATGGCTACCGTAGCCATGATCCTAAAATGGCAGAAACATTAGCTTTTCAATTGCTTCGATTACAGACGATCAGAGAAGCCACTCATCGCATCTATACCGATATCGATTATGAGGCTACACCGAATTGGTATATGGTGTGGGTGGAGAAGATACATGATGTAGAAAAAAATGAAAATAAGGTAACAGAATAGCATATTTTATAGCGCAGAAAGGAAGAAACCGCGTGAAAATCCATCCAATTGCCTTTTTATTGATTATTCTGCTGACTACTTTTTTGATGGGTTCTTCTTTTGCTGTCGGTAAAATAGGCTTACATTACAGTTCGCCCTTATTTCTAGTATCGTTACGATTTCTGATAGCAGGTGGATTAATGACCTTGATCGTATCACTGCGAGGCTTGCCTGTACCCAAACGTTCAATCGATTGGGGAAAAATAGCTATTATAGGTACACTACAGACAACAGGCGTAATGGCATGTACATTTCTCAGCCTACGTACGATTACTGCTGGCGAATCTTCTATTTTAATATTTACCAATCCATTGCTAGTGGTTGTGTTCGGTTCATTGCTTTTACGTGCTCGTTACCGTTGGACACAATGGCTCGGTGTAGTCCTAGGTGTACTCGGTGTAGCCATCACAATGGGGCTTAATATGCAATTAAAGTCAGGCACGATTCTAGGAGTAATAGGAGCCTGCTCATGGGCGATTGCTACTCTACTGATGAAGCGCTGGTCAGGCATATGTAATGTCTGGGTACTGACTGCTTATCAGATGTTATGTGGTGGAATACTATTGTTACTACTTAGTCTTGTACTGGAACAGCCATATTTTGAATGGAATCTAATCTCTACAGATATTTTATTATGGTTAGCTATTATGGCTTCTATCGTTCAATTTGCAGGTTGGTTTTATGTGCTGGGTAAAGGCGATGCTGCTCAGACCAGTGCTTTTCTATTTCTAGCACCATTCTTCGGCGTACTCTCCGGCTGGTTACTACTTGGCGAACAAGTTCAATGGTACGTCTATATCGGTGGTATTTTTGTATTCCTCGGCATCTTTCTAGTCAATTGGAACTTCAATAAACCCAAAAAAGAGGCAGACCCCGTCTAAGGGATCTACCTCTTTTTATTTTGAGCTCTGTAGATGTTTTATTTTTTAACGTCTACTCTACCCAAATAGAAGATAAAATACTTGTTGCAAAGACCTTCAAAGCGGAGGGAGCGATATTATTCTGAAAGAGCGAAGCGATCGCCTTTGTCAATCGATATGTACCGCCCGAGCGGTTATTCCAGATATCGATTGACAACAAGCGACGATAAGAACAATATCGATCATGTAGCGGAGTCGCTCAACCATTGTACAGTCTATTTATTCAAATGGTATGGAACAGTCGCAACAACAACGTCTTTGTAGTTAATCAGATAAGCACGCATCAATAGACTGGTCTGATTATGCAAAATCGTTTCCCACCAGTGATGAGTGACAAACTGTGGAATCAGGACGGTAATATGATCGGTTGCTGATGTTTTCCATTCAACGGTATCAATAAAGCGACGTAAAGGACCTAGAATACTGCGGTAACGTGATTTCAGTACAATCAGACGTACACCTGGATTCCATTCTTCCCATTTCTGCTCCATCTTATGAATCGCTTCATCATCGAAACCAACATAGACAGCAACGACATTAGGAGATAACGTCTTCGCATAGCTGATCGTGTTCATCACTACACGTGTAATGCCGGCAACTGGAATAATAATCGTATTTCCTTTGACTTCAGGCTTATCGACTTTGATATCGATACGTAATTGTTCTGCTGTATTTTCATAATGCGTATAGATTTTGTAGAAAATATATACCACGAACGGTAAGAACAGAAAGATAACCCATACTTGCGAGAACTTGGTGAAAATAAAGATCAATGTGATCGATAATGTCGTTAACATACCGACAGTGTTAATCGTTAACTTCAATCCCCAGTTCGATGGCTTGAGACGAATCCAGCGAATCATCATTCCTAATTGTGATAAGGTAAATGGAATAAATACACCAACCGCATACAGTGGAATAAGATTCTCAGTGTCTCCTTTAAATACAATAACTAACAAAGCAGATAATAGACTCAAAATAATAATACCGTTAGAGAAACCTAGACGATCACCACGTACCATAAACATATGTGGCATATATTTATCTTTTGCTAACATAAAGGCAAGTAGTGGGAACGCAGAGTACGCTGTATTGGCTGCAAGGAATAGAATCAGTGCAGTGACACCTTGAATCACATAATACAGTGTCCCATGACCAAACGTCATTCGGGCAATTTGAGAAATAACCGTTTCGGTTGCACTTGGATGAATACCATACCAGTAAGCAAGCAATGTAATTCCGATAAACATAGCACCCAAAATAATACCCATCATTAGAAGTGTAGCAGCTGCATTTTTCTCAGCAGGCTTACGGAAGTTAGGAATAGCATTAGATACAGCTTCTACCCCTGTCAGTGCCGAACAACCCGAGCTAAATGCTTTGAGCAATAAGAATAGACTTACATTCGAGACTGTACTATCAAATTGCGGAGCAGCGGCTTCGATTCCGCCTGTAAAGTAACGAATAACTCCTGTAATAATCAGTACAAAAATAGCGACAACAAATAAATAAATAGGAATAGCGAGTACAGATGCAGATTCAGTTACACCACGTAGATTCATAATCGTTAAGAATACGATCATCACGAGCGCGATCAGAACCCGGTGATCATGCAATACTGGAAAAGCAGAAGTAATTGCATCTGTTCCGGCGGATGAACTTACGGCTACAGTTAGGATATAATCAACAAGTAACGATCCACCGGCTATTAAGCTGGGGGCTTTACCGATATTATCCTTGGCTACAATGTACGCACCACCACCTGCTGGATACGCAAAAATCGTTTGGCGATACGAAATAATTAAAATAACCAACAAACCAAGCACCGCGATCGAGATTGGAACCGAATACCACAAAGCAGCAAATCCAGCAACCATGAGGACTAGCAAAATTTGCTCTGTTCCGTATGCCACCGAGGATAGCGCATCGGAAGAAAGAATTGCTAGTGCTTTAAGCCGACCTAATTTTTCAGCTTCAAGTTCTGCTGACTTCATCGGCCTTCCGATTAATATACGCTTGAACTTACCCAACATCTTGTGCACACCTTCATTTCTTGAAATTTAGAATTTTAGCATTTAGAAAGACTAATCAATTTACGTTTTATATACACGCATTTCCTACGAATCAAGCACAGCAAATAATGCTTGTTTAAGCTAGCTTTTTAGGCAAGCGTATATCATTATACTCTAGCTTTGTAAAAAGTCATCACCTATTTTAAACAAATTTTATAAGTAAAAATATACAAAGCGATATTTTGAACCCATCCTACTTCTATCTTCGTATATAAGACATTAAGAGATCATACAAAAATAGCAAGGAGAACTATATGAAAAAAGTCATGCGCCGGATATTATGGGGATTATCCATTATTGTTTTTATCGGAATTATAACGTGCTTTTATATGGGATATTTTATGTATGCCTACGGTTTAATTTTTCTGGTGATCAGCATTTTATTTGGGATCGGGCAGATTGCACAAGTTAATAATAGTGTGTGGATGCACCAAAATGGATATGATCGTCATATGAGAGAACAGATTGAGCGACACCAACGCAATCGAGAAGAATAAGCTTGAATGTAATGTTGTATAGCAACAACAATCGTCTTTTTAGAAAATGGTTAAAAAAACCATATATAACATATAATTAGGTAAAGCTGATTGTCCGATATGATATATAACGTTATATATCATAAGGAGGATATGAATGATTTCACGTAAATGGATCGTTACCGCTTGTATAGCAGGAGCAACACTGATTGGATCAACAGGAGTCTATGCAGGAGCTAATTTGCAATCGATAAGTGCTTATCTTAATAACGGTCTTTCGATTCAAGTCAATGGAAGTGCATATACGCCAACAGCGAATGGACAGACATTAGCACCGATCACGTATCAAGGCACAACGTATCTTCCTGTACGTTCTATAGCAGATGCCCTTCAAGTGGGAGTCAAATATGATGCTACAGCTAATCAAGTGGTTATCAATTCTACACCACCAACCAGTACTGCAAATGGAACAACCAGCACAACCTCTGCGAATACAAGTATGAATACTGCACCGATTACGATGACGACACAGGTATTTCCAACCAAGTATTTACCGCAAGATATTCCGTTTCCATCGGATGCGCATGCCACAAGTGTGAATGAAGATCTGGCTGGTAATGGAGAAAAGCAATCGTTTATTATTTATACTACCCAGGAAGATCTGGTGACTTTGGGCAACGCTTATCAGACCTATTTTGAGGGACAAGGATTAAATGAGACCAACTCGATTATTGATTCCGATTCATTAAGTATTGTAGGAGAAGTAGAAGGAAGTTACGGAATTTCGATTCAAGGCAATCCATTACCAAATCAACCGAATTATAATCAGATCAATTTCACATGGACCGAACAACCTGCTTCTGCTGATTGATTGTGATACAGATTAGATTTGAATATAGAATAACCAAAAAAGCTTGCACTGATCCTTGTTTAAAGGGTCGTTGCAAGCTTTTTGCTTAAGATTGAGATGGAAGCGATGATTGATGCAGTACAGCCGAAGATTCACGAAAAATAGGATGAGTCTGTACATGCGATATTTGATACGGACGATTCGGATTTTTGATACGAGCTAACAATGTTTCTGCGGCATTGATTCCCATATCAGTACTAAAGATGTGCACTGTAGTTAAAGGAGGATCGACAATCCGAGATTCTGAAGCATCATCAAAAGCACAGACCGATATGTCTTCAGGTATTTTTATTTGATTGGCTTTGAGTACTTGTACAAGATGAACAGCGATAAAATCATTCGTACATACAAAAGCAGAAGGTTTGTGAGACATCGCTTTGAAGTGACGATCGATCCAATCTTTTTCCTCGAAAAATTCTCTATCTTTACCCAAAATACAACAAGATCGATCCAAAGCAATCCCTGCCTCTACCAAAGCTCGATTGAAGCCGATCCAGCGTTCGTTAAAGCTTTTACAGTGATTATAATCGCCTACAAAACCTATTCGTTGATGGCCTTGCTGTATTAACGTTTTGGTCATTTCGTATACACTATGTTCATTTTCCATAAGGAGTAGATCGGCTTGTAATGAAGGCGAAGGTAGATCGACTGCACAGTCAATAAAGATCGTAGGCAATCCGAGACTGGTGATCTTTTTACTGTAATCGCTATCAAATAATTCGATACAAATAATACCATCCATTTTGGAAGCTTCAAAATTGTTAGGTAACGTCAAGGACTGAATATCTGCTTCACGCACAATATGAATAGAGATCGTATATCCTTCCATACTCATTCGCTTTTCAAATCCACTAATCAGAAAAGAACCAAAATGCGAATTGTTAGGCAGACTTGACGTTAACAGAGCGACATTACCGGTAGACTTGGGCATTAAATAGTCAGATTCTACATAAGCAAATTGTTTATATTTTAATTCGGCTGCTTTTTGAATGACTTTATTTCGTGTTTCAATCGGGATCGTTGTATTGCCATTAATAGCTTTGGAAGCGGTATTGCGGGATATATTTAGAGCGTCTGCAATATCCTGAATAGTCACTTTTTCTTTCTTCATGATCGTTTGTCCACCTTTAATCATCACATATTTTCAAAAGAAACGATTCGTTATCAGGTCTATATTGTGTATTCGTTATTTGTATTAAATGTATAATAATTCGCATTGAATAGCAAACTGATTTTACAAATGTAAACTTAAATTTGTGCATAATGTACATTTATTATCTTTATTTAATGAATTAATGTCAATTAATTAAATGCAAATGTAAAATAATATTTTTACAAAACGTATTGACGAATGAACAATTTGTTTGTTAAATTGTAAATCATAGTCATGTATTACAAAATGTAAGCCCTTTCTTAAAAACAGAATAGGACTTAAAGGAGTGAAATCATGTGGATGGAGTAGGACAGAAAATAAAAGCAGGAAAAGGTGAAACGATACACAGGAAAACATTGAAAAAAAAGCAAAATCATTATTTTCTATACGCGTTGTTAGCCCCGGCTCTTATACTGACGATCGTATTTAAATATATTCCGATGTACGGAGCGATTATTGCTTTTAAAGACTTCAGTCCACTCAAAGGTATTTTGCGAAGTGATTGGGTCGGGCTTAAATATTTCGAAAAGTTTTTACATTCACCGAATTTCACAGATATTTTTACCAACACGATTTCGTTAAGCTTGCTAGGTCTAATCTGTAGCTTTCCTATTCCTATTGTACTAGCGCTAATGCTCAATCAAGTCCGACAAGCCAAAATAAAGAAAAATGTACAACTGGTGTTGTATGCACCGAACTTTATCTCTGTTGTTGTTATTGTCGGGATGTTATTTATCTTTTTATCGCCTGTCGGTCCTATCAATCAACTGGTCAGTGCGATATTTGGTCAACCGCTGATGTTTATGTCAGAACCCGAATATTTTAGATGGATCTATATTTTGTCAGGAATCTGGCAGGGTGCAGGATGGTCTTCTATCATTTATGTGGCGGCTTTGGCAGGTGTTGATCCTGAGCTACATCATGCGGCAAGTCTGGATGGAGCTAATCTACTACAACGTATTCTGCATATTGATCTACCAACGATTCGACCGATTATGGCGATTGTGTTTATTTTAGCGGCAGGAGGCATTATGTCGATAGGTTTTGAAAAAGCATACTTAATGCAGACATCTATGAATTTACCTTCCTCTGAGATTATTGCAACCTATGTATACAAAGTAGGGCTACAAGCAGGTGATTATTCTTATTCTGCGGCAGTTGGATTATTTAATTCTGTGATCAACGTCTTTTTATTAGTAGCTGTCAACTTTGTAGTGAAAAAACTCAATGAAGGCGAAGGCCTCTATTAAGGAAGGTGTACCAGATGAATATGGCATCCTCACGTATGGATCGGTTCATTATTATTTTAAATTATATTCTGCTGACGTTCTCAGTACTGATTATTATCGTACCGCTTATCTATATTGTAATCGCTTCCTTTATGGACCCTATCGCTCTACTCAATAAAGGGATTTCCTTTAATGTATCCAGTTGGAGCTTAGAAGGATACCGCAAAATTTTGGGCAATGAAGCGATGACGCGCGGATTTATCAATTCTGTGTTTTACTCGGTTAGCTTTTCGATTTTAACAGTGATTGTGTCTGTATTTGCAGGTTATGCGTTATCTGTAAATGAATTAAAAGGTCGCAATCTATTTATGACCATGTTTATAGTCACGATGTTTTTTGGCGGTGGATTGATTCCTACGTATTTGCTAGTCAAAAATCTAGGCATGTTAGATACAGTCTGGGCGATCTTATTACCGGGGATTGTGAATGTCTGGGATATTATTCTAGCACGTACGTTTTTCAAAGGTATTCCAAATGAATTAAAAGAAGCCGCGAATGTCGATGGAGCAAACGATTGGACGATCTTTTTCCGTATCGTATTGCCGCTGTCCAAGCCTATTATTTTTGTCATCGCTTTATATGCATTTGTCGGTCAATGGAATTCTTATTTTGATGCCATGATCTATCTTGATAATGCGAAGCTGTATCCGTTGCAATTGGTGTTGCGTTCTATTTTGATTCAGAACCAGACGATGCCCGGTATGATCGGTGATCAATTGGCGATGGCAGAGCTGAAGCGTCTATCTGAAATGATCAAATATTCTTCGATTGTGATTTCAAGTCTGCCGTTGTTAGTGATGTATCCATTTTTCCAAAAGTATTTTGAAAAAGGTGTTATGGTCGGTTCGCTCAAATAAGCAGGGCATCTCAATACAGTAATGGAGGCAAATATAATGAAAATGATCCAAAAAGTGTCTATCTCTGGCTTAACAATAGCGCTACTTTTAACAGGTTGCAACTCGGGTGCATCCAATCAAAATACCGATCCCAATGGTAAAGTGACTTTGAATTTTTTGACCCAAAGTTCTGCGCTTGCTCCTGCTGATCCGAACGATAAATTAATCAATAAACGGTTGGAAGAAAAAACAGGTATTCATATCAACTGGAAAAATTACACGACCGATCAGTTTGTGGAAAAAAGAAATTTGGCAGTTGCGAGTGGCGATCTTCCAGATGGTATCTTTGATGCTGGATATAGCGATTACGATCTGCTCAAATTAGCTAAAGATGGCGTGATTATTCCGGTAGATGATCTGATCAACAACTATATGCCTAATTTTCAAAAAGTATTAAAAAAAGCACCTGAGTACAAAAAAATGATTACAGCGCCAGACGGACATATTTATTCTTTCCCATGGATTGAAGAATTAGGGACAGGTAAAGAAGCGATTCAATCGGTAGATGATTTCCCTTGGATCAACCAAGCATGGCTCAAAAAGTTAGGGCTTAAAATGCCTAAAACGACAGAAGAGTTAAAACAAGTATTGATCGCTTTCAAAACGCAAGATCCGAACGGTAACGGAGAAGCTGATGAAATTCCGCTATCTTTTATCGATAAGCCAGGTGGCGAAGATTTGACCTTTTTGTATGGATCATTTGGACTCGGCGATAACTGGGATCATACTGTCGTTACCAATGATGGCAAAGTTGTTTTTACCGCATCGGATAACGGATACAAAGATGCGATCAATTATATTCATAGCTTGTATCAAGAAGGTCTAATTGATGTGGAATCTTCTCAACAAGATTGGAATACGTATCTAGCAAAAGGAAAAGACAAACGTTACGGATTGTATTTCACATGGGACAAAGCCAATATTACCGGTTCTAATGATGATTATGAATTGATGAATCCGTTGGCTGGCCCAAATGGACAGATTAATGTAACCCGTACAAATGGAATGGGATTTGACCGCGGTAAGATGGTCATTACCAGTACCAATCAACAAATAGAAGCAACAGCTAAATGGATCGATCAATTATACGAGCCACTACAATCGGTACAAGATAACTGGGGAACGTATGGAGATACTAAAGAGCAAAATATTTTCAAATTCGATAAAAAGAAAGGCATGTTAGAACATCTTTCTTTAGAAGGATCAGCGCCTGTTGAAGTACGTCAAAAAACCAATATCGCTGGCCCGCTAGCAGTTCTCAATGAGTATTACGGCAAATACACAACAATGCCTGATGATGCGGCAGCACGATTAAAACTAATGAAGAAAGTAATGGTTCCGCATATGCAAGCTGATCATATTTATCCTAAAGTATTCTTTTCTATTGAAGAGTTGGATCGCTTATCGACGATAGAAACGGATCTGTTCGCTTATGTCCAACGCAAACGTACAGAATGGTATCAAAATGGCAAAGTGAATGAAGAATGGCCTGCATATCTACAAGAATTAGATCGTCTGGGACTACAAGAATGGCTACAAATCAAACAATCAGGATATGACCGCAATCAGCAATAGCATCAACAGTGACTATAACGATACCGAAGGAGCTTTATTATTATGATTATTCAATCACAAGAAAAATACCGACCGCTATATCATTTTACCCCTCAGCAAGGGTGGATCAATGATCCGAATGGATTGGTCTATTTTAATGATGAGTATCATCTCTTTTTTCAATACCATCCCGATGGAACAACATGGGGACCGATGCATTGGGGACACGCCATCAGTTCAGATCTGGTGAACTGGCAGGAACAATCTATCGCACTAGCACCTGATGAGTACGGCACTATTTTCTCTGGCAGTGCAGTGGTCGATTGGCACGATTCTACAGGTTTTTTTGGCGGACAAGCTGGATTAGTCGCTATCTTTACCCATCATGATCATAACCATGAATTGGATCGTGCTCAGCAACGACAAAGTCTAGCGTACAGTCTGGATGCAGGTCGAACATGGATCAAATATCAGTGCAATCCTGTATTAGAACATAAGGAACTGATCGATTTTCGTGATCCCAAAGTATTCTGGCATCAAGCTACGGAACAGTGGATTATGAT
Organism: Paenibacillus kyungheensis; assembly: GCF_028606985.1. NCBI lineage: Bacteria > Bacillati > Bacillota > Bacilli > Caryophanales > Paenibacillaceae > Paenibacillus > Paenibacillus kyungheensis. The sequence continues at coordinate 4,849,798 of NZ_CP117416.1, read as the reverse complement.
TCTAGCTTGCGGGCAGACCGTTCATTTGTATCGTTCACCGAATTTGAAAGAGTGGACATTTCTTAGTGAATTTGGAGAAGGGATAGGTTCGCATGATGGAGTGTGGGAATGCCCTGATCTGTTCCCATTAGTGGTCGATGGTCAATCGGCAATCACCAAATGGGTGATGTTAGTCAGTATTGGAAGCAGTGATGAATATATCGAAGGGTCACGAACTCAATATTTTATCGGAGACTTTGATGGAACTACATTTACACCGGATGCTTCTTCTTATAAGGTGCGCTGGCTTGATTATGGGCGAGATCATTATGCAGGTGTATGCTGGTCAGATATTCCGGCTGAAGATGGTCGGCGTATATGTATCGGCTGGATGAGCAATTGGAAATATGCCAATCTAACGCCTACCGAATTGTGGCGTGGGGCGATGTCTCTACCGCGCGAACTTACGTTAGAACAGCGAGCTCAAGGCATAACCCTTATTCAACAACCTGTACAAGAGTTACTCCCGATGCGTAACACGATACTATCGTTAGAACATGTCACTATCGCAGATATTCAGAGCAAGCTGAACACTTTACTATTGGAAAGTTATGAGATTCATATGACCGCTGATATTCATAGTCAATTTGCTTTGAAATTACGTACATCACAGCATCAAGCGACTGTTGTCGGGTATGAAGGGGATAAAGGTGAAATTTATATCGATCGCACCGATTCAGGAGATCATCATTTCCACCCTGACTTTGCAGGAAAACATATAGCCAACGTGCATCAAGATCAATCGGTGATTGATTTACGTATCTACGTAGATCGCTCTTCTATTGAACTATTTGCTAATGATGGACAAGTCGTTATCACCGATCTTATTTTTCCAGAACCTGATGCACAGGGGTTAGATATTCAATCACTGAGTCAAGATCTACCAGTGGCATCATTTCATATCTATCAGCTAATACCTTCTTGATCCAACAATCTCGTATCATCATGGGCGCATAGAGAGGAAAGAACAGATGAAGCATACAGGTATCTTATCTATCTTCACGTATAGATTGATAGCGGTCATCATGCTGATATTATGCAGTCTCAGTCTGGTAGGGATAACTTCTGCACAGGCGACAGCAACACCAGAGACTACTCTTGTATCAAGTAGTGCAGTAACGATTACTCAGGCCAAAACCAATATCTCCTCATGGATGATCAAAGGAAAAGGAACGATGAGAGACAGTACAGCAGGGATCGTATTAACTTCAGATACCAAAGAAAATGTCAGTGCGATATCAGCGACATTATCGGCTGATTTTGTCTATGAAGCCGATGTGACTATTCAAGATATGCAGACAGATGCTTCACTTGTTTTTCGCTCTGATGCTGAAGGGGGAGCTAGTTACTGGTTACAGATTAAGCCAACATCCGGGCAGCTTCAGCTTCGAGATGCTTCAGGAACGAATAGTACTTTGCAACAGTCATATGATGTCGATGTTCAAGCTGGGCAGACGTATCATTTGAAAGTCAAAGCCAGCGGCTCTCAGTTAAGCGTCTATTGGGATAAGCAGTATCGTCCTGTGATGCAAGTAACAGATACCACCTATCATTCCGGTTATCTGGGCTTGCATGTATGGGATGGAAGTGTAACTTTTCAAAATGTTATTCTTAGCGATCTCAATACCAATCTAAAAACCCCTTTGCTTACTACAGGGATATGGATGCCTCATATCTCTGGAAAGATCGTCACTGCAACGCAAGAGTCTATAAAAGTATACAATCTGCGTTCAACCGATCTGATCGCCGAAGCAGATATTTCGTTTGCAGACAATAGACAGGGCAGTACAGCAGGTCTGATTTTCCATGCTAACGATAAAGCGACTACAGGTTATATCGCTTATCTACGCAATCAAGGCAATACTATCAGTGTCGAGTTGAGAAAAAGAGATGGAACACTGATCGCCAAATCTGCTCAAAATTATATGCATCAGCTCAGCAGTAATCATCATCTAGAAATTCGAATGATCCAAAATCGTATTCAAGTCTTTATCGATGGATACACACCAGCCGCTATTACAGTAACAGACAACAGTTACACCCAAGGGTATACCGGTATGATTGCGCAAGGCGGCCAGATTATTTTTCAAGATGTGTTTGTTACAGCACCAGCCGATTATTATACAGAACAATATCGTCCACAATATCATTATTCTGCTTCACGTAACTGGATCAGCGATCCAAATGGAATGGTGTATTTTGAAGGCGAATATCATTTATTTTATCAAGATGGAGGACAATGGGGACATTCAGTAAGCACAGATCTTGTTCACTGGAAAAGGCTTCCGTTTGCTCTAAAATGGAACGATCTAGGGCATATTTGGTCAGGATCGGCTATCGCTGATACTACAAATGCTTCCGGTCTATTTGGTTCTTCGGGTGGCAAAGGATTGATTGCTTATTATACTTCTTATGATCCTGATGCGCCTAATGGCAATCAGAAAATAGGATTAGCTTACAGCACAGATAAAGGACGCACATGGCAATATTCACAAGACCATCCGATCGTTATCCAAAATCCAGGTCATACGTCTACTGAAGCTGGTGGATGGGACTTCCGTGATCCTAAAGTAGTAAGAGATGAAGCCAATCAACGCTGGGTAATGGTGGTGTCTGGCGGAGATCATATTCGCTTTTTTACTTCAACCAATTTGATCGATTGGACATGGACAGATAATTTTGGCTATGGCGATTATATCCGAGGCGGAGTATGGGAATGCCCTGATCTATTTCCTTTACCCGACGATCAAGGACATATCAAATGGGTGTTGATGATCAGCACAGGAGCCAATCCGCAAACAGCAGGTTCAGATGCAGAATACTTTATCGGCGATCTCACTCCTGCGGGTACATTTATCAATAGCAATCCAGCTGGTAAAGTATTAAAAGTAGACTGGGGAAAAGAGTTTTATGCGGCAATGTCATTTGCTCATGTACCGGATGGACGACGGATAACGATGGCGTGGATGACCAATTGGGATTATCCATTTGCTTTTCCAACAACAGCATGGAAAGGTGAAATGACGATTCCGCGAGAATTATCGTTACGCAATACAGCAGAAGGGTTACGTTTATTCCAAAAACCACTGACTGAACTGTCTTCGTTACGTACACCTTTACGAACGATTACGAATCAAGTGATCTCAGAGCAGTCGCCTAATGTATTGGCTGATCTGCAAGCAGGCAGTTATGAGATTGAAGCCGAAATCGAATTACCAGCAACCTCTCCTGCACAAGCTTGGGGATTTGAAGTGCGTAAAGGCAATAACCACAAAACAGATATCGGCTATAACAGTGCAGAACAGTCACTATTTATCGATCGATCGTTGTCAGGCAATACCAGCTTTGCTGAATTATTTTCGAAAAGGCAATCTGCAATCCTACAACCGATCAATCGCCGAGTCCAATTACGTATCTTTGTCGATGCTTCTTCGGTTGAAGTATTTGCCAATGATGGTCAGGTCGTTTTTTCTGATCTGATTTTGCCAGATTCACAGGATACCGGTATGCTTTTGTATAGCAAAAATGGAGAAATCAAAATCATAAATGTAACAGTGTATCGTCTCCAAAGTATCTGGAAACTATAATATTAATAAAAACTATTTTAATCCAGTTATAACATATAATTGTTTCTCTTCCGCTGACCGATATTACTAATACTAACTTCATTAGTAATCAGCAGGAGGGGAACAATTATGTCTAAAAAGAAGTGGATTATTCCTATTTATATAGCGGCTATGGCATTAACAGGATCAGCTGGCGTCTATGCAAGTTCTACACTCGAAAGTATTACAGCTTCGCTTAATCATAATCTTAATATTGAAATCAGTGGTAAAGCGTATAAGCCGACTGGACCTAATGGAGAATCGCTGTCTCCGATTGTGTATCAAGGAACGACTTATTTACCAGTGCGTTCAATCAGTGAAGCACTAAATACAGATGTAAATTATGATTCAAGCAATAACAAAATTTTGATCACACCCAAGTCTAATGCTAGTGCCACTAGCAAACCTGCTAGCACTTCAACAGGCACTTCAAATAGTACTTCAACGACTCCTAATACTGCCACGACGACTCCAACCGTAACCGATAAAGCTAGTATCAATACATCTACACCATCTGCTACCACACCGCCGCCTGCTATAGAAACATTGAATCCGAATGATAGCGGTCGTATTGATGCCGCAGGCACAGCTCCAGAAGTAGTAACTAATATTGTACCTGTGAATCCAGCACTGAGCATAGTCAACACACCGTTGATTACGACCAAATATTTGCCACTGGATTTCCCTTTCCCATCCGATGCGACATCGATTAGCTTACGAGAATCGGTAGCAGGCGATAAAAAACAATTGTTAATGATCTATGCAACTCAAATGGATCTCGTTACACTTGGAAAAGCATATCAAGCTTATTATGGTGCGCAAGGTGTAGTGGAATCCAATAACCGTATTCAGCCGGATGCACTTAGTCTAGTTGGCACCAAAGATGATGCATTTGGCGTTTCTATTCAAGGCAATCCACGTTCGGTAGCTCCAGGTTACAATCAGATTCGAGTCACTTTAGTACAACAATAATAGAAACAACTAATCAAGCATACGACCTTGTTATTATTCAAGACATCGTATGCTTTTTTGTTGATCATAGCGTGAAAACGATACTGTAAAATGATTGAAAATCATACCTTTTCATGAGAAAAGCTTCACAATACCCACTTTGAGCAAATTAGAATCAAAAAACATGTAAAATTTTCAGAAAATTTCAAAATAGGTAGTGCATTCGCAAAAATAGTGTGCTAAGATACCAAGAGTTTAAGAGGAACCCGTCGGAATTGTTTGAAAAACGTTATGTAAAAACGTGAAAATAAACAGGCTGATAGCCTGTATAAGTAACACCCGAATACGAACAAAAGGAAGGTGATTTCATGAGCGCTATGACATCCACCAATGAAAGCAACGCAGTAATTAACAAACAATTTAATCTTTTCCGGTTAACATGGCCGATCTTTTTAGAAGTATTTCTGTTCATGTTAATGGGAATTGTTGATACTTTAATGTTAAGTGATGTATCGGATAATGCAGTCGCTGCTGTTGGAACATCCAATCAGGTTATCTCGATTGCAATACTGGTATTGGAAGTGATCGGGAACGGAGCAGCAATCGTTGTCGCACAATATATAGGTTCTCGTAAAGTGTTAGAAGCTAGTCGTATTACAGCAGTAGCGATTACGCTTAATTTAACAGTTGGATTGTTGCTCAGTGGTACATTCCTTTTGTTGGGCGGACATTTAATGGAGAAAATGCATTTGCAAGGTGAGATTCTTGCACTTGCTGAAAGTTATATAGCGATTGTTGGTGGAGCGATTTTCTTACAAGCATTGATCAACACATTAGCAGCAGTGATTCGTACGTATGGATTTACGAAAGAAACGATGTTTGTATCGGTATTTATGAACGTGATCCACGTTGTAGGTAACTACTTGTTGATCTTCGGTCATTGGGGTCTGCCACAAATGGGTGTACAAGGTGCAGCGATCTCTACGATTGTTAGTCGTCTAATCTGTGCAGTGATTTTCTTCTGGTTATTGTATCGTGTGATGGAAGTACGTATTCAGATTAAAGATTACTTCCGTATGACCAAGAAATATATTATGCAAATTTTGAAAATCGGTGTACCTTCTGCGGTAGAACAAGTAACCTACCAATTATGTCAGTTGGTATTTGTATTCTATGTTACTTATCTAGGTAGTGAAGCAATGGCTTCCCGTCAGTATGCTAACAATATCTCGACCTTTATCTATCTGTTCAGTATTGCGATTGGAATGGGGACAGCGATTATTGTCGGTCGTCTTGTTGGAGCGAATCTGAAAGACCAAGCGTACAAACGCGTATGGTCCAGTGTGAAATGGGCGATGGCGGCTACACTGGTAATGGATATTTTGATTATCATTTTCCGCGTGCCATTGATCGGTATGTTCACAGATAATCCTGAAATTATTCGAATGGCATCACAGGTCATATTGCTCAGCTTCTTACTGGAGACCGGACGAACCTGTAATATTGTTATTATTAACTCACTTCGTGCGTCAGGAGATGCCAAGTTCCCTGTCTATATGGGATTGATCTCGATGGTCTGCATGAGCTTGCCACTTGGATATCTATTTGTTTTCAAAATGAATCTAGGGCTTGCAGGCATCTGGTTAGCGATTGCGGCAGATGAATGGGTACGTGCTGTTATTATGTACTTCCGCTGGAAGAGCAGAGCATGGGAGAAACATTCTCTTATTCAGCATGATGAACCGGAATCACTAGACAATGTTCCAGCTGTTGCATCGGTATAATATCATTATTAAGATGGATCGGTAAAAGATACTAATATCGTACAAACCGTTTTAGTGCTTTTTCTACACTCTGTAGAAAGTGCTAAAACGGTTTTTTTGTATTCTATTTTTATGTATATACACACTTGGTCACATCTGGTGATTATTTTGCAAAAAGTGATTACAATCACCCTGCCTCTTTGGGTATCCGTCTATGCTTGAATCAAAGAAACATACAACTAAGGGGGATACACATCATGTTTTGTTATCAATGTGAACAGACACCAACAGGTGGTTGCAAAGTGATCGGCGTATGCGGAAAAAATGAGACGGTAGCCAGTCTGCAAGATACGATTATTTTTGGACTCAAAGGGGTAGCAGCTTATGCTACACATGCTCGTCAATTAGGATATACCCATCCAGAAGTTGACCGCATCACACATGAAGCATTGTATTTAACATTAACGAATTCTAACTTCAATGTACAAGAACATATCGATATGGCGTTGCAAGTCGGACAAGCGACTCTTCATATTATGGATACACTGGATCAAGCACATACCGATCGCTTCGGGATTCCTCAGCCAGTGACAGTCAGTTCTAATCAAGTCGAAGGCAAATGTATCGTTGTCACAGGACACAATCTATTTGCTTTAGAAGCTTTATTACAACAGACCGAAGGACTGGGTATCAATATCTATACTCATTCGGAAATGTTGCCTGCACATGGTTATCCTCATCTCAAAAAGTACACTCATCTTAAAGGGAATATCGGTAAAGCATGGTATGATCAGCGCCGTTTATTTGAAAATTTCCCCGGAGCTATTTTAGCGACAACCAATTGTGTAATGCCGATTAAAGGTAGTTATGCAGATCGCTTTTTCACTTATGGAGTGACAGGGTTAGAAGGGGTTACTAAGATGGAGACCGAGGACTTTAGCGAAGTGATCGCCAGAGCATTATCTTTACCTGAAGCACATATGCAATCCGATGCTGTTATGACCACAGGCTATCATCATGCCAATGTATTAGGATTAGCACCGGAGATTATTGAAGCTGTTCAAAGTAAAAAAATTCGTCATTTCTTCGTGATCGCAGGTTGTGATGCACCGGGCAAAGGTGGAGATTATTATCGTGAACTTGCAACCTCACTTCCGCAAGACACCGTCATCTTAACGACTTCTTGTGGTAAATTCCGCTTTAATGATATCGATTATGGCACAGTACCTGGCACAGACATTCCTCGTTATATGGACTTGGGGCAATGTAATAATTCAGGTTCAACTGTCAAAATAGCGATGGCACTTGCTGAAGCATTCGGTTGTACGATGGCTGAATTGCCTGTCAGTATTGTATTGTCATGGTTTGAACAAAAAGCAGTAGCGATTTTACTTGGCTTATTCAGTCTAGGAATTCAAGATATTCGGATTGGGCCGAAGCCACCTGAATTTATTTCAGACGGTGTAATGGAAGTATTGCAATCGACATTTGGACTGAAATTAATCGGCGATGCGGCGACTGATATGGCAGATATGCTTTCTTAATGTAAAGAAACCGCCAGCACACAGCCGACTTTCTGCTCGATCGTATGATATTTAGTGATATATCCATGTTCTTCAAACCACTGTTGCAAAGCAGGATGTTGCCATTGATGATATGCAGATTGGCGTTCAAGACCATTAGCAGATAAATCAATTAATAAATCTTCTACAACCGCTTGATCTACAATCAGACGGTCTGTCAAACAAAGCCGTCCATGTGGCTTGAGTACACGATGGATCTCGGTCAGTGCTAACAATTGTTGTTGTTGATTCAAATGTCTGAATGTAAAGCTAGATACGACAAAATGGAAATGATCATCTGGATAAGGAATCGCTAGCATATTGCCTATCCTTGTCTCGATCATCGGGAATTTGTGCTTACATTGCTTGAGCATTTCCTGTGATTGATCAACACCAGACATATGCACACCTGATGCTACTAATTTGCCAGCTAGATTACCTGTACCAATGCCGAGATCAAGTCCATGTTCACCGGCTGTAGCATGAATAAATGTTGCTGTAGAGGTCAGTGCTTGCTCATAATAAGGATATTCTTCACGACGAATATGCACATCCTGGTCATGAGTAGTCGCACGCTGATCGAAGTTCCACTGGTCTTGCCAGTTCTGGCGCAATTCACGTAAATGTTTGGCTTGATCTGCCAGATGATAAATCTCTTGAATGGGCAAAGTCTGCTGGGTCTGCAATAGATGTATCATTTGCTCGGTCGTTTCTGCCATGCGTTTCATTTCTAGCCATTGTGTTGTGAGTAGTGAACGCTGTAATTCCAGATAATAACGCAGACGCTGACTATCTGGTAATCCTTGCGGTTCTAACGCTTGCTTGATCTCCTTGATCGCCATACCTGCTTCACGAAGCGCTATAATCGTCTGTAAGCGCCAGATATCTTCTTCTCCGAAGATACGATACTGATTGTGTTCACGCTGGACTGAAGGCAATAGGCCATGTTGTTCGTAAAAGCGGATCGTGCGTGTTGAGATACCCAGACGCTTAGACAATTCATTGATTTTCAACAAAATCAGCTTCCTTTAGTGTGAAATTATACTCCATCATATCATGAACGATTAGAAGAACATCAGCCGTATTTCTGCTGATGTTCTTTTTTCATACGAATATAATCGGGATCGACTTTGGCTTCATCCCATTTCACTTTGAAAATGCGAGCAGCTTCGGCTTTGATCGGATCATCGGTATAAGGTAGAATCTCACCGTTCTCATCATATTTGCGACCACCTTTGTGATTGGTGTAACGACGTGCGCGGGTATAACCCATTTGTAGAAATTTACGAGCCATATCCATCCCGATAAAATCGTCTTTTTCCTTATATTCGAGAAACATCGCATAGATTTTCTCGGACGATTCGGTAGCAATCTCAGGCGTTTTGAAGCGCCAGTGCGGTAAGATTTCACCTTTATAGGGTTCCACCATTAACACGCCTTGCTCGCCTTTACCGACTCGATATAATTCAGGCTGTTTGCGTAGATCTAGCTTCGTATAGTCTAACGTATAATCAAATTTCTCAGGCATACTAAGAACTCCTTTGATAGATAAGTAACTCTCTATTACCCGATTTTGGACAGAGACTTTCAATTATCCATAATAAAAAGCAGATACTCTTATAAAAGAGAATATCTGCTTTTTGTTATAGATCTTATTGTTATATGTTATAAAGTCTATGGGTACGATACGATCTTGTTCAAACTGTTATGAATGGTCACCCATAATATCTTTAATTTCATCTTTAAGTGCATCAGATTTGGTTCCGAAAATAACCTGTACAGCGCCTTGTCCGAGTCGCATGATGCCAGCCGCTCCAAGCTTGCGAAGTTCTGCATCATTGACCTGACGATCATCTTTAACCACCAGACGCAGACGAGTAATACAAGCGTCGATACTCTCGATATTTGGTGAACCTCCTAGTTGATGCAACACTTGAGCCGCTTGGCTATCATTTGCATTAATCTCAGGTTGTGCACTAATCGCCGCAGTGGGTGTCAACGAATCTGAAGGTGTTTTTTCCAGATTAGCAACAGGTTCATCATCTTCACGACCCGGTGTTTTGAGATTGAATTTCACGATCAGGAAGCGGAATAAAGTATAGTAGATGACTGCAAATACCAGCCCTACAGGAATCATAAGAAGTGGATTGGTCGCTAACTTCATATTCACTAGATAATCGATAAGACCTGCTGAGAATCCAAAACCTAATTTAATATTGAGTAGATACATAACCAGACCGGATAATCCTGTCAAAATTGCATGTACTAGATATAATCCAGGTGCTACAAACATAAATGCAAATTCTAATGGCTCGGTAATCCCTGTCAAAAATGAAGCGATCGCAGAACCGATAAAGATCGAAGCTACAGCTTTACGCTTTTCAGGACGAGCGGTATGAATAATCGCAAACGCCGCCGCTGGTAAAGCAAACATCATAATCGGGAAGAACCCGGACATAAACATTCCTGCTGATGGATCGCCTGCGAAAAAGCGTGTTAGATCGCCATGTACCACTTCACCAGAAGTATTGGTATAATCACCAATCTGGAACCAAGCGATAGAGTTCAATACATGATGCAGTCCGATCGGAACGAGCAAACGGTTCGCCATACCGAATATAAAAGCACCAATACCGCCAAGCCCTACAACCCATGTACCAAAAATCGCGATCCCGTCTTGAATAGGACTCCAGATCATCCCGAACAATGTAGCAAGAATGATAGTCGTAAATGCAGTAACCATCGGTACAAAACGTTTACCTGAGAAGAACCCTAACCATTCAGGCAATTTAATATTGTAAAAGCGTTGGTATAGATACGCTGACCATAGTCCGACCAGTATCCCGCCGAGTACGCCCATGTCTAATTTAACATCATCGCCAATATAACCGAATATCGTAGGTACAATACTTAATATTTTGACTAAGATCAGATACGAAATCACTGCCGATAACGCAGCTACTGCATCACGAGCAATTCCGATCGCTACCCCGATTGCAAAGATCAAAGCCAGATTACTAAAAATGGCTCCTGCTCCTGCTGTCAAAAATGGAGTGATATAGTGATTAATAAATCCTCCGACTGTTGATCCTAACGGAATATCAGTCTCATAATTCAACAATCCCAGACCTTGTAAAATAGCGGCTGCTGGAAGTGTAGCGACTGGAAGCATTAAAGAACGTCCAATCTTTTGCAAAAATCCTAACATTGGTAATCCCCCTTAAATAAATATGATAGATGTATCATGTATACCTACTGCACAACCAAAATAGAAAAGGATTCTATATCTTCGCTGTGCAAGTAGGCGACTTATTATGGTGTAAGCTGAAAGATTAAGGCTGATACGTACGAAAAAGCCGATAAAGATGCATCGTCAAAAAGCAAACCTCATCTTCTGGAATCGAGACATTTAGCTCTTTTTCCATTACCACTTTCATTTTATTCGCCAGTATATATTCTTCGGCATACTGTTCTCGTATCGGCTGAATAAGAAGATTTTCTACTAATGATCCTTGTACAATCCGTTCTAACGAAAAGCGTAGATGGATCATTAAGCGGACTTGATTCATACTTCCTTGTTGAAAAGTAATCTGTTTTTCCTGTTCGATCATCGCTTGTAATTTACCGAGTAAAGTAGACATTTTGACCAATTGTCCTACAGGCACATGACTGACAGCCGAATGGATATGATAAGTGAGAAAGCCTGCTTCGTCTTCAGGAATTTTAATATCAAAAGCACTACAGATCATCTGCAAAGCTTGCAAAGCCACTTCGTATTCTTGCGGAAAACAGACTTGAGTCTCATATAGAAAAGGATTGGTAATCTCCATATGATGACGCACTCGATACACAGTGAATTGGATATGACTTGGCAAAGCCAGATAGATTTTGTTATGCAATGTTTTGTTGAATCGCTGTTCGATCATTTGGATAATCTGATCAGAGACTTCCATCGCTTTATGGTCGATATCTTCAAAAAAACTAGGGTGATTCATCAATTGTTCTCGATCTTCCAAGCGGAAGCGTTTTTCAATACGATCATCATCAGTAGAAAGAGTGGTTTCATTTTTGGCGGCAAAACCAAGCCCTTTACCTAGCAATACATATTCGATATCTGTAGATTCATCAAAAGCCATCACAATATTGTTGCCGACAACTCGCTGTATCGATAGCAACATACTTTCTTTACTCAATGTGGTGAGCCTCCTTTACATCCCTATTCGCTTATCTATTCCATCGAGCAACAGCGAACACGCAAAAAAGAGCCAAGTCACGAATAATAAACGTGTAGAAAATTCTACAGCATCTGGTATTCGTTGCTTGGCTCATGCCCATTATATGGTAACACGCCGATAACGTTATAAGTTTTTGAATGCGATTTCATTATGTAGCATATAACGAGCACAATTGATCGTCAAGGTTATATTTTACGGAAAAACTCGAATATTTTCCAGAAGTACAGGATTATTCAATAAAATAAAGTTTATTCATCATATTTTGCATAAAAAGCTTGAAAAAAGCCTCAATTTTAAAGAATAGGGGTTGAAATTTCTTCCATAATCAATTACAGTAGTAGACGTTGTTATAGGTTTGTAAGCTTTACCCTAACTAAATAAAATTCATTGATGTATAATGTATAACCTCAATAATATGGTTTGAGGGTCTCTACCAGGAACCGAACAATCCTGATTACAAAATTAAGTGTGCTCGTCGCACCCATCTTTTGTAGTCAGGATTTTTTTGCGTCTTTACGAGCTCAAACTTCTATGGACACTGATGGAATAGACGCAAGTCACTTGCTGACATCAAGAACAAAGGAGAAGATAGATATGAATTTCAAAGTCTTAATATTGACGATTGCTACATTTACTGTTGGTCTGATTGAATTGATTATCGGTGGTGTATTGCCACAGATCGCTTCCGATCTAAATGTATCTGTAAGTACAGCAGGGCAATTGATTATGATCTATGCGCTTGTTTATGCGATCTCTGGACCAACATTACTAGCATTAACGGCTAAGGTAGAACGGAAAAAGTTATACCTCTGGTCAATGTTAGTATTTACACTGGGTAGTCTGGTTGCTTTTTGGAGCCCGACGTATGGTGTCTTGTTCTTATCTCGTATTATTACAGCGGCAAGTGGTTCGCTGATTGTAACACTGTCTTTAACGATTGCAGTAAAAATCGTTGCTCCCGAATACCGGGCACGTGTTATCGGTATTATCTCTATGGGTATTAGTTCTTCGATCGTATTGGGCTTGCCTTTCGGCGTACTGGCTGAAGAAGCATTTGGCTGGCGTGTATTGTTCTTAGCCATTGCTGTTTTAACATTAGTAGCAATGGTGGTTGTACATCTGTTTATGGATCATGTTCCTTTAGAACGTATGCAGACATTGAAGCAACAACTGGCTTCACTCAAAGATATTAAAATCATTAGTGCTCATCTCGTAACGATGCTTACATTAGCAGGACACTATACATTATATGCGTACCTTACACCTTTCCTTGAAACGATGATGGGCCTTAACTCGAACTGGATCAGTATCGTATACTTTGTATTCGGAATTGCAGCTGTAAGCGGTGGGATGATCGGTGGAGCATTATCAGATCGTCTAGGTAGTAAAAAAAGTATTTTGCTTGTAGTCAGCGTGTTCGCTGTGATTATGTTTACTTTACCAATGGCTAGTCAATACGTGTATATTTTCCCGATTGCCTTGTTTATCTGGGGCGCACTAAGCTGGGCTCTTGCTCCGGCTCAACAAAGTTACTTGATCCAATATGCACCGGAATCTTCTGATATCCAACAAAGCTTTAACTTCTCAGCATTACAAATTGGTATTGCTGTCGGTTCAGCGATGGGTGGCGTATTGATCAAAAATACAGGTAATATCGCTATCAATGCTTGGGTAGGTGGCGGAATTATCGTAGTTGCTTTCGGAATTGCATTATTCTATCTATTGTCCAAACCGGTAAGAGCTCGCAATGTAGCGAATACCATTACCCGTTAATATCTATATTAGGATATAGCATCTTCATTTGTTATTCGATTTATCTGCTATATATAAACACCGACACGATCTGCGTCTATGATCGTGTCGGTGTTTTTTGGTTATTATAAGCATGGGAATAAAGAGCTGTGTGTACAAAAATACAGTGACAGTAGCTATAGACAATGCTATCTTATGCTATGAAAAAACAATACATATCAAAAGGAGACTACGATGCCAAAGACCAATTTCGCCAACTTCAATTGGCTGAATGAAAGTAGTATACGTTTTGAAGAAGAAAAGGTGATTTTGCATGCACCTGCACAAAGTGATTTCTTTTGTAACCATGGCGGAGTATCGGAAGAAGGCATTACGCCTGAATCGCTTATCAATGCGCCTTTCTTTTTTACTGAAGTATCCGGTGATTTTGTGATGCGTGTTCAAGTAGAACATGATTTTCAAGATGTATATGACTCTGCTTCGATTATGGTGATGCAAGATGTAGATCTCTGGGCGAAATTATGTTTTGAATATACTGATTTTTATACGCATTCTATCGTCAGTGTAATCACCAATACATTCTCCGATGATGCCAACGGAAATAATGTAGAAGGCAATACTGCATGGCTTCAGATCGCACGTGTTGGACAATCTTTTGCTTTTCATTATTCATTAGATGGAGTGCGATTTGATATGGTGCGTTTCTTTTATTTACCTGTCGATCAGCAAGTGAAAGTGGGTTTATTGCCACAAGCGCCTACAGGTCAAGGTGGAGAAAGAATCTACTCCAATTTTTCGCTAGAACAACGAACAGTGAAAAATATTAGAATGGGCAAATAACAAATAGATTTCAGGGTGATCCTAAGTATACTTTTAACATGATTTTATCATCTATCCCGCAAAGCTACCTTCGTTGTATACAGGTAGCTTTTTTATTTTGTACATAGATCTGAATGATGATCTAGAATTATTGATGATATATAAATAAAAAAATATAGACAAAACTAAATAATGTTTGCTTTTATATAAACGTAATCATATAATATCTATGTAATACGTAGACGAAAATAAGATTTATCTAGAAGGAGACTAGACAATGGAAAAAAATCAAGAAATATCAGATCGGTTCTGGCGAGCTTCATTAACCGATTTGAAGCGAGGGTATGTGCTAGAAGAAGATAATCATTCATTAGGTCGGTTTATCTGTCTGATCGATGGGATGGTATGTGAGAAAGGAGTCATTTACCAGGAAGAAGGTGTCTTTTACGAAGCAGAACGTTATATGCAACACTATATTCAACAACACCATACGTCGATGTTTTCGTACTTGGTAGAGCTGGATAAAAAGTGGACAGGTATGACAGAAATTCAAAGTGGAATGGTGCAATCTTTTTATCAAGGGCGTTCAGATACTGAAATTGTAGCGGAAGTCGGAGGTAGTAAATCGACTATTCGTAATCATCGCTTTGCATTACGGGAGAAAACAAAACAAGCCAAAGTATTTTTAGCGATTATGGAGTTGTTAGAAGAACAGCAAAATGATCCAGCTCCATTGGTATCTGTACATCGTACCGCTACGATGGTGGATGAACGTTATGCAGTAACAGAGAAGGAAAGTCAGGACATTTTGAAGCAATATTTCAAAGAAGGATTAGAGGGACCATTATCAGAGTTTCCGCGTAAAGAAAAGCGCAAAATTGTGATTTTACGTCATCTCATGAACGGATTCAATCCGGGTACAAAGTATACAGAAAAAGAAGTAAATGCGGTTCTGAAGCGTTCGTATGCCGATTATGTTACATTACGTCGTTATATGATTGAGTATGGATTTATGGATCGGTTAGATGATGGAAGTCAGTACTGGGTGAAGCAATAAGTGCTCGTTATTTATCTATATCCTCAGTTCATTTTTGTAGTAGTTAGACTTGTGATAAGCGATCTAACACAATAAAAAACCCTCTCTGCATTCTAGATTACAGAGAGGGTTTTGGTATTTATTTTGCACGTAGTTCTTTTTGAATCTGGCAGATACGGCTTTGAGAAATACCTAGAATACGAGCCAATTCATTTTGCGTCGCTTCTGGATTAGCTTTCATCGTATCTTCCACTTTAGTCAGCATTTCCCCCCGTTTACTACGTGATTTGCGTAAAGAAGATTGTAAGTTGCGATTAGGTGTTGGCGCACTAGGCATATCTTCGAGTGCGATATGTTGAGATTCATCCCCCATTTGTTCTGTACAATCGCCACAAATAAATTGATCTTTGTAATAGATTAGATCGTCAAATGTTCCGCAAAAGATACATTGAATTCCTTTATGTTTCCGAAAAATAATTTCTTTTTCTGTAATAAAGAATTCCATAGGATCGCTTACACCAATTTCCATAGTGTCCCGTATTTCTTTCGGAATAACGATTCGTCCTAGACTGTCCAGCTGACGGACCATACCGGTTTTTTTCATGAGAAGTTCCTCCGCTTGGTCAAATTTATGAGAGAGAAATTAAAAGTAATTAGAAAAGTAAGTGTGCTTACTTTCTAATAACTGATTTGCATACAGTAATAGTAACATCGAATGTACAGATAAGGAACAAATTTAACATAAAAAATATAGTTCTGATATTTAGTTAACTACATAATTATGCATTAAAACAGTTTAAGATGCTTATTTTCTAACTTGAAAATAAAATTTTTCATAGCAAAATTCAACAAAATAGAGTATTTTTAATGTAAAAGCAAATACACAGTAAAATATAAAATTTGAAATTATTGTATAAAAATTCATTTAAATATATAATTGTTTATCTTCATATTAGGAATCATTTTGAGCGAATTTATCCTGCTTATCGATTGACAGGAAGGATATAAAAAAAATATGTAACCTTTACTTTGTTATCATACACCGATCTGTACATAGATTCAAACTTCTATCATTAATATAACACTATAAACATATAAAACACAAAAAAAGCTACCTTTTAAGGTAGCATCATCATCATTAATACAGGAGTAGCGGCGAGTGTGAATAGCGCTGCTAAAATCATTGAAATACTAGAAATCGTACCGGTTAAAGAACTAAGCTCAAATGCTTTGGAAGTTCCTGTACCATGTGCTGCTGTACCGAACAAAATTCCTCGTGCAATCTCGCCATCGATTCGTAACCATTTTACAATAAAAGGACCTACAATCGTACCGATCAATCCGGTCATAATCACAAACACTGCTGTTACGGTAGGAACACCGCCGATAGCTTGAGACACATTCATCGCAATCGGTGTTGTAATCGAGCGCGGAATAATACTGCTCATCAGACCATTATTCAGATGTAATAGCTTCGCTAATAATGCAGAAGAAGTCACTGCTACAATCGAATCGAACCGAACAGAACACTGGATACAATCTCAACCGCATGCTTTTTAAGGGTTTGAATATTTTTGTACAAAGGAATAGCAAAAGCGATTGTAGCAGGCTGTAGTAGCCGGGATAACCATTGTCCACCCTGATTATAAGCTGTATATGGTACATGAATAGTGAGCAAAAGAATCACCAGAACGAGCGGTGTAATCAGCAGTGGAGACAGATAGACACGCGGAAAACGGCGATATATTCGTTTGGTGACCATATAGATTAACAATGTTAGTAATAAAAATAATATAGTATTCATCCTGCGTGACGCTCCTTCCGCTTAGCCATCGTTCCAGCAAGTAACCCTGAACTGACCATCACTAATATCGTGCTGAGTATAACAATAACGACAATCCGTACCCCATCATGTTCTAACATCGGGATATAATTCATAATACCGACTGCTGAAGGAATAAAGAACAACAACAGTTCAGCAAGCAACCAGTTCGCTCCAAGCTCTACCCATTCGAGCTTAATGACTTTGGTCTGTAACAGTATAAAAACGATAGCAATCCCGATAATGCTACCCGGTACAGGAAGATGCAACCAGCGTACCAACACATTTAACAGTTCAGAAAATCCCATCAGCACAGCAACCTGAAGTATTCCTTTCATGATATTCTTCATCTATATAAAACCTTCTCTCTTAATTGACTACCAATGATTGTTTATATGAAAATTTTACATCTGTTTCTTTCATAGGTAAAATTCATATATGGCATGAAATGTATTCCATCTGTCTATAGGAGGAAAGTGACATGGATATTCGGCATTTACAATATTTTATGGAAGTCGCCAGACTAGGAAGCTTTACCAAAGCGGCAGAAGCGCTATTTATTACACAGCCCACGATCAGCAAAACGATTCGTTCATTAGAAGACGAACTAGGCGCCAAGCTGTTCAATCGGATCGGGCGTACAGTGGAATTAACCGATGCAGGCAAAGTAATCCAGCATCAGGCTCGGATTATTGTAAAGTCTTTTCAAAATCTATCTTCCGAGTTGGACGATCTGCGCAATCTCAAAACAGGGCATTTACGCATCGGATTGCCACCGATGATCGGATCACGATTTTTTCCGCAAATTATCGGAAAGTTCCATCAGTTGTATCCTGATGTAACAATCCAGCTTTTTGAAAATGGCGGAAAAAAAGTGGAGCAAGATGTAGCCAATGGCGCACTGGATATTGGAGTTACGGTATTGCCTGTAACCGAGAATGTGTTGAACCATTTTTCGTTTACCGAGGAAAAGCTGAATCTGTTAGTGCCCAATCATCACCGATTTGCACAGCAAGATTGCGCTGAACTTAGCGCGCTGGCAGAAGATTCATTTATTATTTTCAGTGAAGACTTTACACTACACGGACGTATTATAGATGCTTGTATACGAGCAGGCTTCCAGCCGAAAGTGATCTATGAAAGTTCGCAATGGGATCTGATTAGTGAAATGGTTGGAGCGGGCTTAGGAGTAGCCTTATTACCAGAAACGATCTGTCAGCAGATTAGTCGCGATCATGTGCACATCTTGCCACTGGTGAACCCCTCGATCCCCTGGCAACTAGGCATGATCTGGCATCAAGATCGCTATTTATCTTTTGCCGCACGCGAATGGCTTCGCTTTACAAGGGAGTTTTTAGGAAAATAATCCAAACGAATTTAAGATTAGATCGTCTTATAGAATATTCTATAGGTAAACAGTCTTCTATAGAGAAGGCTGTTTTTTGTTTTACAATTTCACTGATAAACCGACAAAAATAGCAATTATAGAAAAAATCTATCATTATTGATAGACGACCTTATATCGTTGTTATCCGAATTAAAGAAGTGAAATAACTTATATTAATAATGAAATAAAGTAAAAAAAAGTAAAAAGTATTAATAGTTGACAAACATATACCATAGTAAGATACTGTGAATAGTCGCAATTAGGAAATCCTATTTATCCTTTTTGAGTATCGATTAGAAGGATAAAATTACTGTGATGATGATCTGAACAAAGGAGGGAATTATGAAATTTCTGCATATTGATGGAAGCTCAAGAGAAGATGGGAATGCTTCTACACTGGCGAAATATTTGTTACAAGATCTACCGTTTGAAGAAATCGCTTTGCGTGATTATCAGATTCAATTGATCACGGATGAGCGTCATAGTGAGCAAGGATTTGTACCTTTAGGTGATGATTATGATCGTTTATTACCTACTTTTTTAGAAGCGGATTATGTTGTTTTTAGTTCACCCATTTATTGGTATGGTTTGTCTGCTCAACTCAAAGCTTTTATCGATCGCTGGTCAGAATCCATGAGAATTGTACCGGATTTTCAAGCGAAGATTAAGCACAAAAAAGTATTTCTGATTATTGTCGGTGGCGATGATCCTTATCGCAAAGGGTTGCCAACAGTACAACAATTTGAATATATTGCTGAATTTCTAGAACTTGATCTACAAGGTCATCTTATCGGGATTGGCAATAAGCCTGATGATATTTTGCAAGACCATATTGCACTGAATCAAGCCAAACAAATCAATCAACAACTACAACATATTAAGGAGAGTGTACAATGAGTGCAGCCAAATGCTTAACATGCAATGCCGAAGTTGAAGTGGATCAACAGACCGTAACTGGAGAAATTGTAGAATGCCAGGAATGCGGGCAAGAACATGAATTTCAATGGATCAATGAGCAACCTAATCTAGTGTTTGCTCCGGAAGTAGAAGAAGATTGGGGTGAATAATGTCAAATTCATATCCTCGTAAAAAATTGCTGTTTTGCGTAACCAAAATGCGTGAAGAAGAGCGTCGAATTTATGATTATTTGCTACAGGCTGGAATAGAAGTTGATGTATGTACAGACTCGATGCAATTAGAACTCGAAAATATTCGGCGCTACGATGTCGCTCTTATTCGTTGCTTGTCGCAGAGCAAAGCGTTAGAGCGGGCGCAATATATTGAGTTAGCCGGAGTCAAAACATTGAACTCGTATGAAGCGATCAAAATTTGTACCAATAAAGCTTTTCAAGCCATCATTTTTAAGCAAAACCAAATCGCGCAACCGGACTTTGCGATTGCGTTTACGTTTGAAAAGCTGTACGAATATCTGGAACGATTTGATGGACGCTTTGTGATTAAGCCTGTCAGTTCATCATGGGGAAGAGGCGTAACTTTAATCAATAGTAAATTTGCGTTGGATGCATGGATCTCGGCTAGAGAATCGCTTGACCCTCAAGGTAAAGCTTTACCGGTACTGGTACAGGAATATGTAGATAAAGGGAACTATGATATTCGTGTCGTTATTGTAGATCGTCAACCGATTGTTGCTTTCAAGCGTGTCTCCAACGATAATTGGTTGACCAATACGCATCTGGGAGCCGAGATTGATGTCATTAAGGTGAGTCAACCGATACAAGAAATCAGCAAACAACTTATTGATGCTATCGGAGAAGGTATCTATGGACTGGATTTATTTTACGATCATACCCGTAATATCTATATGGTCTGTGAAGTGAATCAGAATCCAGAGTTCGCCAAATCGTGGTTGATTCATAAAGTGGATGTTGCCAAAGCTATCGCTGAGTCTTGCCTGAATGTCCAGCCAGAATGGATACACGTCAAATCATCAGTATAACCATAAAGATACGATAACGATCATATCTATATCTATTGATAATCGTGATCGATGCTGTGTAAAAGGAGAATGATTGATGTCTTTAGCCAAAATATCTGAACAAGCACCGCAAAAAGTGTCTCAAAAAGATTATTTTTCAATCTCGTTTGTATTAGCTCGTGTACTTAACACCGGAATTATTATGAGTATCGAAAAAAATGAAAAAGAACTGAAAGGCTTAGAAAGTACATTATCCAAGCTGTCGGGCAAAAAGTATGTCACATTATACAACAGTTTCACAGCCGCTATTCATGGAGCGCTCTGGGGACAGGATATTGTGCATGGTAGCCAGGCTACACTTGCTCATTCAGCGGCTCCGCAGGAAAGAAAATTTGCGCAATGGTTAGGAATTGAATTGATTGAGGGATTAGATCAGGCGTACACCGTTATTGATATCGATTGGCAAAATCTAAAAGATATCGATACATTGCTGAAGCAGCATAGTCAGGACAAAGCGATCGTAGTGAATTTTACTGGACTATCGTTTGGCCCTGTGGCTACTCTACTCACCAATGAAGAACCGCTGTATAAAAAGTCAGAACGATTAAAAATATTTGGAGCCTTTGACTTAAGAACAATGTGGACACAGACCGAGCAAGAATTTGAAATTCAGCCTGGGGTGCAATTTAATTATCGCCTCAGTCCGCTGGTAGGCGCTTGTGTGAAACTGTCACTGTTACGGAGGGATAAACAAGATGAAGACTGATTTTAATCATTATTTACTGGATATTCCTGAAGAAACATGGGCTTATGAAGAATTAGCGATTGATGGCGGTCGAGCGGTGTTGCCACGTGAAGGTCGCAAAACAACTTTTCCGAATATCACCAAAGAAGATGTGCTACAAATGTTAATCTCGATTCAAAAGCAACCGGAAGAAGTGATTCAAGAATTTACCGATCAATACCGTCAGTATGTAGGCGCTAATTATGCGATCTCGACAGCGAGCGGTACATCCAGTCTACATCTGGCACTGATCGGCGCAGGGATAGAGCCAGGAGATGAAGTGATTCTACCTGCTTTTACGTTTATCGCAACTGCTCAAGCTGTCGTTGCCGCCAAAGGTATTCCTATCTTCGCTGATGTTGATCCACAGACGTATTGCCTTGATGTGACCCAGATTGAGAAATTGATTACACCACGTACCAAAGTGATTATGCCTGTGCATGTTCATGGTCTGCCTGCCAATATTGAAGCGATCCAGCAGATCTGCAATCAGTATCAGTTGAAGCTGGTGGAAGATGCCTCTCATGCTCATTCCGCTTCGATCAATGGTCAGTTATGCGGTTCTTTGGGCGATACCGCAGGGCAAAGTCTGATGGCAGACAAAAACTTCCCTGTAGGTGGCGAAGGCGGGATCGCCTTTTTCAAAAAAGAAGAAGATTATCAGCGTGCTTTGAATTTTCTGCAAGATTCAGGGATCGATTATGATATCTCATGGATCGCAGCGGCGTTCGGGATCAGTCAATTGGAACGACTTCCTTATTACGATGCGATTCGTCAGCGCAATGCTCAACATTTGATCCGTACATTGAATCAGACCACTTTATTTCAAGGGCCTTATATTCCAGAAGGGTATAAGCACAGCTTCAATATGTTCCGTCTTCAGATCAATGTGAATCTGCCTGCTTTTGCCGGAATTCCTCCTTATCAGGTGAAAGAAGCGATTCAGACGATTTTGATGGAAGAAGGCGTGTTTGCAAGAGAATGGCAAAATGTGCCGATCCCTCGTCATCTTCCTTTTATCAATCAAAAAGGATTCGGTAATCAATATCCGTTTAGTCTATATCAAGAAGATGAATTACCTTATGGATTAGAACACTTTCCCAATACACTGGAAATGCTGAATACTACACTTGCGATTTGCCGGGAATTGCGCTCTCCTGTCGAATATGAAAAGTTGTTATCCTATGAGCTGGCATTCAAAAAGTTGGATCAAAATATCGAAAAAATCGCTACGTTTGCGCGTACTCTGAATGTTCAGCCACCTTATGAAAGAGATGCCCGCTTAGGATGAAGACGTACAAAGTAGGCATACTGGGTGGAAATGGATTTGTCGGTGGAGAATTATACCGCTTATTGAGCGCTCATCCGTATTTTGAAGTGGTTTTTATTTCTTCCGAATCCAAAGCAGGCATACCGGTCGAAAAAACACATAAAGCTTTTCTGTATCGCAAAGTGAACCCGAAATTAACCTATCAAAAAATGGCTGATCTCACCGACGAATGCGATTTTATTTTCTCGGCGTTGCCAACCGGTATCTTGCCCCGTCACCTATCCGATGTACTGGATCATACGAAGCAGATTTTCAATATCAGTGGTGATTATCGTTTTACGGATAACAACGTGTTGGAACGCTACTATCCTGCATCTTTGGCAACATCTGTACAAGCGGAAAGTCATTATTATATTCCCGAAATATCGACAGTTGATCCCAATGCCAAAGTGATCAATCTCCCCGGATGTATGGCGGTCGCTTCGATCTACGCGATCTATCCATTGGTGCTTCATTCGTTAATCGAAGGGCATGTCTTTATTGATGCCAAAACAGGCTCTAGTGGAGCAGGTAAAAGCAGTAAAGAAACGCATGCTGATCGAGTTAATAATTTTAGATTGCACAAAGGATTCGAGCATCGTCATCTTCCTGAGATTGATCATATTGCCAAAACATACAGCGAACATCCTGTCGATATTTCATTTGCTGCGTTCAGTCTGGATGTGGCACGTGGCATATTTGTCAGCGCTTATTCAGTACTCAAACCGTCTGTCGATGAATCGGATGTGAAAAAAGCTTTTTTTCAAGCGTATAAATCCAAGCCATTTATCCGTTACTCCGGTCAAGCTTCACCGGGGCCGATGATCAAAACGGTGCATGGAACCAATTATGCAGAAACAGGCTTTGTTGTACGAGATGGCAAATGTCTGAGTCTTGTGTCTATCGATAACTTAATCAAAGGGGCTGCTGGACAAGCGATTCAAGCAGCCAATATCTACTACGGAATTCCAGAGTCAACGGGTTTGACGACCGAAAGTGAGGGGATATGGCCGTGATTAACAATCTGCATGTGATCAAGTTAGGCAGTAGCACTATTGGTAAAAGTGAAACGATTTTTGCAGAAATTGCGGCTCTTTCTAAACAAGGAGCCAAAATTCTACTCATTAGCGGTGGAGCTGATGCCATCGAACGCAAATTTGCTGATCTGCAAAAAGAAGTCCAATTTCTTACGCTAGATAATGGTGATCAAGTCCGCTATTGTCCGCCAGAAGCGATGAATACGATTAGACAAGCGTATGCAGAGTATATTTTTGAACCTGTCCAACAACAGCTACAAGCATATGGATTATCGGTGCTGACTCAATGTGCAGGTGATCATGGATGGGTACAAGGCAAGCAAGGTAAACCTTTGAAAGTACGTAAAGGTGACAAAAAAGTGATTGTACGGGATTCCTTATATGGGAGTTATGGATCAGCCAATCAACAGCTTTTGACTCAACTGCTACATACGTATAATGTGGTCTGCTTGTCTCCTCCTATTTATGATCCAGAGATCGGGCAGTATATCAATATTGATGCAGATATGTTGGCGGCACATTTAGCGATTGCGCTAGAAGCAAGTCATTTGCGCTTTGTAACCAGCACCGCAGGCATATTAAGCGATATTGCCAATCCGTCTTCGACGATTCGTGATATTTATCCGCAAGCCGAACAGATTGTGGTCACAGGCAGAATGAAGCAGAAGTTAAGAGCCGCAGAACTCGCTCTGGATCAAGGGATCGCTGATATTGCTATCACAGGTCCTCATACATTGTATGGAGCAGGTAAAACATGGTTCTGGAGGGGACAACATATTCCTCCAGATGTTGAACTGCTTCATCAAGCCATCAGTATCCCTTCGGTGTCCAAAGACGAAGCAGTACTTGCTCAATTTTTGCAAGAAAGAGTGAGTTCGGCTGAGATTAATGCAGAGATTGATCCAGCAGGCAATATTGTATTGACCAAAGGTAGTGGTGAACATACGTTACTGCTACTCGGTCATATCGATACGGTTCCTTATGTCTGGCAAAGCGCTGTTCATGAGCAACGTGTCTCTGGACGGGGAAGTGTAGATGCCAAAGGAAGCCTGATCAACTTTGTAGAGGTATTGCGCACGATAGATGTTCCCGATCATGCCCGTTTAGTCGTGATCGGAGCAGTGGAAGAAGAAGTTTCTTCTTCCGCAGGTGCATTTTATGTGCGAGATCATGTACAAGCTGATGCAGTAATTATCGGTGAACCCAGCGGAACACATAATCTAACCCTCGGTTATTATGGGCTACTCAAATTACAATTACATGTTGTGCAAAAGCAACAGCATTCCGCAGGTAAAGACAGTATTAGTTCGATCGACAAAGTGTATCAACTGGCGACTCATTTACGAGAAATCATTGCTCAATATGATCCTGATCATTTATCAGCCATCGTAGATATTGAAGCAGAGAATAGTGGAGGTCATTACAGTGCTTCAGCGACATTGAATTTTAGAATATCGCCTCAAGCTCGTGCCGGATATATAGAAGACATTCATTCATTAGAATGGGCGGATAGCACTGTAGAGATCTTGCGGAATACACCGGGATATCAGAATTCACGCAAAGATCTATTGGTCAAATCTTTTGTTCGTGGATCAAGTACAGTACTGGATGAGAAACTTACCTTTTTGATGAAAAAAGGAACCAGTGATATGAATACACTGGCAACTACATGGACAGATATTCCAATGGTTGCTTTTGGACCGGGAGATGCCAGTCTGGATCATACCGATCAAGAATTTCTGGATATCGAAGAAGTACAGTTAAGTCGCAAAGTATTACGTCAGAGCATTGAGACATGGTTTTCCTTGATCTCTTCGAAAAGTAAGGAGAATGTATATGCCCTTAACACAGAGCAAGTTACATGAACATACGATTCAAGCCCGCAAGCTGATTATAGATATTGCGGCAACCGAAGTAGGATGTCATATCGGAGGCAGTCTGTCTGTGATCGATCTGTTGTTAACCAGCTATTTTTTATATGGAAAAGATGACCGTAACCAGATTATTTTGAGTAAAGGGCATGCGGCGGCAGCGCTGTATAGCACGTTATATGTGTTAGATCTGATCGAAGATAATCCTGCGGATAGCTATGGAGCTAAAGATTCGCTATTTACAGGGCATCCTAATTATCTGCTTCCCCATATCGCTTTTGCGACAGGGAGTCTGGGGCATGGGGCAGCGTATGGAGCAGGATGGGCGCTATCTCAACAGCTCAAGCAAGAATCGGGACTCAGTATTGTAATTAGTGGGGATGGTGAACTTCAAGAAGGTAGTTGCTGGGAAGCGATGCAAGTGATTGCTTCCAAACAGATTACTAACTTTATCTATATTATCGATGTGAATGGTGGACAAAATGATGGTCTAGTGCAAGACATTTCACCGTTAATTCATCTGGAAGATCGCTTCAGTGCTTTTGGATTTGATGTACAGGAGATTGATGGTCATGATATCGAACAGATTACACAAGCTTTGGAATCCAAAGGAGATCGACCGCTTGTTATTCTGGCGAATACGATTAAAGGTAAAGGAATCCAAGCGATGGAAGGCAATCCAAGCGCACATTATGCCAAAATTAGTAAAGCACAAGCTTACAAATGGAAGGAGGCGTTAAGATGAGTCTTTCAGGAAGAGATGCGTACAAAGATGAACTGACATTGCTTGCCGAACAGGATCAGACCATTGTCGCTATTGAAGCCGATCTAGGCGGCAAAAAGCATCAATTTGCACAACAGTTTCCTGACCGCTTTTTCAATCTAGGGATTGCTGAAATGACATCGGTCGATCTCTGTGCGGGTCTGGCAGAAGGTGGATTTAAGCCATTCTTTTCAACGTTTGCTCCGTTTGTCGCTTTGCGCTGTGCCGAAAATATCAAGCTAGCAATGGGTTATATGCACAAGAATATCAATATTGTGAGCTGTTATGGTGGTGTATCAGGCGGCTGGTTCGGTACAACCCATCATTCATTAGAAGATATTGCTGTGATTCAGACTTTTCAAAATATCAAAATCGCTTGTCCGCATGGAGAAGAAGAAACAAGACGTGTCATTCGGGAAGCGGCAGCATCAGAGCAACCGTATTATATTCGTCTTTCTCGTAACGAGTCATTTGACAGTCTACCTTCGATTGCGCAAGGAGATCAATATACTGTAGACGGTGCATGGATCGAAGATGCGCCTATTGCCCTCATTTCTATCGGTGAACAAGCGACTGAAATGGCGATCCAATTGAAAAAAGAGCAACCCCATCTCAACCATCTACATCTGTGTTATGTAGATAAACAGTCATTGATCTCAAATTTGAAAAAAATAGAAAATAGCGCAGCACAAATTATTGTTATTGAAGAACATCGTCAGTCAGGCAGTGTCGGTTCTTATCTTAGTCTGTTGTTACCCCATAAGCAGGTGTATTCATTTACCCCGAATGAGCAGTGGCCGAAATATGGGGGCAGTCATGAAGATGTGCTGGAATATCTGGGATTTACGAAGGAAAAGCTTACGCAATTTATCTATGAGGTCAAGGAAGGCAGCCCACTATGTTCTTATCCATATTAAAAAATGCACAATTTCGTAAATTTCTAATCTCAGATGTGATTTCGGGTTTTGGCGTTGGGATGGCTACGATTGGAGCCAACTGGTATGTATTAGCACAGACAGGCTCGAATCAATATGTCGGCTTTTTGCTTACTTTTAATGTGCTTGCCGGATTTCTGGTGTCACCACTGGCTGGAATTATTACCGACCGTTTTGATCGTAAAAAAGTGATTTTGTGGACGTATCTATTGCGTGCTTTTTTATTGATTTTGTTAGCTGTTTTGTTTTTTGTACAAGGATTTAGTATGCCATTAATGTATTTATTTGCGGTGATCAATGGTGTTGGATGGACGATCTATATGGCGGCTTCTCGTAGCTTGATTCAAGAGATTTTGCCGGAAGATGTACTGATTAATGGAAACTCTTTTATCGAGATTAGCTTACAGGTCGGGATGTTTTCCGCAGGAGCAGTATCAGGGATCATTTACAAATATTATGGATTTGAAGTGATTTTGTTTATCAATATTGTGGTATTCCTGATTAGCAGTATAGTGTTATCCGGTATTAAATATACATCTATTGTGAATCCTTCACACAAAGAAGGCTTTCTCAAAAGTTTTCGCGCAGGGCTTGGCTTTTTGCGTCAGCGCAAAACGATCTTTTTTCTAGGTATTATCTCGATTGTGCCGTTAGCAGTAACGATGCTTTATAACGTGGTATTGCCTGCTTACGTGAATGTAACGCTACAAAGTGACAGTATTACTTTTGGATTATCAGATATGTTTTATGGAATCGGCGGACTGGTATCTGGATTTCTTGTATCGCTGATGATTCCCAAAATATCGAACAAACAGATGGTATTGTTGTTCTTCTTCATCGCTACGATCGACTTATTTTCGTTATATCTGAATACGACGATTGTTTTACTGTATTTAGGAAGCCTTTTCTTAGGATTATGTAATTCTTCGCTTCGAATTGTGATGAATACCATCTTAATGGAAAATGTACAAAAAGCCTTTATGGGACGGGCGATGGCAGTCTGGACAGGGATATCACTATTGATTCAAGCAGGCGGTTCATCTGGTATGGGATTCGTGATCGACCGTTTTGGAGCAGGATACGGATTCTTATGTATGAGTGTACTAATGGTTGCAGGGCTGATCGGGTTTATATTTATTTCCACGCAAGTTCATATGTTAGCAAATGAGGAGAATCCATCATGGCAAACCAACGAATAATATTTGTAGAACCTAGCTTCTACGGAGTCAGTTTTGTAAAAGAAGCCAAAGCATTAGGATGTGAAGTGGTTGTGATCGCTTCATCCGCAGATAATCCACAATTATACGGTTATGAAGGACTATACGACGATCTGCTTGTGGCAGATATTCGAGATGCAGAATCGATTTATCAAGCGATCATCAATAGTCCATATCACGGTCAATTCGATGCTCTGATTCCAGCTACAGATTATGCGTCTGCGGTGACGGCTGAAGCAGGTGAGCGTCTGGGCATACACGGAACATCTTTTGTAGCCGCATCGAATGCACGGAATAAAGATCTAGCCAGACAAGCTTTTCTCAGAGATAACGTACCTAGTGCTAAGTTCGCTGTCGTGCGAGATAGTGAAGAAGCGGTTATCGCCGCAGCACGGATCGGTTATCCGGTAGTGCTCAAGCCGACCAATGCGGCAAGCAGTCAGAGTGTATATTTTGTTGAAAATGAGAGCGTCTTACGCGAAGCTTTCCGCGAGATTATCGATTTCAAAACAACGTATATGGACTTCAAAGTCAGAGAAGAGTACCTAATCGAAGAGTATCTGACCGGCCCTGAATTTAGCGTAGAAATCTTTCTCAGTCAGGGTGAAATTGCTTTTGCGGAAATCACAGAAAAGCATACATCGGATTTGCCTTATTTTGTGGAGACGTTGCATGTATTCCCGTCGTCGATTTATCAAGAACAACGTGACCAGATTATTGATGTAGCGAAGCAAGCGGTATTGTCGATCGGTATCCAAAACGGCCCTACTCATGTCGAACTCAAATACACTCAGGATGGCCCTAAGATTATTGAAGTGAACGGTAGACCCGGTGGAGACAATATCACGTCTGATCTGATCGTCAATGCGTATGGGATCAATATATTTAAAGAAACGATTTTGAAATATCTTGCCCAGCCATTAGATATTGATAAGAAAAAGTATCAAGCCTCCGCTATAGGTTACCTCGTCGCAGATCGCAAAGGAACAGTGCGTACCATCACTGGACTAGAGCATTTACATCACGAAGACGTCAAGCGTTATCAGATTGATGTGCAAGCAGGAAGCGATGTCGATATCGCCCGCAGTTCAGACGACCGTCTCGGCTACATTATCGTCGAAGCCGCTACCCCCATAGCCGCCAAGCACAAAGTAGAAGAACTGCTCGGTCAGATTCAGATTAGCTATGCTGAATAAATATGAAAGGATATACCTGTATCAGGGTGTATCCTTTTTTGTTTGAATTTATTCTCTAACGAGTGATATATGAACTAAATGATCTTATCTATTTTAAATTAGGATACTCCTACATTATTAAAATAAATAAATCCATATATAGATTTTTAATATAATTTTTATAAATATTAGACAATAAATTGAATATTATTAATTGGATGTTATAAGAATTTATATAGGTAAATTTACGCTAATAATTATCCACATATATGTAAAAAAGTAAATAACAAAAGTATTAAAATTATATATCAAAATTGTAATATAGATTTCTAAAATCTATATATGGATATTAAAGTATCGGAAATTAATATGGAGGATATTGGAGGGAGATACATATATCAAGAGTGAATGGATAAATTTTGTCTAAATTAACTTGTAATTACGAGAATAAGGAGAAATTAGAGACAATATGGTGAAAAAAACAAAAATAATTAATAGAAAAATAGTTAACTTATTTACTTTTTCGTTTTTAGCTACTTCTTTGTTTGTAAGCTCTGCCTCTTTTGCATTCGCAGATGCTAAAAAGTTATATGAATACGATGCTAATGGCAGACTTATTTCAACTACAACCACCAAAGAAAAAACAGCATTCATTTACGATGCTAACGGCAATTTACTTAGTAAACAGGTGACAAATGGAGATTATAGCAGTGTTATTAACCCTTCTGCTCCTGTCACTCCAACGCCAGCACCTACTCCGGCTCCAACGCCTGTACCAACACCTACACCAGCACCACCTGATCCTACACTTGTTCCGCCAGCCGTACCTGTTCCAGCCAAATCTGGATTACCTATTAATTATGTTCTAGATGTAGTGGAATACAAACAAGATACTCATGTTGTAAATACCTATGGTTGGTATTTAGATCCTGCTGGTATTGCAAAAGTAGATTTATATATTGACGATGTTAATGTAGGGCGCGGTGTTATGGGTGGATCACGTGAAGATGTATATAAAGTATATCCAGACTATAACAATCATGTTGCTGGTTTTTACCAAAATGGCCTAATTTTTTCTACTGCTGGAACCCCACATAAGAAACGTGATCGAAAAACAGACAAAAAGAAAGTCGTTCCAGGTGAATTTGATCATGTGTTACGTATTGTCATTACAAATAAACAAGGAAAACAAACGGTTATAGAAAGTATATTTGTAGTCGATTTGAACTCATAAGGAGCCTGGAACGTGAACTATAGACAATTGAATCGTAAATTAACATTATGGATATTAAGCTTTATTTTGATAATAACGGTTGTATATTCTCCTTCGTATGCTCATGCAGAAACGACACCTTCTTCTAGCACTGCTACCGCTCCTCCTAGTGTAATTGCACCACCCGTAGATGTAGATTTGAAAGAATGGAATGCTTCGATAAAAAATACATCAGATAGTGTAGTACAGAATACTTATGATGATGAAGATCAAGAGTTAGCTGCAATCGGTGCTAAAATAAATCAGAACTCGACATCATCTGTTAATACATCTAAAGTGCGCTTGCGCAGTGCCTCGATCAATTCGCTAAGTACAGAAAATACTTCAACAACATCAGCCTATATTGCACCGCTAACTCAACAACAGGTTGAGGATATGGTAGTAGATGGTGCAGAACTAATTGATATCTATTGGGTGACGTATCTATATCAACAATCAGGTATCGATCCTATCAAATTGTGGAAAGAAAATCAGTCGGGTTCTTCATGGGAATCGATGGAAAAGAAATATGTAGCTACGCCTATGTTTACTGGAACATCCGTAACTAATGATGTATATACAGTGAATCCAACGACTGGAGAAACTTCACTTACTCAATCCCAACCCAAATTAAATGCTTCTTCACAAGTATCTATTGCCAGTACATCCAGTTCTTCAGATGATTTAGATGAAAAATATAATAGTGTAATGAATGATTTAATTGCCAAACAATCGATCAATCAGACCAATAAGTTACAATTTGCAGAATACGACAAAAATAATGAAACGATTGATCCAGCATCAGGAAGTCTTTCTTGGAAAGAAAATGAAATGAGTTTTCCAGGTAGAGATGGCTTAGATTTGAATCTAGGCATTATGTATAACTCTAATGAATCCTCACCTTATGAACGAAATAGCAATAAAAAAGGTAGAGGTTACGTAATCAAAAAAAATCATCCTCTTGAACGGTATGATCTAGGTTTAGGATGGTCATTTCAGTTCCCGTCTGTACAAATTGCTAATAATTATATGTATTATTACGACGGTCAAGGAGCTTCTTACCAAATTGATCTGTACAACACATGGTCGGAACCAACAAAGACTACTCATTTAGTTGACTATCAAGGTAAAGATTTACTATTTATGAGCGATGCAGGTTCTTTTAATAATGGTCAAGATGCTTCGGCTTACTATTTGGAACATGCAGATAAAAAGCGTGAATACTTCGCTAAAGATGGAAGATTAGTAGGAATTGTAGATCGTTATGGAAATACAATTACTTTCCGCTATGCAGACCGTCAGGTATATAACGATAAAGTAGCTAAAGTATTTTCAACCATTACAGATAGTTTAGGAAGAACAATCGAATTTAAGTATGACTCTAACTTGAGAAATAGTGATTTCCAGGGCGAAAACTTAGTGGCTATCGCTAGAGATGCCAACAATCAGGAGATCAAAAGAGTCACTTTTGCAAAAAGTAGAATAAATCTTCAATACAACGGTGCTAATGATGGTTATGCTCCTGTACTTTACGGCATTATCGATCCTTCCAAAGATGAAGAGTATCTTGATTATGATGTAAAAGTAGGATTATTCACATTCCGCTCTGGACATTATCCGTTGGATACAGCAGGAGCACAGGAACCCTTTGCTTTACTCAAACAAGTAAAATATCCAAGATTGGTAACCAATTATACGTATGAATCGACTATTCATGATATTGGTAAAAAAGGTGCTGTTAAAGACTATCGTATTATATCTAGAGCAGATCAGGTCTATAAACAGATAAATGGTGATGTTCAAGCTTCAGGTGATTATAGTCATGTAGATTATAGTTATGCAGGAAGTTACAGTAATCGTAATTATGAGATTGCAGACAAAGATTATCGTTATTCGAGCACAAGTAAAATCAAAAGTAATACAGAAAGCAATGGGTTGACTCAAACGACTACATTTAGTGGCGAGAAAAAGCTAATTTCGGTAGATACCGTATCCGCAAATAATGAACACAAAACCACTACGAATTTGAGTTTTGATCCTGTATTCAAATTTAAACCAACCAAAACTCAAACGACTACTCAAGATGCTGATGGTGCAACCACACGTTATAGCGAAACGATCTATACAGATTGGGGAGATATTCAAAGTCAAACCGATGATCTTTTGGATAGCGAATTTAATAATGCGACAACTAAAAGTCAACATACCACAAGCTACACGTACGATAATACGTATAAGCAGCTAGCTAGCAAATCATGGTATCAAGATGCTAACAAGTCGCTTAGCGAGAAGTATGCTTATACATCAGATGGGCGTTTAAAAACGTCTACCAATGCTCTAGGCGAAACCAAAGTCTATAGTTATGATGCTTCACCTGCTAATCCTCATCAGATTGCTCAAGTGACCGTATCAGAAGAAGTTGGCTATGGTTTAACTTCAAAAATAGCAACTCGTTATGGTGCAGAGACTCAATATGCTTATCCTACCGAGCAAACAACCATAATTACGAATACTGCTAAAGATGGTAGTAAAAATACACAGACTATTCGTGTGCAAACCAAATATGATATGTCGACAGGTCTACCTATTCAACAAATCGATAGTAATGGTAAAGCGACAACGACCACGTATGATATTTTAGGTCGTCCTATTAAAGTCGTTTCTCCTTCGATTACGAACTTGGATGGAACAGTGTATGGTGTAGAAGACCAATATACGTATACCAATCGAGTATCTAGTGCGGGTGCAGATAATGAAAATGCTAATATTTTGACACTACGCGTAGATACAGCACGTCAATATACAAATACAACCAGTGGAGCAGTAACGACACTCGGTAGAGAATCTCTGTATTACGATGGTTTTGGATTTCCTCGTGTCGATGAGACATGGAATGAAAGCAATGGCTGGACACGTGCTCAATACCACTCGAATGATCAAGGTAACGCTATCTATGGGATAGACAACATGGGCAACACTCAGACGGTTACTTATGACGCATGGGGACAGAGTAAAGAAGCTACAGATGCATATGGCAATCTATATGTAACGGCTAATCATTTAACACAACAAAAGGTCAATCATTTTGCGATAGCTGCGGCAGATGTTGGCGCTTATCGTGCAAATTCAGACAATCGAAATATTCGTTTGAATACCGTAGAACAGTCTTACGATGCTTATGGTCATTTGTTGAAAAATGTAACGTTCAAAGATGGAGCGGCTTCTCATAATCAACCGATTCAAGAAAGCTATACGTATGATCTGGAAGGGAATATTCTAAGCTATACCGATCCAAATGGAAATACAAACAGTAATGGAGTGACCAACACTTATAGTTATGATGCATTAAATCGACTAACGACAGTTCAAGATGCTCTCAATCAAAAGAGTCGATATAACTATGATGTGAATGGACAATTAACTCGAATTACAGCAGTCGATCCTTCAGGTAAAGAAGAAACGTTGTATGCGAAAAGTTATAACGAAATCGGAGCGATCACTAGCAAGACAGACTTATCCGGACAAACGACGAATATCAGTTACAACGCTCGTGGATTAGTGGCTCAAGAAAGTGACCGTAATGGAACCAACACTAACTATCAATATGATGAGCGTGGAGAACGTACGGTAGCCACGTTAACAGGTAAAGCAGGCAACACACTACAAACAAAAATGATCTTCGGTAGTGATGGCAACTTGCTAACCGATCGCCATGAATTGTACATGGACAGCGTTAAAACAGCAACTCAGACCAGTACCATTGATAAACAAGACCGAGTAACCAGTCTGGTATCTACAGGAGCAAATGCGTACAGCTCTCGTCTAGATGTGGCTTATGATACGCTAGATCGTGTAACTAATCAGAAGAATAGCCTGGCAGGAAGTAGTTATTTTATGAACTATGGCTATGACAAACTTCGATTAAGTCAAATTCAGACCAATGGAGCACAGACGCGCAATACAGCAAATGTGGTTAATGTGAATTACGCATACACCGCTCTAGGCAAAGTTCAGTCTATTACGTTCCCAACGTTGGCAGATGGTAGTACGCTGAAAGAAAGCTTCACGTATGACCCGCTGAATCGTCTGATTCAGATGAGTAACACCAAAGGTTCTAGCAACTTATCGAGTTACAATTATGCCTATGATAATAATGGAAATATTTTAACGATCGGTGAGACTCTGAATGATGGAGCCACCAAAACTTCTACGTATAGCTACGATAAGCTTAATCGCTTGATTGCAGTGAAACGCAGCGATGGAAGTACAGCAAGTTACACGTATGACTTACGTGGCAATCGCAAAACACTGAGTGATACGCAAGAGCTTACAGCTACAAAGAGTTCGAATTACAGCTATGATCTGGATGATCGTCTGACTTCTGCAACGATCGATGGAGCCAAAACGACTATCGATTACTTGCCAAACGGATTACGTTTTCAAAAAACATCTGGAAATGTATCCACTCAATATAATTATGATGCTTGGGGTAATATTATTTCTGAAAGTTCAAGTAATGGCTTACAAGCAAGTTATATTCGTGGTGATCGAGTACTTGTGAAAAAAGGAAAATTAGATGCGCAAGATTATTATTATCTAGCTAATGGGCATGGGGATATCGTCCAAATGGTGGATAAAACAGGAGCAGTTGTTAACAGTTATAGCTACGATGAATGGGGAAATATTAGTCAGCAGAAAGAAACCGTAGCGAATAGCTTTAAGTATGCAGGTCAGATGTATGATGCTGAGACAGGTCTATATTATCTAAAAGCAAGGTACTATGATCCAACTCAAGGGCGTTTTTTGAATGAAGATTCCTATGAGGGACAGATTACTAACCCACTCAGTCTGAATATTTATACGTATGTTAAAAATAACCCTTTACTTTATATTGATCCTACTGGACATAGAGACGAAATGGGTGCAAGCGGTGGTGGTGGCCCAATGTCAATGAACATTCGCCCTGCACCTAGAGTTGTAAATCGTACTTTAAATGAAGGTAAAACAAAAAGTTGGTCAGGAACTAGAATTTCTCCTGAAACAATTGCAAAAGTTAAAAATTCTGATTTTAGCAAAACTATCAGTAAGCAATTTGAAGAGGAAGTTCAGAACAAATTAAAGATTGAAAAAGAAACTATAAAATCAAACTTAGGTAGAAATATAGATGTTACTCCTTCATCTGAACATGAATCTGTTGTCAAAAATCCTGGTTTCATAGGCAAGCCTAATTCGAGTATTGATATTTTAGATCCTAAAACAGGAGAAATTAAAACAAGAAGATGGTTTGGAGCTGATGGGAAAGCAATAAGAGATGTAGACTATTCACATCATGGTAATACAAATCAACATCCTGAGGCACCTCATGAGCATACTTGGAAATACAATTCTGATGGTAGCGTTAAAAGTAGATAAGGAGGTCAAAAATGATTTATGAAGATTTAATAAAAAGAGTAGGATGGGGAGAAGAGTTTTCATTTTATTATCAAGATAATAGATATTGGATAAGTAGTAATAATGATGGTTACTATTTAACTAGAGAGAAAGATAGTTTTAGTCAATCATTTCACACTTCAAAAGAGTTATTTGACTTAGGTGAAATAGAGGGTAAAAGTTTTAAAGAAGTATGGAATGTGATTGATATTTTATAAACATTAATATAAAAATCGCTAGTATATACAGTAATGGTATAAAAATAAAATATATATCGAACTAATTTTAGTGATAATACTATTTTAAAGACTTAAATATATAAAATTGAAAAGGAAGATTCAAAGCAAAACTTTACTTTGAATCTTCCTTTTTGTTTTTTATCTTAATGCCCTTTCACATGCTTCAACTTCATCTCAGACC
This sequence comes from Paenibacillus kyungheensis, assembly GCF_028606985.1. Classification (NCBI taxonomy): domain Bacteria; kingdom Bacillati; phylum Bacillota; class Bacilli; order Caryophanales; family Paenibacillaceae; genus Paenibacillus; species Paenibacillus kyungheensis. The sequence goes on along the minus strand of NZ_CP117416.1, from coordinate 4,812,698 downwards.
CTTGTATATCCTCATCACTCTGCACCTGTTCCACCACTTTACCTTTCGACTTCATATAATTCGACCAATACGCCGTCAAAATCGGCACCAGAATCGCTGTTACAATCACCGCCGCGGCAACTAAAGCGGTAGCAGACTGTGCGGCAGGCATAAATTCAGGCTTCATCGTCGCTACGATCATCGGGTTGGCTACGGCTGCACCTGCTGCACTGGAAGCGGCAAGACCTGCGGTTCCGTTTCCGCCACCGATCCAGCGGTCGGCTAGCATGAGAGGGATACCGGTGATAATAATAACGATCACACCCAGTAAGATGCCAAGCATGCCTGTCTGAATAATAACACCTAGATTAATCGAACTTCCTAAAGCAAATCCGAAAAAAGGAATCAACGTCTGCGTCGCTTTACCAAAATAACTACGTAAATCGTGATCGAGATTACCTAATAAGAACCCGACTAGAAAAGGTAACACTGCTCCCACAAACGTATGGGGTTCAAACACAGCAAGACCGGTACTACCTAGAATTAGCATCGTCACCAGAGGGCCGGATTCGAGTGACATTAGCACAAATGCCCCTGCTTCTTCTTTGGTGCCATACTGCTGCATCACAGACGCATACAGACCCCCATTGGTCATATCCATCGCCGCAATCAGAGCGAGTACAGATAATCCTGCAAAAAAGCCACTTTGTACGCCACCAATAGGCAGGAATTGCATCGCGATCATCGCTACCACCCATGCGACCGCAATCTTTGTTAATACGAGCGTACCTGATTTACGTAGCACCGTTCCTGTCGCTCGGACATCGATCGAAGCTCCCATACAGAAAAACCATACAGCCAGAATAGGGATCGTTCCTGTCATCAATCCTTTAGTAAATGATCCAAAATATTCACCTGATCCTGCCCAGAATGTATGAACAACAGCACCTAATAGCAAAGGGATTAACATCATCCCGCCGGGAATTTTATCGATTGTTTTTTTGATTTGCATACAGACACAACCCTTTCGTGAGTACCGAAGTTCCACTAAAGCGGTTTTATTTTCGACTCAAACCAAGTTCAGGAATTAGGCGTGCATACAGATCATGACTTTGTTGCATCTGTTGCCGGAATCCGTCTTTATCTTTGACGAGTAATCCCAGTCCATGTGCAGACATATCTTCTCGAAATTCCTGTTCCTTCATTCCTTTGGTGAACGCTTCGGCTAATAAGTGTACAATTTCATCCGGTGTATCCTGAGGAACCGCTAGACCGCGCCATGTTCCACTAAAATTCACTGTATATCCTGTCGCTTCTTGCAAAGTAGGCACATCTGGAAATGCTTCGGAACGTGCGCTACCATTGATCATCAGTATCCGTAACTTGCCTTGATCGACTTCTTCTTTGACCTCAGCAGGGCTAACCGGTACAGCATCGACAAATCCACTCATCAGGGCAGAGACGGCAGGTCCTGCACCTTCGTAAGGAATATGGGTGAATGTCACATGAGTGGCTTGCTCTAACATTGCCGCGGCTAGATGCCAGATACTTCCTGTGCCGGCATTGCCCATTTTGATCTGACTGGGATGAGTACGAGCATAATCGAGAAATTGTTGTGCTGTTTTCCAGGGTGCATCGGCTCGTACAGTAATCGCAGACGGATCGTTATTGGTCTGGATAATAGGTTTATATTTCTCATACGTAATCGGTAATAGTCCCATATGGGGCAATGTGGTTAACTCGGCAACGAGATAGGTGATAGTATAGCCATCTGGCTTAGCGTTAGCGCCTTCCATCAGTCCGATTGAACCGCCTCCACCTGTACGATTGACGACAGTGATCGGTTGATTGATATACTTTTGAGTGGATTGCACCAGTGCGCGTGCTGTAATATCTGTGCCTCCACCAACAGCATAAGGAACAACCAATGTAATCGGCTTGGTGGGAAAAGAAGAAGGAGTATTATAGTACAAAGAAATACCGCTCCACTTTCCACTGAAAAAGCTGATCAATCCCAATACAACAATGACAGTTGCTAGTAGGCTAACTGCTGTTTTCCATTTGGATGTTTTGAATAGTTGCACAAGAAGCCAATCTTTCATCTCCTATCCCTCTTCTCACCATATGATTTCGCTTACATTATTCTTTACCAATGAAGAAGCAGAATCTTCAATGAGCAATAAATAGAATAACGTAGGAATCATATCGTCAAGCTCACCTCCACAGATAGCGCATATTCACTCAACGCATGATTTGCTTTTAACAATTTGAGTGTAGCCCAGTAGAGGTGGCGATTCTATCGGATAATTGCACAATATATATGCCAAAAAGCTGAAATATCAACGGTTTGGCGGATCTGCATGTCTATTGGTTGATTTGTGGATTTCTCTAAATTTGCCCGGTGTTGTAGCTTTGTGCTTACGGAATGTGCGGATAAAGCTATTCTCATTCTGATAGCCTACTTGCCCTGCAATTTCACTGATTTTTAGCTCGGTATCTAATAGCAATTGACAGGCTCTGGACATCCGCAAGTGAGTCAGATAATCGTATAATGTACTTCCTGTTTCCTCTTTGAAAATCGCACTGACAGACGAGACACTCATCTGTACATGATGGGCTACATCCGGTAACCCAATATTTTCATGTAAATGTTCGCTTAGATACGATTTCATATCTTGTACCAAAAGATGTTCACGTGACACACGATAGATCATATGCTCATCTACTAATTCAGTAATCAGAGTCCGTAACAATGTCTTAATCTCTTCTAATGTTAACGTGTTCAATTGTCCGCTATAGTAATTAGCCAGTTCTATAGGAAGGGTATGTTCATGTGATTGTGCCCATTGTAATAATGAGTGCACACCCTGATCTAACATTTTATAAGCTTCCTTAGGAATGATGGAATGTTCTTGAATATCGTTCAATCCTTTGTCCATCCATAATAAAGCTGTTTGCTGATCTGCTTGTTCACAGCGATCTACCATTTCTTGAATCCATACCTGCTGTTCTAAAGGAAAGGCTGTAGCAGAAGCATGGTCTTGCGGCATATGTTGTATACGTCCATAGCCATTGTACAACCGATAAGATAGCGCTGTAATAGCTTCTGTATAAGAAGATGGAGTCTGAGCAATCGTATCTACAGAACTTCCACCACCGACAGAAATAGATACATTCAGATGTTCTTTTACAATCTGAATACAACGCTCCATATCGATAGCCCACTGATCTGTCCATGTTATCGAATAGGCACTTTTAGGTTGTAATAGAAAGGTAAAATAATCTTTATCCGCATTGATACTGACGACACGCCAATGAGAGTCTAGAATTTCGAGCATGATATTATGTAATGCGTATTTTAGTAGCATCTGATCTTCACTACTGTATGAAGTTGTCCATGCTCGGTACCGATCAATCGAAATGACAGTCACGACAAGCAGATCTGATTCCCAATCTTGAAAATAATAATTCCATTTCGTATCCAATTCTTGCAATCCAATATGTTGATGAAGCACATCCTGAATATACTTGGAGCGCAATTCAGGTAGACTGCGTTCCGCAAGAAAAGAAGTACTATGCAGATCACCGATTAATTTGCTAATCGCAGGTTCTAGATCGTATAGATTATGAGGTGGCTGTTGTTGATCTGTTGGATGAAGCAGTTTGTTAATTCGTTTAAGTGGGCGAAAAGCCGCATAGCTGTAGGAATAGACTGCCGCACATCCGATCGCTATCGAGATCAGGGAAAGAAGGAGCATCATATTACGGGCTAATTTGACATGCTTGAGTAATTGCTCCATCGGAACTAGCGAAACGAGTCGCCAGCCAGTCACATCCGAGAAAGTCTGATTCGCCATATAATCTTGTCCACGGATATCTACATAAGCGAAAGGCTGTACACCTAATTCAGTGATCACTTGATCCATTTCGTTGATAGGCACAGAAGCACTGAGCTTAGGATAAATAAGATGACCATCCAGATCGTACACAATCTGTTCATTCGATAAATGCACATAAAATTTTGAGAAAAAACGATCATAATCCAGATTAATCATAACAGCACCGATCACTTTCTCGTGGCTCACAATCGGTCTGGCTAGAGAAAGCAGTTCGATCTGACCATCTGTAGCACTTTTTCCATACCACCGTCGCTGAATCAGTAAAGGCTTTTGTTTGATCTGTTGAATCCAACTTGTCCATGTGTTATCCGGTGATTGTTGCCAATCTGCACGATAACCGTACTGACTGGATAAAATATGTTGCTGATCCAATGTAATAATATCGATCGAATAGATATCTTGATCAGATGCGAGCGTTTTCAAATAACGCTGTGCTTGATTTACCTGTGCACTATAGTTCGTTCCTACCGGATTAGCCTGTATGTAATTCAGAATATCTGGATGAAATGAAGCATCGACAGCTTTGTTATCGGATTCGCGAAAAGCTCTGTTGGTCACATCTAGATTAATTTGCAATAATTCAATATTCGGTGTATTCAATTCGGTATCTAATTCTTGCCGATAACGGGAATAGGAAAATAAAGCAATCGTAGTAATCAAGACAGACAATACTATCGTTAACAGCAACATCAGCCGGGTTTGTTTATTTTGGAGCAGGAATTTTAATTTGAGTCGAAGCATAAACAGTCATTCATCCTTCCTTATTGTTGCTAGGTGGTCTACCGTATTTATTGTAAAGAGCTCTTAGCTAGAATGCAGTATGATAATCCACATGAACGCATACCAATTTATTCCTATTTTACTATTATATAAAAAATAGAACGATAGAGTGAAGAGACTTTGTATTTTACTACCAATCTGTATAGAGTCATTCCAATCTTTTGGTAAAATAAAGAGATTACAGTACAATAGAAATGATGCTTACTCAGCAAACTCAACAATCAAAGAAATAACAAATAGAGAGAGAAGGTGCGGAAGATGACGACCGTTATCGATATTTCAGTACGGACTTTGGTGGAATATGTGTATCGGACAGGCAGTATCGAATCAGGCTTCCGCGTAGCCCAGTCGATGCAAGAAGGGACACGTATCCACAAACAGATTCAAGAAGGATATGGTGAACACGGGGAAAAAGAAGTTCATCTCAAAACAGAAATTCCTTATCATGATCTACTGTTTCGGATCGAAGGACGTTGTGATGGATTATGGGTCGATGAACAAGGACTGCTTACTGTCGATGAGATCAAGTCGACTTCGATCTCAGCAGAAGATATTGGAGACGGGCGGGAAGTCCACTGGGCGCAAGCGCAGATGTATGGCTATATTCTTGCAGAAGATCGGCATTTAGATCAGGTGAGGGTTCAATTAACATATGTACACAAAAGCAGTGGGAAAGAGACCAAGCTAGAACGCATTCAGACCCGCGAACAACTACAACAGTTTGCACAATATACGGTTGCTGAATATGCACCTTATGCAGAAATGATCGCCAAGCATCGTCAGAAGCGTAACGATAGTATTGAACAGTTAGCGTTTCCTTTTGCCGGGTATCGATCCGGTCAGCGTAAATTTGCAGGAGCTGTCTACAAAACGATCGGTGAAAAGCTGAATCTATTTGCGGAAGCGCCGACAGGAACTGGGAAAACGATTTCGACTTTATTTCCAGCGATTAAATCGATCGGTAGCGAGCAAGCAGAACGACTCATGTATGTGACCGCGAAGACAGTCACCAGAGCCAATGCCGAAGAAGCATTGCAACGGATGGAAAACAGTGGCTTGAATCTACATGGCGTGACGATTACCGCCAAAGACAAAGTGTGTTTCTGCTCTGCAAACAGTACAGGTGGACGGGACAACTGCGAATATACCGAAGGGTATTATGACCGGATCAATGGTGCGATTCTCGATATGATGAGCAATGAGACGTTGATGACTCGCTCTGTGATTGAACAATATGCACAAAAGCATCATCTGTGTCCGTTTGAATTATCGATCGATGCTTCGTATGCGTCAGATGCTGTCATCTGCGATTATAACTATGTATTTGATCCAAAAGTATCGTTCAAGCGTCTTTCTGATGACATGCGCAAAAAAACGATTTTATTAGTCGATGAAGCCCATAATTTGGTCGATCGTGGACGTAATATGTTTTCAGCGGCATTAAATAAATCAGCTTTTCTGGATTTGAAAAGAGATTATAAAGACTCGGCAGAATCATTAGCCAAAATTGCCAGTGCGATTAATGCGTATTTTATTCGGTTACGCAAGCAAGGCGAAGATGGCAAGTTAATCCAGCGACAACAAGCACCGGAAGAAATTTTCCCTCTATTAGAAGAGTTTGTAATTCGAGCAGAAGTGACATTGTTAGAGCAAGGCGATCAGGGGGATATCCAATTGTTGCTTGAAACGTATTTTGCGGTACAAGCGTTTCTACGGATTGGGCGACTGTATGATATGGAAAGTCATATGACCTATGCAGAAGTACAAGGTAGTGATGTGTATTTGCGGATGTTCTGTATTGATCCTTCATTACAACTTCGTCAGACAGCCAAAGGATATCGCTCGGTGATTCACTTTTCTGCGACATTATCTCCGATTCGGTATTATCGCGATATGTTAGGGGCAGAGGAAGAAGATTATAATATTTCGATTGCTTCTCCTTTTTCGCGCGAACAATTGGAAGTACAGATTGTGCCGTTATCGACACGTTATCGGGATCGGGAGCGTACCCGAACTGAACTGGCGAATGTCCTTGCTCAATTGATTAATGATCGCCCGGGTAATTATTTAGCTTTTTTCCCTTCGTATCAGTATATGCAAGATGTGATTGATATTTTTGAGACCTTACATGTAGATACAGATGTGTTGATTCAGCAGTCCGGTATGGCAGAAGACGAACGGGATCGTTTTCTTCAAGCTTTTCAAAGTGATAATCCACGTACATTAACAGGGTTTGCTGTAATGGGTGGAATATTTAGTGAAGGGATCGATCTAGCAGGGGATCGACTAACAGGCGTTATTATTGTCGGTGTCGGGTTACCACAGATTGGGCCGGAGCGAGAATTGATTCGTGAGCATTTCAGTCAGGCAGGGTTCAATGGATTCGATTATGCGTATGTTTATCCGGGAATGAATAAAGTACTCCAAGCGGGTGGACGGCTGATTCGGACAGAAGAAGATAGAGGATTGTTGATGCTGGTAGATGATCGCTTTTTGCAACGCCCTTATTATCAATTGCTACCGACAGAATGGCGTAATGATTCTCTGTAAGTATATATCACCAATAACATAATCAAAGAGAAAAAAGTTCAAAAAAATACCCCTGTACAGTGGATTTCGCAACTGTGCAGGGGTATTAGCGTACAACTTTATATCATAGCCTTATCTTTTTATTTCTGTGAAGCTTTGGTAATTTCACTATACGCCCAGTGTCCAGGGGTTACATCTTTCCAGCTACTTGCGATGGAATCTGTAGAAGACGTATTTTCACCAAGTACACGATTCAATACAGTTACGATCTCAGCCCGACTCACTGCTTGATTCGGGTAAAATTGACCGTCAGGATAACCTTTCATCCATCCCGATTGAATCACTTCGCTGATCGTATTTGCTGCCCAATGTCCTTGTACATCTGCTGGTAAAGATGCTGTAGACGTTGTATTAAGTCCTTGCCAGCGAGCAATTAAAGTTGCCAGCTCTGCACGTGTCATTGGTTGAGCAGGTTTGAAATTGCCACCTGGATACCCTTGTAACCAACCGCTTCCTTCAATACTTTGGATACTGGAAGCTGCCCAGTATGAAGCAGGTACATCTTTAAAGTCTGTACTGCTTGTTGCTGTTGGCGTGGTTGCATTTTGGATCGCAAGTGCACGTTCTAACATAACAGATAATTCCGCACGAGTGACTTTCTGATCGGGACGGAATGTGCCATCAGGATAACCTTGAATATAACTACTTGCTTTGACATTAGTTGTCGACTTGGTCGGCGTTTTGGTAGCTGAATCTGTATTTTTATTCGTTGCTGTGCCGGTAGCTGCATTAGCTAATTCATCGTAGATCGGATTATCATCCAAAGCCGATGCGCCACTTGCTCCACCGCCACCGCCTCCACCAGTCACCATATTCGGATCCGGTAATGGTTCTGTCGGAGCCACAGGTACAAATGGTGCTGTAATCACCAGTGGTGGAGATACAGGTAACCCTTCATACGTATCTGTTGTTGGAGATGGTGTTGGCACTTGTGGTACAGGTTGAACAGGTTGAGTAGAGTCAACAGGTACTACAGGTGGAAGTGTCGAATTAGAAGATACCTGAACCTTATAAAATTTGGAAATTCCATTTTTGCCATGCACTTCAAGTGTAATAGTAGTCAGACCTGGATCAAGTGTCACTGGTTCTTCTGCATATACACTGTCTGTGACCGTTACGCCATTAATGATAAGCGACGCATCTGGATCATACACGCTTGCTTTGACTGTAGTCTGCGTGGTTCCATCAGGCAACGTTACAGCATAGGCTGTATTTTCAGGTGAGAATGAAGGTGTTAAAGCTCCATTTTCAATAGATAATGAAGCAAGATCTGTGCCCATATCAGGTGCAGTAGCATGGATTACAAATGCTTGCTCTAACGTGCTTCCATTACTTCCTGTTGCTAATACACGAATCGGATAGCTGGTCACTCCGCGTGTAAGTGCTTTGGTTGTTTTGACCTGATTATCTTGAATTGTAAAATAATCGTTAGCACTACTTCCCTCTCCACTAACCAGACTGTACGTAAACGTATCTTGTACTTTTGGATTTTGAGTAGAAGTGGTTAATACACCTGCTGTAGTACCTTCAGCGACATTCCATGCAATCGTATCGCCTGTCAAAGTAATTTCAGAAGGCACAGCCAGTGTATCGGCTGCATAATCTTCTCTGATCTGTGCTAGTGCACCATTCATATCAGAATCTAGACTACTATAAAATACTAACTCGGTAGTACCACCGGGCTCTAGATCGCCTGCATTGAATGTCAGGGTTAACCAATCATCGGTTAGATTGGCTGCAATATGCTTCCCACCATCTGTTTGAAATGCAGGTTCGATATAAGGATTACGGCTGAATCCAACAGAAGCTTGAGCACGTGGATCTTGTGCCACATACATGAATATATTATCGCTAGCATTACCAATTGCCGCAGCGATCGCCTCGGCATCTTGAGGTGGGTTAGAAGGCACCCAGTTAATCGTGCTGTTGTCTTCATGAAGATCAGCATCAATATCGGGATCAAGAAAGCGCATATAATGAACATCGTATACGGAATCTGTAACGCTGTTATTTTTGAGTGTGATCGTTGTTTTAAAGAAAGCATCTCCTGGTTTAAAAGAAATGTTTTGTTGTACGGCGATAGCTTGATCAGATGTGTTACCAGATGTTTGAGCGATTAATTGTTCATCTGTAGATAAGTCTTGCGTAGTACTTGGAATATCAATACTTCCACTTTGTTCTTCATTCACAAACGTCAACGGAGATTTGGAAGTTACAGATGGTTTGTAACCTACTACAAAACCTTCTGAAGGGCTTCCAGGCAAGACATAATCACCACTGGTCATATCTTTGCCAAAATCATAACCGTCTTTGTCTACATTCATACCGATATTACGTCTTATTGCCCCGGGATGAAAACCAGATGGGCTATCGCTAGCTGTGCCAAGTGTACCGCTACTTGAAACGCCTAGTTCGATATATGTTCCACCTAGAAATGTATCCTGACCGTTCTGCGCATGTCTTGCTAATTCAGATGCGTGTGTAGGAAGCGGTGGTAGTAGTAACAAGACAGCCATCAAACTACAGATCCCAGTTTGTAGCAGACGGCGTTGGTCAAACGGATTACTGCTCATCAGTTAGAGTCCTCCTTTATATATGAATAGTTCGCAAGTATTTGCAAACCTATACTACTGTTTATCGTAATCAAATGATTTAACTTTACATTTTTATGCAAAAAAGATTAAAAAATTGTTAAGAATAAGGAGTGATAGGTGTGAAGTTGGAGATTTCAGAGGTATTAAGTCAGACTTTTATGAAATTAACAGGAATACCTGAACATACACCAGCTGCTCAATCGGTGAAAACAACGATTCAATTTATTCGTACAGCTGAAGAAATTTTTAAAAGTATGGATGCACGTTTTGCAGGAATGGGATTATCGCGGGGCAAAATTATGATGTTATGCATCTTGTATGCGGATACGAATCATAGTCTGTTGCCTTCGGAATTAGCAGATCGAGCACAGGTGACTCGTGGAACGATTACAGGACTGGTTGATGGACTAGAATCCGAAGGTTGGGTCAAACGTATCCATGATGCCAAAGATCGCCGCCGTACTTCGGTACAACTGACTGAAAAAGGAATGCGATTTGTGGAGCAAAATGTAGAAGGATATGTAGGGCTTATGATTGCGCTGACTTCCAAGTTCGAGGAAGAAGATTTTGTGAAAATGCAGGAATTGATCTCCAAATTACGAGCAGGCTTTGAAGTCAGCAGTCAATTAGAAATATAACATTATTTACCATATAAATATAAATAGGATAGATTACCTTAAAATAAAGAATTAAATGTAGGATTATTACGAAAAGTGTATATAATTAAAAGTATATGGGGTTATAAACATTGACAAGGTGTGCATACAGATTTAAAATTAGTTAACCTAATAATTAGTATGGCTAAATAATAGGATTTTACGTTGAGGTGAATAAATGGTGGAAGAAGATTTGAAGTTTGAAGGAATATCACCGATGGGTGAAGAGTTATTACGTGCATTTCGTCTTTTTCGTAAAGCAGATTGGCGTCAAAAGCCAGTAGCGGGATATAAACCAAGTGAAATTATGGCTTTGATCTGTATAGGTAACAAAGCAGACTCGATTAGTTGCGGGATGCAAGTTTCTGAACTGAGTCGTCTACTTCGAGTAACTTCTCCAACGGTTACTCAATTGATCAAAGGAATGGAAAACGATGGATTGGTCGAGCGCAATATGGATCAAAGCGATCGTCGTGCTGTACGTGTGACATTGACGGATAAAGGTGCAGCGATTATGGAGCAGTCCCTTGCTGTTTTCAAAACGTCATTTGAAGGATTGGTCGATTATCTAGGAGAAGAAGATAGTCGCAAATTGACTGAATTATTAGGTCGCGTCTTTTCTTATTTCCAAGAACGAGTATTTGAACCTGCGGAACCAGAACATAAAGGGGATGCAGAGTAATGACCAAACTGCTAGGACAGCTTCGACCGTATTACGGTGGAATCGGTCTGGTTCTGCTGTTGGTATTTTTGCAAACGATGTCAGAATTGTTCCTGCCTACATTGATGGCTGATATTGTAGATACTGGTATTGCGGCAGGGAACACAGCTTATATTTTGCGGATTGGCTTATATATGTTACTCTTTGCCGCAGGTGGAATGTTATGTTCCATCGCGGCTAGTTACTTTTCAGCCAAAATTTCGATCGGATTTGGTCGCGATCTACGCAGTCGTGTGTTTTCGCATGTCGAAAATTTTTCGTTACAAGAATTTGATCGTATCGGTACAGCTTCGTTAATTACCCGTACGACCAATGATATTACACAACTTCAACAAGTGCTAACGATGATGTTACGGATGATGGTCATGGCACCGCTTATGATGCTTGGCGGTCTGATTATGGCAATCTCCAAAGATGCAGAGTTATCGCTTATTTTCGTTATTGTGATTCCGTTGTTAGGGCTAGCTATTTTCAGTATTGCTCGCAAAGGGATGCCACTGTTCAAAGCATTACAAAGTAAATTGGATCGCTTAAATATGGTTATGCGTGAAAATTTAACCGGATTGCGTGTTATTCGTGCATTTAATCGGGATACGTATGAAAGCAAACGGTTCGATGGAGCTAGTCGTGATCTAGCGGATACTGCTATTTCGGTTAATAAATTAATGGCATTGATGATGCCTGTAATGATGCTTGTTTTGAATTTCTCGATTATTGCGATTATTGGATTCGGTAGTGTACGGATTAGTTATGGAGATATGCAAGTCGGTGATCTGATGGCATTTATTCAGTATGCGACTCAGATTTTATTTTCATTCTTAATGTTATCTGTAATCTTCGTTATGGTGCCGAGAGCTTCTGCTTCTGCAACACGTATTAATGAAGTATTGCAAATGAAACCAGAGATTGAAGATCCTGAGCATCCTGTAAGTTCTACTATTCAGGAACGACGGGGAAGTGTGATTTTTGATAATGTGACTTTCCGTTATCCAGGAGCAGAACAGCCTGCGCTAGAACAGATTTCATTTCAAGCCAAAAGCGGTGAAGTCACAGCGATTATCGGTGGAACCGGCTCAGGCAAATCAACACTGGTGAATCTAATTCCGCGCTTTTACGATGTAGAAAGTGGACAGATTCTAGTCGATGGGATCGATATTCGGGAGCGTGATCAAGCATCACTGCGTGCGAAAATCGGCTATGTGCCACAAAAAGCATTACTTTTTACAGGAACAATAGCTGAAAATATTCGTTATGGATATGAACAGGCGACCGATGAAGAAATGAAGCATGCGGCTACGATTGCGCAAGCATCTGATTTTATTAGCGAAATGAAAAATGGATATGATTCTGTGATTGCACAGGGTGGATCGAATGTATCGGGTGGACAGAAGCAACGGTTGTCAATCGCTCGTGCATTGGTACGTAAGCCTGAATTGTATATTTTTGATGATAGTTTCTCAGCACTTGATTTCAAAACGGATTCTAAATTACGCGCAGCGCTCAAAGCCGAAACAACCGATGCAGCGGTATTGATGATCGCTCAGCGTGTCAGTACAGTAATGGATGCAGATCAAATTCTTGTGCTGGAAGATGGCAAAATTGTCGGTAGAGGCACACATCGTGAATTGTTAGAAAGTAGCGAAGTTTATCGTGAGATTGTGTCTTCGCAACTGTCGGAGGAGGAGATCGCATGAGTGAAGAGCAAAAACCAAAACCTCCACAACGACCACAAGCCGGACAGATGGGTGGCCCACCACGGATGTCTTTGCCAGGTGAAAAGCCTAAAGATTTTAAAGGTACATTAAGAAGATTATTATCATATCTTCGCCCTTATCGGATGCAATTACTTGTTGTGCTAATTGCTGCGGTACTCAGTACGTTATTCAGTATTGTGGCTCCGCGTATTATGGGAATGGCGACAGATGAATTATTTAACAGCGTCACCGGCGGAACTGCTATTAATTTCAGATATATTATAGATTTATTGATGATTTTGGCTGGATTGTATTTGTTCAGTTCGTTATTTGCTTATTTTCAGCAATACTTTATGTCAGGTGTAGCGCAGAATACAGTCTATGAGATGCGTAAAGATGTTAAAAGCAAATTATCCCGTCTACCGCTTCGTTACTATGATCAACAGTCTCATGGTGAAGTGCTAAGCCGGGTAACGAATGATGTAGATAATATCAGTAATACGTTACAACAAAGTCTAACCCAGTTGATTACTTCGATCGTAACACTGGTCGGTGTTATTGTAATGATGCTTACTATCAGTCCATTGCTAACATTGATTACTATTTTGACGATTCCACTGAGTCTACTCGTTACAATTGTAGTGGCGAAGCGTTCGCAAAAACATTTTGCTGGACAACAAGCATCACTTGGTGATCTGAATGGACATGTCGAAGAAATGTATACCGGACATCGTGTTGTCAAAGCTTTTGGACGGGAAAAGCAGTCTTTAGCCCAATTCGATGAGCTTAATGAAAAACTGTATGAATCGGGTTGGAAAGCGCAATATATTTCCGGTACGATTATGCCGTTGATGTCGTTTATCAGTAATATCGGTTATGTGCTTATCTGTGTAGTGGGTGGTATTATGGTGACCCGCGGTACAGTCGGTATCGGTGGAGTACAAGCATTTATCCAGTATGCGCGTCAATTCTCGCAACCGATCACCCAGCTTGCGAACATTTCTAATATTATTCAATCGACTATTGCTTCAGCAGAGCGCGTATTTGAAATTATGGATGAGCAGGAAGAAGAAGATCAAGCGATAACTACGATTGCTCGTCCTGTACGTGGTGATGTAACATTTGAGCATGTCGCTTTTGGTTATAAAAAAGATGAACTGCTTATAGACGATATGAATATTCATGTGCGTGCCGGACAGACGGTTGCGATTGTAGGGCCGACAGGAGCAGGGAAAACAACATTGATCAATCTGTTAATGCGCTTCTATGAATTGAATAACGGTCAGATTACGATAGATGGTCAAAATATCCGCGAATTATCGCGTGCTGAACTACACAGTCTATTTGGAATGGTATTACAGGACACCTGGCTGTTTGGTGGAAGTATTCGGGATAATATTGCGTATGGACGTGAAGATGCCACAGAAGAAGAGATTGTACGAGCTTCTGAAGCCGCGCGTGCTGATCACTTTATCCGTACTTTGCCGGATGGGTATGATACAGTGCTGAATGAAGAAGCATCTAATATTTCACAAGGTCAAAAGCAATTGCTGACGATCGCGCGTGCTATTCTGGCTGATCCTGCGATTCTGATTCTAGATGAGGCGACCAGTAGTGTGGATACGCGGACAGAAGTATTGATTCAACAAGCGATGAATACATTGATGGAAGGGCGTACGAACTTTGTAATTGCCCACCGTCTGTCTACGATTCGTGAAGCCGATCTGATTCTAGTGATGAATCATGGTAAAGTGATTGAGACCGGAACGCATATTGAATTGTTAGCACAAGAAGGGTTCTATGCAGACTTGTATAATAGCCAATTTACCGGACAGGTGAAAATAGCGAATTAATTTTAATGGTATGGAGGATATTGTTATGATCTTAGGCGTAATTTTGATCTGTATTGTAGCAGTTACTCCGATTGCTTATCGTCATCACAAGCGAATCCGTATATTAGAAGATAAAGTTCAGCAATTAGAACAACAAAGAAATAATTAACATAAAAGAACGATCTGCATTCCTATTTGTAGGGATATAGATCGTTCTTTTTAAGTTGGGATACAATAGTAGATAAGTTAGAAATAACAAAAAAAGCCTCTCTGTCGTAGTGCAGAGAGGCTTTTGATATCATCAATTAGTGAATATTTTTCTTCTCAAAGTTACCACCGATAACTTCTGACACATGCTCAATGGCAAGGAAAGCAGAAGGGTCGATATCTTGTACAATCGTACGTAACTTGGCAAGTTCGAGACGAGTTACAACGCAATAGATCATTTGTGTATCTTCTTTGGAATAGCCGCCTTTAGCGTACATGAAAGTTGTACTTCTTCCCAGACGGTCCACAATCGCTTGCGAGATTTCTTCGTACTCTGAAGAAATGATCGTAACCGATTTGGATTCTTCCAAACCTTCGACAACAATATCCATCACTTTGGCTGCGATATAATACGTAAAGATCGAGAACATTGCTGAATCCCAACCGAATACAAAACCAGCAACGGCAAAGATAAATACGTTAATAATCATAACGATTTGTCCTACAGGCATATGGAAACGTTTGGAAAGCAAAATTGCTACAATCTCTGTACCATCCAGCGATCCCCCAAAGCGGATAACCAGACCGATTCCGAATCCAAGAATAACTCCACCAAACATACTGGCTAGAATCTTATCATCTGTCAGTGCAGGTATATGATGTAAATATGCAGTCATCAACGACATGACTGTAATTCCGTATAAAGTAGAAAAGGCAAACGTTTTACCGATCTGTTTATAACCGATAATCAGAAAGGGAACGTTAATAATAAAGATAAAGAGACCTAATGGAACAGGAGTCACTTCAGACAAAATAATTGAAATCCCTGTTATTCCTCCGTCAATCACGGTGTTCGGAATAAGGAAAATTTCGAGGGCTACTGCCATCATTACAGCACCAGTTGTAATGAAAATGAATTTGGCGAGCAATTGGACGGGAGTTAATTTGCGGTGTTTTCTCGGCATACACAATCCTCTTTCTCAAATTATTAGGTAAGATTATTGAGTAATTCCATAAGCGCTACACGTTATGAATATTATTTCATAAACAAGCGAACCGATCGAACTATTCAACAATATCTAAAGAGCACAATTGTACTAAAAAAGATAAGTTACCTATATAAATAATATCATACATTTCTTTTCAATCCTAATAAAACGTAAAATTTAATCAATAAACTTCAAAAAAGGCAGAATTCTCAAGCTTTTCGTATGTTATCGTAGCCAAGCAAGAGAAATGTACGTATTTGTCTGTTAATCGTTTAAAAGGTAGTCAAACAAGGGTATGAATAAGTATCTTATGCTCCAATCATGGGGGTACTTTTATGTATAACAAAGGGCTACTTATTTATAACGGACATGCAGGTTCGCTAACTCCAGAATTACTAGGAACGGCTTTGAGTATTTTGTCGTTAGCATTATCTGAATTGAATGTACGCCGAACAGATCAACCGGGTGAAGCACAACAGCTATGCAAAGAATTAGGAGAACAATACGATGTTGTCTATATTCTAGGTGGAGATGGTACAGTGCATGAATGTATTAACGGATTAGCATTACTGGATCATCCGCCGGTTATAGGTGTATTGCCAGGTGGTACATGTAATGATTTCTCGCGCGCACTGATGATGCCTCAACAAATGGCCAAAGCGGCAGAAGTACTGAATGAACGCTATACACGTACGATTGATATTGGAACGGTGAATGGACAATACTTTACGAACTTTTATGGTATTGGATTGATCGCGGAAACGTCGCAAAATATCAATCCTGATCTGAAAGGCGCTTTCGGTAAAATCAGTTATTTTCTTAGTACATTACAGACTGTACGTACTGCTGAACCGTTTACGTTTCATTTGACTCATGATGAAGGAGAAAGCGACGGGGAAGCGATTATGATCTATGTAGCCAATGGACGCTTTTTGGGAACGAATCCGTTACCCTTTCCAGCAAGCTCGCTTGAAGATGGTCTGTTAGATGTGCTGATTATTCGTGAAGCAGGATTACCTTTACTACGTGAATTGGTAAGTCGCAAAACAGAAGAAGTCTGGAATCCACAATACAGTAATATTGATTATATTCGCACTACAAAAGCCACATTAACTACTGCTCAACCGATGCCTGCGGATATGGATGGCGAAATTTATTTGGAGACACCCGCAGAGCTAGGTGTATTATCAGGAAAATTAACATTTCTGATCGGAGAACCCGTAGCAGATATACAATAAATCGAAGTAGAACTTATGATCAAAAGTAAGCATAATCAGCCTAACAATTGACGGTGATCTGGATAAGGGCTGTCTGGTATTCTTGAAGGCATTATGATATGAATAGAGAGAACGTGAAATTCAAGCATCGTGATATACAGATGCATTACAGGGGGAACAAGCAATCATGTCACAAGTTCAATCGGTTTATTTTAACCATGATGCTGGAGTCGATGATCTAGTATCTCTATTTATGTTATTGCAGATGGAAAATGTAAAATTAACAGGGGTATCGGTTATTCCAGCAGACGGATATTTGGAACCTGGTGCAGCAGCTAGTCGCAAAATTATTGATCGTTTTGGCACATATGCGCCAGAAGTAGCTCGTTCCAATTCACGCGGTAAAAATCCTTTTCCAGCGGCATGGCGGATGCATACATTTTATGTAGATGCGTTACCTATTCTAAATGAATCCGGGAAAATGGAAGCACCACTGGCTGAATTACCAGCTCACCGTCATATGATTCAGCAATTGTTACAAACAGAAGGAAAAACAACATTGCTATTTACCGGCCCTCTTACCGATCTAGCTCGTGCGCTTGATGAAGCTCCAGAGATCGAAGACAAAATTGAAAAATTAGTCTGGATGGGTGGCGGATTTGCACATGGGAATGTCGATGAGCCTGAACATGATGGAAGTGCAGAATGGAATGTATTCTGGGATCCTGAAGCGGCACATCGGGTATGGCAAAGTAAGATCGTGATCGATCTGGTTGCTTTAGAAAGTACCATTAAAGTGCCTTTAGACTTAAATATCCGTAAACGCTGGTCAACAGACCGTCGTTATGAAGGTGTCGATTTCTTAGGTAACTGTTATGCTTGTTGTCCACCGCTTGTACATATGGAGAACAATTCAACGTATTATTTCTGGGATGTATTAACCACATTGTCGATTGGTCGTCCAGATATTGTACAGAAAAAAGTAGTCAATTGTGTTGTGATTCCAGATGGTCCATCACAAGGTAGAACGGTAGAACAAGCC
Organism: Paenibacillus kyungheensis; assembly: GCF_028606985.1. Taxonomy (NCBI): domain Bacteria; kingdom Bacillati; phylum Bacillota; class Bacilli; order Caryophanales; family Paenibacillaceae; genus Paenibacillus; species Paenibacillus kyungheensis. Next base: position 4,794,499 of record NZ_CP117416.1, on the reverse strand, counting down.
GATGGTCGTCCGGTGAATTTTGTATATGATACGAATCCGACTGCCTTTTTTGATTATATGATAGAACTTGCGAAAAAATCAGCACCGGCTCGTTATTAATACAACCGATCTATAAAGTAGTTATTCCGTATAGAAAGAAACTTATATTCAGATCAAATAAATAAAAACAGTATATGATCCGTCTGTCCAAACCTATATACTAGGTCAACGACAGACGGATTTTTGACGATATCCAGAAAAGGTGTAGGATAGATCAAATAGAGCGAAAATAAATCATACAATCATGATTATTCAGGAGGTGTTTTTATGTACGTGATTGCAAATGTCGGGAAGTTTGCCCAATTGCCACCGATTGCTTTACATATATACAATAAGGATATAGCTGCTTTAGAGCAATCATTTATAGAAGGTTGGGATATTGAAGAACCGTTTGTTTTGAGTGAATATACTACGATTACTCCATTAGATATGGCAATAACGTTAGAACACGATAAAGTAGTGCATTGGTTAGTGAAGCATGGTGTGAATTTGAATGCCAAAGACAATCCTGCTTTTTTGTTAGCTGTACGATACGGAGAAGAACCGCTGATTCGATACTTATATGAGCATGGTGCGCAGATCAATCGATTGAATCGAGTCCAATCCAGTGCTTATGATACCGCTTATTTTGGCAAAAAAAAGAATATAGCGCTGATCTATGAATTGGGATTAGATATCCAAAAATATGGAGGGTCTGTTTTGCGTAAAGCAGTGACGAATCATGATCTACAAACGATCGATTTCTTACTAGATCATGGAGTAGATATCAATTACAATAAGCCAGACATGGTCTATCCGTATCATGCGACTCCGCTTACTGTAGCTACCCGTAATGAAAATGTAGAAATGGTAGAGTATTTGATTCAGCGTGGAGCAGATGTCACAATAGCCGAAAAAAATGGAGAACGTCCATACACTATAGCGGTTATCAATAAAAATGAGTACTTAGCACAACTGTTAAAAAGTCTAGAGCCTGCTGCATTTCATAATGAGCAAAATAAATTATATACTTTGCAAAGTTACAAACTTCCTAAAACATTAATCGAATTTTTAAATACAGACGAGCGGGTATTGCAGTGGGAAGATTCTGACCAGCAAACACAGCAGATTGAATTGTTGTCTTTACTGGATACAGTAGAAATGAAAGTAGGGCGACAGCGCTATCTACGATTGTCCGCAGAGATCAGTTTGTATTCAGATCTATGTATCGTCTGGAATCCGACTAAAAAAGTCATCGGTTGCTATGATGAAGAGCATTTAACATATACCGCTTTGGGTACATGGTCAGATTTTAGTGATGATCCTGGCAAGTTTATGGATTCATTAGTATAGAACATCAAGGAGCTTGCTTATGAAAACAGAAGCGCAATATATAGAACAATTACATTCGTTATTACAACGTACTTCATTACAGGAAGAAGAGTATCGCGACTATATCACCAATCCATTTGTACAATCTTTTTTAGATGATTTTGCTCCTTTTGTAGAGCTAACGGCTACCGGATATCGATTGAAAATGTATGAACGGGGTCAAACGGTTTTTACCAAAATGATCTATGATGAAGAAGCAATGCTGTACTGGATATTAGCCTATACGATAGAACTGGTGACTCATATTCGGTTATTGCGCAAATACAAAGTCGATAACAAAACGTCTTTTTTAACCTATGATGATGATCTGATTCAGGAATGGAAAAATGAGCAGACCCAGATATTTGATGCGATTGGCGGCATATATGCACAGTGGTGGCATGAGACAGGTAAACGAGCAGAAATCGAGTCCCGATAAAACGGACGATTTGGAATATACTTACACGCAATGTTCGCTTATAGAACAATATTTATTTTAAAAGTCGTAATTATGTTGCTCCATTCTATTAATTTATGTATAATAACGAGGTCGGACGAACTCAATGTACGACATTTACCAGTGAAGGTGATAAGATGAATCTTCTAGATCACAATGAGTCCAAAAAGAAAATGGCACAGTTATATAACGAAGTATCCAAAGAACTATTTGGCTATGGAACCACTTTGTTACGAGTTTCGGTCGAAGATCATATTATTACGTTTCAAGCCAGACACCGACGTTCTCCACGGTCGGCTGCACTTGAAGGCGAAGATCCAGCACTCAAGCAGGAAGTCGATTTTCGTTTATCGACCGTCTATAAGCGTAAATTTCGTGAAAAGTTAGAACAAGAATTGCAATTGAATATTGAAGCTATATTGCGCGATTATGATGCGTCTACTCAATGGGCTTTTACCAATGTGGTACTGGCGGAGAATCAATAACGCAAGCTGGTTTCAACTGACACGCCAACCTGACTGGCGGATTTCCTTTTTTGATCTATCTTAAAAGGTGACCGGATACAGATCAGTTTGTAACGGGTACCGCTTTGCTTTGTTTATCGAAGAAAAGTGTTCTTGTTCTTACAAGGATACTTTTCTTTTTTGTTTGTTTATAAGTAATTGTTGCAACATTGTTATTCAGAATCAACCATTTGAGAGGGGAAACCAAACATGAGTAAAAAGTGGATGAGTGGATTACTGGCATTAACATTAGCAGGTGTAGGGCTTGCAGGTTGTGGAACAACGATTGATCAAAACGGTAATGCAAGTACAGGTGGCAGCGCAGATGGACAAAAAGAACTGGTTATCTCGACATGGGGATTTTCGGAAGATTTTCTACAAGAATCAGTTTTCCAACCGTTTGAAAAAGAACATAATGTCAAAATCGTACTCGAAACAGGCAACAATGCAGAGCGGTTAAACAAAATTCGTCAGGGCAGTACCAATGTGGATCTGATCTACCTCTCGGATTATTATGCACAACAAGCGATAGACGATAATTTACTCGAACCGATTGATCGTACCAAATTGACGAATTTAGATCACATTTATGATATTGCCAAAGCTCCCAATGGCGAAAAATATGGCCCTGCTTATACGGTAGCTCAGCTCGGTATTGCATACAATCCAGCTTTGGTTAGTGGTGAAGTAACATCATGGAGCGATCTATGGAAACCGGAATTTGCTAATAATGTAACGATGCCAGCGATTACAGCAACCGCAGGTCCGATGATGATCGATGCCGCTTCGCGCGTAGCAGGTAATAAAGAATTCAACGAAGATGCAGCATTTACACAACTGAAAGCTTTAGACCCGAGTGTGGTCAAATACTATAGCCAAACCTCAGAATACGTGAATATGATCGGACAAGAAGAGATTGCAGGTGGCCCGATTATGGAAATGTATTTCAAAGATATTCAAGCTGCTGTACCGGGTGCGAAGTTCGTCACTCCATCTGAAGGGGCTTATGCAGTCATCAATACAGTGAATATCGTTAAAGGTAGCGATAACAAAGAGCTGGCTGAAGAATTTATCGACTGGCAATTGAGCAAAGACGTACAAGAGAAATCGGCAAAAGCCAAAGTTGATTCTCCTGTAAATAAAGATGTGGTACTGACAGACGAAGAAGCGCAAGGAATTACGTACGGTGCAGATATTATTGAAAATCTACGTAAGTTAGATATGGAATTTGTTAATAAAAATATGCCAGCATGGACAGATCGTTGGAACCGTGAAATCGGGGGTTAAGCTCAAGGAAAGTACTACCGTTATAACCACATTTTGAAGATTGAAGGAGGATGTACTTTGAGTCTAGTGCAACGGAAAGTCATTATGGATGTAGATACAGGAATCGATGATGCGCTCGGTATCATGCTAGCTGTCGGTAGCGGCAGTTGTGACATTCTAGGCATTACGACGGTTAACGGTAATGTATCGATGCAACAGGCGACGACGAATACATTCAAAATTCTACAGTTGATTGATCGTACGGATATCCCTGTTTTTGCAGGAGCAGATACTCCGTTAGTACGGAAGCCGAGATTCGAACATTCGGTTCATGGCAATGATGGCATCGGTGGCGCATTAACCGAAATGAAGGTGGAGCAACAGGTTCAACCTCAAGCCGCTCACGAATTTATGATTGAGCAAATTATGAACCATCCCGGTGAGATCACATTGATTCTCACCGCACCACTGACCAATGTCGCATTAGCGATTCAACAACAACCAGAGATTGTCGCTAACGTCAAAGAAATCGTTATTATGGGTGGCGCCGTCAATGAATACGGCAATATCACACCAACGGCTGAATACAATATGTACGTCGATCCTGAAGCCGCCAAGCAAGTCCTAAACGCAGGCTTTGCCAATCTAGTACTTGTACCATTAGACGTGACACGCAAAGTATTGCTAAACAACAACCATCTCGGCGCACTCAACCGAACCGCTCAACCTGAAATCGCAGTATATGTAGGTCAGAGCACATCCGCTTATATGGAGCGCTACGAACAACGCAATGGAGTCAAAGCATGCGCAATGCACGACCCACTTGCAGTAGCCGCCGCTCTGTATCCCGGTGTAATCAGTACCACGTTATACCATGTCGATATCGAAACCAACAGCGACCTATGCGACGGACAAACCGTATGCGATTTTCAAAATCGTTTGGGCAAACAACCCAACGTCCAAGTCGCTCTAAAGGTCAACCATATCGCCTTTTTCAAAATCTTTTTGGAATCCCTGAGTAATCTCAAAGCAACTCAACCTGTAGCAAGTGTAGAAATAGAACTGATCGAAAATGCAGAGCAAATTTCCTTAAAATAATATTGTAGTGAAAAGAATATCCTGTTTTCGCAGCGAGATTCACTAGAGCAACTCTAATCTCAACTAGCTAATCATCTCTATCTTTCAAAATTAATCTTGTAAAAATATCTTTAAAAGTAACACCAATTACGCTGTCCCAAAGAACCACCTTAATTCTGCTCAGATAGGAGCGTATCCCACCTATGAAAATCAATAAGATGTACTGGCTGCTCCTACCCGGGCTGCTGTTCCTTACCGTATTTATGCTGATCCCGATTATATTGACGATTGGCTCAACGTTTGTGCAAGAAGGCAAACCGACTTTGGAAGGGTATCTGTACTTTTTCAGAGATGCGTATTTCAATCGGATTCTACTGACTACACTACGAGTCAGTGTATTTACAACAGTGATCTGTATCGCTCTGGGTTATCCGGTGGCTTACTATATTTCTCGCTTGGGTACGCGGAAAAAAGGGATTTTGCTAGCCTTATCTATTTTTCCACTACTCACTAGCCCTGTGGTGCGCTCGTTTAGCTGGATGATTATTCTAGGACGTAAAGGTCTGGTGAATAATGCTCTAGTCGCTACAGGTATTGTCGATAAGCCGATCGAAATTTTGTATACACCAACAGCGATGATTATCGGACTGGTACATCTATTTCTACCATTGATCATTATTACGCTTGTCGGTGTGATGGAAAATGTAGATAGTGAACTGATTCGTGCGGCAGAAAGTCTGGGCGCTTCTCGGTTTACCGCGTTGCGTAAAGTATTATTCCCGCTCACGATTCCGGGTCTGATTATCGGAAGTGTACTTGTATTTGTCGGTAGTCTAACTGCATATACAACGCCAGCCTTGCTTGGAGGTAAGGAACGGGTAATCTCTACATTCCTGTATCAGAATGCGATGACATTGAATGATTGGTATCTAGCTTCTGTGATTGCGACGATTATGATTGTGATTACACTGGTTGTTGTAGGATTGATGAACAAAGTAGCCACCAAATTGAATCCGAAGGGGTGAGACGAAGATGAAAGAAAAACATTACGGGCTGGCGATATTTAGTACGTTAGTCTTTATTTTTCTGCTAGGACCACTGGTGATCATCTCGGTCACCTCATTCGGGCCGGGTACGGTATTGAAATTCCCACCGGATGGATTTTCACTCAAATGGTATCAAAATATATGGGCAGTCGATATGTTTCCGAAGACGTTTGTCACATCGATTGTGATCTCGTTACTAGGGAATCTGCTTGCTTTGATTCTCGGTGTGCCAGCGGCATATGCACTAAGTCGATATCATTTTCGCGGACGTGATTTGCTGAATGCCATCTTTTTATCACCGGTACTGATTCCAGGGATTGTACTTGGTTTTACGATGCTCAAATATGTATTAGTCATGTACCATTTACCGATTTATACCGGTCTATTGGTTGGACATACAGTGATCATGTTGCCGTTTATTATTCGAGTGATTGGTTCCAGCCTATCGAACTTTGACTTCTCTATTGAAGAAGCGGCAGTCAGTCTTGGCGCAGGACGATTACAAGCATTTTTCAGAGTGGTGTTACCGAATATACGCTCAGGCATTATGGCGGCGGTATTAATCGCTTTTCTGGAGTCATTCAATAATGTCGATATCTCGGTATTTATGACAGGGCCGGGAATTAGTACATTACCGATCCAGATGTTGACGTATGTACAGAATTATTTCGATCCAACAATAGCTGCGATTTCGGTCGTGTTAATGATATTAACCGGTCTGTTGATGTTCGTGATTGAACGTCTCATGGGTGGGCTGGCTTACTTTACCAAACGATAAGGGGAGGCATACGACGATGACATTACTCAGCTTAGAACAGGTATCGGTGGCGTATGATAACCACCTGATTTTGGAGAATTTCGATCTCAAATTAGAAGAAGGTAAATTACTTTCATTACTCGGACCAAGCGGCTGTGGCAAAACAACCACTTTGCGTCTGATTGCAGGCTTTTTAGAGGCTAAAGGTGGCAAATTTATGTTCGACGGGCGAGATTATACGAATCTGCCAGTCAACAAACGCAATTTTGGATTTGTATTTCAAAGTTATGCGTTATTTCCACATTTGTCGGTCTATGATAATGTAGCGTTCGGCTTACGTTTACGCAAAGTGAAAGAAGCACAGGTTAAAGAAAAAGTATTGCGAATGCTTGATATTGTGAGTCTAAATGGCTTTGAAAAGCGGTTCCCGCAAGAATTATCCGGTGGACAACGTCAACGTGTAGCGATTGCGCGTGCACTTGTGATTGAGCCTGACCTGCTGTTATTCGATGAGCCATTAAGTAATCTGGATGCCAATCTAAGAGTAACGATGCGTGTGGAGATTCGTCGTTTACAACAAGAATTAGGCATGACTGCGGTCTATGTGTCTCATGATCAGGAAGAATGTTTTTCGATCTCGGATCAAGTAGCGATTATGAACGCTGGTAAAATCGAGCAATTAGGCGCACCAACAGATATTTATCAATATCCCAAAACAGAATATGTAGCTCGTTTTATCGGGTTTAATAACTTTTTGGTTTTTGATGGTACACGTCAAGGAAATACAGGATTAGAGTGGACGATTGGCGATTATGGATTTGCTGTGCAGTTACAAGCAGGGCAATCGACAGCTGAGACATACAAAGGCGCAATTCGTCCGGAAGACTTACGCATTACTCGGTTAGATGAATTGACTGATCTGCAAAAGTCTTTGTCTAATCAAGTACCGGGCACAGTCAAAGTCAGTACGTATCTAGGACGTAGTTATCAATTTGAAGTACAGACAGCGTTAGGAGCATTTACAGTGAATCAAGAAATGGATATCCCGATCGCACCCGGTCAACAGGTGATGATTACTTTTCCAGCGGATAAGATTGTGATGGTGGGACAATGAGTAGCGTAAATACATCCACGACCCGCAGTCATGAAGCTAACACATCTACATTAGTTCCAATCGCTGTTGATCTGCTGATCACAAATGTGCAAGTGTACAATAGTTACTACAAAGAATTTCGTACAGGCGATGTAGCTGTTAAGGGCGAACAATTTTTATATATCGGTCAGCAAAGCAGTGATCGTTTTGTAGCTACACAAGTGATCGAAGGTCATAGACGGTATATGATTCCCGGGCTGATCGATATTCATTTGCATATTGAAAGTTCGATGGTCACGCCAGCGACATTCTCTCACGGTATTTTACGTCGCGGAGTCACCACGATCGTACCGGAACCGCACGAGATGGCCAATGTATTCGGGCTTGAAGGGGTCAAAGAAATGATCGCCGCCAGTCAAGAAGTGATATGCGATATGATGTACAGTATTCCTAGCTCTGTACCCGCAACACCGCTTGAAACAACAGGCGGTTCTATCGAGATTGCGGATATTGACGAGTTGATGCGCACCGAGTCTATTATTTGTCTCGGTGAAATTATGAACTATGTCGATGTGATACGTGATCCTGAATGTAAAACCAATCAGATTTTACGCCATATGAAGACTCATTATCCGCATCTTGTTATTGAAGGGCATACGCCTAAGTTACTTGATCTGGATCTTCATCAATTGATCACAGCAGGCATCGATTCTGATCATACCCACCAGAGTATAGAAGGGATGACAGAACGTATAGCAGCAGGGATGTTTATTGAACTGCAAGAGAAATCGATGACACCGGAAATTATCGATTATATGATCACTCACGATGTAGCAGAGCATTTCTGCTTTGTGACCGATGATGTAATGACAGATAGTCTAGCGTGGCGTGGGCATCTCGATTATATCGTTCGTAAAGCGATTCAGATGGGTATGACACCTGAAGCGGCGATCTATGCGGCTACTTTTACACCTGCAAAACGGATGAAGATGAGTGATCGTGGAGCTATAGCACCCGGTAAGTTAGCGGATTTTGTTTTACTATCAGATATCGAGCAGTTCCAGATTGATGAAGTGTATAAAAAAGGATTATGTGTGTATCAGCAAGATCAGCCGTATGTACAGCCTTCTTCCGAACCGCAATTTCCGTCGCACTTTTATAACAGTGTGAAGTTAGAATTGCTGAACGAACAACATTTTCAAGTTCCAGTTCCTCACAGTGACAGTCTGTATGAATGTCGGGTCATGATGGTCAAAGACGGATCAACATTTACCGAAGAACGTCTTACCGATGTAAGTGTGCGTAATCAGCAGTTGATGTGGGAACAGAGTGGGTATGGATTGATTGCTACATTTGAACGGTATGGAAAAAATGGCAATCATGCGTATGGGCTGATCGGTGGAGATACGATTACACGTGGTGCGATAGCGACAACGTATTCACATGACAATCATAATTTACTTGTTGTCGGTCGTAATCCACAAGATATGGCAATAGCAGCGAATGAAGTCATTAGCAAGCAAGGCGGCTTCTGTGTTGTGTTAGACGGCAAAGTGATTGCTTCACTGCACTTACCTGTAGGCGGTATCTTAACAGAAGCCCCTCTGGAAGAAACAGCAATTGCTGTCGATCAACTGGTTACAGCTATGCGCGAGTTAGGATATAAGCATTACAATCCGATTATGTCGATCAGTACGCATTCGTTACCCGTTAGCCCTGCACTCAAAATTACGGATTATGGTCTAATAGATGTGAATAAAGGAGAAGTAGTACCTTTATTAACAGGAGTTACTCGAGATCAAATAAATAATTCAGACCAAAAATAGATCATTTTTAAAACGATCTCTATATGACATACTAAAAATCATAATTGTTAAAAATAGTGATACCAAAAAAGCCGTTTCTCCTCTATATGAAGGGAAAGGGCTTTTTTAGATTTGTATCTATACGTATAGAATCTATTGAAGAGGGTGCAAATAGATCATACGATTATACCTATTCAAGAGGTGTCTGTATGTACGTGATCGCAATATTGGAAAATTTGCCGGATTACCAACAATTGCTGTACATATAGACGAGCATTATCCGATCATTTGGTGAGCTTGATGCTTCATCTGTATTAATTGTTCCCGGATATGAACCACTTCACCGATAATAATCATCGCTGGATTACTAATATGAGCGGTTGTCGCTATCTGAGTGATATCAGCCAGTGTACCAGTAAATACCCGTTCGGCTTCGGTTGTGCCATTTTCGATCAGAGCGACAGGGGTTACAGAAGATTTACCACACAGAATCAATTGACTACAGATTTCGTCCAACTGACTGACACCCATATAGATCGCCAGAGTATCTACACTATGTGCGAGTAGATCCCACCTCACAGGAGCAGGCGAGATCGCTGGTGCTGAAGAAGATACTGCTTCGATAGTTGCTGGCTCAATCGCTGGATTAGCCCGGCATACGGTAATACAAGCAAAAGATGTCGCTACACCGCGATGAGTCAGTGGAATAGAAGCACTGGCAGCCGTTCCGATTGCTGACGTGATACCCGGTACTATTTCGTAAGCAATATGATGTTCTGCTAGAAATAAAGCTTCTTCTGCACCCCGTCCAAAAACAAGGGGGTCGCCGCCTTTGAGCCGAACAACGGTATGACCTGCTACGGCATAAGAGAGAAGTGTGCGATTAATAGTGGCTTGATTCATATGATGCAATCCAGGTGCTTTACCGCAAAATAGTCTTTGTGCATCTGGACGGGCATACGTTAACAACTCATCATTCACCAGACGATCATACATAATCACATCGGCTTGCTGAATCCGCCGTAATGCTTTGACCGTAATCAATTCAGGATCACCCGGACCTGCACCAATAATGCTGACTGTACCATATGCTCTATTCATCTTCACCACTCCTTTGCTTAAAATGTGATATAGATCGCTCCACTCGCAGGATCAACTTCGGTGTTGTACGTATGCACACAGCCTTCATCAGGATCTTGTACTTTTCCACTCCGCAAATCTATTTTCCAATCATGTAAAGGGCAATGAATCGCTGTTCCGCACACCATTCCTTCCGATAATCTCCCTTTTTTGTGGGGGCAACTATTTTCGACTGCATGAATACTACCATCGCTCAGATGGAATAGAGCAATCTCAGTCTCGCCTAATAGAAATGTACGTGATCCTTTTTTATCGATATCTTGAATATGCCCTACATGTAATTTAGTCATCGTCATCGCAGTTCCCCCTTAATAGATAGATGTGGTCGATCCGGTTAATGGTGCTTGGTGTAGCGGTTCAAAGTTTTTGCGTAATTCATCTTTGGCGATAATTTCTTTCCATGGATCAGAAGTGTAACTAAGCGTTTCTTCAATACGGCTTACCAGTTCCAAGCGAGTTTGTTGATCAGCAAGCGCTTCTTTCACATGATCTAAGCCTACACGTTCGATCCATGCTGCGGTGCGTTCATTAAAGCGAGCATGTTCACGATAATATTGTAAATACGCACTAGACCATTCCATCACTTCTTCTTCTGTTTTGACCGTACAAAGCAGTTCAGCCGCACGTACTTTGACCCCACCATTGCCTCCTACATGCAGTTCCCAACCGCCATCAATAGCGACTAACCCCAAATCTTTGATCGTTGCTTCTGCACAGTTACGGGGACATCCAGACACAGCCAGTTTAATTTTGGCAGGGCCGGTTAAGCGTTCATACGCTTTTTCCATTTTGATTCCCATCGCCATTGCATCCTGTGTACCGAAGCGACAAAATGTATTGCCGACACATGTTTTGACGGTACGTAACGTTTTGCCATAAGCATGACCGGAAGGCATATCTAATTCTTCCCAGATTTTAGGCAAGTCTTCTTTTCGAATCCCGAGTAGATCCAATCGTTGCCCGCCGGTAAATTTGACGAGTGGGACATTATATTTTTCAGCCACATTGGCGATTTTTTTGAGATCAGCAGGGGAGGTGACTCCGCCATAGATACGGGGAACCACTGAATAGGTGCCGTCTTTTTGAATATTAGCGTGATAACGTTCATTGGTGAAACGGGATTCTTTTTCATCTTCATATTCAGCCGGGAACAGCATGCCTAGATAATAATTGAGGGCAGGACGGCATTTGGAACAACCTTCAGGTTCGCGCCATTCCAGTACATTCATCACTTCTTTGACAGTTTTGAGACCCATCGTTTTGATCTGTTCTACAATCTCATCGCGTTGTAGAGAAGTACATCCACACATGCCTTCTTTGACAGTCACTTGAGCGGAATCTCCAGCATATAGTTGAAGCAATCCTTCGACCAGTGGAGCACAACCTCCGCATGATGCAGATGCTTTGGTGCAAGCTTTGAGCGAACCCATCGTATGACAGCCTTGTTGAAGTACTGCATCGCCAATTGCCGCTTTGCTCACACCATTACAACCACAGACAATCTCATCATCTGCCATACTTTCTAATCGTTGTAGTGGAGAAACGGCTGTCGCACCACCAGCATAGCCGGTCAATAATTCTTTTTCACGTCCAACAATCGACTCGCCACTTTTGATCAGTGAAAACAATGAACTGCCTTCCGACGTATCTCCAAACAATACCGCTCCGATCAATTTCCCATCTTGAATCACTAATTTTTTGTAAATGCTATCGATATCATCTTGCATCCGTAAAGACTTGGTCTGTGGAGTATCTGCAAATTGCCCTGCTGAAAATACATCTACACCTGCTACTTTAAGTTTGGTTGAAGTGACTGAGCCTTCATATCCGGCAGTGTCCAGTCCTGCAAGACGCTTAGCAAGCACAGCCCCTTGTTCATATAGTGGAGCCACTAGCCCGTATCCAATCCCTCGATGTTCTGCACATTCGCCTACAGCTGAAATATGAGGGATATTGGTGTGTAAATGATCATCAACCACGATTCCCCGATTGATTGTTAGTCCTGAGGACTGAGCAACATCGATATTAGGACGAATCCCTACTGCCATTACGACAAGATCAGCGTCTAACGATTCTCCATCAGTGAATCGAAGCCCTGTCACTCTGCGCTTGCCTGTTAATTCCACTGTACGCTTGCCAAGTAGGAACTTCATACCCTGTGCTTCTAACTGCTCTTGTAGCATCAGACCTGCTGGAAGATCAAGCTGACGATCCATCAAATGTTCATTGATATGAATTACAGTAACATCCATACCGAGGTTTAATAGTCCGCGAGCTGCTTCAAGCCCTAATAGTCCACCACCGATCACTGCCGCTTTGCGATGCGTCTGAGCCGTTGCTATCATCGTCTCGCAGTCTTTAATATCTCGAAAACCGATCACACCGTCTTTGTCTGAACCTGGAATAGGCGGGATAAAGGCGCGCGAACCGGTTGCAATAATCACTTCATCATAGTCTACATGTAAGCCAGAAGCAGAGATGACCTGACGCTGATCAGCATCAATACGAATAACAGGATCACCGGTGTACAGCGTAATATGATTATCACGATACCAATCATGATCATTAATAATGATGTCATTGATCGAAGCTCCACCAGCAAGCACAGTCGATAATAAGATACGATTATAGTTAGGATGAGGTTCTGCTCCAAAAATAGTAATCTCATATGCATGTGGTGCGAGCTTCAGTAAATGTTCTATCGTCCATACGCCTGCCATTCCATTTCCGATTAATACTAATTTTTTGGTTGTTGTCATGATGATCTCTCCTCCTATAATCTCGATCTACATATAAAAAGCCTGTCTCATTCCAACCAGAGATAAGCGTGCCAGACGCTTGGTGCTCTGATATAGAGTTGAGACAGGCTTCATTGCCGTCTATAAAGTAGATACTCCATTGTATCTAGTTATCATTTCGCTAACAGATAGATAATATGTTGATGATGCGATAATTGATCATATGTGTTTTTCGATAAACCAACTATAAAAGATGTATAATTACATGTCAATATAAATAACATAAAAATTTTATTTGAAATTAGAAGTTAATTATGTTTACATGATAAATATCAAAACACCCTCGATTATCTTGATTGTCTTAAAAAAGAGCTAAAATCTGCTTATCCACTTTTAAATCTAGTTGTTCATGTGATATTTTCTATTATATATTTCATTGTAAGTATTAAGTCTATGAGGAGGGAGTACCTCTCAATGCGTTCTTTACTGATTATCCGTATGGAGAATATCATCTGTGGTCCGGATCAGTTAGAGTCTGTTGTGTTACCTGAGACTTTGCTGGAAGATAACGGGTATCAGGCGTCGATTTCAGTTGGGGCTGATGATGTCAAACCTTTGTTAACCAAAGCCGATGCTGTAGTGCTTGATCTACCGATAGAAGAGATTACAGCATTAGAGCACATACTTACGCATTCACGTAGTATCCCGATGTTGTGGTGGTGTAGCCCGTATACAGCTACTTCTTCTGTACAAGCTTGTGAAATGGAAAGTGCGATAGATGGGATTTTGACACCCACAATGAAAGAGCAAGAACTTCACTGGGCACTTCATTTTGCAGCCAAATTATGTGTAGAACGGCAACAATGGCATAGTGAGCGTCAGCAATTAGTATCCCGTTTGGAAGATCGCAAATGGATCGATATGGCGAAAGGTATTTTAGCAGATATGAAAAAAATATCAGAAGCGGAAGCCTATGATATTTTACGTAAAAAAGCGATGAATGATCGTAAACGCCTGGTTGATGTCGCTACAGCTATTGTCAAAGCACATCAGTTGTTACAATCTTAATAGTCAAAGGAGGAACCTGACGTGAACATGACAGACATACTGAAAGAAGTAGGTCGAGGCAAAAGAGGTTCCAGAGATCTTACGTATGATGAAGCGCTAGCTGTAGGCGAACTGATTTTGAATCGAGAAGCTTCTGACGTACAGATCGGTGCTTTTTTTATGGCAGAACGAATGAAGATGGAAAATATAGAAGAGATGCATGCTTTTGTCGATATCTGCCGTAAATATGCGTTACGTACTTCCTCTATCAATAGTCTGGATTGTGCTGCTCCTTATGATGGACGGACAGCTTCATTTATAGCGAGCTTTGCAACTTCATTTGTTTTGGCAGCGACAGGGCAGAAAGTCACCTTGCATGGTAGTGAACCTTTGCCTCCTAAATGGGGTGTGACGTTACCACTATTGTTGCGCGAAATGGGCGTCAATACCGAGCATCTAACTAGAGATCAATCTTTATATGCTGCTCAGGAAACAGGATTATTATTTGTAGCGGCAGAGCAGTGGTGTCCACCATTAGGTGCTTTGCGTACATTGCGTGAAGAAATAGGTGTGCGTACGATACTGAATAGCGCTGAAAAACTAATGAATTATAGTCATTCTCCTTATCTGGTGTATGGCGTGTTCCATAATACGTTTTTTGAACGGATTTCTAAAGTGTTACAACGATTGGATTATCAGCGAGCAGCGATTATTCAGGGAGCAGAAGGATCAGAAGATTTATTTATCGATCGTCCTACACGTACATATCGGGTAGAGCGCGGTGAAGCTCATATGGAGATTATAGACCCGGAAGTCTATGGATTGGATATCTCTTTACCGGAAATGTCGTGGACAGCGTCTACGCAGATTGAAGTGACCGAGCAGGTGTTACGCGGACAAGCCGATCTTGCGTTTACCAATCAAGTCTTACTTAATAGTGCGTACCGGCTTGCTTTGACAGGCAAAACAGGTTCAATCGAAGAAGGCGTTTATACCGCCAAATCGATACTTGAAAGTGGCAAAGCGTATCAAGTGTACCAACATTGGGGTCAGTTAATGCGTGGAGAACAACCTAATATGTTGATCGGGAATAGGTTGTAGTCGTTTGTAGATCATCATTATTTGCAGTAGCCACCCATATCAATCCACAAAAAAACCGCTTCTCCTTTTGAGGAAAAAGCGGTTTTCATGTTTTTAGCCAATCATCTGATCTTCACTATCTAGATGAACTCACTTATGATTCAATCTCTTCATTTTCATCGGTTTCGACTACTTTTTTGACAATCTCCAGCTTGCGATAACGACGCGCACTACGACGTAACACTTTGAATGTTAGATCCTCGAATTCATACGTAGCTCCAATCGCTAGATCCGGACGTTGACCGTATAACCAACCGCTGATCGTATCCAACTCTTCATCGTCTAGATCGGTACCTAATAGATCGTTTACACGATTGATAAATACTTTACCATCGACAATAAGATGATTCGGAGCAATCTGTTGAATTTCGTCTTCTTCATCTGCATCGAACTCATCACGAATCTCGCCTACGATTTCTTCCAAAATGTCTTCGATCGTGATCATCCCGGATGTACCACCGTATTCATCGACCAGAATCGCAATATGAGTGCCTTCACGCTGCATGCGCTTGAGCAGATGCTTAACAGGTGTAGTCTCAGATAAAGACATAACCGGATGGATCAAAGGAGCCACATTCAAATCTGGTGTCTCTTCAGCAGCTAGAAAGAATTGCTTCGTATTGATCATCCCGATAATATTATCTTTGCTTCCTTCTGCAACAGGGAAGCGGGTATATTGCTCTTTACGAATAATCATCCGGTTTTCTTCAGGAGACTTTTCGGTAAATAAGCACACCATATCGGTACGAGGCACCATTAATTCTTTCGCTAACATTTCATCAAAAGCAAAAATACGACTGACATAACCATATTCACTTTGATTGATTTTGCCACTTTCATAGCTTTCATTCAAAATAATATGCAATTCTTCTTCCGAGTGAGCTTCTTCATGTTCACTCGCAGGTTGTAGACCAATCAAGCGGGTTAAGAAGGTAGCCGATCCATTTAAAATAAAAATAAAAGGATACATAATGCGGTTAAACCAGATAATCGGACGAGCAGTATACAAAGTCACTAATTCTGCTTTACGCAAAGCAACTGTCTTCGGTGTTAATTCACCAACAACTACGTGGAAATAAGTAACTAAAATCAATGCAATCGCATAAGACAAAATATGACTTAATGATGCAGGTACGCCTACATTAGCGAACAAAGGAGATAACATATATTCAACCGTTGGTTCTCCCAACATACCCAGTCCTAATGCAGTAATCGTAATCCCTAATTGGCAGGTTGATAAATAGCCGTCCAGATTTGAAATGACTTCTTTGGCATAACGAGCATTTTTGTTTCCTTCAGCGATAAGCTGATCGATCCGACTACCCCGTACTTTCACAATTGCAAACTCCACCACAACAAAAAAAGCAGTAAAGATAATTAAAATGACAAATAACGTTAAATTAAGTCCAATATTAATACTGTCAGACAACAAACTCTCTCCCTTCATGCGTGCCGATCCTATAGTGGTCAGCATCCGCGATCCATTAATTGAAATGATGCACACTGGCGATAACCAGATGTGTTATACACGATTAAGGTCGTACGGAAGCCGTATCCATATAATTAGACCGGTACTTGAGCGCTTCAAGCAACAAGCGCTTGAGCAAGAGAGGGATAAAAGAGAGAAGATGAGTGGGACTGAACGATCTATTCACATACCGAATCAGAATCGCAAAGTAAGCAGCCAGTGTCATCACTGGTGGTAATGTCGGCACCCTACAACCGCCATCTACATTATTAGCATATCGTGATGATCCATATGTCATTTTACCTGGATAGATTCCAGTTGTGACGGCAAAGTCGTAATCTTCTTCATCAGCTGATTGAAATGGCATACAGAACAACAGCATGATTAGACTCATCAGTACAGCACTCATCATTCGCCTTCGCGCGGGTAAAGTATCCAAGTAGCATCTCCCATTTGAATAAGACGGCAAGCCGCCATTATTTATAGTTATATATATTCATATTATTACAAATATATTAACTCTGAATATCGAATATTGAATCAGAACAAGGCTCTGTGACAGACAACGTTTTTCGTTTAGCGAGTAAGCAAAATAAAGAAAATAATAGCAAGTGCAAAACGATAGTACGCAAATACATACAATGGAAGACGTTTAAGCAGATTTAAGAATGTTTTGATTGCTACAAGAGCTACAAGGAAAGCAGCGATAAATCCAGCAGCAAAAAATCCAAAGTCATCCATACTTAGATACTGAGCACTTTTGACAAGATCCAGTCCTGTCGCTCCAAACATAACAGGTACAGACACAAGGAATGTAAATTCAGCAGCGGCTGTATGGGATATTCCAAGTAACAGTCCACCAGAGATCGTAGAACCTGAACGAGAGAATCCTGGCCATAGAGCAAGACACTGGAACAATCCTACACCAAACGCCTGCTTGTATGTAATATCATCAACCGTCATATTACCCGCTGAGCGACCTTTACGCCATTCGGCATAGATCATCAGCAAACCACCGACAACAAGGCTGTAGACTACCGTCATAGGCCCAAAAAGATGTTCTTTAATGAAGTCATGCAACACCAGTCCAACCACAACCGCCGGTAACATTGCCAAAATAATATGCAAAATGTTCAAACGACGTTGAGGAGCTATTCCATTTTTACTTTTGAGCCGCCCGTTAAATAGATCAGGAATCGTCATCAAAATATCAATAAACTTACGCCAGTACAATACAACCACAGCAAGTACGGCTCCTAGCTGTACCACAATTTCAAACGTTTTGACCTGTTCTGCATTCTGATCGAGTCCCAGTAGATAACTGGTCAAAATCATATGCCCGGTACTGGATACAGGCAAGAACTCAGTCAAGCCTTCAATAATACCCATAATAATCGCTGAAATAATATCCACGAATGGACCTCCTTTTAATGTGAGCATAGTTATAAATGCAATTTACGCTTACTCCATAGTATGAGATAAGACAGCACTCCGTCAATTTGCTAGATAGCCTATGTTATTTCTGCTCCTCAAGACAATATAAAGAAAACTGAACGAAAAGAACTAGAGATGTAAAGGTTATGAATAAAGTAAGCGTTTGCTTGGTAGGTAATAGGGAGAAGAAGTAAAATATTAACTCACAATTTGTCGATACGAAAAAATATTTTTTGCAGATAACACTAGCCAAATGGTAGTCTATCTGTTATGATTAATTCAGGAATTAGAATAAGTCTAAATTTAAAAATACAAAACGAAAAGAGGAATTATCTATGACATCTCTACAAAACACTTCTACTACAACTGAGACTACACAAACAACTGCATTATATAACGCTTTGAATGTTCAAATTGCGAACTGGTCTTTGCTTTATACCAAACTTCACAATTTCCACTGGTACGTCAAAGGTGAAAACTTCTTTACACTACATGCTAAATTCGAAGAATTGTACGATCAAGCTACTGTGTATATGGACGATATTGCTGAGCGTTTACTCGCAATCGGTGGTCAACCTGTAGCTACACTTCGTGAGCAATTGGAATTGTCTACATTGCTTGAAGCAACAGGTACAGAGCAAGCAAATCAAATGGTAAGTTCACTTGTAGAAGATATTGCAACCGTATCTACAGAGTTAACAGAAACGATTGTTCTTGCAGAGCAAGTCAGTGACCAACCAACAGCTGATCTATTGATCGGTATTCGTGGTGAAATTGAAAAAGCAGCATGGATGTTGAACGCTTATCTTGGTCGCTAAGATTACATTTTCTAGCTAATAGCTATCCAAGCAATCTTGTTCATATGAGTTATTCATAGTAAAGCCCTTCAGAGTATCATCTGGAGGGCTTTTGTTGTCGATAAGATAGAAAGTAAAGTGCTGAGTATGGACGGAAGTCGATCATAGCGTTCCTTTGAAACAATAAAATGGATTATATAATGTAGTCATCCAAATGCAATATTGATGCGTATTTTAGAGTGTGCCCTCTATTTATGGAACGATATGGAAAGTCTCTCAGCCCTTATACAGCAAGGATGTGCACGTTCTGTGACAATTGTATCATAACACTGCCGAAGCACTGTTTTGTAACGTATAATATGGACAATCCTAATAACGATAAGCAGACCAATCAGGCGGGCTCCCACCAGAGCGTCGCCTGTTTTTATATTGTGGTAGAAGTGGATTCTAATGGATAAGATAAAATGAGGTGGAATATATGGCCGTTACACATCCGTTAATGCAGGAAGCAACATTATTTTTGCGTCAATGTTATCAAGAACTTGGCAAAAGTGAAGATGAGCTAGAAGCACGCTTGCAACAGGTAGAGCATGATATTCAAAACAATGGAAGCTATGAACATACATTTGAAGAATTAGAACATGGAGCCAAAATGGCGTGGCGCAATAGTAATCGCTGTATTGGACGCTTATTTTGGGATAATCTACAAGTGCGTGATGAGCGCCATATTCAAGGGACAGAGCAGATTGCAGACTCTTTACTTGAGCATATCCGATATGCTACAAATGGAGGTAAAGTTCGTCCAACGATCACTATTTTTAGACCACGTGCGATCGACGGATCGGAGATGAGAATTTGGAATCATCAATTGATTCGTTATGCAGGTTATCAGACAGAGAAGGGGATTATTGGTGATCCCGCTTCACTTGATTTTACGCAATTTTGTGAAAAGTTAGGTTGGACAGGAGCAGGAACTTCGTTTGATGTTCTTCCTTTAGTGATTAGTGAACACAATGGGACTCCACGTTGGTTTGAGATTCCGCAAGCAGATGTAATGGAAGTGCCGATGATCCATCCAGATTTTCCGGGATTTACAGAATTGGAATTAAAGTGGTACGCTGTTCCCATCGTATCTGAAATGCGCTTAACGATTGGCGGTATCCATTACACAGCAGCACCTTTTAACGGCTGGTATATGGGTACAGAGATTGGTGCACGTAACTTTGCAGACGAACATCGGTATAACTTGTTACCACAAATGGCAAAAATCATGG
Source organism: Paenibacillus kyungheensis (assembly GCF_028606985.1). Lineage (NCBI taxonomy): Bacteria > Bacillati > Bacillota > Bacilli > Caryophanales > Paenibacillaceae > Paenibacillus > Paenibacillus kyungheensis. Next base: position 4,774,068 of record NZ_CP117416.1, on the reverse strand, counting down.
GACTCGATACCAGCAGTAAAGCGACATTATGGAAAGATCGTGCATTAGTTGAACTGAATTTGGCCGTATTGCATTCGTTCAAAGAAGCAGGTGTGAGTATAGTAGATCATCATACAGCAGCTTCACAATTTCAGCGTTTTGAACAACGGGAAGCGGAAGCAGGACGAGCAGTAACAGGCAACTGGACATGGCTGGTTCCGCCGATGTCACCTGCGACTACGCATATTTTTCATCAATCGTATGATAATCGGGTAGTAACCCCTAATTTCTTTTATCAGGATAAAGCATATGAACCGAAAGCTTCTGTTTCGCAAGGAGGCTGTCCGTTTCATTAACACGAAAGGAATATTATTTTGAATAAAATGGCAAGGCATATGAAGGGATTTGTGCATCCGGCACGTTTGATTCCACTGGGATTTGCAGGGATGATATTGATCGGGACGATACTATTGAGTCTCCCGATAGCCGGTACAAATGGCCACAGTGTAGGATTACTGAATGCTTTTTTTACTTCGACTTCGGCTGTCTGTGTGACAGGGCTTGCAGTTATTGATACTGGAGCGAGCTTTTCACTATTTGGTGAGCTGGTCATTATGGTTCTGATCCAGATTGGTGGACTTGGATTTATGACATTCGGGGTGCTGTTTGCTGTATTACTGGGCAAGCAGATTGGACTCAAGCATCGCTTAATGATTCAGCAAGCGACTAATGCTTTTTCCACACAGGGATTAGTGAAATTGTCACTTAACATCTTCCTAATCGCTTTTGTACTGGAATTTGTGGCAATGATCACATTGACGCTACATTGGGGACCGACGATGGGTTGGGCACCTGCTCTGTATCAAGGTGCTTTTTACGCCATATCTTCTTTTAATAATGCAGGGTTCTCGTTGTCTCCAGATAGCTTGTCCAGCCATGTTGGTGATCCGGTAGTCAATACGGTCGTTATTTCACTATTTGTAATCGGTGGACTTGGATTTATTGTCGTGACCGATATATTGCAAAAGCGCAGATGGCGTCGGTTCTCGTTAAATACGAAATTGGTACTGATGACTTCAGCGATAGCGACAGTGTTCGGTGTATTATTTGTCCTTGTAGTAGAGTGGGGAAATCCAGCTACACTTGGACATTTGAGTATAACTGAGAAAATATGGGCATCGCTATTTCAGGGTGTTATGCCCCGTTCATCCGGTTATAATACTGTCGATATCGGTGGTCTGATGGCGGCAACACAATTTGTATTTATTATTTTAATGTTTATTGGAGCTGCCAGCGGTTCAACCGGTGGTGGGATCAAAACGAATACATTTGCGATTCTAATGCTGGCTCTATACAGTGTGGTACGTGGTCGTAGTGAGATTCGTGCGTTCCATCGCAGAATTAGCTTTGATACCGCATTTCGCGCACTGGCTGTTATTATGATCTCGCTTGGGATTGTGTTTACGATGACCATTTTACTGACACTGACGGAAAGTGGAACAGGCGCTCAATTTCTAAGCATTTTTTATGAAACTGTTTCTGCGTTTGGTACAGTAGGTTCGTCGATGGGCTTAACCCCTCATCTCACACCTGCGGGCAAAATCCTTATTATTATTACGATGTATATCGGTCGTCTGGGCCCACTGGCTCTAGCCTATGCACTTGCACAGAAAAACAAAGAAGCCAAGTTCAGTTACCCGGAAGAAAAGGTACTGATTGGTTAACAGATAGATTTATCATAATAAGCTTATATCGAAAAGAAATTTGCATGTATTTGCAACTAAAACTTTTTTGGTATAAGCTTTTTTTGACTTGAATTACAATTTATGGGCAGGTGGTGAAAGCAGTCATGAGCAATATTTTGTATATTGAAGATGATCAAGAAATTGGCGAATTTGTTTATGACATATTAGAACAAAAAGGGCATAGAGTAATATGGCTTACTTCATCCTACCAGTATGAGCAACATATTGAAGCAAAAGATATCGTAATCTTAGATGTTATGATGCCAGGATTAGATGGCTTTACTGTAGGGCAACGAATCAAGGAAATGCATATAGACATTCCAATTCTGCTTTTAACAGCGCGTACAGCAATGGAAGATAAGTTAAAAGGATTAGAGTTTGCAGATGACTATATAACCAAACCATTTCATCCCGAAGAATTAATAGCACGTATCGAAGTGCTGTTAAGACGATTCAATAAACACCCTATGCACGAACTTGTATTACATCATTTGCAGATCCATTTACAAGAAAAAAGAATTATTAATCGATATACAGCAGAAGAAATCTTTTTAACAGATAAGCAATTTAAAATCTTTATCCTTTTATTAAATCATCCTAATCAAATTTTGACTAAAGAACAGATCTACGAAAATATCTGGAATCAACATTATATGGAAGGGGATAAAACATTGATGGTACATATCAGATATTTGCGTCAAAAAATAGAGGAAAACCCCAACAAACCTATTATTTTGGAAACGATTCGTGGAATAGGTTATAGGATCAAGCAATGAAGTTATCGACTAAATATGTAATAAATATTATTGTGTCTGTGTTGTTTTTTCCTTTAGCTTTTATTATTGTTAATTTTGTTTATTATGTTACGTTGACGTACATTATCGATCAGCAGAATCATATTTATTATGAAAAAGAAAAGTTAGAAACGGTATGGCGACAAGATGCGAATCGCTGGAGTGGACAATCAGATGCTGAGATTTTAACAGATTTTCAAAATAATCAGCAATATAAACACTCTAATATGGTCTGGATTAGTGATGATGGCGAAGTATTATATATGTCTGCCAAAGCAACAATACTTCCTAAGTCTCCACTTAATGTTAGTGAAGTTACAGAGTGGACTCAAAAAGCGAGTCAACAAAATCTTGTCATTAGTGGATATATCAAAGGAAGCCAGAATCAAGGATATGGCTTTCTCGAAACGCCTTATTCTATCGTAGGATCTCAATGGGAGATTATGCGCAAAAAGTATGCTCCATTTTGGTTTCTTGGCTTTCTATGTATCTGTTTACTTTTTCTTTTTAATTCTTGGATCTTCTTTTCCAAAATTCAAAAACGATTGGTTCGCCTGCAAGATCATATGCAGAAAGTGGATCAAGATGGTATTCCTAATATCATGAAGGTTCGTCATGAAGATGAAATAGGGCAAGTAGAACATTCTTTTAATCAGATGGTAAATAAGCTTAAACAAAGTAAATATAAAGAACAAGAAGAAACAGAACTTCGCAAAAAATTAGTTGCTGATCTGTCTCATGATCTAAGAACTCCATTAACCGTTATTCGTAGTCATGCGTTTATATTAGATCATGAATCATTAAGCGAAAAGGGAAGTCATTCTGTCCAGATCATTAACGATAAAATCACGCATATGGGTGAATTAATCGACAACTTATCTTCATTTTCTTTACTAGCTGCAGGTAAATTACCAATCCATATACAATCGACAGATGTTGTCAAAGTTATTCGTTCATCTCTTACATCATGGTATCCTTTGTTTGAAAAAGAACATTTTGAAATTAATATTCTTTTGGAGCATCCGCTTATATGGGAGATTGATGAATTATGGTTTAAACGAATTTTAGATAATATTTTTCAAAACATTTTGCGTCATGCTTCTGTAGGAAAATACATTTCAGTAGAAACGTATCCACAAGGTCTGAATGCTGGAATTAGAATCCAAGATCATGGTTCTGGATTGGATAGTGTATCAGATCATAAAGGCGCAGGAATAGGGCTTTCTATTATTGAGATGATGTGTAAGCAAATGAATTTATGGTATACGATGAACAGTAACGAACAAGGAACAGTGATTATGATTACTAAATAAATGAATATAAAATATGATACATATAACAAAAGTCGTAAAATCTTAATGATTTTACGACTTTTTGATTTGAATAGCTTTGGAATATTTAAACCAAATTTAAACCAAAAGAAGCTGTTTTTTAAACTCTACCTATTAAGATGAAATTATTACGATATGAATACAAAATAGATAGGGAGGACTAAACATGGAAGCAATTTTGTTCTGTATGGCGATGTTGGCATTAGCAACAACTTTAGGCATATTAATCAGTATATTTTTGAATACCGGCATAAAAGGAGTACTCGATTTAACTCGTAAACCTGTAAAAATGATGGCCGTTTCTTTTGCATCTTATATTGTTTTATTCGCAGCCTATATACTGATTAGTCATTCAGCGTAGACTAATTGATTCTCTTTTCGAACCAATTCAATAATTTACTTAACGAATAGGTAAGAATAAAGTAGATGATTGAAGCGGTGATATAGGGTTCCCATACACGCATATATTGTCCACGCATGCTGTTGGCATAGTACATGAGTTCAGGAGCCGCAATAATAGCGACTAAGGAAGAGTCTTTAATCAATACAATAAATTCATTACCAAATGCAGGAATCATTCGCTTGATCGCTTGAGGCAAAATAATATAACGCATCGTCTGGCGGCGTGTCATCCCTAAAGATAACGCCGCTTCAGTCTGCCCTTTGTCTACCGATTGAATACCGGCACGAAAAATCTCGGCCGTGTACGCGGCTGAATTAAGGGTTAATGCTACGATAGCGGCTAGAATCGGATCGCTTCGGTCTAACAGCAATGGAATCAATCCAAAATGCACCATAAGTACTTGCACGAGCAACGGCGTTCCGCGGAAAAAGTTGATATAACACGCTGTCGGTAATTGAAAGTACGCTTTGGAGGACATACGTCCAAATCCCATAATCAGCCCAAGTATCGAACCGAAAATAATCCCTGCAAATGAAATACCAATCGTTAATAAAGTGCCTTTTAATAAGATCGGGAGATAGTAAGCAATAATATCGAATCTAAAGTCTGTCATGAAGAGTCCCTTCCTATTCAAAAAGGTTTTTATACCAAAGAAAGTATGCGTGATTGCTGTATAACGCATACTTTCTTTGTAGAGTGATACATGGACTAAGCGAATATGGCTAGACGCAGCAGAATTAAGATGTGCCTGCTTTGGTGATTTCGGCTTTTAAATTAGTGAGATCAGGCGCTGTACCGAACCATTTTTGATAGATTTCAGCATATTTTCCATTGTCGATCACAGTTTGAATAGCAGGATCGATTTTGGCTTTAAGATCGCTGTCTTTAGGATAGATCAGTCCATAGTATTCTGAATTGAAATTAGTATTATCGGTAATGCCGACTAATTTGTTATTTGGATTGTTTTTGATATATTCGCGCACTACGGCAATATCTGCGACTACTGCATCTGCACCACCATTATCCAGTTCGAGCAGAGCTAACGTATTACTATCGAATTTTTTAAGATTAGTACTGTTTTGTCCCATAATTTTGGACATCAGAATGTCTGCAGTTGTTCCGTTTTGCACAGCAACTGTTTTGTCTTTCAGGTCAGTTGCACTTTTGATCGAGCTTCCTTCTTTAACCATAATCATATTAGTGGATTCAAAATAAGGGATAGAGAACGAATAAGTTTCTTTACGTTCATCGGTGATCGAGACAGCAGAGATCCCTGCTTTGTACTCGGTACCTTGTTTAACACTTTCCAATAACGTGTCCCATCCAATATTAGTAACCTCGTATTTCAAGCCAGCTTCTGCCATAACAGCCGCTAGAAAATCAATATCAAATCCTGATACTTTATCCAAATCCATAAATTCCATAGGAGCATATGAAGCGTCTGTAGCGACTTTGATTGTCTCATCACCTGTAGTGGTTGAGGCTGTACCTGCATCGGTTGAAGCCGCAGGTACAGGATCTTTCGCAGGTGGTGTACCACAAGCAGATAACATAATAACCATAATCAATGCGATAAAAGGTAAAAAATGAGTCTTTTTCAAATCATAACCCCCTATTAATTTACTTTATATGATAAGTATATTACCAATAATAATGAAATAGCTCAATAAATAAATCATTAATTGTTAGATAAAGTTACATTAAACAAAAAAATCTACTCTTCACTTTTTAGAAAATACAAATATTTCCTAGAAATAAAGAATAGATTACATCAATAGCGTATAGTAAAGCCCTTTTTTATTGGTAAATGAAAAGGATAAACGACAAACTCACATATCTGCTAATTAGCTACTCATCATCGGTTGAAATAATACATCTTTTACCGATTGCACAGTAGCAAAGCGCCCATTCCAGATGTTCTCATGGTGAGCAATAATCTGATCTGCACGTAGTACCTGACTATCCAGTGTACTTGTCCCGTTTTGGATAACAATATTGGATTGATACCCTAGACTGTATGCCGCACGTAATGAAGTATCGATACAAAATTCAGTCTGTGCACCGGCAAAAACAATCTGTTCTATCTGATTATCTTGTAGCCATGCCAATAAATCTGTCTCGTAAAAAGCATCCCATTTGGTTTTGCGGAAAATAGGATCTTCTGCCTGACGATTAATCTTATGATGTATTTCCCATTCAGGTGTATCGACATATAACTCTTCACCCGGGGTATAACTGGTATGTTGAATAAAGATCACCGGACAATTGACGGCGCGAGCTTGAGCGATCAGTTGGTTGACCTTTTCGGTTAATTGATCACGCTGATAGAGCGCATTTTCAGGCAGATCGAAAAAGATTTCTTGCATATCAATAATAAGTAACGCTTGCTTCATTCAGATTCCCCCACTCTCTTATGTATCATTTGCACCTATAGTATACCTTGAAAAGGATAGATATCGTACACATCTGATTGGTATTTTAGACAGAGTTGTGGAACAATATAATACATACAGCAAGTGAATGATCTTATTTATAATCTAGTAATCAAAGGGTGGATATAGGGATGAGTGAAGAACGTATTGAAATTAGCAAAAATGTATTGATCGATTGTCTTGGACTAAAAGCAGGCGAATCACTGGTCGTTGTAGCAGACGATAGTCGTAAACATCTTGCTGAATCTCTATATGAAGCAGGCAAGCGCTTAGGCGCAGAGTCCATGTTGATGGTGATGCAAGAACGTAGCAAATCAGGAGAAGAACCACCAGCCTCTATCGCTACAGCGATGATGAATGCTTCTGTAGCGATCTGTGTGACACGCTATTCGTTAACGCATACAGCTGCACGCAAACAAGCGGCTGCGGCAGGTACACGTGTAGCAACGATGCCGGGCATTACAGAAGATATGTTTACCCATGGTGCGATTACAGCAGAGTATTCTAAAGTCAAAGAATTAACAGAACATGTGACTGCTTTACTTACAAAAGCATCAACCGTACGGATAGAAAAAGAAGGATATAGCCTATCCTTTTCGATAGAAGAACGTGAAGGTGTACCGAGCACTGGATTGTATCTCAATCCTGGAGAATCAGGTAATTTACCTTCTGGTGAAGCTTATATTGCTCCAATGGAAGGAACAGCTCAAGGGCAGATCGTAATTGATGGTTCTATCGCTGGAATAGGTGCTTTAGATTCTCCATTATTGCTTAATATTAGTGAAGGTCGTCTGGTAGCGGCAGAAGGGGATACAGGCGCTGAATTGTTGCTCATGCTAGGGGATGGAGATGGACGCATACTAGGCGAGTTCGGAATTGGTACTAACGACAAAGCACGTATTACAGGAATCGTATTAGAAGATGAAAAAGTATATGGCACTATCCATGTAGCTTTTGGTAGTAATAATACATTTGGTGGAACAGTTGCCGCAGGAGTACATATTGATGCTGTTGTTCAAAAGCCAGATGTATATCTAGATGATGTACTGATTATGCGTGCTGGCGAACTGTTACAATAACTTATCTCACAAGAGCCATATCTCTTAGATTTATAAAAAGAGATATGGCTCTTTTTTTATTGTCATAAATGGATTCAAAGCGATGTTTTGTCGTTTATTGTAATAAAAGAGATTTTATAATCTTTATTTATAAATAAGGAGGAATTGGTTAATGCATTATAAGTTTTCAATCCGTATGATATGGATTATCCCTATGATTCTTTTGCTGTTGCTAACTGCCTGTACACCACGATCTGATTCATCTGAACCCAGAGCAGATGGAAAAGTAGAAATCGATTTTTGGACATTTTGGGGTTCAGAGACACGTCGTCCGATTATCGAAAAAATCATTAATGATTTTAATGCTTCGCAGGATCGAATCATCGTCAAGCATACATACCTTCCTTTTGGTGATATCTGGACCAAAAATCTAGCGGCTGTAGCAGCTGGAAATCCTGCTGATGTTATTATTAATGATTACGCTAATGTAAATCTTCGCGCCAGCAAAAATCAAAATACCAATCTTACTCCTTATTTGCAAAAAGACAATATTGCCGACACCTTTTATCCAGAATTATGGGAAAATGTACTATATAACAATGAAGCATATGCATTACCTTTTAACACCGATACCCGTATGTTGTACTACAACAAAACGGCTTTCAAAGAAGCAGGGCTTGATCCTAATGATCCACCGCAAACATGGGCTGAATTAGAGGAATATGCCAAAAAGTTAGACAAAAAAAGTGGACAGACCTACGAACAAGTAGGATTTTATCCACTTTGGGGTGATTTTGGTGTAGATAGCTGGTTGATGAATGGAGATAATGGCAACGGTTATTTTGATGCCAACGACCAGACTACTATTAACACACCTGGCAAAGCAGCCACATTGAAATGGTTACTTTCCTGGCAAGATCGCTTGGGTCGCCAGACAGTAGATGCTATGAAAGCAGAATTTGGTAACGGACAAAGTGATGCTTTTATTTCAGGTAAAGTCGCTATGTATATTCAGACAGGCACATACAATACTCAACTTGAAGAGTTTGGCAAAGATATGGACTTTGGTGTAGCTCCTATTCCAGAACGGGAAAGTGGTTCAGGTCATTGGAGTACAGGTGGCGGATTCGTGGTCGAGATTCCTCGTGGAGCTAAGCACCCTGCTGAAGCATGGGAATTTATGAAATATTTAACCGGAGTAGACGCTCAAAAATATTGGGCGATGGAGAACTTCGATAATGTGGCTAATATAGAAGCCGCTAAGGATAAAGAAGCTAATCAAAATCCAGTCTATAAAGCGTCTGTTCAAAATTTAGAGAGCACCAAGCTGTTTCCGATTCCGCTCAGTGCTCCTGATTATAAAAATCTGATTAATCCGCATATGGATGCTGTATTTCTAGGTCAAGAAACACCTGAACAAGCACTAGCCGCTGCACAGCAAGATATTCAAAGTTTGATGGCACAAAATAAATAATAATCCACTAGTCATTATAGTCTGTGTTATTCCAGTTAGAGGCGAGAGCTGAGTCGGAGCTGATCCGTTTTTGGCTCTCGCTTTGTACTGTATCAAAGGGGGTTAATTATGAAAGCAATGATCGGGCAAAAACGTCCGAAAATATCTAAATTAGCACGTCAGGAAGAACGACAAGGATATCTATTTATTCTTCCATGGTTAATTGGATTATTTGGGATTACTTTGTTTCCTATGCTCTTTTCTCTGTATGCCAGTTTTACCAATTATGATGTAACATCACGTATGGATTTTATCGGGCTTGATAATTATAGACGCATGTTTACAGATGATCCTTTATTTTGGAGGTCTTTGAGTAATACATTGTATTATGTCGTCTGGATGGTTCCTTTAACGACGATAGGTTCTATTTTGCTTGCTTTGTTATTGAACGAAAAAGTAGTAGGGATGCGTTTTTTTCGGACTATTTATTATTTGCCGGCTGTGCTTTCAGGGGTAGGTGTCTATTTTCTCTGGATGCAATTGCTTAGCCCGACCAGTGGATTAATCAATACATTGTTATCATGGATTGGAATCTCAGGCCCTGCATGGTTAAGTGATCCGATGTGGACCAAGCCTGCTATTATTATGATGAAAATGTGGGCAGTCGGCGGCGGAATGTTGTTATATTTAGCCAGCTTACAAGGGGTGCCTGCACAGCTATATGAGGCTGCCAAGTTAGACGGAGCCTCTGTATTTCGTCGCTTCTGGCATATTACACTGCCTATGATTTCGCCGGTTATTTTCTTTGATGTAATTACGAGCTTTATTGGTGGATTTCAAGTGTTCCAGGAAGGATATGTAATGACTGAGAACGGTAGTGGTGGATCGATGAATTCACTACTTTTTTATAATTTGCACATGTGGCACAAAGCGTTCACCGTATTTGATATGGGCTATGCTATGGGAATGGCATGGGTACTATTTGCTATTGTTCTGGTGCTGACATTAATCAATATGAAGCTATCCAAACGTTGGGTGTACTATGAAGGAGAGGATCAATAATGGGTAGTTCCCTATATTATTCAGGGCAACAGACAGATTATCGAAAAAAACGGGTATCTTTGCGCCAAATTGTTATTTTTATCGTGTTAGCGCTAGGAAGTATATTATTTTTGTTGCCGCTTTGGTGGATGATAGCAACCTCTCTAAAGTCGATGCAAGAAATAGCACAGTACCCACCTACTTTTATTCCGCAAACATTTCATATTGATAATTATATTCGTACATGGGTAGCGGCTCCATTTACACAGTATACGTTAAATACATTGTTGCTTTCTTTTTTTGCAGTCACAGGAAATGTGATCGTGAATTCATTTGTCGCTTACGGATTCGCACGTATTCGTTTTCGAGGTAAAAAAGTATGGTTTTCGATTCTGCTGGCAACGATGATGATTCCAGGGTTTGTAACATTAATTCCGCAGTATGTGATGTTTTCCAAATTGCATCTTGTAGGGACGTACTATCCGTTAATTATTCCTCAGTTTTTAGGCAGTGCTTTTTATATTTTTATGTTACGTCAATTTTATTTAAGTATTCCTCGAGAACTGAGTGAAGCAGCAAAGATCGACGGAGCTAGTCATTTTTATACATGGCTTAGAGTGATTATTCCATTATCCAAGCCAGCACTGGCAACGATAGCTATTCTTTCCTTTAATGGAGCATGGAATGACTTTTTGGGGCCACTTTTGTATGTGAATGATGAATCGTTATATACTTTACAAATTGGTCTGCAATCTTTTCGAGGCAGTGTACAGACACAGTGGAATTATTTGATGGCAGGTTCTGTTCTAGTATTATTGCCTGTTATCGTATTGTTTTTTGTTTTTCAACGTTACTTTATTGAAGGTATGAATTTGACTGCTGGTACCAAAGGATAAATGATAACATATCATCATATTGCTCAAAAGCGTGATCCTTATCTATTTTAGACAAGGGTGCGCTTTTTTATGTGAGATAATATCTTATAATAGAAAGTACAATATAGCCCCCTATATTGAAAATGCACAGAATAGCAACCATGATAAATACGGCGGTGAGCAAAATGAGATCAGTAGAACTAACTATAAAAGAGTTATTAAATATGCCTTTATTGCAAGAGGCGCAAGTGATCAGTGGAGCCAAAGGCCTAGAGCGATTCGTAAAGCAAATCGATATGCTCGAACAGCCTTATACTATAAAAGGTTATCCCAAAGGAACATTGATCTTTATCGATGTATATCCTATTCAACAACAGCCTGAAGTGCTGATCCATATGATAGAGCAACTGCATACAAGTGAAGCTGTAGGATTGATGATCAGATCTGCACAGAAGATACAACCTATCCTCGCAGAAGCGATATTACAAAGTGACTTATATGAATTACCAATCATCTCGTTACCCGAACATATTTCATATATGGATATCACTTATGCCGCTATAGAACAGACATTATATCGACAGGAAAAGTTACGACAACGATCAGATGAAACTTATCGCACATTAACAGCGATGGTTCTTGAAAATATCGGTATTCAAGCGGTAAGTGATCATGTAGCAGGTTTGTTAAAAGCACCAGTAGCTATTATTGATCATAGCGAAACGTTGATTGTCTCCTCTCCAATCGGTTGGGATTTTCGTCAGGCACGTTATCCTGTACGTCGTAATATCAATATCGATCAGCGAAGTGTAGCTTATTTATTAATCGATAAAGAACAATGGAATGCGATGGAAGAAGTAGGTATCGAACAAGCACGATTGGTATTAGCTCTTGAATTGATGCGTAATAAAATTATCGAAGACACTGAAAATCGATTACGTGGCAATTTTATAGATGAATTGATGACTCCGCCTGCGCCACCCCGTCATGAAGTAGAACAACGTGGACAGCAATTAGGCATGAACCCTTTGCATTTATGGGAAGTAGCCGTTATTGAAGGCAGTGTAGCCCCGGATGAAGAATGGATGACAAGGTTACTATACCAAGAAGCAGCAAAATATAATATTCGTCCTCATATTGAATTTCGTAGCAATCGAGCCATTTTGTTTTTACCTACCCCTCAAGTAAAAGCTACTCCAGCTATTGATGCAGGACAGTCTTCGATTCCGTGGGCAACAATTGTATTATCCTGGTTAAATGATCAGGAAGGGAAATTAGCAGGCTATCGCTCGGGGATTGGTCGACCCAAAGCGTTGTGGGATATTCATGAAGGATTTAGTGAAGCACGTAATGCACTGACAATTTCACGTAGATTAAGTGGAGAGACAGCATTGACTGCTTATAAAGATATCGAAGTGTATCATTTACTACGTGGCACAATGGATGAAAAAGGATTTGGTCTATTGTTCGACCGTAAGCTCGGTAAGCTCAAACAGTACGATGAAGAACATACGACTGATTTATTACGTACTCTTTTTTTCTATCTTGAAAGTAGAAGTAGCTTAATCGAAACGGCCCGTCAATTATCTATTCATCGCAACTCTGTCAAATATCGGTTAGAACGTATTCGCGATATTACCGGATTCGATCTCAATGATCCTCATGAACAGTTTGTATATCAGATGTGCTTAATATACTATTACCTACTAGAACATTCAGAGTAGTGCAATATAGAGACACAACCAATAGCCGCCAAAAAAGACATATTATCGTCTCCCTTTTTTGGCGGCTATGATAATGTACTCTTAGGCTAGTTATGTCCAGGCGGAAGGATCCCAGCGTAGATCAGACGTGATTGGCATATCATGACTTACTTGTTCTAACAATGTATCAGCATCGTCAGAATAGACTAGACGGCTCAACGAAGAAGTGCCTGAAAATCCTTCATGTACTGTATGTTGAATCAACTGTAATAGTGGTTCATAATAATGATTCACATTATACAATCCTAACGGCTTATGATGAATCCCAATCTGTGACCAGCACAATACTTCAAATAATTCTTCCAGTGTACCGAGTCCGCCGGGTAAAGCGATAAAAGCATCTGCCATTTCTTGCATCATTGCTTTGCGTTCATGCATACTATCGACTCGAATCAATTCGCTTAATCCTTGATGCCCTCTTTCGCTATGTAGCAAGCCAGCAGGCATAATTCCAGTGACTTTGCCTCCGGCTTGTAAAGCGGCATCTGCGATAGCGCCCATCAATCCCAATCGGGAACCTCCATAAATTAAATGAATCTGATGTTCAGCAATACGTTGACCCAACAATGATGCGTACTGCAAATAATCACTATTGTATCCTGTACCTGAACCTGCAAATACACATATTGATCTCATACTCTTCACTCCTTATGCAAGGTATACCTCTGTCTATTATATATACCCTTTATCAGCGCAATATAAGAAAAAGCCTTGAATATATCCAAGGCTTTATTTTATAAAATATATTTTATTCAATTCTACCTAGCAAAATGCAAGTTATTGCGGATTATTCGTCCACAGACCTGCACTTTTCAGCAATACACGAGAAGGTAATTTAAGAGCAGCTACAACCAATTCAGCTAAGTCTTCCGGTTGCATCATTCGATCTTCGTCACCGATCGGTAGACCTGCATTGACAGCAAGTGGTGTGTTTACTGTACTTGGTGTTAAAGCAGTTACACGAATATTGAATTTGCGTACTTCTTGCATCAACGATTCTGTCATACCAAGTACAGCAAATTTAGAAGCGCAATAAGCTGAACCTGTAGCGAATCCACGTTCACCCGCAGTAGAAGCGATATTGATAATATCTCCACTTTGTTGTTCGATCATAGCAGGCAACAATTCATGAGTGACATAATATGTACCCATTAGATTGACGCGTAGAATGTTTTCCCATTCTGCCGGGTCCATATCAACCATTTTGCCAAAGCTACCGATACCTGCATTATTAATCAGAATATCTACACGTCCCAAAGAAGCTGCAAGAGAAGCTACAGCTTGGCGTGCTTCTTCCGAGTTACCGATATCTGCGGTTGCTGTAAATACTTGAATATCGTAAGTCGAAGTGAGTTCTGCTTTTACCTTTTCTAAATCCGAAGCTGTACGTGCTAGTAATCCTAATTGCACGCCTTCTTTTGCAAGAGCTTCAGCAATCGCTTTACCGATTCCTTTACCTGCTCCTGTGATAATAGCTGTTTTATGATGAATATCCATAGATGAAATCCTCCCAAGTAATCGTATGATAGATTGCGTACTTATTATACTCTTCTACAGCCATACGGGCAAAATGAAACAGATTACTTTTGAGAAAATGTAATAAAATCAGTTACAAATTCCGACAACTCCTATATACTGATATATTGTGGAATTTAATTCCTAGAAAGTGAAGGGATGCCTTTTGAATCTATACCATGAGCTTGTGATCGAAAAGTTGTTACAGCGCGCGCATAGTAATGTACATGTTCTGACCCAAGAACATTTTCCAGGAGATCGTTCGGTAGGTGGCAAGTTCGGAATGAACAGCCGTACGATTACTTTATATATTCATGAGATCGAAGAGCAGTGCACTGAATTATTTGGATCATTACAGTATATTGAACAGTATTTTCAAATTATATTTGCTCACGAATTAGGTCATGCGCATGATCCTATGTTAGAGATGCTTGCGGATGAACTGGAGCGGTGTTCAGATTCTTTGCAATCTGCCCGTATTTCTCTACGGATCGAAGAAAATGCCTGGGAATATGCACGTGATTTATTACCAGAAGTAGAACCTTTTATTTTCCAGACGATTCTAGACCGTTCGCTTGAAGCCTATTATGATGCGTTAACCGCTCATCAGACAGGAAATATCGCATGAACTTGTGCTCAAAGAACTACCAATACGCAATAGTAAAAAGATAAATTAGTGACACGAACATGTGTACTTGTTTATCTTTTTTTGTTACAATCAATACAAATTAGGAGGTGCATTTATGAAGTCCAAAGATCAATCCAAGCGTCGTATTATTTTGTTTATCGCCATGTCTTTAGATGGGTACATAGCAGATCAGCAAGGAAGTGTAGAGTGGTTAGAACAGATAGAAGGCGAAGGCGATAATGGGTACAGCAATTTTATAGAGCAGATCGATACAATTTTTATGGGGAGACAGACATATGAAGTTGTTCAAGGGTTTGATATGCCTTTTCCGTACCCAGATAAGCAGTGTTATGTATTTTCTCGTTCTTCTCATCCAGCAGATGAGTATGTCACTTATGTTCAGGAAGAACTATCTTCATGGGTACCGCAGCAATTAACACAATCAGGTAAGCATATCTGGTTAATGGGTGGCGGTCAGCTTGTACATGAATTTCTGCAACAAGATTGGATCGATGAAATGATCATTACAGTTGCGCCTGTGATGTTAGGCTCAGGCATCCCACTGTTCCCAGCAGGATACCCGACCTCATCATGGGTACTTAAAGAAACTCGTTCCTATGGACAATTAGCCACACTGCATTATATTAAGCCTGACTTGCTGTAATCGCTTGCTCCAGATCACTAATAATATCGTTAATATGTTCAGTGCCTACCGATAAACGAATCAATTCTGGACGTACACCAGCAGCTAATTGTTGTTCTTCGGTTAACTGCTGGTGCGTCGTACTGGCTGGATGAATAATAAGTGACTTGGAATCACCAACATTAGCCAGATGAGAAAATAATTTGACTTGCTCAATTAATTTCTGTCCTGCTTCTGCTCCGCCACGAATCCCGAATGTTAAAATCGCGCCTTGCCCTTTGGGCAAATATTTCTGTGCCAAATGATAAGAAGGATGACTGGCTAGACCGGGATAACTGACCCATTCTACCTGTGGATGTTGTTCTAGAAAAGCAGCCACTTTAGTAGCATTTTCACTATGACGTTCCATTCGTAAATGGAGCGTCTCTAATCCTTGTAACAATAGCCACGAGTTAAATGGAGCAATAGGAGCGCCTAGATCACGCATGAGCTGCACGCGTGCTTTGATAATATAAGCAATCGCCCCTACCGCTTCTGTGTACACCAATCCATGGTAACTAGGATCAGGCTCTGTTAATCCCGGGAATTTACCATGCGCTGTCCAATCGAACTTCCCACTATCTACAATCACACCACCAATAGAAGTACCGTGACCTCCGATAAACTTGGTCGCTGAATGAACGACAATATCTGCTCCATGTTCGATCGGACGCAGTAAATAAGGGCTTGGGAACGTATTATCGACAATCAATGGAATCCCATGTTCATGTGCAATAGCCGCTACAGCTTCAATATCCAGTACATTTCCTAGCGGATTACCTACTGTCTCAGCATAGAGCGCTTTCGTCTGATCTGTAATCGCTGCGCGAAACGTCTCAGGATCGTCTGAATCGACAAAGGTCACTTGGATACCAAGCTTCGGTAATGTATTGGCAAATAAATTATATGTACCTCCATATATGCTAGCGGCAGATA
Organism: Paenibacillus kyungheensis; assembly: GCF_028606985.1. Lineage (NCBI taxonomy): Bacteria > Bacillati > Bacillota > Bacilli > Caryophanales > Paenibacillaceae > Paenibacillus > Paenibacillus kyungheensis. The sequence goes on along the minus strand of NZ_CP117416.1, from coordinate 4,757,433 downwards.
CAATATGATCGCCAGCGCTTGCAATATTAAGAATAGAAAAGGTGATCGCTGCTTGTCCTGATGCAGTAGCGAGTGCACCTGCACCACCTTCTAAGGCAGCAATTCGTTGTTCAAATACATCTGTGGTAGGGTTCATCAGGCGAGTATATATATTGCCGAATTCTTTCAAAGCAAATAGATCAGCCGCATGTTCACTATCGCGGAATCCATACGAAGACGTCTGATATAACGGTACTGCTCTTGAAAAAGTAGTGGGATCGATTTCTTGTCCTGCATGAATAGCTAACGTTTCGAATGAAAAAGGTTGATGTTCAGACATAAGCTCAAATCTCCTTTAATCAAATAGAATAGGTGAATAGAGGCTGTCGAATCAGAGGTGTTATTCATTCTCAATTTTACCTATTTTCGCATGATCTTATGTAATATTCAATGTTAATTTTATAATTCCTATAAAAATAGTATGAATTTTATATATCGTATACTTAGTATGATCTTATAGATGTCGCTTTTTGATCACATCCATTTTCTATTTTGGAAGTTTACGCTACTTTATGGAGGGTAATACCAAAAAAGGAGGGTGATTGAATGCGAAAACGTGATACAGCCAGAAAGAAAAATCTACCACGAAAATCACGTCGTATGCGTATACGTAAACCAGATGAAACCAGTCTTGTTGTTGATCTAACACATCGACGTATTTTTACCAATAATCGGTATGAATTATTTCGACTATTGAACGATATTTTTACAACACTTTGCTTTTTGACAGGGAGTTATTTCTTTTTTACTAGCGAAACGAAAACAGGAACAATCATGTTTATTATCGGTAATGCCAATACGTTACTTCGAGCGATTATCTCGATTATTCAACGTGTTCATATGGAATGGATCGAAGAAGAAAAAGATTATTTTTCGACTTCTAAATAATAGATACGTAATATGTCAGCCTGACTAATCAATAGCATATGCTATGTTTGTTCCTGTGACTTAGCCAGACTTCAAGCTGATGACTATACCAAAATATACCAAAAAACCTCACCGATAAAGGTTGAGGTTTTTTGTCTATTTCACAACACTGATCGTATATCATTGCCTAAATGAATATAGATTACCGATTTACTTTTTTCAAAGCTTTGGTTGCCGGGCCTTCGATCACTTCGCCATCATAAGCAAAGCGTGCACCATGACAAGGGCAATCCCATGAACGTTCAGCTTCATTCCAACCGACTTCACAGCCCATATGGGTACAGGTTGTATCGACCATATGCAGTGCACCCTCTGGATCACGATAAGCACCTGTACGCTTGCCATGATGCCAGATCACTCCACCTTCATCATTGTCCAGATCATCGGCTTTGCGACGGTTAAAGTCTAACTTACCGGTAATCATTTCTTTAGCGACATTCGCATTTTGCACAACAGCTGTTTTGATTTTTGTCAAAAGCGGTTGTTTGCGAGAAGGATTAAATAGTTCTGCGTATCGGTTATCTCGACCCATAATCATATCAGTCATCATATGAGCAGCAAGTGTACCAGAAGTCATGCCCCATTTAGCAAAGGCTGTACCTACCAGAATATTAGGCTCATCTTCAGTGATATAACCAATACAAGGGATATTATCGAGCGAAAATAGATCTTGAGCAGACCAGCGATACGGAATTTCTTTGATCCCGAGTAGCATCCCTACAAATTCCTCCAACCCTTCATAATGCGTAATCGTTTCATCTTCTTGCCCTGTTTTATGACCATTTCCACCAACGATCAGCATCTCTTGTCCATCGATTGTAGCCGAACGTAGAGAATGCTTCGGTTCATCCACACTTAGATACATTCCACCTGCAAAAGTCGTCTCGGCACGTACTGCTAATGTATACGAACGTTCTGCATGCAGACGAGCAAAGTAAAAACCATTCTGATCGGTGACTGGATAATGAGAAGCAGATACCACTTTGTCACAGGTAATCCCGTATGACTGATCTTGTATCAATAGACGGGGACGATCTCCTGATTCCACTTCTTCAATAATCGTATCTTCATAGACAGTACCGCCAAGCAATAGAAATTGTTGTAACAAGAATACAAGGTATTGAAGCGGATGGAAACGCGCTTGATCCGGTAAAGCAATAGCACCTTTAACAGTGAGTGGAATCGGTAATGAATCGACCCATTCACCAGGAATACCTAGCTTGCGATAAGCGTCCATTTCTTTTTCTAACTTTTTGAATGTGGAATCATCTGATTCTACATAGATATAAGATGTCTCTTGTTGCCAATCGCAATCGATATTATGTTCTTCCACCAGACGACGCATGTAATGGAGCGCTTCTTGTGCACCTTCGTAATAAAGAATAGCTTCTTCTTCGCTAAAATTGCTGATTAGTTCATCATAGATCATGCCATGCTGTGAACTCACTTTTGCTGTTGTATAGCCTGTTGTTCCGTCTAGCACTTTTCCACTTTCTATTAACACTACTTTTTTGCCTTCTTGCGCCAGTAAATAAGCGGCTGTAATACCTGTGATGCCTGCTCCCACGACTACGATCTCTGTATCTAATTCTCCTTGTAAAGCAGGAAAAGTAGGCAAGTCCACAGTAGCTCGCCATAAGGAAGATGGGTATTCAGGTAGATTTTGAGGTGATGGATTTGGAGTTGTTTCTTCATGAGATGGTTCTTGCATCGTTGTCCTCCGTCCGATTCTGTAGTCAGAACTCAGTAATTTGTAATCAATGGTTTTCCATTTTTATTATTACCACCGTATGGATGACGCTAAGCGCCTGGTTATAGGTGATATTATGTATAGCAGGAATTTCATGGTAAAATAGAACACTTCATCAACTATAAAGGAGAGATACATATGACCAAAGTAATGAAAAGTAGACCATCACGCGTAGTTGTACTAGGAAGTATCGCTTTATTATTAGCTATGATGACAGGGTGCCAACAAAGTAATTCTGCTGCACCAGCAACCAGTGAACAACCTGTAACTGCCACTACACAGACCACCGACAATACTAGCAATAACAATACAAATAGCACCTCAACAAGTTCCACAGCAGATACAGCTACATTCACAGAAGAGCAAGTAGAGCAAGGGATCCAATTCGCTTCTAAGTACAAAAAAGATCAATATACCGTAGGCGAGGAATACAAGCAGAATACTTCACCAGAAGAAATGTTAAAACTAGCAATGAAGAAAAACGAGCCTTATCTTACAGAAACACAATTACAATCTCAGACTACTTCAAGACTGCTCACTCTACCTATGCAGTTAGCTGTTACAAAGCAAAGTACATTAAGCCCTCAAGATCTAGAAATACACAAAAAAGAACCCCAAACGAAACAAGGAGTTCTGCAACTTTCTTATACGATGAAGATCGCTTTTGCGAATGGAGAACCAAGTATTCCTGTTGAAGGCGAATTACAATTACAACCGTCCGCAGATACATGGAAAGTGAGCTACGATGCATTTAATAATAAAGACTTGATGGACATCGTGATGAATACCAAATCATAAATTATACATCGTAACCTGCATTTGCATGCAATTAGGATCAGTATAATTATCGCAATTATTGGAGTAATTCCTGTAATGTGTGTTGCCAGCGTTCCAATACGTTCTCTGCTTGATGAAGCTCAATAGTGATCCCGGAAGTAAGAGTGGCGTATTTGGCAGTATCTTCACGAATATGTTCGATTGTAGCTACAAATCGTGCTCTAGCATATGTAGCTTCAGGTAAAGCTGGCAAAGGTGTAAGCGATAAGCGCAAAGCATACGATACACCTTGCCAGACTAACGTTAATAATGCTTGACCTGTACGTATAATATTGCCAGTTGTTGTTGTGCCTTCCCAGAGAGCTAAGCGGAGATGGTTGCTATCTGTAGCAATCACTTCCCCTACACTAACCATTGCCTGATGCGGATAACCATCTTCATTAACAGTAAGAAGGGGCATTGCTAATTGCTGTTTGGACTGTAAGTGCTGTCCATTGAATAGCTCTAATAGTACAGAAGAAAGAGTAACGGTATTCATACGTATTCACATCCGTTTCTAAAAAATATCTTGCTATCAACTACCTATTTATGTTAAAAATATATTAATTATACCCGAGTCTGTTGAACCTGTAATCTACGGGATAGAAGCAGGAAGATTCAATGACTTGAAATGGAGAAGGAGGTGAGGCAGGATGTTGTATTTCCCATTATCAATTACGCTTGAGCGCAGACCGCTTGGTAGCTGTAGTATTGTTCATTCATTTGGCGACAACGGGAGAAGTCTGTCCAAAAATGAATATCTTTATTATGGCGAAATGCCGCTCCTGCCTTTATCTCCAGACGGATACAGAGTGTAAGCTTGTACAAGAAACGAAGCTACGATGAATCGGTGCAACGGAAAGCTATTCCGATCAGTCAATTCGTACTTCTTAGCAAGCCACATGTAACACTCTATACCTGCTGGCATATAAAGCGTCTGCTCTGATGCAAGCAAAAACAGAGAAGTCGCAGGGACATTTCCCTGCGGCTTTTTTGTGCTTTTTTATACTACGCACACAGATGAGATCGCAAGGCAGAAGCGCATTTCCCTCTACTTTATACACTCAGAGGAGAATGAACAATATGTCTATTATGATCGCCTGTCAGCAGGTTCAACAATATTATGGTGCCGAGCATGTATTAACCGAAGTTACTTTTGAAATTCATAGTGGAGCCAAAGTCGGGTTAATCGGAATGAATGGAGCAGGCAAAACCACATTATTCCGTATTTTATCCGGTCAAGACAAACCGTTTCAAGGCGAAGTTCATATTCAAAAAGGTTCCAGAGTCGGGTATTTACAACAGATGCCTGTATATGATCCACATATTACGATTTTGGAAGTGTTGCAAGAAAGCTTTGCCCATTTGACCCAATTACAAGAACGAATGGAGCAGTTAAGTATACAGATGGCAGACGAACATCTGGATGAGAACCAGATGCAACGTGTGCTTCAGCAGTATGGGGAAGCACTGGATACATTCGAGCGTGGTGGTGGTTATGAAATGTCTGCTACAATCGATCGAATTGCTAGTGGACTAGGGATTCCTGCTGAACATTATGATCGCTTGTTCGAAGGATTGTCCGGTGGAGAAAAGACCAAAGTCGGTCTGGCAAGATTGTTGCTGACCGATCCAGATATCTTATTATTAGATGAACCGACCAACCATCTGGATATGGATGCAGTGGTCTGGTTGGAGCAATTTATCAGTCAATCGCCAGCGACAGTGATCGTGATTTCGCATGACCGTTACTTTTTGGATAAAGTCGTCCATCAGATTGTAGAACTAGAGGACGGAGAAGCCACCACTTACCCGATGAGCTATTCTGCGTATCGAGACGAGAAACAGCGTCGTCTGGTCAGACAATTCGAAGATTACAAAGACCAACAAAAAGAGATTAAGCGGATTAAAGAATCAATCAAACGTCTAATCGAGTGGGGTAATCGCTCCAATCCGCCTAACCCATCGTTCCACCGCAAAGCCGCTTCAATGCAGAAAGCATTAGATCGGATGGAAAAAGTCAAACGTCCGATTATGGATCGCGCACAGATGGAGCTGGATTTGAAGCAAAAAGATCGTTCGGGAGATCGTGTATTGGTTCTGGATCAGGTGGATAAGCGGTATGGAGAGAAAGTACTGCTAGATCAAGCCTCTGCGCTATTACGTTATGGAGAAAATGCAGCGATTATTGGTGGCAATGGAGCAGGAAAAACAACCTTATTGCGCATGATCTTACAACAAGAACCGATCGACAGTGGCACACTCACGCTAGGTTCACGTACCGAAGTAGGCTATCTGGCACAAGAAGCCGCTCCACCAGATCTGGGAGAAACGGTACTACAATGGTTCAAGCTGGCAGCGAAGATGGAAGAAGGCGAAGCGAGAGGACAGTTAGCGAAGTTCTTATTTTACGGATCAGACGTATTCAAAAAAGTCTCTGGTCTATCCGGTGGCGAATGGAGTCGTCTCCGCCTAGCGATCCTTATGCACGAACGCCCGAATCTGCTGATTCTGGATGAACCGACCAACCATCTGGACATTTCCGCCAGAGAAGCACTGGAAGAAGCATTAGAAGAATTTCCAGGAACGATACTGACTGTATCACATGATCGATACTTTATTAATCGGATAGCAGGGCAGATTTGGAGTCTGGATGGTGGGATGTTGAGTGTGAATATGGGGAATTATGAGGATTGGAGAGAGTGGAAGGAGAAGAAAATTAATAATTTCCTATTATCAAATCAGGAAATTAAAACATCCTCTAACGAGAATAAACGCAATAGTCGAATTTCAAAAGTGATTCAAAATATAGAACTAATAAATGTAAAAGATCAATTAGAGGAAGATATTCTTAAATTAGAGAATGAATTAGAGGAAATCAAGCGAAAAGCTTTATTAGAGTATTATCAAAATGAAAAAGAATTGAGGATAATCAACATAAAAGAGAGCGAAATTGAGAAAAAGTTAGAACAATATTATAAAAACTGGATGGAATTATAAAAAAAACAACCTCTTTAAAGAGGTTGTTTTTTTATTCTTTATTAACCCATTCCATGTTCTAAGGTTGTAATTGAACCAGTAGAAGCAGGCAAAGAAGTAAAGATAAGACCAGATAGACTCAAGCATAAAGTAAGTGTAAATAGAAGTTTTTTCATTAATAAGTTCTCCTTTAAAATAATTATTTTTTTATACCTATTCCGTGTTCTAAAACTTGGATAGGCATTCGCACATCTGAAAGTGGGGAAGCAATATTAATTAGCCCTAGAAATAAAGTTAGCAAAATCATAGATTTTTTCATCTGTACCAACTCCTTTTAAAAGGGACTCGTACTCAAATAACTGAGTCTCTGATGCAAAAGTTTTAATTTGTTCTATAAAGGCTATGACATCTAAAATTTTATTTTTACTTGATATTTTGATTGCTAAATTTAAACTTTTCAATAGATTACTAATGCAATCACTATACAAGTTCTTTTTAGCGGAATAGATAGCTAATTGATAATGAAAATTGACATATCTATTAATGACAGCTACTTTACTATAATGGTTTTCTGAAGACTCATCATATTCCAAAAAAGATTCAAATTTAACCAGAAGATTATCTACATCAAATCCATGCATATTAGCAGCTTTTAAAATAATGAACATTGCCGGTAAGATTTCAGCAGGATGTTTTTCTAAGAAATTCACATAAGCAGGTAATACATCTGTATTTCCCATTAATACTTCAACTAAGTACATATTAGCAGTTGCATAATGAGATAACCTTTTAATTTCTTCTTGTCCAGCATCATCTAATCCTTTAAACCAACTTAAATCCATATATTTATGAATATAAGTTTTAGATTCTTCATACTTGCCTTTGTGTTCTAATGCTACTCCTTTAATAAGATAAGATTGCCCGTAATAAAATACTAAGGGTCTCTCTGTATCCAAAGCAGTATAATTATTACTCTCTTCCATTTTCTTTTCTTCATTTTTGTAAATAGTTTGTATAATAGATATTAACTCATCAGCGCATTTTTCCACTATATTCCAATCTTGTAGCACATAGTAAATATTTGATAATGCTAAAAGACCATCAAGCATAAAATTCTCGGGTAGTCGATCACGAAATGTTTCAAAGCGTATAGCCGCTCTAAAGTTTTTCTCCGTATTGTCACCAATGGAAGCTCTAAAAACACGATAATGTGCAATAGCTAGTCGCTCAGAATGTTGATGCTTTTCGTTCTCAATTACACATTCATAAAAGGGCAACGACTCTTGTACCTTACCTTCAGCATATAGTTCCTCTGCCAATCCAAAGATCGATATTGTATTATTCAAATCCTCCATCAGACGATCAAGAACTTCTTGAATACAATCGTACCGACCAATCTCTGTACAGCGTAATAAAAATGCCTTTATCCGACGCCAGTCTGCTTTTTCATTAATAAAACATTCGTCCACATAATACTCATACATCCAGCCTTCTGCATGACCCAAAGCTTCTGCCATTAAGTCTAACTGCCGAATAGAAATCGATTTTGGAGGATTACCATTTAAGATTCCGCTGATGATCCCGCGGTTGATTCCAGCCTGTTTACCGAAGCTGCTTAATGAATGTCCTTTTTGTCGAATTCCTTTTTCAATCTCAAGCCGTATGGTTGTGGTGTTGGTAATCATAACCGAACACACCCCTTTATGTTGAAAGTTTCCCGTTGTTGCGCCCCAGTAAGCCCATGAAATTCAAATTTATTACATTATACATTACGCTTTGAACAGGGGTCAATTACTTTTAATCAAATCTTCAAAATTTAGGAATCACAAAAGACATAGTTACCATACAAGGGAAGTTATGGTTTCTATGCCTTATTGGGTACTCAGTTTCCATTTTTAGAAATCAGTCGAAGCTTTTTAAATAGTTCAAGACAATCTAATATTCGACTTTTATTATATTTGGTTACAGTCGATTCTAAGGCTAGCAGAATCTTTTCAAGCTTATCGTCATACGTTCCTTTATTGCATTGATAAAGTGCTAGTTGGTAATAAAGATTAATATAACGACTAACTCCTGTCTGTTCTGTATATTCAGTATGTTCATTAATATATTGAATCAAATCATCTGGATAAATAATATTGCTAAATTTATTAATGACCAAATCAACATCATAATTATGCATATTTGCGGCTTTGAGTGCCATATGCAAGCTTGCTAGCATTTCCTTAGGATGTTGCTCCGTCAACTCAATATATTGATCTAATCTTGAGAAGTCTCCTTGTAATAATTCAATATTATGTCTATTGAAAATAGCGAACAGCTTAAATCGCTCTACTTCATGAAGACCTGCTTCATCTAGCCCTGGAAACCAACTTAAATCAGCAAATTTATCTATACATAGAAGGGCTTCATCATATTTTGCTGTATACTCTTTGGCAACAAATTTCATAGAATACGAATGAGCATAATAATAGACTAAAGTAAGTGGAGTATCTAAAGAGTTGAAAGTATTTTTCTTTTTTTGTTGTTCGATTGTGATTTGGATTAAATAAATTAATTCATCAGCATATTGTTCACCTAGTATCCAATCTTGAGTACCGTAACAAATAATAATAAGTTGTAATAGCGCATCTATTGTCAAAGCTAGAGGAAGCTTGTCACGATAAGGACTAAATTGTATAGCCAAAAGTAAATTATTCTCAATATCTTTATTAATTGATTGTCTAAATATACGATAATGACTAATCGCCATTCTTTCACTATACGATTGTCGTTCATGTTCTATAATACATTGGTAAAAGGATAGCGCAGATAATGTTTTTCCTTCTTGAGTTAAATCTTCTGCAAATTCAAATATGTTTGTAAGATATGAAATGTCTTCCATTAAAAGATGTAGGGTTTGTGCAATTAATAGTTGATTTCCCAACTCTACGCAACGAACTAGCAAAGACCGAACACGTCGCCAATTGGCTTTACCATCCTCGAAACATTCATTCATGAATTGCTCGTACAACCAGCCTTCTTTTTTTCCTAAAGCATGAGTCATTTGATCTAACTGTTTGATTGATATTGGCTTAGGAGGGTTACCGTTCAACGTAGCGCTTAATATCCCCCGATTGATCCCTGATATCTTGCTAAAATGGCTAAGAGAATGTCCTTGAACAGTAATCTCTTTTTCTAATTCATCCCGTACAGTTATTCGATGATTCATCGATTTCACCTCTGTTTATGTGTGAGCCATATGAAGTTAAATAGTTAGCATGATGTGTCGATTAGTCTTTATGTTCTCTAGGCATCTCGCGTAACTTTTTAAATAACTCCAGACAATCCATAATACGTCCACGATTGTATTTCTCTACAGATGTTTCCAAAGCCAATAGAATTTTTTCGAGCTTTTCATCATAGACGTTACGATTACATTGATAAAGAGCCAATTGATAGTAAATATTAATATAACGACTAATTCCAATAGGAATATTTTTATAGTGGTCTCGTAGAAATCTAGCTTGGTGAATATAATCCAAAATATCGTTCGGATAAATAATATCGTCAAAATACGTAAGAATATGGTCAATCTTCATATCATATTTGTTGGCTGCTTTTGAAATAATCAGCAAGCTTGGTAACGCTTCGCCGGGATGAGTTTTTAATAATTCAAAATAATCTACCAATTTGTCTGTATGTCCAGTTAACAATTCTAAATTCAATTCATTAAACAACGCATAGATTTTAAATTTTTCGACATGTTCTTTTCCTAGATCATCTAGACCTTCAAACCAACTTAAATCCGAGAACTCTTTTAAATAAGGGCGAGCTTCATCGTACTTTTCCATATGTTCTAAGGCTACAAATTTCATCAGATGACTTTGAGCATAATAAGTAACAAGAGGTCTTGTGAAGCTAGGTGTCGACACAGCTATTTTCTTTTTTCTTCTTTTACAGTCTTGTTTATAAATGATATTAGATAATATATTCAGTTCGTCTGAACAGGCTATAACCATATTCCAGTCCTGCACCGTGTAATAGATATTAGCTAATTCTAATAGGGCTTCCAGCCGAAAATGATCGGGTAAGCGATTACGGAAAGGATGAAATACCATCGCAAGTCTAAGATTATTCTCAATAATTGGACTAATCCTGGCTCTAAATAGTCGATAATGACTGATGGCTAATCGCTCAGAATGATAATTACGTTCATTTTCAATAACGCATTCATAAAAAGGCATAGCGACAATCGCTTGGTTTTGCTCCACTAATTCTTCTGCTAGATTAAATACATGAGCGACATGAATAGGATCTTCCATCAGCAAATTTAAAATATCGCCAATAAGATCATCACGATTAAGTTCTATGCAACGAAGCAACAGCGCACGAACACGTCGCCAATTGGCTTTGTTTTCTTCTGAGAAGCACTGTTCTATAAATAATTCATATAGCCAGCTTTCAGGTTTGCCAAGAGCTTTAACCATAGTATCCAATTGAGTAATAGACATGAGTTTGGGAGGATTTCCGTTCAATGTAGCACTCAAAATCCCCCGATTGATTCCAGAAACTTTACTAAAATGACTAAGCGAATAACCCTGCTTATGCATTTCGGACTCTAGTTCAGTAATTAGGGTTATTCGATGTTTCATGCAGATCACCTCGATGTAGGGTATTTTTAAGGCATGGAACGAATGACATTTTGAAGTAAAGAGGTATAGTCTAAGGTCAGACTAATATTACATTTCTGAACAGCCTTCTCAAAAAGTAAAAGGGTACTTTTTAAATCTTTAGAATGATTACTTCTTTTAGATTGATATAGTGCAAGCTGGTAACAAAGATTTGTATATTGATTATCTACAATAAATCTTTTGATATACGTATCGTTGTATAAATTTTTTAGTATAAAAGGTCTGAATTTTTTTAAAACATAGTCTATACATACATTATATTGATTTGCTGTAGTTAAAATATTAAGCAATCCTGCCATAGTTTCATGTGGATGTACTTCTAGAAATTTGGCATATTCTTTAAGTACATTGAAATTACCTCTATATAATTCAATACCGTAAAGATTACCTTTAGCAAATATTTTAAATTTTTCTATTTCTTTTTTATCTTCTACTTCTAGATCAGATAGCCATTCTAGGTCTGAATATTTTTGGGTATAAATTATTGCTTTATCATAATTTCCATTCTTTTGATGAAAAATTGCTTTACAAAGGTAAGCTTGTCCAACATATTTCACGAATGGACGTTCACTAGTTATATCTTTATGTTTTTGTTGAGAATAAATATTTTCAGTAATAGAGATGAGCTGGTTTCCACAGTTATTAACTAATTTCCATTCCTGAACAGCATAATAGATATTAGAAAGATTTAACCAAGCATCTAACTGTATATCTTGAGGCAAACGCTCGCAAAAAGGTTGGAAAGTGACAGCGGCTATAAAATTTTGCTTAATATCTCGCTTAATCGCATAGCGGAAAATGCGATAATGACTGATCGCAAGCCGTTCTGCTTGGTAATTGCGTTCATTACTCACCACGCATTCATACAACTGCATAACACTCTCACTCGGATTGTCTGCAATTAGTTCTTCCGCCAGTTCAAACACTTGATTTAAGTACGATATATCTTCAAGCAACAAACATAAAATACGCTCAATCAAAACGTTTCGATTTAGTTCAATACAACGCAGAAGAAGCGCTCTAACACGACGCCAATTGGTTTTACCTTGTTCGTCAAAGCATTGTTCTGCAAACCGTTCATATAGCCAACCTTCTGGCTTCCCCAGAGCAGTGGTCATCGTATCTAGTTGATTAATTGACATAGGTTTGGGAGGATTTCCGTTCAAAGTGGCACTTAAAATGCCACGATTGATTCCAGAGATTTGACTGAAACGACTAAGAGAATAACCTTGCTTAGAAATCTCATTTTCTAACTCCGTACATAAGGCTATTCGGTTGTCCATACAGATCACCTCTTGACTGTTGTATTAAGGCATTGAACGAATAAAATGCTGTATCAAAGACGTATAGTCCATAGTACGACTCATATTGTATCTACGTAATGACATATCAAATGTATTCAATGTATTTTTAAATTCTTCCAGAGGATAGCCTCTTTTAGCTTGATAAATGGCTAATTGGTAGTAAAAATCAGTCAGCATTGTATTAAAAGTAATGCTATTTTTGTAATAGCCAATTTCAAATTTAATATTATTATCAGGATGAGCTATAAATGTATTAAGAACAGAATCGATACAAAAATGATTAATATTAGCGGCTTTTAAAATAGTTAATAAACTAGGTAATTGTTCAAACGGATTTTCTTTTAAAAAAGTAATATAATTTTCTAAGCATTCTGTATTGCCAAGCATTAGCTGTAAATTATATAGATTGGCTTCAGCTGCTATTTTTAATTTATGAACTTCAAGATGTCCAACTTCATTCAGGGATTTGAACCAACTCAAATCTTTATAACCATCAATGTACTTTAAGCCTTCTTTATATTTACCTGTATATTCGAAAAAAATGGATTTTATTAAGTAACTTTGTCCGTAATACCAGACCAAATGTCTTTCGGTTGACAGGGGGACATAATCCGCACCTTGCCGATCCATTTTTTTGCATTCTTCCTCGTACACCCGATGAACCAATACGCTCATTTCATCTGTTACTTGTTCCATCAGATCCCATTCCTGTACGGTGTAATATACATTTGCCATTTGTAATAAAGCATCTAATCGCAAATGATCAGGGATGCGATCACGATAAGGATAGAACAAAGTTACTGCTGATTTGTTACGTTCTATATCTTCACTCAATTGAGCACGAAATAGCCGGTATTGGCTGATCGCTAGACGCTCTGCATGTTGCTGACGTTCGTTTTCGATCACACAGGTATAGAAAGGAACACTTTGTTCCAATTGACCGTTAAGCACCAATTCTTCTGCTAAATCAAACACATGAGGGACATACCGATAATCTTCCATCAGCAAATTTAATGTGTATTCAATCAAAACGTTTCGATCTAATTCAATACAGCGCAGAAATAAAGCACGAATACGTCGCCAGTTGACTTTGCTGCTTGCAAAACATTCTTCTATATATTGTTCATATAACCAGCCTTCCGGTCGATCGAGAGCGGCAGCCATACGATCTAGCTGGTTGATCGATATCGATCGAGGTGGATTGCTGTTGAGCGTTGCACTGAGTACTCCACGATTAATACCAGATATCTTTTCAAACTGTGTTAAATTGATTTGTCTGCGTTGCAGTTCTTGCTCAATATGAGAGCGGACTGTATCCAGTGTGCTCATAAACGGTAAGCACCTCCGAAAAATACAATATTCCTTATACGATTCCAGAAAATGATAGTTTTTATTATTCTATAAGTTACTTAAAATGTCAGAGTAGCTTTTTTAGTAACTTAGTATAAGGGTTCTATTGACCTATACAATTTGGGAGTAAACACTCACGTATTACAAAAAAAGGTTGTGATTACAAAATAAAAGAATCCGTTTTTTGAAAACTCCTGTAATAATAAAGATACAAGTTACTTCACTACTGTCATATAAACGGACACGTAGAAGTACAAATGTTGGCTGGCAGGATCTCACTACAATCCTATATACCAATAGCTTATAAGCTTTATAGTAATACCCAATAGTAAAGTAGCTTGTAGATGTAAATAGCTGTCCTATAGAAATATGGAAATAAATAGAAACACTCTAGCAAGTAAACGTAGTGAGTCCGAAGAATTCTTTAGCAACATACCACATAAGTAGTAAATTAGTTTATATCATAGAACACCCAACATTCCCTAAATGAATAGAGAAGACCAGAAAAGAGCATGATCGCCTACAGATCACGCTCTTTTCTGGCGTTTATTGATCATTTATTATAATTTCAAAATATTCCCAAAAAAACATCGCGAAAATGGTTTATATTGGATATTTTTGTGTTATATTCTATAGGTTGTTATTTTATATCTCTAATATGGAGGCTTATGAATGAACAGAGTCAGTATCGTGTTTACGGATTGTGTCAAAAAGAAAATGATTTGGAATCTAATCCCGGCGATGATTATCTTTTTGGTGTGGATGTATGGTATTCATGTAAGTGTGTATGAAGCTGTAGCATCTGCTGTTATCGCAGTGGTTGTACTGACTGTTGGTGATATGATTTCCAGTTACTTTTTTGGCGATACCTTCAATGCCACCAATTCTAATCATCCTACTCATTAATCGCTTGGATATGTGATATCTTCAAATAGATTTAAAATAAATCGTTGTTTACAAAAAAGCAAAAATCGCTGTTTTACAAACATGTGTCATAATCAGGGGCAAGAGTAGCACGTTAACCTGTTACTCTGCCCGGTTATGCGCCCCACGTAGAACTGTGCACCGTAAAGATTAGGAACGATCCATATGAATGATTACAGATAGCACCTTTGTCTCGGAAAAACTCGGGATTGAGGTGCTTTTTGTTTCAGTATGTGCACTGTAGCTTATTATGAGAGGAGAGAGTATTTTTCTACTGAGATCGACCTGCAAACTCAAAAGGGAAATTTGGTTTTTTTGATAACTTGTGGGAAAATATAGGCATAGAGAAAGCTCTGTACTCTCTGTATATTTGCAAAACTAGAGGTCTGCTTCAAATTGGTTTATGATAAATAGGAGGTGATCGATATGAGTGCATTCAAATCATGGTTAAACAGTACGAAAAACAACTTGAATGATCAGATGAAAAAGTTCAAAAATAAGGACTTTTTAGAAGCGATCGTAGCAGGTTGTGCTCTTGTAGCGGCAGCAGATGGAAATATCAGTGCAGATGAGAAGCAAAAAATGGCAGGTTATATCGGACGTAATGAACAATTAAAAGTGTTTGATATGAGTCTGGTTATCGCTCGCTTTAATCATTATGTAGAAAATTTTGAATTTGACGCGATCATCGGTAAGCAAGAAGCGCTTAAAGCGATCAGCAAATTCAAAAGCAAACCAGAAGAAGGTCGATTGTTGATCGGCGTATGTAGTGCAATCGGTTCAGCAGATGGTGATTTTGATCCTCAAGAGCAAGCAGTTGTGCGTGAGATTGCTACTGTATTGGGCTTGAATGCTTCCGAGTTTGGACTGTAATTCGGGTAAGAATAAAGACAATTTTAAAAAAAGTTGAAACGATTCTCCGGTAATAACAGTATTACATATCAGTATTACAAAGGAGGTCATATCATTTTATGAGTATCAGCTTAGTCAAAGGTCAAAAAATTGATTTAACCAAAGGCAATAGCGGTCTGAATCAACTGGTGGTTGGTTTGGGTTGGGATCCCGCGGAGACACAATCTAAAGGATTCTTCGGTATGAAAAAAGCCAAAGCAGATATCGACTGTGATGCTTCAGCGATTCTTTTGGACGCAAATGATAAATTGACCAAAGCTACAAATTTGGTCTGCTTTCATAACTTGACTAGTGGTTGCGGTTCTGTCAAACACAGCGGGGATAACCTCACAGGCGAAGGTGCAGGAGACGATGAGCAAATCCATATCGATCTTTCTAAAGTACCTGCTGATGTGCATAAAGTGCTCGTTGTGGTTAATATTTATCAAGCAGAACAACGCAAACAAGATTTCGGTATGATTTCGTCTGCATACATTCGTATTGTAAATGGACAGAATCAACAGGAATTGGTTCGCTTTAATCTAACAGATGATTATTCCGGTATGACGGCATTGATTACAGGTGAAATCTACCGTAATGGATCAGAATGGAAATTTAACGCAATTGGTCAAGGAAAACAGGCTGCGCATATCGATATTTTGGCTCGCCAATATTCATAATCGGTAAGCGTTATCTTCTAACAATGAAAAAGAGTCAATTATACGTTATTCAGCAACTCAAATCATACACATGGAAAGAAGGAATTGAACATGGGAATTAACTTATCTAAAGGACAAAAAGTAGATTTGACGAAAAGTAATCCAGGATTATCTAAAATCACAGTAGGTCTAGGCTGGGATACAAATAAATATGATGGCGGCGGAGAGTTCGATTTGGACGTATCTGTATTTTGCGCGAATGCTGAAGGTAAAGTAGCTAGCGAAAAAAACTTTATTTTCTTCAACAATCCTCAAAATGAAAATGGTTCTGTCGTACATACAGGCGACAACCGTACAGGCGCAGGCGATGGCGACGATGAGCAAATCAAAGTAGACATCCCTAACGTACCTGCTGATGTAGACAAAATTGCATTTACAATTACAATCTATGAAGCAGCAGCTCGTAACCAAAACTTCGGTCAAGTATCTAACGCTTACGTTCGTATCGTAAACGATGATAACAACGAAGAATTGATCCGTTTCGATCTAGGAGAAGATTTCTCTATCGAAGCAGGTGTAGTTGTAGGCGAATTGTACCGTCATGGCGCTGAGTGGAAATTTAACGCGATCGGTAATGGTTACAAAGATGGTCTTGCAGGTTTGACACGCGACTACGGCTTGCAATAAGCATTTGGCATTAGCGTTTAGCAACATAAACGCGACCAAACACTTGGCATTATAAGTGCGACAAGTTTCAATAAAAAAATGATTTTTGCAAAGCAAAATATCTTACAATAAGCGTTTGGCAACATAAACGCGACAAGGTTCAATAAGAAAATGATTTTTGCAAAGTAAAATATCTTACAATAAGTGGTAAACAAAGCGGAGCGCATAGCTCCGTTTTGTTTCAGTGTTATAGGTATCACCAAAATATAGTGATGGTAAGGAGTGAACAGAGGATGACGATTAATTTATCCAAGGGGCAACGTATCGACCTCACGAAAACAAACCCGGGATTAACACGAGTTGTGGTAGGTCTAGGCTGGGATACTAATAAATACAGCGGTGGTAGTGATTTTGACTTGGATGCTTCTGCATTTTTATTGCATGAAGATGGCAAAGCCAAAACAGAAGCAGATTTTGTATTTTACAACAATCTGACCACATATAATGGCGCGGTGACGCATACTGGAGATAATCGTACAGGTGAAGGCGATGGAGATGACGAGCAGATCGTTGTCGATTTCAGCAAAGTTCCTGCTAGCATTTCACGTATAGGTATCACAGTAACAATCCATGATGCAGACGCACGTGGACAGAATTTTGGACAGGTAAGTGCTGCTTTTGTACGTGTAGTAAATGAAGATAATAGCAGTGAAATTTTGCGCTTCGATCTAGGCGAAGAGTTCTCTACCGAAACAGCAGTCGTATTCTGTGAATTTTACCGTCAAGGCACGGATTGGAAGTTCCAGGCGATCGGTAGTGGATTCTCAGGTGGGTTAGCTGCATTGTGTCAGAACTACGGCTTACCTGTATAATTTTACAGTGATATCAAATAAGGCAAAAGCATGAACTATACATGAATAGGGTGGGTTTCCTGCCCTATTTTTTTTCACTTGTCGTTGGGATTTAATGCTAAAATAGAGAAGAACAGTGGATCTTTTACGTCATACATTACGGGGTTAATTAATTATGAGTGTAGCTATTGTGAAAGGGCAAAAAACAGACGTAACCAAAACAACGCCAGGGCTTCAACAACTCATTATTTCACTGGGATGGGAAGCACCAGCTTCTTTAGAATTAGACACTTCTGCTTTTTTACTACAGCAAAATGGAAAAGTAAAAAGCGATAACGATCTTATTTTTTATGGTAATCCAGGTAATGCTTTTATTACTTATATTGAAAATGCGACAGGTAGCGATGCCCGTCAATTCAAAGTGAATGTAGGCGCAATTCCGCAAGATATTCAAAAAATTGCGATCACGCTTACGATTTACAATAGCGAGAAGCCGACAGAAAATTTTAGTCAGGTGAACCGCACATACTTACGCTGTGCAAATGAAGCTACAGGTGCAGAGATTTTCCGTTATGATCTGGATTCTAAATTTTCATCAGAAACTGCGATTGTAGTAGGGGAATTGTACCGTTATCAGACAGAATGGAAATTTGCTGCGGTCGGGGCAGGTTATTTTGGTGGACTCAAAGAATTATGTGGTAGTTATGGAGTAGAAGTAGAAGATACACCAGCGCCAACACCGACACCAGCGCCGCCAGTACCTCCTAAGCCTGCTCCAATACCAACACCGCCGCCAACGCCTGCACCAACCCCTGCGAAGCCGATGAATCTCAACCGTCCATCGACTCCACCTCCTGCTCCTCCAGTGCCAACACCGGCTCCTACGCCTTCAGTGAACTTAAATCTATCCAAGATTGAGTTGAAGAAAAAAGGCGATGTGATCAATCTTCAGAAAAAATCAGGCGGTTCACTAGGTGAACTATTGATTAATCTGAACTGGAATCGTCAGGAGAAAAAAGGATTATTTAAACGTAGTTCAGGAGTCGATCTGGATCTAGGTTGTCTGTATGAATTACAAGATGGTGATAAAGGTGTTGTTCAGGCACTGGGTAATTCATTTGGTTCTTTGACAAGTTGGCCGTTTGTTGCACTAGACGGTGATGATCGTACCGGTGCTGTCGCAGGTGGCGAAAATATGCGGATTAACGGTAACAAAATATCTGAGATCAAGCGTATTCTGGTCTTTTCTTTTATTTACGAAGGCATTACACGTTGGACGGATGCGGATGGTGTAGTAACCATTTCGCAACAAAATGGACCTGATATTATCGTGCGTTTGGATGAAGCTGATAATCGTAGTCCGATGTGCGCGATTGCAATGATCCAAAATGTGGGTAATGAAACATTTAGTATCGAAAAGTTGGTTCAGTATTTCAAAGGTCATTCCGATATGGATCGTGCTTTCAATTGGGGCATGCGCTGGAAAGCCGGTAGCAAAGATTAGGCTACCGATGCATATGGTGATCTTGAACATACACAGAATTTACAAAACTCGGTATTATAAGTGTTGATACCCCTCTAAAATAATTAGAATGTGGACATCACGCTTAACACACGAAGTGTATATGGAGGACGATGTATGGACTGGTTCAGTAATTTTTTTCAAAGTATTGCTGATAACTACGGTCACTTCTTCTCATGGAGTGAGATTGCTGCAACTCTATCCGATCCAGTGAGCTGGGGAGTTATTGCAAGTCTTGTACTATTAGAAGGATTATTGTCCGCTGACAATGCGCTTGTGTTAGCCGTTATGGTCAGACATTTGCCACCGAAACAGCAGAAAAAGGCTTTGTTCTACGGTATTCTTGGAGCTTATCTTTTCCGCTTTCTGGCGATTGGTCTTGGAACGTATCTGGTTACATTTACAGCAGTCAAAGTCATTGGCGGATTGTATCTGTTCTATATTGCGTACAAAGGATTATTCAAAGGCGGAGACGAAGACGAAGTACAGAACAAGCCAATGTCTTTCTGGAAAACCGTATTAATGGTTGAAATGATGGATATTGCTTTCAGTATTGATAGCGTTGTAGCGGCTTTTGGTATCAGTAACGAAGTCTGGGTATTATTCCTGGGTGGTATTATTGGGATTTTGATGATGCGTGGCGTAGCTCAATTGTTCTTGAAACTGATTAATAAGTTCCCTGAACTAGAGAAAACAGCATTTATTTTAATTGCGATTATTGCAGTGAAAATGATTGTCGGCGCATTTGGTTTTGAAATTTCTCAAGTGTTGTTTTTTGCAATTCTTATTGTGGTGTTTGTAGGAACGATGGTCATTAGTTCGATTCGTCGTAAAAAAGAACAGTCTTAATCAGAATTGCTGCTACAACAGATTGGATGATCCCTCCTGCCTGCACAATAGGAGGGATTTATTTATTATACGGCGGCTTGCAAGCCAAAGTTTCGGTGCATCAAAGGAGGAGACTTATGCGTTACTTTAACTATTTATCGCTTGAAGAAGAACAAGAATTGTTCTATTCGGCACCGATTCATTACAATAACTCTTCCCAACAGGAACTATTGGCGTATGCCGTAGGCGCAGCACTCTATTGTCCTGCTACACGTCCCACGATTGCTAGAGATATTTTGACAGAACGACATCAAGGATTAACTTCATGGGTATTGGATCTGGAAGATGCAGTTGGAGATCAGCAGGTAGAGATGGCTGAAGCATCATTAATCCAACAACTGACCCAATTGTATGTTCAATTACAACAAGAACAAGTGCACCGGGATCAGTTACCACTGTTATTTATTCGTGTACGCAGTATCGGGCAGTTGGAGCGAATGATTGATCAGTTAGGCGAAATGATGATATTGATTACAGGCTTTATGCTACCCAAATTCGATCCAGAGCAGGGATTACAGTATTTCCAAGCGATTGCACGTTATAATCAGGAGAAAGATCTGAATGCTCCTATCTTATACGGATTACCTATACTTGAAACGGCTGCTGTGATCTACCGTGAAACTCGTGTAGAACATCTGTTAGCGATCAAAAAAATATTGGATACGTACAAATCGTATGTATTGAATGTGCGTATTGGAGCGACTGATTTTTCAAGTCTATTTGGATTACGCCGTAGTCCTGATATGACGATTTACGATATTGCGCCTATTCGGGACTGTATGTCTGATATTATTAACTTATTCGGTCGTATGGATTCACCATATGTGATCTCAGGGCCGGTATGGGAATACTTTGCTAATGGAGAACGGGTACTCAAACCGATGTTGCGTCAGTCTCCTTTTGAAGAAGCATTGGGTGATGATGGACGTAAATTACGCAAAGAATATATTAACCGTCATGTGGATGGCTTGATTCGTGAAGTGATTATGGATAAAGAAAACGGGATTGTGGGCAAAACGATTATTCATCCTACACATATCGGTCTGGTACAATCATTGTATACCGTAACTCGCGAAGAATTTGAAGATGCGGAAAGTATTATTCGTAACAACAATGGCGAACTTGGTGTATTTAAAAGTGGCTACGCTAACAAAATGAATGAAATCAAACCTCATTTAAATTGGGCGCAAAAAATTATAGCAAGATCACAAATTTATGGGGTGCTACATGAACAACAACATTTCATCTCTCTTCTCTCAGAACAAGAACAACGTATATACGTATAAGATTTTGGAAGATTTAACAGTAAACGTAGAAGTGCAGCAAAATCCTTTTCAATTAGAATTAGATCACTTATTTACGATGGCGGCACGTATTAATCCCAAGCGCTCGTTTTTATTTGTCAGCAAAGTACTGGGCAAACATCTGGCGGTTGATCCTTATTTGTCATTGTTGAGTGGAGCAGTATTGTCATTATTACTTTACAATGATATGCGTGAACAATCTGATCCGAAGATCACAGCGTTACTTCCTCGCATTTTACAAGCGATGTCATCGGGTGAAGGCTTGGCAGAAGCCTATCATGAATTGATGAATCTGAAGCTTGTTTTACCTGTGCCTGTATCGTTTATCGGGTTTGCCGAGACCGCGACAGCATTAGGTCATAGTATGTATCAAGTATTTGATCGGGGAGCTCAATATGTACATACGACACGGCATGATATAGCCGGTCTATCCTCGGTGATTACATTTGAAGAAGAACATTCCCATGCTACAGCTCATCGTTGTTATGCTCAATCGGAAGGTATGATCACAGGCAATGATCCTATTATTCTGGTAGACGATGAGATCACAACTGGCAAAACAGCTCTTAATATTATTCGTGAAATTCATGCTCAATATCCGCGTGATACGTATTATGTTGCTTCATTACTCGATTGGCGAGAAGACGCTCATGTACAGCGGTTTGCAGATTTGGAACAAGAATTAAATATAACGATTACAGTACTATCTCTGATCAAAGGTCAGATTACGGTTCATGGACAACCCAGTCTTACGCATGATCCGATGACATTGCATGAGCAATTAGCAGATATTCCTGTAGATACAATCTATCTGGATCATCTATTTGCACAGCAAGAAGGATACGCTTCTATCGATGGATATGGTCATCAGAATCAAGCTTCATTGATGACAGGTACAGGTCGATTCGGTATCGGGGCACATGACAATCTATCTAATAACTTTAGTATCGAAAAAGCGGCACAATTACTAAGTAAGCATAGAACCGGTCAGCACACATTGTGTCTGGGTACTGAAGAATTTATGTATATTCCGATGCGAATCAGTAGTGAAATGGGCGATGGAATCAAGTTTCATTCAACCACTCGTAGCCCGATTTACCGTTCGCATATGCCGCATTATAGTATTCAGACAGGAGATACCTTCCCTTCTCCCGAAGATAGTAGTGTGACTAACTTTGTATATAACATTCCGGAAGGTCATTATGATGATGTCTTTGTGTTTCTAGAACGTGATGTCCCTCAAGAACGTATCCAACCATTAATCGATGTATTGCGCTCCAAGCTGTTCCAGCAGATTCATATCGTAATCTGTGGTCCTCAAATGGTGCAAGAGAAAGGGATAGAACATGAATCAACATAAACAAGAGCAATTGCTAGCATTCCCCTTACCACATCCAGAACCTCTTGGAAGCTACAGTCCATCTGATGTGATTTTTCTACTGAAAGATTTGAGCAATGTGAATCTAGAGCGCGGCACAGAAGAACGTGAAGAAGCGATCCAGACGGGAACGCATTATTCTGAAATGTTGCCTGTAGAATACCAACCGACTCCTGAATATATTCAGTTATTTCACGAAACTCTGGCAGAATCCGCTGAAAAAGTGGCTCTGGCAGCAGGTGTAGTGAGTGAACTGATTTTGCATAAGCGTGGCAAGAACTTGGTACTGGCTTCACTGGCTAGAGCAGGTACGCCGATTGGAATTCTGATGAAGCGTTACTTGATGCAACAATATGGATTAGATGTGCCACATTATAGTATCTCGATTATTCGTGGCAAAGGGATCGACGAAAATGCACTGAGATACATTTTCCAACAACATGGTGTAGAGCAAGAATTACAATTTGTCGATGGATGGACAGGTAAAGGTGCGATCCGTCAGGTATTGATTCAAGCTTGTGATCAATTTGAAAAAGATTACGGTATTCGTCTAAATGATGATCTAGCAGTATTAGCTGATCCTGGATTCTGCTCGGACACTTATGGAACACGTGAAGACTTTTTGATTCCAAGTGCTTGTCTAAATTCGACAGTATCTGGATTGATGAGTAGAACGGTGTTGCGTGATGATCTAATCGGTGAGCATGATTTTCATGGAGCCAAATTCTATAAAGAATGGTTGGACAGTGATCTATCCAATGTATTTGTCGATCAGGTATCTTCGTATTTCCCGGCGATTGCGGAACAAGCCAAACAGCAAGCACAAGAGTTATTAGATTCTCCTGTAGCGATAAGCTGGCAAGGGCTAGCTGATATTCGTTCGATTCAAGATCATTATGGGATTGAAGATATCAATCTAGTCAAACCAGGTGTAGGCGAGACGACACGTGTCTTGTTACGTCGTGTACCCTGGAAAATTCTTGTGGATCGTGAAGACAATCCGAATCTACGTCATATCTTGCTATTGGCTCAAGATCGCGGTGTTCCTGTAGAAGTCTATCACAATCTAACGTATTCTTGCTGTGGCATTATTAAGCCGAGGCAGGGGGAGAGCGAATGATCTATGCGAGTGATCTGGATCAGACGTTAATTTATTCTGTACGTTCGATGGGAATGGATATCGATCTATCGGTGATGCAACCTGCGGAAACGTATAAAGAACGTATTATTTCTTATATTTCGATAGCTACACTGCAACAGTTACAACAAGTGGCTGAGCAGATTACGTTTGTCCCGGTAACGACCCGTACACTGGATCAATATGCGCGTATTCATATTTTTCAAAATAAAGTCATTCCCCAATACGCAATCACCAGTAATGGAGCGAATATTTTAGTTGACGGTGTAGTGGATGAAGAGTGGCACAAGCAGATTTTGGCGGATGTGTATACCAAGTCAGCTCCTGCGGCAGAAGCATTAGCGTTATTTCATACGGTATCTGATCCAAGCTGGATCGTTGCTGAACATTTCTGGGAAAGTACATTTTATTCGATTGTAGTGGATCGTGAATTGATGCCACTGGATACAGTACTTGCTCTTCAACCGCAATTAGAAGCGTTAGGGTGGGGCATGTCGGTTCAAGGTCGCAAAGTGTATCTGGTTCCTTTTCCAGTTAGTAAAAATCGAGCAATAGCAGAAGTGAAACAAAGAGTAGGCGCTTCAAAAGTGATCGCATCTGGCGATTCGATTTTGGATCGTGGATTGCTTGATGTAGCAGACTATTCGATTGCACCAGCACATGGTGAACTGTATCGTGAATCGATAGCAGAACCTGCACTGCGTCATTATTCGTTTACATCAACTTCTGGTATTTTGGCAGCAGATGAGATTCTGCAATATGTGGTAGCTACGTTAGATCAAGAAGGGAAAGTCAGCTATGAGTCATAAGGTACGTGTCTGGTTCAATCGTTGGTTTGCTGTCGGATATCATTATATGAACAATATTCGTCATAACCCAGATGGACTGGAATTTGAAATCTATGGTACACATCGGGATGCTGAACATGTTTCGTTTCAAGCATGTGATTACACCGAGATTGAACCGGCATTGCCGGGTGATGAGTATGTGGCGTACTGTCTAGATTTCTGTAAGCGTCATAAGATCGATGTATTTGTTCCACGCTGGCGCATGATCAATATTGTACGAGCGATTCATTCTTTTGAAGCGATCGGAGTTAAAGTCGTTGCTTGTACCAATCTAGAATTGCTTGATGTTATCGAAGATAAAGGAAACTTTTACCGTTCGGTTGAGCAAAATGGTCTGATGGTTGTACCTGAATATCATCTGGTGCACAATGTCGAACAATTCAAGCAAGCGTATCATGATCTGATGAGCAAAGGATTAGGGGTATGCTTTAAGCCGACCCGCTCTGAAGGTGGACTTGGATTTCGGGTGATCCAATCGAATTATAATGCTTTGCAAGAATTGTTGGATGTACCTAATGTAAATATTTCGTATGAGCAGACGGTTCAGATCTTGTCGTCAGTTGAGTCTTTCCCCGAGCTTATGGTTATGGAAGTACTAGAAGGGCATGAATATAGTATTGATTGTCTGGCTTCACCGACCGGAGAATTGTTAGCAGCAGTTCCTCGTCGCAAAGCCGATGGTGGACGTGCCCGTTTACTTGAGAATGTACCGGAATTGATTAAGCTGGCGGAGGAAGTGGCGCAGTTCTATAAGATTCCGTATAATTATAATTTACAACTGAAATATCAAGGTGATACTCCGAAAGTATTAGAGATTAATCCTCGCATGTCTGGCGGATTGCATATTTCTTGTCTCAGTGGTGTCGATTTCCCTTACCTCGCTGTAAAATTAGCATTAGGATATCCCGTAGAAAAGCAAAATCCAGAGTTTGGTATTCTGGCAAGCTATGTAGAACAGCCGGTATTGATTCGTAAATTGGAACAATCCTGATCATAGATCGTATGTTATTAGAATAGAGTAGTATGATTTTAGACGAAAGGCAGGCGAAC
Source organism: Paenibacillus kyungheensis (assembly GCF_028606985.1). Classification (NCBI taxonomy): domain Bacteria; kingdom Bacillati; phylum Bacillota; class Bacilli; order Caryophanales; family Paenibacillaceae; genus Paenibacillus; species Paenibacillus kyungheensis. The sequence continues at coordinate 4,731,476 of NZ_CP117416.1, read as the reverse complement.
CGTAATGACGTTTTGGAAAACGTTTGGAAAATCGACTGTAGGTGGTATCGTAGGATATCTGGCAGGCATATTAGCAGGATTTTGGTTTACAGAAGATTATATTACATTGATCTTCCCGGTGGTGGGGACGTTATCTGGTGTGGTCTGGGCGAAGCTCAGCAGCAATCCTACCGCTAATCTAGACAAACCACTGGCAGAACCTGTTCATATCCAAGAATCAATGGCAACCGATCGACCTCTTGCGTCTACCCTTACCGAAGATCGTCCTGTCAATCGTCTTTCTTCATCTAGTCCTGCTCCTGTTGTAGAACAAGAAGCTGTACCTCCTATTTTCCAGCCTGTGCTTGAGTATTTGGCTGTATTGGAAGATATGGTTATCTCTGAAGGACAAAAGAATAATCTGGATAACGAGATTGTTGAAAAGTCCTGTTCTTTGTTTTTGCGATTACAACGGGTATTGCCGATGTTAGGCGAGCTTCATAACGATGAGATCAATCATACGGTGAAGCGTCTTGTGCTCAAAGATTTGAATAGTATTATCAATCCATTTCTAAGACTGAGTGGCGAAGCCAAATCCAAAAATAGACGTGTACTGTTGGATGGGATCAAAGATGTAGATAGCCGGATTACTCATATCGTCAAAACGATTGAACATAAAGACTTGATGGAGCTACAGACAAGAGCAGAACTTCTTCACCAACGCTACTCCTGATTGACGGTACAATATCTATTTCAGTATGAAGAAGATGTTTATTGATAATAAGGAGGAAGAACTTATGGCAAGTCAACCTATTACGTTAAAAAAAGAAGATGAACACAAAGTGATGCAAGAAGCATCGATGATCATTCAGCGGGTATCGCAAGCAGATCAGATGCAGTTAGATACACTGATGGACGAAGTCGGTAAGCTTGGGATGCAGACACAAGAGCGCGCAGGACAGACGCTACAGATGCTAGACCGTCCGGTGAATGATCTTATGAGTGGCAAATCCAAAGAAGTGTCTAACCTAATCCTATCGCTTCGTAATGAGTGTGAAGAATTACAACAAAGTAAAAATGTAGGCCTATTCGGTAAATTGTTACGCAAATCACCGATCAAAAATTATGTCTACAAATATCAATCTGTCAAAACAAATGTCGATGCGATCGTGATCGGGCTTCGTGATGGGAAAGACAATCTCGAAGAAAATATGATTAGTATGCGTACACTCAAACGCAATTCATTAGAAGAAATTTATCAACTCCAATATAAGATCGAAATGGGCAACAAGCTGAAAGATTTATTTGAAAAAGAAATTCAGAAGCCTGAGAATGCGCCCCGAAAAGTATACTTAGAACGTGGTCTACGTAAAGTGGTCACCCGTATTCAATCAATGACTGAAAATATTATGCTGTTTAATCAAGCAATCGCGGCAACTGATATCGTCAATGATACGAATGATAAGTTGATCGATTCAGTCAACGACTCTGTTTACAAAGCAGCGAACTTAATCAAAATTTCAGCGATGATTGCACTTGCTATAGAAGATCAAGAACGTGTAGCAAATGCTGTTGAAAGTGTAAATCAGACAATCGAAGATCAATTTAAACGCAATGCAGAAATGCTGAAAGTAAACAGTGAACGTTCCGCAGAATTGCTCAAAAAGCCAACGATGTCTCTGGAATCAGTTAATCAAGCAATCAATGATCTGATGTCTGCCCTGGATAACTCGGAACAATCGAACCGCGATATTATCGCTAGTTGTAAAGACTACACTGTAAAATTATCCGGTATCAACGATATGATGACCAAGCGTCTTGGATTAGATAGTGCAGATGCAAAGAATGATCCAATCGCATCAATTACAGGTTCTACAACTGGTTCTGCGCCATCATCGGCACCAAGCTCTTCACCTTCACGCGATCCATTAGCCGATTTATTAAAATAAAAATAATACTATCAAGAACAGTGTTCCTTTACAGGGGAGACTGTTCTTTTTTGTTTATTCTGATCACTAATTATTACGCTAATTAGTGATGGGTGATTTAGTATGTAAGGGCTTTCTTTTGAATATGTATTGTTTTAATATAACAATGAGGTATAAAGCGTAAGAGAAGTGGATAGAACGATAACCTTCTACATATCTATAAAATAACGATAAACTTAAAGGAGATATAACAATATGGAACAAACTCAAAAATACGTATTTCAGGATCATACCGTAGATATAGACACTCGTGTAAAGGATTTGGTATCGCATTTAACAGAGGAAGAAAAGATCGAATCCATGTTGCAGTATCAGCCTGCTGTTGAGCGTCTGGGACTGGCAGGATATAAGCATGGTACAGAAGCGGCACATGGCATAGCATGGCTAGGCGAAGCTACTTTTTTCCCGCAACCGACAGGCTTGGCTTGTACGTGGGATGCTGACTTGATGAAAAAAATCGGTAATGTCATTTCAGATGAAGCTCGGGTAGTGTACAAACGTAATCCAGAAGTGAATGGGTTAACTTTATGGGCGCCTACAGTAGATATGGAACGTGATCCACGTTGGGGACGTAACGAAGAAGCATATGGTGAAGATCCCAAATTGACCGGTGAGTTGACCAGTCATCTTGTGCAAGGGATTCAAGGCGATCATCCTACATACCTCAAAGCAGTAGCGACATTAAAACATTTTCTTGGTAACAATAATGAAGTAGAACGTGGTAGTGGTTCATCGAGTATTGATCCGCGGAATATGCGTGAATATTATTTAAAAGCGTTTGAACAGCCTTTTGTAGAAGGCGGAGCCAAGTCGATGATGACCGCATATAATTCGATCAATGGCACGCCAGCTATTCTTCATCCGCTGGTAAATGAAGTCGTCAAAGGCGAATGGGGAATGGATGGATTTATCGTTAGCGATGCAGGCGATGTTATGGGAATTATGAATGATCATCATTATTACGATTCTCATACACCAGGTGTTGCAGAGTCTGTCAAAGCTGGAATAGACAGTATCACCGATGATGCAGAATTATCCAAAACAGCTTTGCGTGAAGCTTTGGCTAATGGTCAGCTCACATTTGAAGATATTGATGGGGCTTTATTCAATACGTTTCGTGTTCGCTTTCTATTAGGGGAATTCGATCCTGCGGAACTGAATCCATATGCTCATATCGGTGAAGAAGCGATGATGACTCCAGAAGCTCAAGCGCTATCACTAGAAGCTTCACGTAAATCAATAGTATTGCTCAAAAATGACAATCAGACTTTACCATTATCCAAAACGACTACTGGAAAAGTAGCTATAATCGGAGAACTTGGTAATGTAGTATATCGAGATTGGTATTCAGGTACTTTGCCTTATGCAGTTACAGCGGTAGAAGGAATTCAAGGTAAAACGGCTGGAAAAGTAGTATATCAAGATGGTAATGATCGGATTACATTGACTTCTACAGCAACAGGAGCGCCATTGTCGATCCAACCTGATCCAGTAACAGAAGCAGGCAGTCAGCCAGAAAAATCAGTCAATCCGAATGAATTGAATCTCAATAAACCTATTACAGGGATACTGAGCGCATCGAGTGAATCCACTACAGAGCAGCATGTATTTGAATTGTCTGACTGGGGATTCGGCAGTTATACGTTACGTTCTCCAGAGCAGAAATATTGGACAACTAATGATGAGCAAGCGATCGTAACCGCATCTGCTGATGAAGCGTATGGTTGGTTTGTAAAAGAAGTTTTTGGACTTCAACCTCAAGCAAATGGTAAAACGACCATCACCACATGGAATGGCAAAATCGTTTCGGTAGATCCAACTTCCGGTCAATTAACAGTGACAGAATCATCAGAAGCGATCGATGAGCAGTCTTCTTTTGAGAAAAAAGTGATAGAAAATGGGTTAGAGCAAGTCATCGCTGCCGCTCAATCAGCAGATACTGCTATTGTATTTGTAGGGAATAACCCTTTAATTAACGGAAAAGAAGAAATCGATCGTCCTAGCTTAGAATTAGCAGCATCTCAACTTCAAATGGTACAAGAAGTATACAAAGTGAATCCGAACACAGTGGTAGTGGTTGTCGGAAGTTATCCATTTGCGATGGAGTGGGTGGAAGAACATATTCCTGCGATTATTTATCTTTCTCATGTAGGGCAAGAGTTAGGCAATGCAGTAGCTGATGTATTATATGGAGATTATGCTCCAGCAGGTCGTCTGAATATGACATGGTATCGTTCTGAAGAACAGCTAAGTGATATTCGAGATTACGATATTATTCGTACAGGTAGAACGTATCAGTATTTTGAAGGCGATGTGTTGTATCCTTTCGGTCATGGTCTAACGTATGGGAATTTCCAATACAGTAATATTCAAGTAATCTCGTCTGAATTAGAAGCAGATGAAGTAATCGAATTATCTGTACATGTCGCTAATATCGGTGAGATCGATAGCGAAGAAGTAGTGCAATTGTATACTCGTGCTGATCATTCTCGTGTAAAGCGTCCGCTCAAAACATTACAAGCGTTCCGCCGTATTCATGTAGCAGCAGGAGCATCACAGACCGTACATTTTACAATACCTGTGAAAGAATTAGCATTCTGGGATGTCACACGTGATCAATATTGTGTGGAGTCGGGCACGTATACTTTGATGATTGGACATTCTTCAGCAGATATTACTCAGCATATCGGTATCAAAGTCAATGGAGAAGTTATTCCTGCGCGTGACCTAACGGTGAGCACACGAGCTGAAAATTATGATAACTATCATCAAGTATGGCTTGGTGAATCCAAAGAAGGTGGCGCTGTCGTAGAAGCTATCACAGACGGGGCATGGATACTATTCCAAGATGTAGAATTTGGTACAGGAGTAGAGCATTTTGAGGCTCGTATCGCTACTACAGAAGATCAAGCGAAGATCGAGATTGTATTGGATCAAGTAGATCAAGCCAGTGTAGGCGCTATAGTGCTTAACACTGCATCAGGTGATCAAAGCTGGAGCACAGAGCAAACAGCCATCACAGGGGTTACAGGGAAGCATGATGTCTATCTCAAGCTTGCTAAAGGGGTGCGAATCTCTACATTTCAATTTGGATCATAATCGGCAATAGAGGTTCATTATACGCAGACAAAGCCATGCAACAATAACTATCGTGGTTCATGATTAAATTGATAAATAGGTAGTTCAGCAACCACAACAAGTGCAATCACAACGACTACAATAATAACACCTGCAAAAATAAAGCGATCAGCCATAAGATCATCTCCTACGTTATAAATAGCAACACTATTCGTTGATTATACAAACAAGCAATTGTATGTAACAGATATCGTTCGTATTGATAAGACGAACGATATCTGTTTTTTGTATCGACTTTTGTTACTGTTGTATCCAATAAGCGAGTAGATAAAGAAAATAAATATGAGCAGGATAGAATAGATAAAAGAAATATTTCATACTACGCCCTTTTTCCCCGTTATATAACCAGATAGGAATAACAGCCAGAATCATCAACCACTGAAAATTAGTATCCAAATCAAGTAGAGAAGAACCGGATAATACACCAATCATTAGCGAAAATAAGATCAAACCAATCAGTTGCCCCAGACGATATTTGCGCAATAGATAGAACATAATACCGAGCAAAATAAATAAGTAACCACCTTCAACCAATATAGGTGTAGGTAATACATACATGATATACAAGCTCCATGATGGAATATGTTCTTGCGATAACAGGCTCATCATTGCAAAGCTCAACACAATAGGAACAATCATCAGACCGATAGCCCCTAACATGCGCCACCAGTGATGTTGACGAATACTTTGCACCAAATAATCAATAAACAGCATATAAAGCACAGCTAGAAATAACGTCCCAAAAATATTATTCATGAGTACATTATCTGAAGGAAATGTAGTTTGTAGTATTTGGCTCACAATATTCATCCCTACAAAACCAATATACAAATGCAATAAATATTTGAATCGATTACGGGTATAATGAAATCCTTCTGCACTTAAAAATAAAAAGATAGGCGCAACAATGCGACCCAACCATGTAAACCACATCGGTATTCCATCGATATAAAAAAATTGATGCACATGATCAAAAACCATCAACAGTATCCCTAGACATTTAAGTTGAAAATGATTGAGTGTAATTCCTTTATGAAGTGTTAGTGTAGACAATATCAGTCACCGTCCTTTAATAGATAGCTCAAGCATAAAGGACAGGCGTATGATGTAACTATCGATTTACCTTAAACTTTCCTTACATGCCATTTAAGGTTCTGTTCGTATGTATAGGAATATAATGGCGATATAGTTAGATGTATTCGAAATCTTAAAAACGCTATCATAATTCGTTAATCTATCTGAAAAAACAAGCTGTACTATTAAAAAATCATTTTTTTTGCTAAATTAGACTGTAATGTACACAGTACAATATGATATAATAGCTTTACACAAAGCCTACAAGTAGGCATAAAGAAATAACCCGTTATGATGCGTCAACATCATAACAGGTTACACGACAGTCAGTGGGCGACCACGGTATGAAATCCTATAAAATAGCTACAAGAAAACCACCGGAAAAGAGGCCGTTAACCTAGTCCCGGTGGTTTTTCTTGTCTTTGGATTTTTTCGAGATCGAATACGATGTATATAAGCTAATCAGAATACTGATCACATTATCACTGGCATTCAATATCTTAAAAATCCATTCCAGAAATGATACGGCGTCACCCCCTTTCGGGACGTTCACACCGCATCAATCCACCGGTTCAGCTGTCATTATTCATTATAGCATTTGTACGAATAATCAACCACTGGAAATAGCGTAAAAAAGTTTATTTTGCATGTTATAAATATAAAAAAGACGCTTCATCCGAAGCGTCCCATAATATAATCTTGAGTTGATTGTTGAGTTGGATTGGTGAAAATTGTATCGGTTTCACCATGTTCCATCAATTTACCCAAATAGAAGTATGCTGTATAATTCGATACTCGTGCTGCTTGTTGCATGTTGTGGGTAACAATAACGATGCGTAGTTCATCTTTCAGTTCACTGATCAATTCTTCGACTTTACCTGTAGACACCGGATCAAGTGCAGAAGCGGGTTCATCTAGTAGCAAAATCTGTGGTGTTACTGATAACGCACGGGCTATACATAGACGTTGTTGCTGTCCACCGGACAAAGACAAAGCAGATTCTTTTAATCGATCTTTGACTTCGTCCCAGAGTGCCGCTTTACGTAAGCTAGACTCTACAATTTCATCCAGTTGTTTGCGATTTTTGGTTCCATAATAACGAGGGCCAAACGCAATATTTTCATAGATCGATTTGAAAAATGGGTTAGGACGTTGCCATACCATACCGATCCGTTGACGAAGCTTAATTACATCTGTAGAAGAGGCAGTCAGATCAATGCCATCCATCCAGATATGTCCTGTTGTGCGAGAACCCGCGATCTCATCATTCATCCGATTCAAAGAACGAAGAAATGTAGATTTACCACAACCGGAAGGACCGATCAGTGCAGTAACACTTTGTGCCGGGAAAGACATACTTATATTTTTAACGGCTTGATACTCACCATAATAGATGCTTAAATCTTCTGTACTAAAAGGTAATGCCATTGAGAAATTCCTCCTTAAATTCACTCCAAAAGCAGATCAACTATTAATTCATTCGTCTTGAAGCGGTCATATAACGATAAAGAGTACGTCCTAAGAAACGAGCTAATAGATTGAAGATTAACACCATAATTACAAGTACAGCTGAAGCGCCTGCTGCAATCTGCGTAGCATCTGGAGCAATACCTTCACTGTTTACTTTCCAAATATAGACCGCTAATGTCTCAGCCGGACGAAGAGGATTGATTGGTGAACGTGGACTCAGTGGATTCCAGTTCGAGAAATCAAGTGGCGGTGTACTCATACCTGCTGTAAATAATAGAGCTGCCGCTTCACCAAATACACGACCAGATGCCAAGATGGTACCTGTAATTAAAGAAGGAATAGCAACCGGTAGCATAATCGAAGTGATGATTTTCCACTTGGATAGACCGAGTGCAAGACCTGCTTCTTTTTGCTCTTTGGGAACACCTGCAAAAGCTTGCTCGGTAATCCGTACCATTAACGGTAAGTTAAAGATCGTCAAGGCAAGTGCACCGGATAGTAAAGAGAATCCAAGATTAAATGTATTTACGATTAACAACAAACCGAACAAACCGATAACGATAGAAGGGAAAGAAGATAATACTTCTACGACCAAGCGAATAAAGTTAGTTAACTTACCCGGTTTGGCATATTCAGACATATAGATACCTGCTCCAAGACCAAGTGGAACAGTAATCAACATCGTTAAGAATAATAAGAATAAGGAGTTAAACAACTGAGGCCCAATTCCTCCGCCAGCTCGCATCGTCTGCGGAACCGTTGTTAAAAAGCTCCAACTGATATGTCCAAGTCCACGAAATAAAATAAATCCAAGTAAACCAATTAGAATCGCTACAATCGCCATTGCAAAAGTAACGATGAGCACAGTAGCCACTTTATCAGTGGCTTTCGCGCGTTTTCTTGCTTTATGATTGACTTTTACTGTGCTCATAACCGGTTTCTCCTTTCAAGTAGACGAATAATCAAGACGAAGACAAATGTCATCAACATCAAGACAAGCGCCATACTCCACAACGCATTATTCTGAATAGATCCCATCGCTGTGTTACCCATACCCAATGTGATTACGCTGGTAAGAGTCGAAGCAGATTCCAGTAAGGATGTAGGGATATGTGGCGAGTTACCAATAACCATCTGTACAGCCAATGCTTCACCAAAAGCACGAGCCATACCCAGTACGATACCTGTTAACAATGCAGGCATTACTGTTGGCAACACTACACGATAAATCGTTTGCCAGCGTGTAGCACCTAGCGCATACGAAGCTTCACGTAATCCGCGTGGAAGAGAAGCGAGAGCGTCCGCAGCAACACTCGTAATCGTTGGCAAAATCATAATAGACAATACCAGTGCTCCTGCGCCGATCCCAATTCCTTGTCCGCCTACATGTTCACGTAGAAACGGTACAATGACACTCAAACCGATAAATCCGTACACCACCGAAGGAATACCTGATAGCAATTCAATCGCTGGTTGAAGGATACGTTTACCAAAGCTAGGTACAATCTCTGTCATAAATAAAGCTGCCGAGATACTCAACGGGCTAGCGATTAATGCTGCAAGCACAGTAACCATAAATGAACCTGTAATAAACGGTAATGCTCCAAAAGAAGGCGTATCTGCTTGAGGATTCCAATTTGTGCCTAAGAAAAATTCTTTTAGACTTACGCCATTGACCGCAAAGGTAGCCACACCTTTAGATGTTACAAAATAAACAATCGATATAATAACAGCAATCAGAAATACGACACAGATAGACGTGTAAATTTTACCGATCCAGTCTTCTACGCGATGCTTTTCCATAGGCCAGGCGCGCCTCCGTGCTTCTCTTGGAGTTGTGTTGGATTGCTCCATACGTTAAAACCTCTTTTCTTCAACTTAAATGGTAATGATTAGAAATTTTCGAGCTATAGTAAACGTGAAAAGAGAGGCGGATAGTCCGCCTCTTCCAGCTATTGCCTTGGAAACGTGAGTTTCCTCTTTTCACAGTATGGTTATTCATTACTTCGTGATCTTACCATCAACATCACGTTTTACTTGCATACCAGAGATCGAGATATACCCAAGATCTTTTACATCACCATTTTGTACTTCGTCAGTCAACATGTAATCAAGCAAAGCTTTTGTTGCTGCATCAGGCTCGCCTTTTGTATACATGTGCTCATAAGCCCAGACAGGGTATTTACCACTTTCAACGTTCTCTACGTTAGCATCAACACCATCGTATTGAATCGCTTTAAGGCTATCATCAAGGTAAGAAAGAGCCAAGTAACCAATAGCACCTGGAGTTTCAGTTACCAATTTCTTAACTGTTCCTGAAGAATCTTCTTGGATTGAACCTGCCAAATCTTCTACTTTTTGTCCTAGAGCAAATTTCTCATAAGTTGCACGAGTACCTGAGCTGCTTGGACGGTTAACGATAACGATTGCTTGATCTTTACCGCCAACATCTTTCCAGTTTTTCACTTTACCAGTGAAAATATCGATTAATTGTTGTTTTGTTAAGTTTGTAACACCAGCTGCTTCGTTCGCTACTGTTGCAATCGCAACAACCGCTACTTGATGATCAACCAATTCTTTTGCTTTATCAGCATCTAATTTTTCTTCTGCAAATACATCAGAGTTACCAATGTTTGCTTGACCTTCAGATACTTGAGTCAATCCTGTACCACTACCGCCGCCTTGTACTTGAACGGAGATGTTAGCATATTTTGAATCTGCCATGAATTTCTGAGCGACTTGATCAACCAATGGTTGTAATGCAGTCGATCCTACAGCAAGCACGGACCCGCTAAGTTCTGTACCTGTGGAAGCTTCTCCTGTAGTACCAGTTGTTGACCCTGACCCTGTAGTACCTGTTTTAGAACCACAAGCAGCAAGTACAAGAATCATCGTCAGTGTAAATAATAAAATTGGCAGTTTTCTAGACATCGTTTAAATCTCCTCCCCCTAATTAAAGGACCATACGTTTATGTTTTATTTTTGACTACTCACTTATTGTAGGGGGGCAATGTTAGGTGTAAGTCCGAGTTTTGTAAACTCTGTATTAAAATTATACGAAATATTGTATTCCATACTTCGATCAGTATTGAACTATTTTGCGATTATAATCAGAACAGCAAAGTGAAAAGAACAAAATAGGGAGATTTGAGATGAAGAAGTGGACGTTTATAGTGTTGATTGTGTTAACGACTTTTTTGATGGGCTCTTCTTTTGCAGTAGGTAAAATAGGGCTAACGTATGCTTCGCCATTATATTTGGCAGCTTTGCGTTTTATAGTGGCAGGAGTCGTAATGTTAATAGTGGTAATTGTTTTACGGAGACCACGCCCAACTGGAAAACGGAATTGGGTGAAAATAGGGGTGATCGGCGCTTTACAGACAGCAGGTGTAATGGGATGTATTTTTATCAGTCTACGTACGATTACCGCAAGCGAATCGTCGATTTTGACATTTACCAATCCATTACTGGTTGTGGTGTTAGGGACGATTTTTTCAGGGATACGCTATAAATGGTATCAGTGGGTCGGTGTGTTATTAGGAGTGATCGGTGTCTCTATCACCGTAGGCGCACAGGTAGAATGGAAAATAGGTATCGTATGGGGATTATGTTCAGCGATATTCTGGGCGACAGCTACTTTGTTAGTGAAAAAATGGGGTGTGCTATTTGATACATGGGTATTATCTGCGTATCAGATGTTATGCGGAGGGATTATTTTATTATTACTTAGTCTGACTTTAGAAGAACCATTTTTTATCTGGAACCATGAATCGATATTGATTTTGCTATGGTTAAGTATTTTTTCTTCTATTATTCAATTTGCTGTCTGGTACTATGTGTTGCAACATGGTGATCCGGGGAAAACGAGCTCATTTTTATTTTTAGCGCCTTTTTTCGGAGTATTGTCCGGTTGGTTACTGCTTGGAGAAACGTTATACATTTCCAGTATTGTAGGAGGATTATGTATTATAGTAGGAATTTATCTGGTCAATCGACAGTTTCAGTCTAAAAAGAAATCTATCAGCACCTGAGAATCGATCCAGACATATTACGGTACGTTGTGAATATTTCCTATACATGAAGATCAAAAATAAACATCTGGAAAGGATAAACGTACAGCTATATGATCAATGTTCAAAGATCGAATACAGTGTGCAGACCGGTTGTTCCGAGTTCAGTCACTTTAACCGCTCGAATCGAAGGGACTCGTACAATCCAGCCGATATCAAACAAATGATTCATTAGCCCTTGCCCTAATGCGCCGCCTAAATGATGTCGACGTTCACTCCAATCCAGACAAGCATGGGAAAAAGAACGGCGTTTGCGCTTGAGGACAGGTAAGTCGATCCCGAAATGAGTAAAAAAGGTCTCCCCTTTAGCAGTGATTACAAATTCAGTATCGCCTGTAGTGATGTACTGGTTAGCTAGCATTGAATCGGTTAGATCTACACCTAATTTGCCAGCTAAATGATCGTAACATGTACGTGCTTCACGCAATAGTTGAACTTGAGTCGATTGTCGTAACGACCGTACTTTGGGCGGAGCAGAGATCGTTAGAAATGACTCTAACATAGAAGCGATATCTGTATTAGCTAACTGATAATAACGATGTCGACCATGCTTCTCAAACGTGATGAGTTGACCTTCGATTAATTTGGACAAATGAAAACTAGCAGTCTGCGGTGTAATGCCTGTCATCAATGCCAGTTCACTAGCAGTATGAAAACGTCCATCCATTAGACTGGTCAAAATAGTAGCTCGTGAAGGCTCGGCTAACAAAGAAGCCAGTTCAGCAATATTGGGATTAATACTCATCATATAGTCCTTTCTGTGTGCTCTATTTAGCGCTCATCGAAATCAATCATAACATCAAAAGAGCAAGCAAAAGCGGCTGGTTGAATGTGCTTTGGCTTGCTCTTTTTTTGATCTACACTTTTTGGAACTACATCAAGTGTTATTTGGTTCTTTCTGCTAATCGGGTAATTAATTCGATATCTTGTTCAGTCAATTGTGCAAAAAAATGTTTGCGCATCGCTTGAGAAATAACAGGGCGAGCATTATCTAAAGCTGATTGACCTTCCGATGTAATCCCTACCTGAACTCCGCGATCGGTATCTAAAGGAGTACGCATCACCAATCCACGCTTTTCCATACGCTTGAGATGATGAGAAAGTCGGCTTTTATCCCAATTCATATAGTCTGCCAATTCCTGCTGACGAAGTTTTCCTTCTCCAAAAAGAACCAACCGATCCAATATGCCAAAATCGCTTTCTGATAATCCCGTATGATCCGACATTTCTTTGACAATACGACCAAAAATCGTATGGAATGTACCTTTCCACATATGCCATATTTTCATTTCTTCTTGATTGATCTCATGATTATCCATAAACATATAATAGCATGGTTGACACGTCAACTTCAACGTGTTAGATTGTATCTAGGTTGACGTGTCAACCTGAAAAATACATTTATTATTCCAAAGGAGATCATTATGGATAACAAACAGGTTGCTTTGGTTAGTGGAGCGAATAAGGGCATAGGTCTACAGATTGCAAAAGATCTTGTTGCCAAAGGATTTACTGTATTTGTAGGATCACGACATTTAGAAAACGGCAAGCTAGCTGTAAATGATATAGGTGAAGGCGCTCATGCTCTACAACTGGATGTAACGGATCAACATTCTATTACAGCCGCAGCACAACATATTGAGCAAGAATATGGTCGTCTGGATGTACTGATCAATAATGCAGGTATTTCACATGCAGGCAGATCCGATGGGGATTTTCCAGAAAGTGTGCAATCCGGTCTATTAACTGTAGCTCCTATGGAAGATATACGTGTTGTTTTTGAAACGAATGTATTCGGTGTGATTGCTCTTACGCAAGCGATGTTACCGCTACTACACCAATCTCCGGCAGGGCGTATCGTGAATATAGGAAGCTCTGGCGGATCATTAACTTGGAATTCTAATCCCGATAATCCTCATCGTGCTATGTTCGGAACATATTCTTCTTCCAAATCTGCACTTCATGCGATTACACTTGCGTTTGCATTTGCGTTAGAATCCACTCCGATCAAAGTCAATATTGCTTGTCCTGGATTTATCTCGACAGCTCTGAATAACTTTGCTGGTACACGTAGTGTAGAAGAAGGCGCTCGGGAAGCAGTCCGCCTTGCTATGCTTGGTTCGGATGGCCCAACAGGTACATTTTCAGATGAGAACGGTATGGTAGCCTGGTAATAAGCTAATTTTTTTAAAAATTCATTTCTATGATAAGGTGGGTTTTTATTATGCGTGTATTTGTAACAGGAGCAACAGGTTATATCGGTTCTGCTGTCGTTCGTGAACTTATAGATTCCGGTCACACCGTAGTAGGGTTGGCTCGCTCAGATCACAGTGCTGAATGGTTGCAAAAGCTAGGAGCAGAAGCTTATCGAGGTGATATAGATAACGTTACCAGTCTTCAGCAAGGTGTTGCTCAAGCAGACGGTGTTATTCATTTAGCATTCAAACACGATTTTGCGGATTTTGAAGGGTCGCTTGCGACTGATTTGCAAGTGATAGAGAGTATAGGAGCGGTACTGGAAGGTTCGGATAAGCCTTTTATAACGACAGCTCATTTTAACGGAGTCGCTTCAGAGCAAGTCGCATTATCGTTAGCTCAGCGCGGAGTGCGTACATCGATTATAGAACTTTGTCCGTCTGTACATGGAGAAGGAGATACTGGCTTTATCCCGAAATTAATTACAATCGCTAAAGAAAAAGGTGTAGCAGCGTATATAGAAGAAGGGATGAATCGCTGGCCTGCTGTTCATCGTTTAGATGCTGCTCATTTATATTGTCTTGCTTTAGCAAAAGCAGAACCAGGTTCAAGATTAGATGGGGTCGCAGACGAAGGTATTGTATTTCGTGATATTGCTACCGTAATCGGTAAGCATCTGAATGTACCTGTTGTTAGCATCCCACAGGATCAAGCACAAGATCACTTCGGTTTTCTAGGAGCATTAGCAGCTTTAGATATTCCACGCTCCAGTCAATCCACTCAACAACAGTTGGGCTGGCAACCGGTACATCCTTCCTTACTTGAGGATTTAGAACAAGGGCATTATTTTCGTTAATGACGGCTAATACTTAACATATATCATTCACTCCCCTTCTGTATATTAGAAGGGTTTTGTTTGTTAAACTAGAGAAATCGACTCATAATCATTTATAAATGATCTATGATATTCAATCTATACTCATGATGAGCAGAAGGAGCAGAACATATGCCTATTTATCCGATAGATGTTTTTGAATTTCCTACGAATTTGGGTCTAAATAAGAAAGAAGAAGATGAACAACCAGGTGTTTATGTATTGCCAGAACATTTCAAAACATATGGGTTGTACGATCAACTACCGATACAAAATAGATACACGTTACTAGCTCCGCCTTATGAGATAAAGAAAGATGCAGTATCAGGCATCCTTAATATAGAAGCTGTTGCTCATTATGCGTTACAACAAGCAGAACTATTAGCAACAGCACTTGAAGAAAAGACATTTAAATTAATGATCGGTGGAGATTGCAGTATTTTGGTTGGCAATATGATGGCATTAAAGCAGAAAGGTACTTACGGACTGTTCTTTTTGGATGGACATACTGATTATTTACCTACTTCATCTTCTCATACAGGTGGAGCAGTTGCAGGTCTTGATTTAGCTATTGTAACGGGGCTAGGAGATGATCGCATAACAAATCTAAATGATCTTAAACCTTATGTTCTTGAGGAGCATGTATTTTGTGTAGGTAATCGAGAACTGGATGATTCTTATGTTCAACCTATATTGGATTCTGCTATTCGTTATATGGATCTACCTACATTACGTAAGACAGGTATAGAACATATCGTGAACCAGTTTCTAGATATGGTGGAACAGCAACAATTAGAAGGATTTTTTATTCATTTCGATGTAGATGTGTTAAATGATCTGATTATGCCTGCGATAGATAGCAGACAAACGGACGGGTTAGATTATGTAGAACTTATCCAGCTATTGCGACCATTGGTATCTCATCCTCAAGTCGTTGGGCTTGAAATTACTGTATTTGATCCTCATCTGGATCGTGATGGAATATATGCTACATCTTTTATTGAACAACTTGTAGATATTTTTTCTTGATCAAAATAGTAAAATAAAAAAAGTAAAAGCTTTGCCAGAATATCAGCAAAGCTTTTACTTTGAAGAAATGTATAAAGTACGATTAATTATTATGTGAGTCTTTAAATCCTTGAATTTCACCTTTAACTTCTTTAGTAGCGGATTGTGCTTCGTCTTTCAAATCTTTCACACCATCAAGAGATTCTTTTACCATACCTACAACTTCTTGACCTTTTTCAGCAAGAACATGTCCACGTTCGTTCAACATTGGAGCGTTCTCAACAACAAGATCAGTCAATTCTGCTACACGAGTACGGATTTTGTCACCTTGTGGAGTAGAGAACAAAAGTGCTGCTCCTGCACCAATTAATGCTCCAGCGATTGCACCTGTAATAATTGATTTTGTAGATTCGTTATCCATTTGTAGTCGACCCCTCATCTTAGCAATTTAGTATTTACTGTATTATTACCCAGTCTGACGGATATTACACTCCTTCTTCATAATAATTCATTTTACCAAAATAGAAAAATATAATACTTGCAAATATATAGATATCTATGTATTATAAAAATATGCTAAATTACAATGCGTGTTCCATTATCTCGAAGATACGTGATGACGTTAATAAATTGATTATCACAGAGTTAGAAAAGAACAATGTGACAGAAGTTGTTCCTTCTCATGGAGACATTCTTTGCTTTTTGTATAGTGAAAAATGTGGATTATCTGTTAATACGTTAGCA
This sequence comes from Paenibacillus kyungheensis, assembly GCF_028606985.1. NCBI lineage: Bacteria > Bacillati > Bacillota > Bacilli > Caryophanales > Paenibacillaceae > Paenibacillus > Paenibacillus kyungheensis. The sequence continues at coordinate 4,714,935 of NZ_CP117416.1, read as the reverse complement.
CAAAAAGTACATCGTACCCAACCAACGGTTACAGTATTAGTTAACAAATTAGAGAAGCTTGGTTATGTTAAGCGGAGCAAAGACGAAGTCGATCAGCGGATCACAATGATTCATTTAACCGATAAAGGTTGGGAGTTAGAGCCGATCTTTAATCAAGTGTCTGAAGCTGTGAATCAAAAAGTCTATGGTCATCTGAATGAACAGGAACAAGAGCAATTTGAGTATTTGTTAGAACGTGTGTATTCCGGGCTTTGAGTGAGTGAGAGCCTTTTTTTATAAAAATATATAGATATCTATCTAAATGAGGAGAATGTTATTCATGAAACATCTAATCGTATTTGCTCATCCGCATCAAGAAGGAACCAATCAAGCTATTTTGAAAAGAATGGTACAGACTTTAGAATCTCAAGGACATGAAGTTGTTGTTCGTGACCTCTATGCCTTGAATTTTCAACCTGTACTTACAGAAGCAGATACAGAAGCAATGAAAGCTGGCAATACACCAGCAGATATCAAAGCTGAGCAAGAATACATTACAGCGGCTGAAGCGATAACGTTTGTTTATCCAATTTGGTGGACAGGTTTGCCTGCTATTTTGAAAGGATATGTAGATCGCGTGTTTGCTTACGGATTTGCTTATGGATATGGAGAAACAGGGGTTGCTCAATTGCTTACAGGTAAAAAAGGATTAATTATTAATACGCATGGTCAGACTAACGAGATTTACGATCAAGTGGGTATGACAGATGGTCTAAAAATTACATCTACCACTGGTATTTTCGGATTTGTAGGTATTGAAAGTGTAGGGCATTTGATCTTTGGTGGTGCTCCTTACGCAGATGAAGCTCAACTTGAAAATGTATTGCGTCAGGTTGAAGAGAAGGTAACTACTGCTTTTAATGCATAAAACAATCGCTTTATTATAGTAGGAAATACAAAAAAAACGAGCTCCCTGATCTCAAGGGAACTCGTTTTTTTGATGTTACAGACACTATTATAATTTGAAAATAGAATCGTTATTTGGTTTGTTCTGATGATCATCAAAATTATGATTCATTTTATCTTTCAAATACATACCGTAGATATGCACAATTCCGATCTTCACTACCATATACAATGGAATCACAAGTAACATGCCGAGAATACCGCCCATATCGCCACCGACCAGTAGCAGGACGACGATTGTAAATGGATGGATATCCAATTGTTTTCCGAAAATAATAGGCTCTAGCAAGTTGTTTTGGATCATTTGTGCAATAATTACGATCACGATCGCCCAGATTCCCATTGCAGGTGATTCAATTAAGCCTACAATCGCTACCGGAACCGCTGATAAAATAGCTCCGATATAAGGAATAAAGTTGAGGAAGAAAGCTAAAAATACAAGCAATAACGAATAAGGTAAATCGATAATCAAGAATCCAATATAAAGCAGTACGCATAGTGCTAAGTTAACCAATACTCGACCTGCAATAAAGCTACTTAGTGAATCATCCATCTCATCTAGCATCGCTTTTCCATCTTCTTTGTGTCCAGCAGGGAAAAGTTTGAGCAATTGAGGAGATAAACGTTTGTCATCTTTTAACAAGTAGTACAACATGATAGGCACAGTAGCAACAACCAATACAAAGTTCGAGATAAAGGAGAACATGCTTGAAATATGAACTGATAACCAATCAAAGATTGTATTTAAATACTCAGTTAATTTGGCAATCATTTCTTGATTGTTTTCAGCAGGAATATATTGTTGAATGGTTGGGTTCTGTTGTAATAGCTGAATCTGCGTAATAATACTTTGTGTAAATCTAGGTGCATTTTCGATAAAGCTTGTCACCTGATCACGTAATGTAGGCCAACCGATAATAGAGAAAATCGCCAGAATAATAATGACAATCAAGTACATCAGTAAAATAGAATAAGAACGTTTCAACTTCTTCTTTTCCATATAATTCACAACAGGACGTAGCGGATAGTAGAGAAAAGCTGTAATTAAAAGTGGAACAATCGTGAGGCTAATTAAGGAAGCGATCGGTGTGAAAATAAAATCAACCAATGTCCCTAAGTAGACAATCAGGAGTATAAGCGCAATCCCTGCACCTATACGAAAAAAACGTCTTTGTAGCATAAAAAAATCCTCCTCCAAAATCTTAAATAGTCATTATGTAGAAATGTGGTATATTCCCTATTTACTCATACGTACAAAGTAGTGAGTTGGATGCATCAATAGAAGTGTAGTGAAAGTTCTTCTTTGGGTCTATGTTACTATATAAACCTCAAGATGCTTGCTTAATCTTTGTAGAGAGGTAAAATAAAAAGGGAATCATTTGTAAGCGTTATTAAATAGCTACATATCCAAGGAGGCGTATCTATAATGACAATGAATTATCGCAGATTAGGTGGTAGTGGGCTGAAAGTAAGTGAAATTAGTCTGGGCAGTTGGCTAACTTACGGAGGATATGTGGAAAAGGAAAATGCGGTTCAATCGATTCGCGAAGCTTATGATTTGGGAATCAACTTTTTTGATACAGCTAATGTCTATGAACGTGGAGAAGCGGAAAAAGTAGTCGGTGCTACACTGAAAGACTATCCCCGTGAATCGTATGTGCTGGCGACTAAAGTATTTGGCGATATGGGAGACGGGCCGAACGATAAAGGGCTATCTCGCAAACATATCACTGAACAATGTCATGCTAGTCTGAAGCGTCTTGGACATGATTATATTGATCTTTATTATTGCCACCGCTTTTCACCAGAGACACCAATCGAAGAAACATTACGTGCACTCGATGATCTGGTACGTCAAGGCAAAGTATTATATGTAGGTGTTAGTCAGTGGACAGCTGCTCAGATGCAAGCTGCTGTTGGTGTAGCTGATCGTTACTTGCTGGATCGGATTGTCGTTAATCAACCGGTCTACAATATGTTCAACCGTTATATTGAAGAAGAAGTGATTCCACTTGGTGAAAAATACGGTATCGGACAAGTGGTCTATTCACCACTTGCTCAAGGGCTATTAACAGGTAAATACACATCCAAAACCGATATCCCGGCTGATAGTCGCGCTGCGAAGCTGAAATGGGACGACGATCGCTTCAGCGATGAAAAACTTTCTCAGATCGGACAATTACAAAATATCGCTGATGAAGCAGGTATTTCGTTGACACATCTAGCATTAGCATGGATTCTTCGTCAAAAAAATGTATCCAGCGCCCTAGTCGGAGCCAGCCGTCCTGAACAAGTCAAACAAAACGCAAGCGCATCTGGCATTCAACTCACATCCGACGTGATCGAAGCTATCGAAAAAGTATTAACAGTCTAAAATCAAAATAATCCCCTATCACCTCAGCCTTCCAGCGTTATGGAAGGCTTTTTAGTTTAACTATATACATAAGCTGTAATATCCTAATTTCAAATATCTCACTATCAAAATAATTCCCTATTTCTACCGATAATATTAGGTAAGAGGTAAGAGGTAAGAGGTAAGAGGTAAGAGGTAAGAGGTAAGAGGTAAGAGGTAAGAGGTAAGAGGTAAGAGGTAAGAATCCAACTAACACTATGTTTTACACTGCCCCCTCCCACCCAAGATTTGAGGGTTTATCTCTCATCATTTAAAGTTTAAATTGATATCCTACGACAGCGGAGGGAATCGTTATTCTGAAAGAGCGAAGCGCTCGCCTTTAGAACGTAATCCCCACCGCAAAGCGGTCAATCAAGGGATTCCGTTCTACCAGCGACGACAAGAATAACAATTACCGCAGCGTTCCGTATCTAGAAACCACCCAAATTCGCATTTAACCACAAATCCGCCCAATTTATGATAATCATTCTCAGAATTGTCTGCAAAACTATTGACCATAATTTTAAATGGATTTATACTTATTCTAAAATCAAATTAAGGGAATGATCCAAATGAAAACAATCAACTTGACGACACAGCGCAAAGCTGTATACGAAATCGTCTGCGAAGCTGCGGATCACCCGACTGCTGCTGATGTTATGAATCGGTTAGTAGAGCGTGGTCATAATTTTGCTTATGGAACCGTATATAACTCTTTACGATATTTATCAGATAAAGACTTGATTCGTGAATTGAAGTTAGGTGAAGCGGCAAGTCGCTATGACGGCAAAATGGATGATCACCAACACATTGTGTGTGAAAACTGTGGAGCTGTAGATGAAGTGATGACAGACGCACCTGTAGAATGGTATGCAGCCGTAGCCGAAGAAACGGGATATGATGTACACCATGCTCATGTCGTATTTAGAGGAGTGTGCACGGAATGTCGAAACAAATCACGAAAATAATTGATAATGATTATCATTTAGGTGCAACAGACAAATTAATGAACTGGTCTGTAGCTGAACGAAATATGCGTAATACAGCCGATCTGATTGCTCATTCTTGTCCGATTACAAGACGTGTCGTCATTATCAGTCCAGCACCGAGTCGTGTTCATGAACTAACTCGTACATTATCGGATAGCTGTTTTGATGTAATGGTATTTCATCGTTGGGAAAGTAATGGTGCAGGAGCGATCAGCGCCGATTTATTTATCTTTGATCTGATTTCTTCATCAGGTAGTCAAGATATCGAATCTGCTAAGTTGCAGTTTAATGAGAAAAATTCTCATTTACCAACTTTGTTCTTGGTACGTGAAGATATGTTGTCTACTGGTCTTAATGAATGGGCAGAAGAAGAATTATTAGTCTGGCCTGCACGTCCGCAAGAAGGATTGTATCATGTGGAACGTGTGATTCGTGCTGGAAGTAATCGTCCTGCGGCACCTGCAACAGGAGATACTGAACATCGTACTGTTTTCAAAGACCTATGGATCGATCGTAAAAAAATGACTGTTCATCGTGCTCAACAACGAATTGAATTGACCAAAACAGAGTATGACCTCTTATTAATGTTGATCGAAGGCGAAGGCGGAGTACTGTCTCGTGAAGATTTGATGAGCGAAATTTGGGGCACTCAATTTTTCGGTGGAAGTAATGTAGTTGATGTTCATGTGAAAAGTCTACGTAAAAAAATCGGTGATAATGCTTCTGCACCGCAATATGTAGAGACCGTGCGTGGTGTAGGTTACCGATTGGCAGATTAAGCACCTCTTCATCATTTCTTCATCGAAGGCTCACAGGTAACTCATGAATGACGGTAAGTGAAGATGTTAGAATGAATCTAATCTTTGGAATGAGTCTAATTATAAATTTATTTATACATTAGATTGATGACCATTTATGATGAGAGGATGATTTCTAACGATGACAAACAACGACCACCGTCTAACGACTAACCAGGGTGCACCTGTAGGGGACAATCAGAATTCCCGTACTGCAGGTCGTAGAGGACCTACTTTATTAGAAGATTATCATTTGCTAGAAAAAATCGCTCACTTTGACCGTGAACGTATTCCAGAACGTGTGGTTCATGCTCGTGGAGCAGGCGCTCATGGAGTATTTCGTGTCGATCAAAGTATGAAAGAATACACCAAAGCTAACTTTTTACAAGAAGTAGGCACAGAAACACCTGTTTTTGTCCGCTTTTCGACGGTTATTCATGGTGTAGGTTCACCAGAGACAGCACGCGATCCGCGCGGTTTTGCTGTTAAGTTTTATACGAATGAAGGCAACTACGATATCGTAGGTAACCATTTGCCTGTATTTTTTATCCGTGATGCGATCAAATTCCCGGATATGGTACATTCACTCAAACCTGATCCGCAGACCAATTTACAGACACCTGCACGTTATTGGGACTTTATGACACTCACTCCAGAATCTACGCATATGATGACCTGGTTATTTTCAGATCATGGCACACCGGCAAATTATCGTGAAATGGATGGATTCAGTGTTCATGCGTTCAAATGGATTAATGCTGAAGGTAAAGTCACTTATATCAAATACAAATGGGAAAGTGTACAAGGCGTGCGCACGTTCTCTGCTGATGATGCTGAAAAGCAACAAGGTAAAGACTTCAATCATGCGACACGTGATCTATTCGAGCATATCGAAAAAGGTGAATTCCCTGAATGGACATTGAAAGTCCAATTTATCCAACCCGAACATATAGACAATTATGCGTTTGATCCGTTAGATCCGACTAAAGTATGGCCAGAAGATCAATTTCCTTTCCATACGGTGGGCACAATGACACTCAATCGCAATCCAGATAACTTTTTTGCAGAAGTAGAGCAATCTGCGTTTTCACCAAGTGCTCTAGTGCCTGGTATTGAACCTTCTGAAGATAAATTGCTTCAAGGACGTCTATTCTCTTACCCAGATACACAACGTCACCGTCTAGGAACGAATTATTTACAAATTCCGATCAACTGTCCGTATGCGCCTGTTCGTAATCAACAACGAGATGGACAGATGAATACCAAGCAAGATACATCAACGTACAATTACGAGCCAAACAGCTATACCGATGGCCCTACAGAAGATCCGCATTATCGGGATTCTGAAGTGGAATTGGAACAAGGACATGTAACCCGTCAAAAAATAGCCAAAACCGATGATTTTGCTCAAGCTGGAGAACAATATCGTTCATATAATGCTCAAGAAAAAGAGAATTTATTGCAAAATTTGGTTAATGATTTAAAAGAGGTTAAAAAAGATACTCAATTGCTTGCGATCTGTAACTTTATCCGTGCTGACCGTGAATATGGTATGCGTCTAGCGCAAGGATTAGGGATCGATATCAGTGAATTTATGGGGCAAATGAGATCATAACAATCTCTTGCAACAGATGTACACAGGATTGACTTGAGATATTCAGCGTTCCGCTTTATATTAAAGGGGTATCGTTAGTTGGAGTAAAGCAGAACGCTTTTATATATAAGCTGTTGGTAGAGACCTTAATCGATCTCAGATAAAGATAGCTTAGTACAATAAGGTCACTATTGACCGCTGTTATGACGCAAAGGAGCGCTACACACTTTTTAGTTGTGCGCTCCTTTGTATACTCTAAAAAAGGGGTGATAAAGGTAGAAGTGGTCTGTTTAGATGAATAGCGTGCAGGAAGATCAACAGATAGGTGCTTACTATTCCAAAAGGTTGAAGGAGATGTGAGTCATGAGAAAATCATGGAGCGTTGGCATGATAGGTGTGTTGTTAGTCTTTGTAGTCGGAACGTCCAGTTCGTTCGTTGCACCTGCATTTGCGGCCACTGAAAACGGATCTTATACTGTTGTTACTCCTGATATTTTAACCAAGCGACCAACCACAGACATTTTACCTGCCGATTTCCCTATTCCCGATGATGCTGTCATCGACACTTCCCAACAAACGTATATTGATGGACAACAAAATATGGTGCTTGTATTTCACACCAAAAGCAGTATGGAGACGCTAGCCAAAACGTATAATGAATATTTCCGCATTATCAATATGGATCAAGCGATTCAGACATTAAATGAACAACAATTGAGTGTAAAAGGAACCGATCCTGCAACAACCCAACAATGGTCATTAACAGGTGCTCCTACAGCTTCTAAAGATACCGTAGAAGTGACTGTACAAGTCGTTAAAGCTCAATAAAGATAGGTAGTTAACCGAAAAAGAGAACGATAGGAATGAATATATACCCATGAATAAGATCATATAAAAAAGCCTGAATAGACAATATATTCAGGCTTTTTGGTATGTTTATTTCTTTGTAGATTAGCATTTACTTTAAAAATAAACACATGATGAAGATAGCAGTATATCCAAAATAAAAATAACTGATTTTCAATGTCGTTTTTGCACAAATAGTAGCTAACACCTTTCCTAAAGCTGAACTAAAAAGTAAAGTCAAACTAACGGCAAAAAAGAACTGTCCTATTGCTGTTAACGGATGAACTAAACCTCCAAATAGATTAGAAATCAGATTTGGAAATAAAAATAAAAAAGAAGATAAAAATACAACATCAAAAAAAGTCTTATACGGATTGGTTCTAAAAGTTAAAATGACATTGTTAGCAAATTGAGAGAATTTTAATTTTTCACTATTCATAAGCCAACTCCTTCAAAATTAAATTGGAATAAAAGTGGTACTCCATGCTAATAGATTTATCATAAAATCTATTACAATAATATACAATATTCGAAAAATAATCATATCATCCAGAATAATACTAATGAAAATTACTTCAACTCAAATGTACAAAGGAGAATCTTATGACATCATATGTTGCTCAAAATCTAGATATACTTAAATCGCAATGTGGCATAATCATGAGCACTATTATGATGAACCTATACTTCGGTTTACAATAGATTTTTCAACGTTTTTAGAGAGATTGATCATTACAAGAGGCTGTTCATTCTAGGAATAGAAAAATTAATGAAACTAAAACAGGCAACTTTCCTTTTAAAAAGGAGATTGCCTGTTTTTTATTTTATAACTAATTTAAAATTTTTTAAAATACTTATCTATTTACTTCTCTGACCACGTAAGTGTTAATTGAACAACATCTTTGCCGGCTTGAGGGCTGCCGATTAGAGACCAGACTTGCTTGGTTTTGGGATCGGTTCCTTGAATAATAAGATTTTTTTCATCAATAGTGGAACCTGCATTAGTTAAGGATTTGGCATCGAAATATTGTTTGTAGGTTTGAGACAATGTTTCCATACTTCCTTTGGTTGTGAACATGAGTAATACTGATTTTTTACCATCGTTTTCTTCTTGATGAGAGGTAGAGATTACCGCATCATCGGGAATGGGAAAATCGGTTGGTAAATACGTAGGACGTTTTTCTACGCTATCCGCAGCAATCGGTCCTTTTTCTTCGATCGAACCTGTACTGGTTGTTGATGATTCGCTATTTTCTGTTGCTGGTTCGGTCGTTCCAGTGGAGGAGTCTGTAGCCGCAGAAGACTCTGTCGAAGTATCCGATGATTCGTTATCTGTTGTAGCAGGGGTTGTAGGTGTTGCTTCATTTGTGTTATCTGTCGTCGTATTCGTTTGTTGATCGGTTTCATTGGAAGGATTAGCAGGTGCTGATGCGCTACTACATGCACTCAGAACAGCGATAAACAATATGCCACATAGCAATAGACTGTATACTTTTTTCATCCATGATTCCTCCTGTTTGTGAATAAGATAAGTTGCCAATAAACTATAGTGATTGATACACATCCAGCTTGTTGTTTCATCTAAATTATAACATGACTGTAACACTAAGGCATATTTAGACAATAAGCTGAAAATAACGATATCAATAAGTTACTCTTTTTTCAAAAAAATAGCTTCGCAAAATGATATTATTCTGGTATTATTTGTATAATGTATCCTCATATATCGTAATTGAAGAAAAAAGAATCATTTCTACTTTAAAGGGAGAAATTTGACGAGTGCTTTGCATATACACTACTATATGTAGTGTGAGGTGGCATAAGCATATGAAAATACAAAACTTTAAAGTAGGCGCAACAGGGATGGATCGCTTTTTTGGTCCGCTGGAAGCTCAAGTGATGAATATTCTGTGGGATATGGATCACCCGATGACGATCAAAGAAGTCCTTTCTTCGCTCCAAACAACCAAGTCACTTAGCTTCAATACGATTATGACCGTGATGAATCGATTGGTTGAAAAAGGAGCATTAACGAAAACAGGCGAAAGTCGTAGTTTTCATTACACTCCTACAGAAAGTCGGGAGCAATTTTTGAACAATCAGTCCAGGGAATTGACGCATGAATTGATGGAAGAATTCGGGTCACTCGCCGTAAATCATATGGTAGATGTGCTGGAGGAAGTAGATCCTCAACTTATTCGCGCCTTGGAGGATAAAATCAAACAATGGAAAAAAGAAACGTAACTCACTGGGAACGTCGTTCAAGAACACTGTTTCGTATAAGTTTCGGTCTCTCGTTATTTACGATAGGGCTTATGTTTATTTATGCGTTGCATACGATATTCGGTTGGAATATTCCTTTTGATCTGCTACGCATCTGTAACCGTTGGATGGAAGCTCAAGGATGGTTTTCGGTAGCCCATTTACTAAGAGGTCTGGTTCTGTGTACATTTGTACTGTATATCGGTTATGGATTAGATCAGTGGGCAGGGTCTTATCGGGCTTATCGTTATTTTCGCTCGTTACAAGATGTGAAGCAATCGGCGCAATATAATGCTATATATAGTGAGAACAAAGAATTATTGATGATTATTCGTTGTTCGCAACCTGTTGCATTAACTATGGGTATTTTTCGCCGCCGAATTATTTTATCAGATGGACTACTGCGGATGTTGGATAAACAAGAACAAGAAGCGGTTGTACATCATGAGATGTTCCATTATCAGCAACGTGATCCATTAACTACATTTTTGTTAGGGCAGTTTGCGCTTGCGTTGTGGTTTTTACCGATTTTGAAAAATATCACGTTGCATTACAAAATATCGCGCGAAATTCTAGCAGATAGTTATGCAGTCCATCGCTTAGGAACTCCTGTTGGCTTGGGCGGTGCTCTACTGAAACTAATTCATCGTCAGCATTCTCGTTCCCCTCAACCTTTTCGAATGATCTATTCTTCTTTTGCCGAAACGTCACTCAATTATCGTATCCATCGCATTATTGAACCGGATCAAGAGAAATCTCTGCGGTTGCCGGTATGGCCTGTGCTACTTTCATTAGTTGTGCTAACAGCACTTAGCATTTTGTTATTATGGTCACTTATATGATTATTGTATAAGCGACTATTTTTATAACTATACACTACAGTATGTAGTGAAGATTACATGAGATGAACAAAAAAAGGAGGAGTAATCATGTTGCTTAAACGTAATGTGGAATTAGGATTGTTTATTGTTCGCGTATTAACAGGTGTTATCTTTTTATTGCATGGGTTTTCCAAATTTCAAGGTGGTATTGGTGGCACAACAGGATTTTTCCAAAGTATCGGATTACCCGGGTTTTTGGCTCCGGTCGTAGCTATTATAGAAATTTTGGGAGGATTATTGTTGATTCTGGGTCTACTTACTCGTATTGCAGGTGCGGCTTTGACAGTGATTATGATTGGAGTGTTATTGACTGCCAAAGCAGGTCAGCCATTTATGATGGGTACAGAGTTCGATTATTTGCTGTTATTCACTTCGCTTCAATTGGCATTGACAGGTAGTGCTCTATTATCTTTGGATAGTCTGCTTTTCAAAAATAAATACAATAGCCGACTTGCTGAAAACTAAATAATACACAATATATTTGTATGAAATGAATACGAAACAAACAAAAACCGACAAAATATCTTTGAGATATTGTCGGTTTTTTGTGTTACATCTACAAAACTAACATGGTTTAGGCGATATATACATTACTAGCAAATTGTAGATGATGAGCAACAGACATCAAAATCATCTGTATTCATTTATAGAAAGAGTGGGGTTTATGAAAAAAAGGATGAAATTGCCTAAACCAAGCAAAAAAACAACTACATCATCTTCTTTTCGATGGTCTATACGTAATCAATTAATTGTAGCATTTGCTTTGATTTTGCTAGGGCCAAGTTTAGTGATTGGTGTAAGTATGTACGATAAAGCAAAAGAAGAAGTACAAGATCATTTGATTGCCAGTGCAACCCAAAGTGTACAAACAGCTAATCTATTTATCAGCAATGCCATTGCGACCAAAATGCATGATGCTGAATATTTATCAAGTGTATTTAACAGTTCGATGATCGATGGCCGATTGAGTCCAGAAATCGTTCCCAAATTAGCACAATATCTTGGTGAACATCCTGAAGCTATCGATACATTTGTCGGTACACCGGATGGAACGATGATTCGCGGCGTACCTAAAGAAAATGAGAATGGCTATGATCCGCGTGAACGGGATTGGTATAAATTAGCTCAAGCTTCTCCCGGTCAAACGATTATGACACCTGTTGTTATCAACTCAAGCAAACTTCCTGTAGTGATTCTGGCGCATACTTTACCAGATAATTCGGGGGTATTAGGTATTTCATTAAATCTAGAAAGTATTTCTAAATTAGCAGATATTAATGTAGGTAGCGAAGGCTATGTCGTTATTTTAGATACAGAAAAGAAATATATTGTGACACGTAATGGTGTGACAGGTGAGGTAGCAGCAGGGGAATATCTGGATACAATGTATTCCAAAGACAATGGTACGATTGATTATACATTCAAAGGCGAGCCGAAAAAGATGGTCTTTCTCACCAACAAAGAAACAGGCTGGAAAATCGCAGGTACGATGTATACAAGCGAAATTGCTGAAGCTGTTCAACCGATTCGTAATCAAGCTTTAGTGATTATTATTATCGCTATTGTGATAGCAGCGATCATTGTAGCTTTTTGTATCAATATGATTATGAAACCTTTACTGAGTCTACGCAAAACGACTCAACAAATCAGTGAGGGCGATCTCACGATCCAGATTGATCAGCGTAAAAATAATGAGATCGGTGATCTAGCGCGTGACTTTGCGATAATGGTCGCTAGTCTGCGTGAGATGATTGAGAAAGTAAGAGATACGACAGACAATGTATCTTCCGCTTCGGAAGAACTAGCAGCTGGAGCAGAAGAAACCAGTCGTTCTGTTGAACATGTAACTATGGCGATTCAAGAAGTTTCTACAGGCAGTGAACGTCAGGTAACAGGAGTCGCAGTAGGCGCAGATGCAATCCATCGTATGTCAGAACGTGTGTCTGAGATTTCCGGTCACGTAGCTGAAGTAAGCCAAAGTATGAGCGATGCAGCGACAGCTTCTGCAAAAGGAAATGAATCGGTTATTAATGTAACTCAACAGATTTTTGAAATTCAATTAACTGTTGATCGATTAAGCGAAATTATTGCAAGTCTAAATACGCAATCTAGTGAAATTGGTGGAATTGTTGATTTAATCCGTAATATTGCCAAACAGACTAATTTGCTAGCGTTAAATGCTTCGATTGAAGCGGCAAGAGCAGGCGAACATGGTAAAGGATTTGCTGTCGTTGCCGATGAAGTGCGTAAGCTTGCATCTGAATCGGGTGAATCGGCAGAGCGTATCGGTAACCTTATTACAGGCATGCAAGGCATCGTAGCTCAATCGCTAGAAGTTATGGATCAGGCGAAAGAGAATGTAAATGGAGGTATTCTAGCTGTTGATACATCTGGACGTTCATTCTCTAGAATTAACCGCGCTATCAAAGCAGTCTCTCGCAAAATGAACGATGTAACTGGAACGACAGATCATTTAAATAATGATGCAGATGCAGTAGTAGAAGCGATTGAAGATATCGCTAGCATTTCTGAACAAGCGGCAAGCAATACTGAGACGATTTCAGCAGCAGCCGAAGAACAACTCGCTTCAATGCAAGAAGTATCCAGTGCAGCTACCGATTTGACTCGTCTTGCAGAACAGTTACAACAATTGGTGTCTCGTTTTAAAGTATAAAAAGTAATAAAGAAAAGTTTCAACACATCAACCGTTGTCCCATATATATTGAGACAACGGTTTTTATTATTTTATATTTTACATTATATTAGTAAGTTTGTTACAATAATTCAGTAAATACATTATCAAAGTACAGCAGATCGACTACTCAGGGAGGAATAAATATGTTTACAGTATATCCATCAGCAGAGCGGTTTAGCTTTGATCGAGGTTGGCTACAAGGCAGTCATAGCTTTTCATTTAGTGAATATCAAGATCCGAATAATGTGAGCTTTGGACCTCTTCGTGTCTTTAATGATGATGTGATTGCTCCTTCACGTGGATTCGGTGCCCATCCCCATAGCGATATGGAAATTGTTTCGATCATACTGGAAGGTCAACTACGTCATGAAGACAATCTGGGAAATGTAGCGGTCAGTTCTTTTGGCGGTGTACAGCGGATGTCTGCGGGTACAGGGGTTGTGCATACAGAGCATAATGCTTCTGACGAGACCCATTGTAATCTATTGCAGTTATGGTTTGAACCGGAAGCGCGCGGGTTGAAGCCTTCTTATATGAGTTCATCGTATAATCCTGCTTCTTTAAATGGTCAATTGTTGCCGATTGTGAGTCGTCAGGGTGGCGAGAATCAAGCGACGATTCATCAAGATATGACTCTCTATCTCAGTCGCCTCGAAAAAGGGCAAGAGATCAAATTTGTTCAGCATCCAGATCGCCGTACGTATGTATTTGTAATTCAAGGCAGTCTGACTATGAACCAAGAGCATCTGCTATCCAAGCGTGATGCTGTACGAATCGAACAAGAAACTCATTTGCAGATGACAGCAGAAGAACCGGTCTTTTTCTTGCTGATCGACTTGCCTTAGGAGGAATAGTGCTGATGAAAGAAACCGTCATGGTTAAGCATGCAGTGACAGGCCTTGAATTATTAAATAACAATAAACATTCATTCACCTATGAATTAATCGATTTACCCGCAGGTGGATTCCGAATGACTTTGGTCGGTGCACCTGAAGAGATCGTACAACATATTCTTACTTTGCAAAATGAACTTAATCTATTTCGCTTTGAATTACCTGAAGATGCTCCTCAGATCAAACACTGGTATTATGTCAAAGAACATGGTGTACAGTATCAAGCAGACCAACAACAATTGGTAATTGAAGCATCTTCAGAGATTGTCTATCTACCGTCAGAGTATTTAGAATAGTTGTAACGAACAGTCTTTTTAAATGATTTGTAAGACCTCATTGTGCTATGCTCTATATAGCTATTTTGAGGTCTTTAGTCTACTTATGGTTTAAATAATGATATACCAATCATTTCTACAACTAGGAGGAAACAGCATGCAAATCACTAAAGGACAAAAAGTTGATATTACCAAAGGTCGTGCGTTATCGCAGATTGCGATCGGATTGAACTGGGAAACGGCTACAGCGAATTTGGATATTAATGCTTCTGCTTTTTTACTCAATAATGCTGGAATTTGTACGCAAGACGAAGATATGATCTTTTATAATCAGCAAAGTAGTCGACAACAAGCGGTTACTCATTCTGATCAAAGCCCTCAAGATCGGGAAATCATTCAGATCACTCCGAGTAAGATTCCATCTGATATTTCGAAGATTGCAATCACATTAACGATTCATGAAGAAGGCAATCATAATCATTCATTTCAAGACGTACAGCAAGTGAATTGTCGTATTTATGATCCGTTGACCAATGAAGAACTGATTACGTTCTCTTTTGGTGAAGGGTTAAGTAGCGAGACAGCGATTGTGGTAGGCGAAATATATTTACATAATGAAGAATGGAAATTTAATGCGATTAGTAGCGGATTTAACGGCGGATTATCTGCATTAGTACAGAATTTTGGGCTATCTGTAGACGATGACGTTGCTCCACCGGCTCCTGCTGTAGAAGTAACTCCACCAACTCCGCCTGTAACTGTTGCTCCGGTATCATTAATGAAGATTGAACTGAAAAAGAAAGAAAGTATCAATATCCAAAAATCTCCGACAATTACAGCTACACTTGAATGGGAAACGAAAAAAGATTTAGATCTATACTGCTTTTATGTTACGCAAGCCAATCAAGTAGGTAAAGTCTATTATCGCAATTTAGGCTCTATTCATGAAACACCTTATATTACGCTGGATGGAGATGCGTTAACACATGGTAAAGAAACGATTCAAATTCATCGACCAGATGCTTTGAAATATGTACTATTTGCCGCATATAGCGCGGTAAGCAATGGAACAGGTAGCTTTAAATCAATGAAAGTACGTGCAGTGGTCGACAACCATCAAGGACAAGTGATTACTTCTCCACTTCATGAAAAAAATAATTATGCATATTGGGTAGCGATTGCTCATATTGATTTTACCGATGTAAATGCTACTCGTATCAGTCATGTCGAACAGTATTCAGGTAGAGGTGTAGAAGCAAGCCCCTGGTTGTACGAAGACGGCACATTCAAAATGGATGCAGGTCCAGAAGAATTTAAAGATTGAAGATCATCCATAAAAAAATAGATAGCTATCATCTATCCTACAAATAGATACAAGATCGGAGCTGACCTATGAATATCCTTATCACTGGAGCCGCTGGCAAAATTGGAAGCGAACTGACCGCATATTTACAAGATAAGTTCCAACTACGGCTTGCAGATATGCATACCGATCGATTACAGGGTTATCAGCAGACCAAGCATGAGATTATGAACCTCAATATCACTGACCCTGAAGCTTGTCAGCAAGCCTGTGAAGGCATCGACATCGTAATTCATCTAGCAGGAGATCCTTTGCCAGATGCAGGATTTTACGAATCGTTGTTAGATAATAATATCAAAGGAACGTTTAATATTTTCCGAGCTGCTCAAGATCAAGGTGTACAGCGAGTGATTTTAGCAAGCAGTGCACAGACGATAGAAGGGTATCCAATCGATGCTCAAATTTATCCTGATATGCCGACAAGACCACGTAATTTGTATGGTGTAAGCAAGTGCTTTGGAGAATCGTTAGCTTCGTATTTTGCATATACCGAAGGACTACAGAGTATAGCGATTCGTATTGGCGCGTATGATGATTTTAAGGCAGAAGGGCCGACACTTGAAGCACGTGATATGAGCGCATATCTCAGTCCAGCAGATATGTGTGATCTATTTTATAAGTCGATCATTGCTACCGATCTTGAGCCTTTTACTATTCTTCATGGAATATCAGATAATCGGTTTAAGCGTCTTTCTTTGGATGATACGAAAAAGAAAGTGGGCTATGATCCCAAGTCGGATGCATTCGCTCTTAGTGACATTTCGTTGTATGATAGTCCGCGTTAATATCAAATACATGAACCTCTGCGTCTATTTATCGTTTCTCTTTTCTCATACTTAAATACCTATCGAATGTAATTAAATATATTTGTTTGTCGGATTTTTGCAGGAAAAGGGTAATAATACATAGGAAGCGGAATTTCTGTCAACACTCTATGTAAAGGAGATTACTTGTCTTATGAAAGTACAACCTGATCGCAAAACTTACATCAAGCAAGCTATTTTAATTGGAGATTATCATCAGGAAGCACCATATCATCCTCTAGAACCAATTGAAAAAGAGATTCGTAAGCTGATGCCTGAAGGCTGGGAATTACATGTAACTGATGACTACGATATGTTCACTGCTGAACGTTTGGAAGCATATGATCTGTGTATTTCGTATACAGATACGTTTGACAAAAAGTTCAGTGTTGAACATACCGCAGGCATTATCTCATATGTTGTGAATGGTGGCGGGTTACTAATCATTCATGCAGGCGTATCGATGCAAGAACAGCGACATGAAATGAAGTTATTAATGGGAGCTGTCTACCGTGGGCATACTGATTATCAGCAATTAAATATGTGTGTATCTTCTCCAAGTCATCCGATTATGAAAGGTATTTCTTCATTTTCGATGGATGAAGAGCCATATGAATTTTCATTGCTATCAGCGGCAGAACGTACAATACTGATGGAGTATAATCTAGATGGAACTACTTGGCCGGCGGCATGGTGTTCTGAGTATGGATTAGGTCGAATCGTGTATTTGATGCCAGGTCATCATGCGGCTTCTTTTGACTATCCTGAATATCGCAAAATTGTAGTGCAAAGCATGTTGTGGGGCGCTGGTCTGGATGCTGAAAATTAGAAGATATTCTTACAGATCTGTAGAGCATCCTATCTAGCCATATCAATCATATTGGATATACAGAAATTAGGCATATCTGCTTTTAGACGTTATACTAATAACAGATCGACAAAGACATGGGCATGTTGCCATGAGTCGGTCATGAAGAAGTGACCGGACTATGGCAATGTGCAGGGCTTCTGTTAGGTAAAGAATACTTAGTGTAGATGAATGGAAGTATACAACAGGAGGAATGAAAATGAGCGATTTATTTAAACGAGCAGTTTCGCTAGGTCTTGGACTTACGATTGTCAGCAAAGAAAAAGTAGAAAAAACGGTAGAAGATTTGGTAAAACGTGGAGAATTGGCTCCTTCTGAATCGCGTGCATTGGTAAACAAACTTATGGATCGTGGCGAAGAAGAACAGAACCAAGTGAAAACATGGATTCGTGGACAAGTTCAGAAAGTGCTAACTGAACTGGAAGTGCCAACCAAAGAAACCACAGAACAATTGAATGAGCGGATCACGGTTCTCGAGAAGCGTCTTGCCGAACTGGAATCACCGCAACAACCGGAATAAGATGGCTCTTCATATCCGGCATGCCGGAAGGTATAGAGAAATAGCCATGGCGCTCATGCGTCATGGCTTTGGTTATATGGTCGAGGAACTCGGATTACACCAGATGCTAGCGATTCCGCTTCGACTGGCACGTCGTGAAGTACACGGTATTCGCACGCTAGGAGAACGTATCCGTCTGGTACTCGAAGAATTAGGCCCTACTTTTGTAAAGTTAGGTCAGCTTGCTAGTACACGTTCTGATCTTTTGCCTGAAAATATTATTAAAGAATTAACGAAGTTACAAGAACAAGTCCCTCCATTTCCTGCAACTGAAGCACGCAAAATTATAGAATTAGAACTAGGTTTGCCGATTGAAGAAGTGTTCGAGTCGTTTGAAGATGTGCCTGTAGCAGCAGCATCGATCGGACAGGTACATCTGGGCACTTTACATTCTGGAGAAAAAGTAGCGATCAAAGTGCAACGTCCTGGCGTATCACGTATCGTTAATCGTGATCTGGAAATTTTGCGTGATCTAACAGGGTTGATCAAAAAGCATATGGAATGGGCTTCTCAATATCAGCTGGAAGAAATCGTTGAAGAATTTGCCAAGTCGATGCGCGAAGAATTAGATTACAGTGTCGAAGGACGTAATATGGAGCGGATTGCAAGTCAATTTGAACGTGATCGGAATATCCATATCCCTGTAACGTACTGGAATTATACGTCTGCTCGCGTGTTGACGATGGAGTATATCGACGGGATTGCTTTAGGGAAACGAGAAGAGATTATAGAGCAAGGACTAGACTTGGGAAGTGTGGCGCAACATCTGGTTGATTCGATGTTGCAGCAGATTTTTATCGATGGTTTTTTCCATGCCGATCCGCATCCAGGTAATCTACTGGCTTTGCGTGATGGACGTATTGCTTTTCTTGATTTTGGACTGATGGGGCGACTGAGTAGTGAAATGAAAAGTCATCTGACAGCACTTATTATAGCGTTGTTACGTAAAAACACAGATAGTATGATCCGTGCGGTCATGAGATTAGGTTTTGTACCGGAAGATGTGAATATGTCTGCACTACGTAGCGATTTTGAGCGTATGCGAGAGCAGTATTATGATGTTCCTTTTTCCCGTATTAATCTAGGCAGTGCATTGAATGAAATGTTTGATGTGGTGCGTCGTTACCGGATCGGGATACCGCCGGACTTGACGTTGTTGGGCAAATCATTGATCACACTTGAAGGTGTAATTGAACGTTTAGATCCATCGCTGAGTATTTTGAGTATGGCAGAGCCTTTTGGACGCAAGTTGTTACGAGATAAATATGCGCCTAATAAAGTTCGCCAACGCATTACAGATGGAGCATTACATGCTGTTGAAATGCTAACTGATCTACCGAGGCAAGCATCCGAATTATCCCGTATGATTCGCACCGGTAAAATGAGAATAGAAGTCAGCGTGCCTGAAGTTAAAGATATGATGCAAAAAATGGATCAGATCAGTAACCGATTGGCTTTTAGTATAGTATTGCTGGCTTTTAGTATTATTATGGTCGGTCTTATTGTCGGTTCATCATTACGAGATCAGACACCGATTCTATGGGGATTCCCTGTAGTCGAGATTGGTTTTGTGATCGCTACATTGATGGTGATTTGGCTATTTTATGCTATTTTCAAATCAGGTCGATTTTAGAAAAAACGTTATATTTGGAGATTTACAGATTTCAAATGATATGGTATTCTTTCTGAGTCGATATACTTATACAGATATAACTTAATACCTATTTGTTCGTAAAGCATACGGGCTATTCCTTTTTCAAGGGAGTAGTCCGTTTTTTGTTTGTATATTTTATATGTAGCTGTATATGAAGGTGTTTTATTTTCCAAATTCAGCTATAAAGATTAGGTCTTGGAAGAAAGTGAATTATCTTTTATAATGAATTTTGTAGTTCTTAAGATACATATTAGTCTATAGTGCCTATATTTTATTCAGGGGGAAAGAAAATGAAAAAGAAAATGATGACTGTACTTGCGGCAACGATATTATTTACAGGAGTAGGCGTAACTGTACCTCAAGTGGATGCAGCGACCAATAAACCACAAATCGAAGTGTTGTTAGATGCACGCAAAATGGCATTTCCTGATGCCAAACCTTTTCAAGATGATAGCAATGCGGTGATGGTGCCTATTCGATTTGTATCTGAAAAATTGGGCGCTAAAGTGGGATGGAGTAAAGCTGGTGGGAAACAGATTGTTACTTTAAAAACTGATAAGCATACTGTCTCTATGACAGTCGGATCAGCTACAGCAGTAGTAGATGGTGAAAGTAAGACGTATGATAGCAAGATCATTTTGAAACAAAGTCGCACGTTTGTACCGTTACGTCTTGTTAGTGAAGGATTAGGACAGACAGTGAATTGGGATCAGATTAGTAAATGGGTTTGGATTGGGAGTAAGAAACCTTTAACAATAGAAGAACTTGGATTACCAAAAACTACAATTGATCCATACAAACCATTCTTTTCCTCAAATCCAAAACTGATGACAAATACTTTTAATAAACCATACAAATATGCTGTCAAAATTAAATCGAATGACTTTCCGCTTCTAATGGCAGGTTATATCTATGGTGTAGACCTTTATACTTTTAACGATAATAGTGCCTATAGTGGATTTACATACATTCGCGTAAGAACTTATGGTAACGTATCTCCTAATCTTTATTTGCTAACCAATAAAGGGGATGTACGGTACAGATATAAACGTAATGAGTTGACGCAAAAAAATAGTGATGGAACTATTTATAATTATTATGGGGTTTATGCTAAGGGTGATGAAGTAGCTGAAAATATTAAAGATAAAAAACAATTATCTATTCAAGATATCAAATATATTGGATTTGATGGTTCTGCTAAAGAAGAAGATGTCTCATTAGTACTAATGGATAATCCGTGGAGAAGATAAAATGATTTGGAATGAAATATCTACAAAAAATAGACGTTACTTTGCATACTGCCTTCTAATCCTCATTACGTTTAATATCATATTTTCAGTAGATTTAGGCTCCAAAAAAGCTATGGCAGCAGATGCTGTAACTCCTTTAAATTTTTATAAAGATACATCTGAAAACACTACTGAAGCTAACTACCGATACTTTGTGGGTATGATGTATTACGATATGTGGAAGGGGTCAACTTGGGTTCATGATAAGGCTCCGTATAGAGGTGATGACGGATTAGCTGAACAAGATTATCGGTTTACCTTTCCTAATCGCACAATAAAAAGCATAGAAGTGAGTCTATATAAATATAATTCCCAAAATGCAATTTATTTTGAAGCATCTAGAACTGAGAAACCTCCTGAAGGATCAACTCTCTGGCCGAATTATAGCAGAGCGATTTCAGATGAAACACCTGACAAAGCACTTAATTATACTAAAAATGGAATAGGAACAGATACTGCAATAATACCTGTTGATGTGAATATTAAACTTAACGCACCTAAAGCCGAAAATATTACTTATAGTTGTACGAACCAATGCGGTCCTGATACGGAAGGTTATCGTATTTATATTCCTGTTCTCTTTAAAATTGATTTAAATGCAAATCTAAACGTATACTACAAAACCAAAGATGGTAAATCTCTTAACGATATTTTTCCTCCTCGTATCGAAGAGATGAAGCCAGGTACAGAGTATGTTTTTACCCATCCAGAGAATCCAGAATACAAATATGTTGGATATAAAAAGAGTACGACTGGCGAAGATCCTGCAGGGGGGATAATAACAGGAGATCCGCCCAAGTTTAAATACTCTGGCTCTTTTGAGAAGTATATTGCTTATCAGTATTATGATGTAATCTCAGATCCATGTGAGCTTGATCCTGATGCAGATGAGTGTACCGTTCCAACTGAGCCTCCCAAAGAAGACAGTCTTTGCGAATATACAATCTTGCCACCTTCTGTGAAAACGACAACAAATAAATCACTATTAGATCCACAAGCACAAGGTCATATCCTAGCAGATGACAATACTAATGATCGGCACTTTGATGCGACACGGGCAATACCGACTTCTGAGCATTTATATGCCAATGCATGGGGATACAATTATTTGTTCCAGCATACCTTTGATAACATGGATGGACAAGTGGAATACAAATGCAAAGTCAAAGTAGTTTATAAGCTCAAGTGGAAAGAAAAGCGTGGAAGTGGAGATAATGAACGTTGGGTTTCTAAATCAGATACAGATACGAAGACTTACAATTTTTCATATACAAGAGACTATGATTACTGGAAGATCAAAGTACTTGAAGTACTCGGTCTAGATCAAGCTACAATGTCTAACTATGCTCTACCCGGTGGAAAAGTATCTATACCTACGACTGGTTATACTCTACCTAATGTAGAACTAGAGCACAGTGATAAAGTAGAAGACCATGTTAAGCCCGATGATGATATTCCGGTGAAATATTCTCCACCAACATTAGATGGTGGTAAACAAGGTCGTCCAAGAATACCGAATGATGAATCGAAATTAAAAAATATTGCAGAAGGTAACACAGATGATGCAGAAGTGAGAAATGATGCTATTCAGTTTTCTTTTGAAGGAAAAGATACGGAAGTCATGAATGGAGAATGGATTCTAAAAACAGCTCCTACGCCCAAAGAAATCCCAGTACCCCGTCAAATTCGCTCATTCAAAGATTCTAGCGAAAAAGTGTTATATGTAGGGTCTCAGCTTATTAGCCCTAAGCTTATTAACAAAGCCAATACAATAGCAACAGGAACAATCTATTACAAGATGTTAGAGCAACATGTGCAAGGTAGTGGGGATCAGAATTTTCCGATTACAGGCATCAATACCGTAACCGTACATACACCTGTTGTAAATTACTCTCTTGTCTCGGACGACCAGAAGCATAATCAGAAAACAACACCTGATCTATACAGTTCAGCTTTGATCTTAGATCGTCCTTTTTCTGTACGGATTCCGACCACAGGACAGCATATTACTTATCCTGGTTATGGTCATCGAGATTATGCGAAGTATGTCCGTACCAAGCAAGTACAATTTCCTTTCGATGTGTATAACAAGGAGCAGACAACATTTATTCCGAAAAATACATGGGTTGATGTGCCAGTGAAACAACTTGATACCTTTTTCTTTTTGCCGGTATGGGTAGATGAAGGGAAATACCAGATTCTATTTCGTACGATTGCTGAAAATGCACCAACTTCTTTTACAGTACAACATAATGCGAATGTGACTTTGGACAATCATGTAGCTGTTGAAAGTGTACCTGTAGATGTGATTGGAAGAGTGTATGATTTTCATATTACAGATATTGCCGATTATAACTGGCAGATTGTGTTCCGTCCGTGGGAAAATATCGATGTACCTGATCAAGCTTCGTATTGGGTAGGAGCCAATGGAATAGATGGCGCACCCCGTGGAAATAATACGCCTTATGTACTTCCTGTTCGTCAGGGTAGCCATCCTTTTTATCGTAATCTAGCAGTGAAAACAGGTTATCATTTCAAATTCGATCTCAAAACTAAAGGCAATATGTTTGGAGCACAAGACAGTATACGTATTACACCGACCTTTAGTTATGTTCCGCGTGAAGGTGGAACCCCTTTTCCAGTTGATTTGTATTATTCGACAGCTACTGAGAATCTAATAAAGATCGGTTCACCGCAAGATAAAGTACAGCGCTATACTATTTTGAACGATCCTTTGCGAAATGTACCTGACGATGAATTAAAAAACACAGCACTGTATATGTATGATCTGTTGCTACAACAAACTCATTTTTCCCAACAGAATAAGCCGATGCAGAGCAATACTAGTGGGGCAAATGAATCTAAAGCTATCTCTGCAAATGCACCCGATGCTGCTATCTGGAAAGTCATTCTAGAACGTGCAGCCACTTCGCTCTGGCAAAATCTGACGGGCATCTCCTGGGAAATTACAGCAGAACAATTACAATCTATAGCGCAAAAAATGGACAATCCTAATGAAGCTTCTTCTTTCAATGGATTTTCTACGATATCTTCATCCGCTTCACCAGTAGAAAATAACATAATATCACCCAACAATGCCGAAGAAGCTATTCAGATGTTCCAAAAGGTTAGTCGTACGCGCAAAGTCAATGTAGGCACATTTACTCAACTATTGTTGACTCAGCCATTACGTACTTTGATCGGTCCACAGACTAATTTGCCAGAAGGAAATGACACGAT
The DNA here is from genome assembly GCF_028606985.1 of Paenibacillus kyungheensis. Lineage (NCBI taxonomy): Bacteria > Bacillati > Bacillota > Bacilli > Caryophanales > Paenibacillaceae > Paenibacillus > Paenibacillus kyungheensis. The sequence continues at coordinate 4,690,590 of NZ_CP117416.1, read as the reverse complement.
GCGTTCATTAGCAGCGGTGCAGAAATGGTACGGGGAATATAGCCTGCCTGCGGATGTTCTAGTCGTCAAACAAGGTACAGCTTTAGAACAATTTACAGGCTCAACGAATACAAATCGAAAGCATACAACAGCAGACCCTTCTATAGATAACAATATTCAACATAATCCAGCTTATAGTAGCGCAAAAGGATTAGACGAGCATTCATCCGTTTTTCTGAAAGATGGCTATATTGTTGTTAACTTTAATATAGAAACGATTCAGAATAATGATTTGGAGAAGCCACATTTGCAATATATCAATGCTCCACTGATGAATCAATGGCAACTGGAAGGATTTCAAAAACAAGTTGTAGATCCATGGGGATTTGAGTTTCAGTTAAAAGATGGAGACGTATTATTTTATCATGCGAATAAAGGAAGTCGAAGTGATTTCCAATCTTCGGTGACCCATTAATCAATCTAGCTATAGATGAACCTCTATCAATATATTTTAAATTCAGCAAAAAAAGATGTAGGTTTTATAGAGAAAATTTTGTATAATAAAAATCTATCTGTACCTACGGCTCCTGTTTTCCCGCGAGAGGAAAGCAATCTACTTATTTTGAATTTAATATCATAATGAATACTGTCTGCGATATTCGTTCGGAAAGTTTTTAACGTCCGGGCAGATTCGTTATGTTCCACACAAGGAAAGAGGATGATCATGAATCTACAACAACAATGGTTTGGTAATGTTCGGGGAGACCTTCTTGCCGGTATTACTGTAGCCTTGGCTCTTATTCCCGAAGCGATCGGATTCTCGATTATTGCTGGTGTTGATCCAATGGTTGGATTATATGCTTCAATCTGTATCGCAATCGTTATCTCTATTGCAGGTGGACGCAGCGGGATGATCTCGGCGGCTACAGGCGCAATGGCAGTACTGGTAGTTGATCTTGTACGCGATCATGGTGTTGAATATTTATTCGCAGCCACGATCTTAGCAGGTATTTTTCAGGTATTACTCGGCTGGTTTAAGATCGGGCGATTTATTACCTTTATCCCCCAATCAGTCATGACTGGATTTGTTAATGCACTGGCGATTGTTATTTTTATGGCGCAATTGCCACAGTTTGTTGGGGCGAACTGGATTATGTATGCGATGGTGATAGGAACGCTGGCAATTGTCTATATTTTGCCACGCTTTACGAAAGCAGTACCTGCACCACTGGTGGCGATTATTGTGATGTCGTTATTAACGTATTTACTTCATTTGGATGTACGGACCGTAGGCGATATGGGGCAATTATCGAATCAACCGCCTGTTTTTCATTTACCAATGATCGATGTATCTTTGGATATGTTGCTGATTATTTTACCATATTCGATTTCGCTTGCTTTTGTCGGTCTACTGGAATCGCTTTTGACTGCAACGATATTAGATGAAATGACAGATAGCAAAAGCGATAAAAATCGAGAAGCTCGCGGACAAGGAATTGCTAATATCGTTAACGGATTTTTTGGCGGTATGGCAGGTTGTGCGATGATCGGACAATCAGTAATTAATATCAAATCCGGTGGACGTGGACGATTGTCTACATTAACCGCAGGGGTATTTTTATTATTCTTATTGTTAGTACTCGGTAATATTGTACGTGAAGTACCGATGGGCGCTCTGGTTGGTGTTATGGTTATGGTATCTATTGGTACCTTTAGCTGGCGCTCATTAGTGACGATTCATAAGATTCCTTTGTCAGAAGCGATTATTATGGTGACGGTAGTTGCTATTGTCGTGGCTACAGATAACCTTTCTATCGGTGTCGGCGTAGGTGTAGTCATGAGTGCATTGCTATTTGGTTGGAAAATGTCTCGTATTCATATCACTGCAACGATGGAATCAGGCAATATCATCTCTAACCCTAATCTATTGAACAAAGTAGAACAGAATACAACTTCTTCTATAGAACAGGGCACAGCACAACCAGCACAGGTGAAAGTCTATGAAGTGAGTGGACCGATGTTTTTTGGGACGATGAGTTATTTTGTAGATCAATTTGTGCCAAATGATGATCCAGAACAGATTGTGATCGACTTTACCCGTTCACATATTTGGGATCACTCGGCTGTTATTGGGATTACCAAAGTCAAAGAAAAGTATAAAGCTGTGAATAAAGAAGTGCATATTCGTGGCTTAAATGAAGAAAGTCGTCTCCTGCTTGAAAAATTAGGAACAACTGCATTGTCTTCAGGACATTGACGTAACTAGAAATAAGCGGTATATTGACGCTAGAGCAGTTTATCCAAAATGGCATACTACGGACTTTTAAATGACGTTATAGATGTAAGCATCGGTATCTACCGGTGCTTCTTTTTACGAGAGCATTTTTTGAAATGCTGCTGAATAAAGATCACAAGAATGGGTGAATAGAGTTGAAAAATTTTAATGAGTTCGGCATCTCGCCGAATGTCGTAGAGCTTATGGCTTCCAGTGGAATCACACAGCCTACCGAAGTACAGCAGATGTCGATTCCGGGATTACTTAAAGGCGGAGACGCAATCGTTCAAGCCAAAACAGGTACAGGTAAAACGTTAGCGTTTTTACTACCAATTTTTGAAAAGTTAAACTTGAACGCCGTTGGAGCACCTCAAGCGCTAATCATAGCACCAACACGTGAGTTGGCTCTACAGATTGCAACGGAAGCAAACAAATTAGCCGCTGCTTATGAAGGTGTACGTATTCTTGCTGCTTATGGTGGACAAGATGTAGAACGTCAATTACGCAAGCTTGAAGGTGGATGTCACCTTGTTGTGGGTACACCGGGTCGTCTGATTGACCATATGGGTAGAGGTACACTGGATCTAACGAAGATTCGTACACTGGTACTGGATGAAGCCGATCAAATGCTACACATGGGATTTTTGCCTGATGTTGAAAAAATGATCAATGCTACTTCTCCAGCACGTCAAACGATGTTATTTTCAGCAACAATTCCTGACGGTATTCGTCGTCTATCTGCGCAATATATGCGTACACCAAAAGATATTCGTGTCGGTCCTGCTGAAAGTGTACCGTTGAAATTGATCCGTCAATTAGTGGTAGAGTGTACTCCTCGTGGTAAGCTACCTGCATTACGTGAATATTTGGAAAAAGAAAAACCATATCTAGCGGTGATCTTCTGTCGTACCAAAAAACGGGCGGCTGAACTGAATCAACAGCTTAAAGAATTGGGTTATTCTTCGGATGAACTTCATGGCGATTTGTCTCAAAACAAACGTGAGCAAGTCATGCGTGCGTTCCGTGAAGCGAAATTGCAATTACTGGTTGCGACTGATGTAGCGGCTCGTGGTATTGATGTAGAAGGAATAACACATGTATTCAACTATGATATCCCACAAGATGCTGAATATTATATTCACCGTATCGGACGTACCGGTCGTGCAGGTGAAACAGGAAAAGCGATCACATTTGTGACTCCGCATGATCGTGACGAATTACAAGCAATCGAACAAGGCACTTCACAGAAATTAGAGCGTCAAATTGCTCGCACATCGATAGAGTCGGATGATTCTGGTGAATTGTTGTCTAATGTAGAAGCCAAAGCAGGCAGACGTGCTAATCATAAATCTCGTGATCAAGATCGCAAAAAAGATGGTAAACGTGGAGATGCACGTCGTGGTGCTTATCGCGAAGAATCTTCAGGTGGACGCTCAGGCGGTCGTGGTCGTTCTTCTTCTACTTCAGAACGTGATCGTTTTGCAAGTAAAGGTGGCACAGGTAAACGTGGAGAACGCAGAGAATCTACACCTTCTGTACGTACGACTGCTCGTCCAGAAGCAAAAGAGTCAAGTGCTCGTAGTGAACGCCCGGAACGTAGTTATGGTCGTAAAGATCAAGCACGTTCAGGTAGTGGTTCTGCTCCAAGATCAACACGTCGCACAGACGATGCTCCTTCTTTCCGCAGAGATGCTTCTAAAGGTCGTACGATTTCCTCAGGCGATTCAGATCGTACACGCGAATACGGTGGAGCTGGAAGTAACAGTAACGCTGGTGGACGTCGTAGCGAAGGTACAGGTAGCGGTCGTACAGAACGCACGTATGGCAAAAATAGTAGCAGTAACGGTGGACGCAACAACCGTCCTTCTACAGGCAAGCCTAGTAGTGGTGGTCGTTCTTCTGGTCGTCCGTCAGATAATGCTCGTCGTGGTGGCAAACGTTAATAGTCCTATTTTATCCCCTTTGATCGTAAAGGGGATTTTTTATGATGAGGTTTGGGACATATGTCCTTTATCTCTAAGGGAAAGATCGTTTTTAATAAGAGTACAAAGAAATGTCTAAATCATAAGGAGAATTAGCAACGATGAAAGGAATTTTATTTGCTTTATTAGGCGGAGCTTGTATTACGTTACAAGGGGTAGCGAATACACGTATCAGTCAAGATATTGGAACATGGCAAGCCGCTACGATTACGCAGTTAACAGGCTTTATTATCGCTGCCTTGATCTGGTTATTTGTACGTGATGGAAAGCTTGGCGATTATAAAAAGGTCAAACCTCTTTATTTAGCAGGTGGTGCATTTGCTGCGATTATTATTTTTACCGAAGTTACCGCTATACAGCAGATTGGGGTAACGTTAACGATTTCGGCGCTATTGATTGCTCAGTTGTGTCTAACCTTTATTATTGATATTAACGGTTGGTTCGGTGTCGTGAAGCAGAAGATGAAGATGCCTCAATTTATAGGGCTGGCGATGATGATTGCAGGTGTAATTATTTTGAAATTCTGAGCAAAAAGGTGAGCAAATACGATGAACGATAATCAAGATCAAGCGCAGGTTGAGTATTACTGGAAGTTGCACGATTTGGGAGCCCATTTTCCTCAAGTTTTATTTCCATATCTATCGGTATTCCGCTTGGAACAAGGAGATATTTTGTGCACACAAGGTGATGATATTGAGCATCTGGATATATTAGTTCATGGGAAGATCAAAATTTATACGACTTCACAAGAAGGCAAAACATTAATTCTATGCTTCAAAACCCCGCTTGAATTTATAGGTGATGTCGAATATATCAATGGCAACGATAAAGTGATTAATACGGTTGAAGCAGTGTCTTCTGTACACTTTTTGCGTATTCATCGTAAATGGTTAGTTCAATATGGGAGTGACCATGTACCTTTGTTGCAATTTTTGCTACAAATGATGACACGTAAATTTTATAGCAGTTCTAACTATTCTCGCTTTAATCTCATGTATCCGGTAGAAATTCGGTTAGCCAGTTATATGCTGTCTGTAGCTTGTGATGAAGATCCAGCAGATGATTATGAAGAATTGCGTATTTCCAGTCTGGTCGATGTAGCCAATCTGATCGGTACCAGTTATCGGCATCTCAATCGTGTGATTCAGAAATTAGCTCATGATGGATTGGTCAAGCGCACGTCAGAGTATCTAGTTATTCAGAATCGAGCAGGGTTACAATCATTAGCAGGGCATAATATTTATGAGTAATTATAGATGAAACAGGTAGGAGCAGTGACATGATATTATTTGGTATTGTTTTGGCGGCGATAGCAGGAGCATTGGTAAGTATGCAGACTGTATTTAATAATAAAGTCAATGAACGAACAGGTTCATGGACAACAACGATGTTAGTCCTATTTATGGGATTTGTGGCTTCGTTACTAGCAAGTCTGATCTTTGAAGGGAAAAATACATTTACTCTTCAACATGTACAATTATGGTACTGGTTCAGCGGCATGATCGGTGTCGGTGTTGTGTTCTGTCTGGTGCAAGGAATGAGACGATTAGGCCCTACATATGCGATCTCGATCGTACTCACAGCACAGCTTGGAACCGCACTATTGTGGGATTCGCTGGGCTGGTTAGGATTAGAAAAGATTCCTTTTACACCGGCTAAATTGATCGGGGTTCTAGTTATTATTGGCGGAATACTTGTATTCAAATTCGGTGGACGTAAAGAAACCAAAGTGAAATCAACCGTAACGGACTAACGTATCATGCTTTGATTATTATCAATATCACTCGGGATACAGAGAATCCTGGTGAATTAGTAGATACCAATCGATAACTGAAAATATAAATTTACAAAAACAAACAGCCCAAAATCATAAAAAATAAAGAACAACCCTCTAGAGCAGTCACACGCTAGAGGGTTATTCTTTGTTGTATTTTACGATAGACTGTTATTCGATCAGCCACTGTTATCTATAAATGCGAAAATCCAAGAACCATATACGCTTATTGAAATGAAAGTGATCCACTTAACTCCACTATACTACTCGATTGAACTGACTTTGGTACAGATCATGATAGAATCCACCTGCTTGAAGTAGTTCATCATGAGTTCCACGCTCTACCACTTCACCACTCTGGATGACCAGAATCTGATCAGCTTCACGAATCGTACTCAGCCTATGAGCAATAACAAAGCTAGTACGTCCTTGCATCAATTGCTTCATTGCTGTCTGAATATGCATTTCTGTACGTGTATCCACACTACTGGTTGCTTCATCCAGAATAAGCACAGATGGATTCGCAAGAATCGCGCGGGCTATCGTTAGCAATTGGCGTTGTCCTTGACTCAGATTGCTTCCGTCTGCGGAGAGAATCGAATCATAGCCTTCTGGTAATTTGTGAATAAAGGAATGGGCATTCGCCAGCTTGGCGGCTTCTTCAATCTCTTGATCGGTGGCTTCCAACCGTCCATAACGAATATTATCGCGTACTGTACCGGAAAATAAATAAGCATCTTGCAACACAATCCCGATCCGGCTACGCAAATTTTCTTTATCCAGTAGACGAATATCTTCACCATCGATCGTAATTGTACCGCTATCAATTTCGTAGAAACGAGTGAGCAAATTAATAATCGTTGTTTTACCTGCTCCAGTAGGACCAACAAGAGCGATCGTCTGCCCGGGCTTAGCGGTTAGCGATACGTCTCGCAAAATCGGTGAGCCAGCTTTGTAGCTAAATTGAACATGCTCAAAAATCACTTCACCATGCACTTGAGCAGGCAATTGGTGTACCGCTGTTTTCTCATCATCCGTACTTTCAGGACGCTCGTCCAATACTTCAAATACACGTTCGGCTCCAGCAATAGCAGATTGCAGTAGATTGAATTGATTTGCCAGTTCATTGATCGGTCGACTGAATTGCTTGGAATAACTAAGAAAACTGACGATTACCCCTACACTGGTCATTCCTTGCAAAAATAACCATCCACCCGACAAAGCAATCAACGCATAACTAATATTGTTCACCAGATTCATGACCGGTCCAATATTGCCTGACCAGCTCTGCGCACGAATACTGGCATGCAGTAAGCGGTGATTAATATCGTTAAATTCAGCAAGGCTACGAGATTCTTGAACATAGGCTTTGACAACCTTTTGACCGGATACCGTTTCTTCGATATATCCATTGAGTCCGCCTAATTCTTTTTGTTGCGCTCCAAAATAGCGACGGGTATGACGGGTGATCAATCGTGTGAGCCAGAACATAATCGGTACAGTCACGAGTGTAACCAGTGTTAACCAAATATTGAGTACTAGCATAATAGTCAGCGTACCGACCAGAGTAAGAGCACTGGTCATGATCTGTACAACACTTTGATTTAGTGTGGTCGTTACATTTTCTATATCATTGGTAGAGCGACTCATCAGATCACCACTGCTATGTGTATCGAAAAAGCGCAATGGCAAGTCATGTAGATGTTTGAATAGATCACGTCTAATCTGAAATACTGTCTGTTGTGAGACAGCAGTCATAATATACGCTTGTACCCAACTGGTCAGACTAGCGACTACATATAGAGCGAGTAACCATACACAGAGCTGAGCTAAGCCTGCATAATTACCTGTTAAAATGTAGCGATCAAAAGCGACTGTTCCTAGCAAATAGGGAGTAATCAGATTGAATGCTGTTCCGAGTAACGTCAATAGAAATACAAGCAACAGACCTTTGCGTTGTTGACGTAAATAATCCCAGAGACGGCGTACTGTTCCTTTGGCATTTTTGGCTTTGACAGGAGCGCTATTTGATCGCCCGGCTCTACCGGGCATCATCGGATTACCCATGAGCTTCAACCTCCTGTCCTAATTGCGAACGATATATTTCTTGATAGGCTGTACTATGCTTGATCAAGTAAGCATGATCGCCACGATCAATAATTTGACCATCTTCCATAATCAATATCAGGTCAGCATCCAGTACAGAAGTGATACGCTGAGCAATAATCAAGCGTGTACTGGCAGATAATCGTTCTTCAAGCGCTTTTTGAATCAATGCTTCTGTACGCAGATCGACAGCACTGGTGCTATCATCCATGATAAGAAGTGGAGGCTGAATCAGTAAGGCACGTGCGATAGATAGACGCTGTTTTTGACCTCCTGATAAATTAACTCCCCGTTGTCCGAGTAATGTATCATAACCTTCAGGCAGTTTTTCTATAAATTCATGAGCTTGCGCCGCTCTTGCAGCAGATTCTACTTCTTCTTGTGAAGCATTTGGTCGACCGTAACGGATATTATCACGGATACTACCGCTAAATAATAATGCTTGTTGCAACACGATTCCGATTGAGCTACGTAGTTGATCTAGATCCCATTGCTGTACATCTACATCATTGACCAATACAGCTCCACTGGTGACATCATACATCCGCGGAATCAGATGAACCAGACTGGACTTACCTGCACCGGTAGCTCCTAGAATCGCAATCGTCTGTCCTGCTGTAGCGACAAAGCTAATCTGATCCAATACCGCAGGAGAATGAGCATCATAAGCAAAAGAAACATCACGAAATTCAAGTCGTCCTTTTTGATGTGGATCAGGTGTGATCGGTTGAGCAGGGGCACTAATATCAGGTTCGGTATGCAATACTTCATTGATCCGTTCTGCTGAAGCAGTAGCACGAGACACAGACATCAGAGTCATACTCAACATCATAAGAGACATGAGTACCTGTGTTGCATAGTTGATAAAAGCAATCAGATCACCTAAAGGCAAAGCACCTGTTTTGGTGAGTCCACCCCCGAACCAGAGCACAGCTACAATACAGACATCCATAATTAACATCATAATTGGCCCGATTAGAGCAACTACTCGATTCGCTTTGATCGCAATATTCGTATAATCTTGATTGACGACATCATATCGTTTATTTTCATGAATAGCCCGTACAAAAGCTTTGATCACCCGAATCCCTGCTAGATTCTCTTGAGTCACTGTATTGACCTGATCTAACTCTGCTTGTACCCGGCTGAAAATAGGAAAAGCTGTCCGCATAATCCATATCAATGTCACCAGCAAAATAGGCATAGCAATCAACAAAATAATCGCTAATTTAACACTAATCGTAAAAGCCATAATCAGACTACCGATAGATAATAGAGGGGAACGCACTAACATACGCAAAGCCATTAACACTAAATTCTGCAATTGCACAACATCATTTGTCAGTCGTGTAATTAAAGAACCCGAAGAAAAGCGATCTAGATTGTGAAAAGAAAAGCGCTGAATATGCTGGAACAACTCTGCCCGAATATCTGCACCAAAATGTTGAGAAGCGATACTGGCATAGATGGTACAGCCGATCCCGCCTAACATCCCGATCAAAGCGAGTCCAATCATCAGTAATCCGGTCTGCTGAATATGCCCGAGATCGCCTTTCATAATTCCTTGATCGACAATACTAGCGACTAATTTGGGTTGCATTAAGTCCATGATCACTTCGACCATCATTAACAAAGGAGCCAGTAATGCGGCAGTACGATAAGGCTTTAAATATTTTAGCAAAGCAATCATAGATGCACCTTCTATCTTCAAATATGTAAGCGTTAAACACACATATGTTTATGTTAACGTATATTCAGATTATTCGTAAAGCATCGATTAGACAGCAGTATAATTTCGATCAAGATTAGTATAAGATGATGAAGAAAATAAAATTTGAAATGATGAGATCACAATACACTCATTAACATATAGAAATAAGTAGGTATTTGAAGGAGGACTATCGATGAGTCAAGAACAGATGGAACGATTAAAAACATTATTGCCTGATTGGTTAGAAACTAGCCGTCTGCATACCAGTCAGGGAAAGGTAGCTTCTTATATTCCAGAGCTTGCCAAATCTTCACAAGATGCTTTAGGTATTTTTATCGCCGATTCGCAAGGAAAAGTGATCTCAGCAGGAGATTGCGGTATTCCTTTTACCATGCAAAGTATATCCAAAGTGTTTACTTTAATACTGGCACTGATGGATCATGGAGAAGAAGCTGTATTTTTTAATGTAGGAAAAGAACCGACAGGCGATGATTTTGATTCGATGATCAAATTAGAATTGGTGGAGCCGGGAATTCCGTTTAATCCGTTGATTAATGCAGGAGCAATCACTGTATCTTCATTGATTTCAGGTGAGAATCCGCAAGAAAAGTCAGAGCGTGTGCTTCAATTTTTCCGCAAGCTCGCAGCCAATGATAAAATCGATTACAATTTGGCAGTCTATGAATCAGAGACAGAATCCGGTCATTTGAATCGTTCTCTGGCTTATTTCCTCAAGCAAAATGGGATTATTAAAGATCCGGTAGATGATGTGTTAGAAGTGTATTTCCGTCATTGTTCGATTGAAGTGAATTGTGCAGATTTGGCGCGGATGGCGCTTGTACTTGCTTTTGACGGGGTAGATCCTTGTTCGGGTGAAGAATTGATTCCACGTCGTTATGTACAGATAGCCAAAACATTTATGATTACATGCGGGATGTACAATGCTTCTGGAGAATTTGCGATCGATGTCGGTCTGCCTGCTAAAAGTGGAGTGTCAGGTGGAATCTTGACGATGGTTCCCGGACAGTATGGCATCGGATTGGTAGGGCCTTCACTGAACAAAAGAGGCAATAGTATCGCAGGTGTGCATTTGTTAGAACGTTTATCTAAAGAGTTCGATTGGAGCTTATTTTAAAGTGAAATTTTGATATGAAATGAAGTACATTTAGAATTTGTGAATAGTATTTAGCTAAAAAAGAATAATAGTGGAAAGTTCAAAACGTCTAAATTCTCTAAAAACAGAGGAATTTAGACGTTTTTTTGTGATAAGTGTTGACAAATGATAATGATTATCAGTATCTTTAAACATATGCAATTATAGCTTTTATAACAACGACTATAAATGAAAACATAGATTTTGATGTAGAAAGAGGCTTGCTTATGAATCGCAGCAATGTTGTGAAAGGCAGACAGACCTCACCTAAAGAGCAGATATGGTCGCGTCCTTACACAGCAATTTCGATCATCATCGGTGGGCTTGTCCTGTTGATATTAGGTTGTGCATTTTCAATTGCAAAAGGAAGTAAAGATATTCCGCTTGAAGAAGTCTGGCAAGCGTTAGTGGCTTTTAATCCTTCAAATAGTGATCATCAAATCATTTGGGAACTTCGCTTACCACGTACGATTGCAGGTGCACTGGTGGGAGCGGCTTTTGCTGTATCCGGCGCATTGATGCAAGGAATGACACGCAACCCAATCGCAGACCCGGGGTTACTCGGGGTTAATGCAGGAGCAGGATTTGTATTAGCACTTTGTTTTGCTTTTTTTCCAGGACTGTCATTTAATCAATTAATTCTGTTCTCTTTTGCAGGAGCGGCGCTTGGTGTAGGGCTGGTCTATGGAATCGGTTCACTTGCCAAAGGTGGACTGAGTCCGGTACGTCTGGCATTAGCAGGATCAGCAGTTGCAGCTTTATTAGTCGCATTATCAGAAGGGATTGCGTTGTATTTTCGAATCTCACAAGATATAGCGTTCTGGTATGCCGGTGGTGTCGCAGGGGTTACATGGTCGCAAGTAGATATATTATGGCCGTGGATTCTGTTAGCGTTGATCGGTTCTTTATTTCTTTCTCGTTCGATAACGATTCTCAGTCTGGGTGATGATGTCGCTTCTGGATTGGGACAACGTACAGCATTAGTACGCTTAGGCGCTGTACTGGCTGTCATGGTGTTAGCAGGAGCTTCGGTATCAACAGTGGGAGCTGTAGGCTTTCTAGGTCTAATGATCCCTCATGCGGCGCGTGCGATGGTAGGTGTCGATTATAAATGGGTGATTCCTACGTCTGCGATTTTAGGAGCATTGTTGATGGTATTTGCAGATACGATAGGACGATTAAGTAATCCTCCTCATGAAACACCGGTTAGTGCGCTTATTGCTGTAATTGGTGTGCCTTACTTCTTCTATATTATTCGGAAGAAAGTGAGGGATAATCTGTGAATCAAGCGATGTTTCACCGGAAGCGTACGATACGCACAACCATTACATTAATTGTGTTAGCACTGATCGCTTTTGGCGTTTTGTTGCTAAGCATGAATACAGGATTTAGTAAAATGTCTCCACTGGAAGTATTAAGTACTTTATTTGGAGGCGGAACACCGAAGCAACATTTGATTTTATTTGAATTTCGATTGCCCCGAATTGTGATTGCTTTGTTAGTAGGCATTGGCTTGGCGATAGCAGGAGCTATTCTTCAAGGCGTATCTCGCAATGGACTCGCCGATCCGGGGATTCTTGGTATTAACTCGGGAGCAGGATTAGCGGTCGTATTATATGTAGTGACGAATCCGCAACGTGAATCCACTTCGCCGATGTTATTGCCTTTTCTAGCGTTAATCGGAGCCTTTGCAGCGGCGATTATTATTTATCTGATGGCATACAAACGTCATAAAGGAATATCGTCTGCACGTCTGGTCTTATCAGGGATAGCACTTGCCGCAGGAATTAATGCATTAATGATCGTACTTACGATTCGATTAGATCCGAATGAATTTAACTTTATTGCCACATGGCAAGCCGGAAGTATCTGGGGCAGTAGCTGGAAATTCGTGATTGCTTTATTACCATGGTTAATTGTACTTATTCCGATAGCGTTGTGGAAAGCAAGACAATTGGACGTGTTCTCTTTGGGAGATGAGACAGCTACAGGGCTGGGCTCACATCTGAATATACAAAGAATGATATTGTTAGTCGTTGCAGTAGCGATTAGCGCCGCTTGTGTAGCAGTGAGTGGAGGGATTGGATTTATCGGTCTACTTGGTCCGCATATTGCTCGTCGTCTGGTCGGGCCTCGTTATGAGCATGTGATTCCGGTATCTGCATTGATCGGCGCTGTACTGTTGCTAACAGCAGATATGGTCGGTCGATCACTATTGCAAAATTCTGAAATTCCCGCAGGGGTGATGGTCGCTATTATTGGTGCACCATACTTCTTATACTTATTAGCACGTTCCAAAGCATAACAGTAAATGATAGGCGCAGTACTTCCAAGCAAAATATAAAATGAACAAGTTGTGTCGCTGTTGCTAATGATGAATGGTAATCGTTCAATATAAGATTGAAAATACAGAGTGAAGTCAGGTGTATCATACATCGGGTTCACTGAAAAGGGTGGATAACAATGGTTCGTTTAATGACGTCTAAGCTTGATATTGCATATGAAGATCGTTTGATTGTACAAGACTTGAGTGTACAGATTCCTCAAGGACAGATTACAGCATTAGTCGGAGCCAATGGTTCAGGCAAATCAACGATACTGAAAACGATGGCACGTATTATGCAACCCAAATCGGGAGCAGTATTACTGGACGGCAAATCGATCCATAAACAATCTACTCGTGAAATTGCCAAGCAATTAGCCATTTTGCCTCAGAATCCGACAGCACCTGAAGGATTAACTGTCACTGAATTGGTATCGTACGGACGTTTTCCTTATCAAAAAGGATTCGGTTCGATGAAAGCAGAAGATAAAGCGATGGTAGAATGGGCTATCGAAGCGACAGGTATGGTCGATTTCTATGATCGTCCTATCGATCAGCTATCCGGTGGTCAGCGTCAACGTGCCTGGATTGCAATGGCACTTGCGCAAGATACCGAGATTTTATTTTTGGATGAACCGACGACCTTTTTAGATATGGCGCATCAATTAGAAGTACTGCAATTGTTAGAAAAGCTAAATGCTGACTCTCAACGTACCATTGTAATGGTTGTGCATGATCTAAACCATGCGTCACGTTATGCTCATCATATGATTGCAATCAAAAATGGTAAAGCGGTAGCAGAAGGAACACCAGTAGAAGTGGTTTCTTGTGATGTGCTTCGTAATGTATTTGGTATCGAAGCGGATATCGTTACAGATCCGCGCAGTGGAGTGCCTTTGTGTCTGCCTTATGCGCTGGAAGGTCATATTGCTGAAGCAGTACAAAAAGAACAACAAGTGAGCGAAGTTCGTCATCAACATGCCATGCGTATAGCACACAACTAATATAAAATAATCGTAGATATCCGAATCGGTAGTTTTCTTCTATAGGAGAGAACTGCCGATTTTTTGTGCAAAATAAAAAAGCAAAATCGTATAAAAATGATTTTGCTTTTACAATAGAAATGATCGAAAGACGAATTTGCAAAATAATATCTGTAATCTGTTTACGGCCACAACTGCTGATGTGTCCATTGCCCATCATGGAGAATATACTGATAACGTGTATGTTTGCGATCAGGATCGGCTTGCCAGAATTCGATCTCTTGAGCATGAACAGCAAATAGTCGCCAGTTCGGTGTCACGACATCAGGATCTTGTTCGATCTTTTGCTCTTGCATAGCAACCGAGCGTTCTAATTCTTCTTCGCTTGCTAAAGGTTGGCTCTGGCGTTCTGTCATTGCAACAGCACGTGCGATAGGGGAACGTCTTCTCAAATCGATAGCTCCTGCTTCAAGCCCCATATCTTCTGCTATACCTCGAATACGAATCTGTCTACCTAACTCTGGCCAGTAGAATGTTAGTGCTACCTTTGGATTATGCTGGATATGTTGACCTTTCTGACTTTCCAATCCAGTAGCAAAATAAAACGAATCGTCTTTAGCTTCTTTAATAATCAATACGCGTGCATCTGGAAAACCATCCGAATCGACAGTAGAAATAGTCATCGCATGCGGTTCTTTAACCTTCATTTCAATAGCTAATTTCATCCAATCTAAAAAGAGATCTGTCGGACGCTCCGGTAGAGATTGAGTATCCCATGTAGGGAAAGGGCCAGATAAAGCTTTCAAACCACGCAAGATATTGCTTGATTGTGCACTCATATTACTAACCACCTCTATATCTAATTTGTTCTCACTATAACATAACCAATGTATAGCAAATAAACCCGATAATCAAAAATGGCATACTAGAAACATATCTATATATAACTTTATAAAACTTTGTGAAAATATGAACAAATTGCGAACTTATCGTAAACCTCTTGTAATGTGATAAAAATCACAATATAATAGCAATACAAGGTGAATTAATTCACAACTTAAACAAAACGAAAAAAGACTATATTAAAAAATAGAACAGTCAGCTAGAAGATGGACAGATAGAGAAACCACACACTTCTCTTACTCCTAACATCTTAATTCACCTGAATGTGACTTGTCGGATAGTTAGCACAGACTGTACACCATTGGATAAGAAGAATTTACAATAATAAAAATACAGATTTATCAGGAGGAAGAAACCATGAAAGTAGCTGTTATAGGATGTACTCACGCAGGAACTGCCGCTGTTGTTAATACCGCTAAATTATACCCGGATGCTGAGATCACTGTGTATGAACGTAACGATAATATCTCATTTCTATCTTGCGGGATTGCGTTATATGTAGGTGGCGTTGTTAATGATCCAGACGGGTTATTTTACTCTTCTCCAGATCAATTAGCTGCTCTAGGAGTAACGACTAAAATGTTGCATGAAGTGACAGCGATAGATACAGATAACAAAACATTGAAAGCTCGTGACCTGACTACAGGTATCGAACTTACAGATACGTATGACAAATTAATTATGACGACAGGTTCTTGGCCGATCGTTCCTAAATTTGAAGGGATCGAACTGGATAACATTTTACTTTGCAAAAACTATAACCACTCGAATACGATTATCGAAAAAGCACAACATGCTAAAAATATCGTTGTTGTTGGTGCAGGTTATATCGGTGTTGAACTGGTAGAAGCATTCCAAATGAATGGTAAACAAGTCACTTTGATTGATGCTGAAGAACGTATTTTAAGCAAATATCTTGACCCTGAATTTACAGATCGTACCGAAGAGTCTTTGCAAGAACATGGCATTGAACTTGCGCTATCTGAGAAAGTGGTAAAATTCACAGGTGAAGATGGTAAAGTCACAACAGTCGTTACTGACAAAGCGACACATCAAGCAGATATGGTGATCTTATGTATCGGATTCCGTCCGAATACTGAATTGCTTAAAGGACAAGTCGATATGTTAGTCAATGGTGCAATCTTGGTCGATAAATATATGCAAACAAGCAAAAAAGATGTATTCGCTGCGGGAGATAGCTGTGCGATCTTCTACAATCCAACAGGCAAACACGCCTATATTCCTTTAGCTACCAATGCAGTACGTATGGGTACACTGGTTGCTCGTAATCTAGTGCAACCGACCAATGAATATATGGGAACCCAAGGAACATCTGGTATCAAAATTTACGAAGATAATATTGCTGGTACAGGGATGACCGAGACAGCCGCTCGTGAAGCAGGCTTGAATGTAGAAACAAGCACCATGCACGATCACTACCGTCCAGAATTTATGCCGACACATGAGACAGTGACCTTGAAAGTGGTCTTTGAAAAAGAAACACGCCGTATCTTAGGTGCACAATTAATGTCTAAAGTTGACTTAACTCAATCGATCAATACGATCTCTGTCTGTATCCAAAACCAAATGACAGTCGATCAATTAGCCTTTATCGATTTCTTCTTCCAACCACATTACAACAAACCGTGGAACTACTTGAATACAGCAGGGTTGCAAGCATTAGCACCAATTCAGACGCAACAAGAAGTTCACGCTTAATTAAATAAGAACAAAGTAAATGTGTATCATGGCATCCTATTTATCATTATAAAAGTCTACCCCTAAACAAAGCCTGTACAGTTCCCCCACTGTACAGGCTTTTGTGCTTAATTTCACAAAACTTTTCGTAAAGTGATATTTGTTACTTTTTTCACAAAATAGTTGTATTAAAATTGAAATATGAAAAGGTAATTTAATTATGCGGAAATAGATGCTTATAAGGGGGATGCAACACATGGCTTATTACAAACCACAACAGATTGCAATGAATACGATTGAGACTGGAATTATCAAAGCTAAGTCGACATGGATCCAGATGTTAGTACTTGGTTTTTTGGGTGGAGCTTTTATTGCATTAGGATTTTTGTTAGATATTCGAGTGATCGCCAATACACCTGAATCCTGGGGAAGCTTTGCTAACTTTATCGGGGCGGCATTGTTCCCTGTAGGATTGATTCTGGTACTTGTGGCTGGTGGAGAATTGTTAACCGGTAATATGATGGCTGTTCCATTAGCACGGATGGCAAAGCGGATCAGTACGATAGAAGTTGCCCGTAATTTACTAGCTATTACAGTAGCCAATCTATTAGGTGCTTTATTTGTCGCTTACTTCTTCGGGCATGTAGTAGGGTTAACCGAGACAGGCCCTTACTTAACCAAAACAGTAGAAATGGCAGGGCACAAGTTAGAAGGAAGCTTTGCACAGATGTTCTTATCCGGGATCGGTTGTAACTGGTTGGTGGCTCTGGCTGTCTGGTTATCCTATAGCGCAGACAGTATCAGTGGTAAAATACTAGGAATCTGGTTCCCAACGATGGCATTTGTCGCTATCGGATTTCAGCACGTTGTCGCTAATATGTTTTTGATTCCAGCAGCAATCTTTGCAGGGTATTATTCTTGGGATATGTATCTTATGAACTTTATTCCAGTATGGCTGGGTAATCTAACCGGTGGAGCGGTGTTCGTAGCAGGAATTTATTTCACCGCTTATATCAAAAAAGAAAACCAACTAACACCTACCGGTTCAGGACATGCTCAACATAACGAACCTACTGTTTCAACGATGCCAGCAGTATCGGCTACATCAGCATTACCTTTACAACATAGCGATCAAGCTCATTGATTCAGATTAGCTATATCCCAAAAAGATCTTCATATTGATGAAGGTCTTTTTTTGTTATATGAAAAATAGATATAGAAAAGGAAAATAGATATAGTATCATGATAAAAAGTAATTGTTCCACTACAATCTCCGAAAGAGCAGGTGATATTTTGCATATTCAAGAACTATCCCTAGATCACAATGTACCGCAGATTGGAGTATTTTTAGATCAGCACAATATGAATAATGATCTTCATATCCCTGATTATGAAAGTATTCCTTTCTCACTGGCTGCTTATGAAGGGGAACAATACATCGGTGGAGTGACAGGGGCTATGGCATGGGGGTTACTCTATATTCGATATCTGGCGGTTGATCCTGCATATAGAGGTCAGGGCGTTGGAGCGAAGTTGTTACAAGCGATTGAAGATCAAGCAAGACAACAGGGCGCTACCATAAGTGAATTGACGACGATGAGCTGGCAAGCTCCGCATTTTTATATGAAATATGGATATGTGATCTTTGGAGAAATAAAAGATATTCCGATCAAAGGACAATCGAAAATATACTTACAAAAGAAGTTATAAATAAGTATTACAAATGGAAAAATATTATATATTTATAAATATGTAATATATTAAGGTTGATATTGGGTAGTTGATATTGGGTAATAGAGAGAGAACGTGAATCTCATACTGATTGATCGGGAGCGTAAAAATGAATAACCGGAGCAAGTGGAGTATACGTTACCAGGAATTAGAAGTTGAAAATATTCATTTGAAATCTTTAATAGATGAACATCTTGAATATCGCAACCTTGCTGAACAAACGTTACGACACAATGCTGAATTTCTTGCGATGTTGAGTCATGAGATTCGCACGTCGATGAATGCTATTTTGTCATTGACTGCGCTACTCGAACAGACTTCGGTCAATACAGAACAGCGCTATTATTTGGATTTAATGAATACTAGCAATGTCACATTAATATCTTTAGTGAACAATATATTGGATTTGAGTAAAATGGAAGCAGGTAAGATGCAACTGGATCATGATCCTTTTGATCTGATTAATGTTATAGAAGATTTGCTCTATTCTGTTTCTCCGCGTGCTTTTCAAAAAGAGGTTGAAGTGATTCTTGCTATTGAATCGGAGATTCCTTTATTTGTTATGGGCGATGCGCTTAAAGTAAGACAAATGATTATGAATCTGGTGCAAAATTCGATTAAATTCACACATCAAGGCGAGATACAGATATCATTACTAATGCTTGAATCTGCAGCAGAACTGGCTTCAGTACAAATCATTATTCGTGATACAGGGATTGGAATGTCGGCAAAACAACTATCTCATCTTTTTCATAATTATAGTCAGGTTCATGAGTCGGATGATCATCATTACGGCGGAACAGGGTTAGGATTAGCTATTACAAAGCAGTTGATTGAATTAATGAATGGAAAGATCGAAGTGAAAAGTGAAGTCGATATAGGAACAGAGATAAGTATCGTATTCAATTTTAAAAAATATATAGAAGTGCCTGCCATCCCCTTCAAAAAAGATCTATTATCACTGATGAATGTGATGGTACTGGATCGAAATAAGACCAGTAGTCAATTAATCTGTAATCTGCTGATAGAATGGGGAGCTAGCGTAACGTATCGACTGGAAATGAATGATGAATTTTTTGAAGACATTCAAGAGAGTACGTATGACCTGATTCTAATCGACCTGCGTACGATCAACCCACATTTGTGGGAACGCGAAAAAGCAAATTTGAAAAAACAACCATTGGCTGTATTAGCTCCTCTGGGAGATAAAGTGGAAGGTGAATTTAAAGATATGTTTAAAGCGGTGATCACTAAGCCTATTCGCAAGCTTCACTTACTCAATGGTGTATTAGCTGTAGAGATCGATTAACATTAAAAAAACTGCTGTACGATTCATCTTGACTGAATACGTATAGCAGTTTTTTTTTACTTTTATTTTTTGGCTTTCGCAAGAATCGTATTTAACAAATGTAGTTTACGGATCGGTTTGGTAATAATCGTCTGAAATAACGCTCTAAATTCGCCTTCTATTTTGTTGCCAAGTGGGGCAAGCAAAAATAGCGGTTTATCTTGTAACATCTCTTGGTGATGTTCCCACGCTTCCATATCAATACTATCTAGATCCAGTAGACAGACATCGAAATGTTCATGTTGAATCGTATTAAAAAACACATCGTTCATTTCTGAGATCAGGCTAACATCTGCGCCCCAATCAGACAACATCATCGAAATTAACTCCAGGCTAGTTGTATTATTGTCTATTAACAAGATGCGTACATCTTTAAGTACATCCTTTTCAAAAGGAATAGAAGGCAGATCAGTATATCGTTCAAATTCAATACTGACACTAAATTCAGAACCGACATCTTTTTTGCTAGTGACTTCCACTGTACCTTTCATCAATTCGACAAGGCTTTTAGTAATCGCAAGCCCTAGCCCTGTACCTCCGTATTGATGATGTTCGTTATTATGAACCTGTACATAGTTTTCAAATAATTGCGCTATTTGCTCCTCAGACATCCCAATCCCTGTATCACGAATAGAAATTTTAACAGTAAGATTTTGCTCATCTTCTACCGGAGAAAGCAATAATAGCGATACCAGTATTTCACCTTCGTGTGTGAATTTAACTGCATTTTGTAATAAATTCATAATCACTTGCCTGATTTTGAGTGCATCTCCGATCACAAACAAAGGAATATCTGACTCAATATCAAGAATCACTTCTACATTGTTTTTGAACGCTTTGGGAGATAGGGCATAGACCAGATCTTCAATCGTATTTATCAAGTCAAAAGGATGTTTTTCGATCATCATATGACCGGACTCTAATTTACTGATATCTAGCAAATTATCGACAAGAGCCATTAGTGCATCACTACTGGATTCCAAAATATTAACATAATGTTGTTGATCTTCTTCTAAGGTAGTTTGTTTTAATAAATCGGTCATCGTGACAATGCCGTTCATAGGTGTTCTGATTTCATGACTAAGCATAGCGATAAATTCTGTTTTCTGTTTTAACGCTTGCTCCGAAAGAACGATCACTTGTTGCTGATTATACGATTGTAAACGTAACTTGATAACTTCTAATTCTAATTCTCGTTGCTGTTTAATCGTTTCTATTGTGTCTTTCATACGCAACACCTCGATTGGCTTAGATTCATAATAGAATCGAAATATAGTCTTATCTATTTTATCATCTGTTATATACGTTATTGTTAACTAATTTATTATAAACTAATTTAATGAATCATATCCATATTTGAAAAAAACAGACAATAAGCCGAAAAAAGGCACTCTAGTCAGAATCAACAAGAGTGCCTTTTATAAGATTAGACTATTTTATACGAAAGGTATAAAAGGGAAGCAGTAATTACATTGATTTCGTTAATGTAATTTCACCAGTAGATTTATTCCATTTAACATCCCAACCTAGCAATTCAGTGATGGAGCGTAAAGGAACCATTGTTCTACCGTTGCTATCTACCATAGATACTGCTTCGATTTTTTGAGTTTTACCGTTAACATCAACAGTGTTTTTACCAACCCAGAATTTCATTGTATCTTTACCAGCCATTACTGTAACTTGACCAGCAGATTTATCCCAAGCTACTTTAGCGCCAATACCTTCTGCAAGGTAACGCAATGGAATGTACGTTGTACCGTTTTTCACCATAGGCATTGTATCCATTGTTGTCATTTTGTCGCCAACTTTAAGTTGTTTGCTGTTTAATTTCATCCATACTGTCATCATAGAAGCATCTTTAGCAGGTGTTGCTGGTTTAGCTGGCATAGGTTTAGCAGCAGTCATTTTGAATTTATCAGGGTATTGTTTTACAATTGCGCCACCCAAAGCTTCGCCGATACCGAACATTGTTTTGAATCCTTCACGATCTGCTTTGTATGCAGCTTCATATTTCTTAGCAGCATAGTTATCGATAACCATTTGAACTTGACCTTCATGAGCGACTAATGCTTTTTTAGCAGCAGCTGCAGGCAAGTTGTTTGCTGTTGCTGTACCTAAGAAAGTAGAGAATTCTGTTGTGAAATCACTAATACGATCTTTTACAGCTTGTAGAGATGTTTTGTCACCTTTTTTCAATGCTGTTACATAATCACTTTGTGCTTTGATGTGGTTGGTTACCCAGATTTTTTCGAACTGGTTACCACCTTCTGCACCATAGATCGAAGTGATTGCTTTTTTGAATGCTGCTGTGTTGCTAGCTTCTGCTTTGATCAATGCTGCAGAATCTTTATCTTCGCCATTGTATTGTTTTTGCATTTGCAATACAGACAATGCAAAGTGTTCTGCTGCTAATTGGTTTAGTGCAGAGCGTAGGTCAGCTGCTGGTGTATCTACAGAACCGTTGTTGAATTTAGCAGGATTTTGAGCAACGATTGCTCCTGATAGCGCTTTACTTACTGTGAACATTGTAGCGAAACCTTCACGATATTCTGTGTAAGCACCTGTGTAATCGCCAGCTACATATTTTTCAAATACGTCTTGTACTTGATCTTCATGTAGACGAAGAGCTTGAGCAGCCGCTTTTTGTGGCAATTTGCCTTCTGTAGCTGTTGCTAGGAATTTAGAGAACTCATCTACAAAGCTTTGTACTTGAGCTTCTGCTTTTTTGATAGCGGCTTTGTTGTCCATTTTAGTTGCTTTTACCAAGTTGTCTGTGTATTTGTTGTGAGCACGGAAAATTCGTTCAAATTCAGCCGCGCCTGCTTTACCGTAGATTGCTTCGATAGCAGGTTGCATATCTAGCGCATTTTGATCCAATGCATCGTATGCTTGTTTAGCATCAGGTGCACCTTCGTATGCTTTAGTCATTGCAACAACAGCTAATGCGAAATGCTCGGAAAGTAAGTAATCAAGTCCTGCACGAAGGTCAGCAGCTTTTGTGCTAACTGTAGGAGTCGCTGTTGTTGGTGTTGCTGCGAATGCTCCTGTTGTTGGAAGAAGTAAAGAAAGACTTAATGCGGGTACAATTAGTTTTTGAATTTTCATAAGTAAGCTCCCTTTGTATTTACATTTTTTTGTGTGTATCAAATGTTGCCGTCCATACACAGATGAACGAAAGATAATTGGTTTTGGATCACTTTATTTATTTTTTTATTTCAAAAGCGAGGCTGAAGCGAAGTCATATCATGCTCTCATTGCAGTCATGACGACTGTTTCTTTATCATACGTTCCTGACCTTGCTACCCGATCACCAGCCCCACTGTAGTAGAATAATGAACTTACCTTTTTTTACTTGCATACTCACGAATAATGTATAAACACATTTCTCAGAAATTAAACTAAGTGTCTTATATAATTTTAAAGAATAGCGGAAATAGAAGAAAAGAGAATAAAAAAAGTGCCCTTATGATAAGGGCACTTTCATCATTTATATGTATGATGTAGGAAATAGAATAGGTCAAAACAAATGAAATCCGCCATAGTGCGGTTCGGGGGAACGAAACCGTAATATGGCGGATTCCGGGAGTGGTCCATGATATAGCAGAAGTGAGAACGAAGGGGACATCATTCTCGCCAATTGCCGTTACTTATTGTTAAACACGGACACAAATATTGAAACAGGTCATTTATAAATTTTTTTTAATCTTTACAACCCGGAAACATACCGGTCGAAATCGCTATGCGATTCCAGTTATTGATGGTGTTAATCGCTACAATAATATCCATATATTGTTTCTCGCTAAAGTGCTGTAACACCTCATTGTATACAGCTTGAGGTACTCCTTGCACTGTAATTTCAGTTACCACTTCAGTAAGATGAAGAACTGCTTTTTCAGCGTCTGTATAATAAGGGCATTCTCTCCATACACTGGTCAAAGCGATCCGTTCTTCCGATTCACCCATTTTGCGCAAATCGCGTGTATGAGCATCCAGACAGAACGCACATCCATTGATTTGTGAAGCGCGAATTTTGATCAATTCATATAGAACAGGGTCAAGATCCTGTTCTTTGATAAATTTCTCCATTTGCCCCATAAGGGAATAGACTTTCGGGTGTACTTTGTAATAATCCATACGTGTTTGCATTGGTTATCCTCCTGAAATATAAAATAGTCACAAGCTTGATAGAAGCTTATATAGACTAGACAAATGAGGAAACCGATTTGTGACAAGCTTAGCTAATTTTGTCTGGATTCGAGATCATAAAGATATGATCGACTTGTCCTGATGCATTATATCTAAAGGAATAAACGGCTACCGTTACCCCTTCACGCTGAAGTTGTAGACCTATTTCACCATTGATCGATATGATCGACCATTCTCCTGTCAGTGACCCTTTAGCAGCAATACCATTGAAGAACGAAATCACACGTCGACGATCGAAAATAGGACGTAAAGCCGATTTAACTTTACCACCGCCATCTGTGTAAAGACGCATATCCTGTTGAAGTAATTCCAATAAAGAAGAAAAGTTACCTGTCTGAGTAGCTTGCAAAAAAGCACGCGTAAATGCTAATTTGTGCTCAGAGGCAATCGATTCAGACGCTTGCGCTTCTTGTAGCTTGGGCACAGCACGACTGAATATTTTGCGGCAATTAGCTTCTGAACGATTCATCCATTGGGCAATCTCTCGATAAGAAAAATCAAAGGATTGTCGTAATACAAAAATCGCACGCTCTACAGGTGTCAATTGATCGAGCAGTACCATCACTGCATAACTAATATCATCGGTTAGTATAATAGAAGTATCTGCACTTTCTGTTAACTCCGATGTACGTGAAGATACTGAAGATGAAGACCATTCGTTCACCTGAGGTTCAGGCAACCATACCCCCGGATACTCTACACGTTTGATTCGTGCCGATTCCAGTACATTCAAGCTTCGATTGACTGTCGACTGAATCAGATAAGCACGAATATTATTAACTTGCTCATGATTCCAGTTGCTAGTACTCAGATGGATAAAAAGGTCTTGTACAATATCTTCAGCTTCGGTACGCATCCCTGTAATGCGATAAGCAACAGCAGTCAGTAATGAACGATATTCTACATATAAGTGTTCGATATGGTTACTAAATAAAGAAGTCATAGTGGAAATCTATCTCCTTATTAATATCAGTAATACGATAGGAATAATCGATGTACAGCGTTACATGGTACACTTGCTGAATTTCTGTCCTCTATATCATACTAGAAATATTGTGCTTATTCTGTGCGTGATCAACAAGAAAGGAACTCTCATCTTATGAATTGGCTTAGATCGTATCCACGCGAAATACAAGTTTTTTTACTGGCTAGCCTGATCAGTGCAGCAGGTGGATCATTAATGTGGCCCCTAACTACACTTTATGTCTATCAGGAGCTCGGTCGCACGATGACCGATGCAGGTTTTGTAGTTCTTTTGCAATCACTGGGTGGTATCGGTGGACAATTGCTTGGAGGTACATTATATCATCGTCTAGGTGTCAAAAAGTTAATCGTAGGTTCATTGTCATTAAATGCATTGTGTTTGTTTGCATTGCCTTTTGTCAGTCAGAACTGGCATCTGTATATGATTACAATGATATTTGTAGGATTATTTAATGCGATGTCTTTGCCAGCTATTCAAGCATTTATAGGCTTTCGCTTTGCAGATCGCCGCGGACAATTATTCAATATTGTATATGTTGCTAACAATATTGGGGTGGCACTAGGAACCGCTCTATGCGGAGTGCTAGCAGATATTTCGTATCATTTAACATTTGTACTTAACGGGGTAAGTTGTGCATTGTTTGCCGGTTTCTTTTTTGTATATTTGACCAAAATCGGCGAAGGCGAACGTACTCGTGTGCAGGAAGAAGATGTACATAATCCGGGTCGACCACAAGTCCATACAGAAAAGCGTCCATTATGGTTACTATCTCAAGTGAGAGTCTACTTATATATGGGAATTGGTTCGTTGTTTCTATGGTTAGGTAATTCAATCTGGAATACAGGCGTATCTCCTTTTATCGTCAGTTCAGGTATGTTAATTAGTTATTACAGTCTGTTATGGACGTTAAACGGTGTATTGATCTTCGCAGGTCAACCGTTCGTGAATTTTATCCGCCGCGTAGCTGCTCGGACAGCTGAAGCTCAAATGACTGCCAGTGCTCTTTTTTATTTGTTTGGCTATATTGTTATTTTAGGATTTCATAATTATCCGGCGATGATTGTAGCGATGATTCTGATTACATTTGGCGAGATGTTGTTATCTCCAGCTATTCCTTCGTATGTCTCTGAAAAAACCGGATTGTATGCTCCATTCTATCTAGGAGTAGCCGGAGGAATAGGTGCAGTCGGACGGGTCATCGGGCCCTATATTATGGGCGTATTTTATGATGCTGGTGGGCTTCATCCTGTAGCATGGGTGGCTGTATTAGCAGGTATTCTTTCTTTAGCATTCTTTATGCTTCATCATTATGTACAAAGAAAAGCAGTATCACTTCCTCAGTCTTCTAGCTAATACTTGAGTGTAAAACGAATGATATACTATACTCAAAGGATAAAGACCAAATAGATAAGAGAAGGTGCGTATACATGTCGGTTCAGCCTGTTGATAAGCTAGTGACTCGATTGTCGATTATGAATGATGCTCAATATTTAATAGAAATTGATCATTTGGTATGGAATGATAATAACACTCCATGTGTACTACAATACGGATCACGTCAGCAATATTTGCAAGATCATCCACCGGGTACGCAACTGGTTGCTATATTAGGAGAACAGATCTGCGGATATGTAGGATTTCAACATCCTACGTATGTTTCTACCAATCAACATGTATACGATATTCATATTGCGATTCACCCTGATTATCAAGGCAAAGGAATAGGGCGCAAATTGATCGAATCATTAGGTGAATTTGCTCGGTCACAACAAATACGTAAATTAACGCTTCGTGTGCTTTCAACTAACAAAGAAGCCTTCCAATTCTACAAAAAGCTAGGCTTTGTAGAAAACGGAAGACTTCCTGAAGAGTTCTATATTAACGGGCAATATGTGGATGATATCTTGATGACTTACTGGCTGTAGGAAGTCTGACCATAGACACTCTTTGTAATGAGATCGGTCAATTCTGCTTTTTGTGCCCGGTATGTATCCGGTGACAATAATCCTTTATTTAATCGTTCATTTAACATCTCTGTCATCTGCGCAACCTGCAAGTCGATTACGGCTTGTGGGTTTTTGTTATGTCGACGTGCTGTTTCAGCAAGTGATCTGCCTTCATATAAATCTTCATAGACATCCTCATCCGACGAAGCGCCAAGTGTACTCAGGAACGTATCCTGTTGCTCACTCGTCAACGAAGAACCAGACGCACTCGATGGCGTTTGAGCATTTGCTTCTTCCCCTAGCAACATGCTACTGATCGCAAGTCCTAGAAGCAACGTACTGATCATCGCTTTACGTGAACGGTGGTTTTTTTTCGTGCTTTTCATCATGGATACCTCATTTCATACTATTGTTAAAAGTAGAGCATTACCCTTTAACGTAATGTGCTCTATCGTTATCTTAAACAGCTTGCCTTAAAAGAAACTTAAAGGAACGTAAAGGTAAGCTAAAACCTCTCTTTTTTGTTTCAACCCTGTGTCAGATTCTTTACATATTTAGTACCAGTATTTTCTATTGGTGAGCCTTTATGGTTAAATTTTAATCCGGTATATCCGATAATAGAAAGTAGAGTAACTAGGCAAAGGGGGTTTATTTGTGAATCGTATGTTGAAGTATCAGATTCTTTTCAAACTTCAATTACAAGAAAAATTGCAGAAGATGCTAGAACCTAATGCGCAGATTCCAGAACAGGAATTGTATCGGCTAGCACATTCGATCAAAGGAACAGCAGGCACGATAGAGTTGCCAGAATGGTACTCTGAAGCTTTGCGTTTACTGACCACATTCAAAGAAGACGGTCAACGTGTATTTGACCATGAGCAGATGGTTATTATATTAGAACCATTATATGATCTTATCCAGCAGTCAGATGTGGAGCCTGAAGTTAAAGAGACTGCACCGATCGAGAAGATACCTTTTACAATAACATCCCCTACAAATACGACCAAAGCTCGAACCGTCTTAATTATTGATGATGATATCGGGCTCCTTACTTTATTAAAAGATGAACTGGTCAGTCAAAATTTCACAGTGTTAGCAACGACAGAGCCTGAACAAGGTTTGGCGTTGTTTTATGATAAACGTCCTGATTGTGTTGTGTTGGATTTGGTATTGCCTGGTATGAACGGATTTGAGCTGTTAGCACAGATTCAAGATTTGTGTGAACGTCATTTTATTCCTGTTATGATCATCAGTGCTTCAGGCAATAAAGAAACCCGGATGCATGGTTATGCGATGGGAGCGGAAGACTTTATGATTAAGCCTTTCGATATGGACGAATTTTCTTTGCATGTGCGCCGTTTGACCAGCAAAAGAATCAAGCTGACAGAATTGCTGTTATTAGATAGTGTAACCGGGGCATACAGTATGCCTTTTCTAGAACGTGAATTAGAACGATATCAAGAACAAACGCGAGTACATGAGACAGAAGTATCGTTAATCGTAATCGATCTGCAAGGTCTGCGAAATTACAACAAAACGTATAATTTTGCGAAAGGCGATCAATTATTACGCCAAGTCTCGGATACGATTAAATTGTCTTTACGTGTAGAAGATATATGGGCACACGAACGTGCAGGGCGATTTTATTTGCTACAACCAGGTAGCTCTCCTGCTCAAAGCAGTGCTTTTATTGATCGTATTCTTTATTCGCCTCAAGTCGCATCTTTGATTCCAGCAGGAATGATGCGTATTCGCTATGGCGTGGTACCTGTTTTTGCTACAACCGATCAATCGCAACTATTTGATCAGGTGAATCAGCAATTGTTGCATTTAAATACAGCGCTGGAACAAGGCAAATCAGTATCTTCTATACCGTTACAGACGCCATCCAGAATGAGTAGATCAGTAGACGCTAAGCCTGTTGTTGCACATCCTGCTATACCTGAACCTACTGTAAGTAATCCACCTGTACCGACGGTATCTGTTAACGAACCATTGCGATTAGCGATTGTGGATGATGATCCATTAATACGTAATATTTTGGAACGACAAATGTTCGATCTAGAACAAGAGTATTTACTGGATATTCGTGTCTATACAGATGGCAAAGAATTTTTGAATGATCCGTGGCATGATGAATCTGCTCAATATTTATTGATTTTGGATCGGATGATGCCACGTATTAACGGAATGGAAGTTCTTTCCCGTCTACGTGGTGAAGAAGGTTCAAAGTATACGGTACTGATGTTAACGGGAGTCGACGATGAACAAGGCATTACAGAAGCGATACGTGCTGGAGCAGATGATTATATGACCAAGCCATTTAGTATGATGGAATTGGAAGCTCGTGTACGACGCTTACTGAACAAAGTAGGGGTAGCGTTATGAGTATTGATAATATACTGGTAACGATCTGGTG
The DNA here is from genome assembly GCF_028606985.1 of Paenibacillus kyungheensis. Classification (NCBI taxonomy): domain Bacteria; kingdom Bacillati; phylum Bacillota; class Bacilli; order Caryophanales; family Paenibacillaceae; genus Paenibacillus; species Paenibacillus kyungheensis. The sequence continues at coordinate 4,661,068 of NZ_CP117416.1, read as the reverse complement.
GGCAACTGTCGGAGTGGTGTCATTGATTATCGTACTGTTACTGTATCTGATGTTTCGCAAATATCAACGCAATCGGCGTTTGCAAGCGATAGACCGTTTAACCGAGCAACTTGCCAAAGCAGATTCTGCGCTGAATCAGTATATTGCAACAGGAGAGCGTTCTCGTAGAATGCTGGCTAAAAATAGCTTGGAACAAAAAGCGATAGAAGAAATGTTAATTCATCGCTTATCACTAAGTCGCTCCAAAAATGAAACGCAGCGGATCAAAGAACTAAGTGAGTATTATTTTGCAGAGTCGTATGCCAATGATTTGCGTAGCTCGCGTTGGAGTACTCGTATCAATGCTTTACTTTATATCGAGCAATTTCAGATGATGAGTCTTCACTCGGAGCTTTTACAAGCGTTACAGCGCAAACATTGTACAGGTGATGAGCGCTTTTTGATTTTGCGGATTCTGGCTGTATTTCAAGCTCCTGAGATCATGGATGAACTGGAATCAGCAGCTATCCAATACTCAGACATTCAATTATTGCAGTTGGTGTTGTTAATCAAAGGCGAGCTGTTAGATCAATTGCTACAACAGTTCGATAAATACAGTCCCAAATTACGCTATATCATTATAGATAGTCTGCGGATTAACAATATTCGTACGCAAGAAGTACTGCAATTGTTAGAGCAATGTATGTATTCCAATGATAAAGAAATGCGTATTCGCGCGATGAAAGCACTCGCTAATTTTGGTTATATGAGCCCTGAAGCGGCTGATCGGATGGAACAAGCATTAACTGAACAACAATCTGTATCATGGCAAGAACGATTGATGAGAGTGAAAGTAATCAATAGTACGCGTGATGAACGCTTTTTGCCGTATCTGGAGCAGTTGGTGAGTGATGATTCATACGAAGTTCGTCTGCAATCGGCGCAAGCTTTGCTTCGTTATCGTCAAGGTGTAGCGATATTGGAACAAATAGCGACCAATCACCCTGACCGATTTGCAAAAGAGATGGCACAAGAGATATTGGAAAGGAGAAATTATGAGCGGAATGTGGGCTGACCTCGGATTAGTTGTTTACCATATCATTGCTGTGATCACGATATTATACGTCGCTTTTTCAACCGGAGCGTATTTGTTAATGTATTTCGCGGCTGCCAAAGATTTGCGCAAAGACAAAGATGTGAGTGGACTTCAATATAGCAAAGCACTCGAAAACGAATTAGCTCCTTTATCGATTCTTGTTCCTGCTTACAATGAAGGTGGTAATATCGTATCCAGTGCTCGTTCACTGCTGAGTATCAATTACAAGCAATTTGAAGTTATCGTAATCAATGATGGTTCCAAAGATGATACTGCGCAACGGATGATTGATGAATTTGATATGTCGCCCATTTCTAATCGTGTTCCTTTTTCAGCATTAGGCAAGTCTACAGCACCGATTCGCAATATTTATCGCTCTTTACAGCATCCCAATCTAGTACTGGTGGATAAAGAAAACGGTGGAAAAGCGGATGCGCTTAATGCAGGCATTAACGTTTCACGTTATCCTTATTTTGCTTCCCTTGATGGAGATACTGTACTGGATACCGATGCTTTTATCAAAGTAATGAAACCTATTATGGAAGCGAAGCCTGGTGAAGAGATTATAGCTACTGGTGGCAGTGTAGGGATTGCCAACGGAAGTATTGTTGATACAGGTTATCTGAGCAGTGAAAATGTACTGCTATCTCGTAATCCATATGTTGTAATGCAAGTTATCGAGTATCTGCGCGGTTTCTTGATGGGACGAATCGGTCTGAGTAGCTTCAATATGTTGATCCTTGTATCCGGTGCATTTGGTGTATTCAAAAAAAGCTGGGTAATCGAAGTAGGCGGTTATGAGACAGAGACAATTGGTGAAGATATGGAGCTGATTGTTCGTCTACATCGTCTATTGCGGAAAAAGAAAAGCAAAGGTCGGATTATCTATATTCCAGAACCTGTCTGCTGGACAGAAGCACCGGAAAGTCGCAAAATCTTACGTCGGCAACGGATTCGCTGGCAACGTGGATTGTTCGAAAGTCTATGGCGGAACAAAGACATGCTGTTCAATCCGCGCTATGGACGCATCGGCTTTGCCGCTATGCCATTATTTATGTTCGTAGAGCTGTTTGGCCCTGTAGTTGAATTGATCGGCTTAATTATGATTGTATTAGGTCTTGTTCTCAAAGCAGGCGCAGGCTGGGAAATCAGTGCATCACTGACATTGATGATGATTTTATACGGTTCGTTATTGTCGACAGGGGCAGTATTATTTGAAGAATGGCGATTCCATCATTATAATCGCATAGCAGATGTATTCCGGCTGGTGCTTCATGCGTTATCCGAATCATTCTGGTATCGTCCGATGCTAACCGTCTGGAGAGTGATCGGGCTAGCTCAAGCGATTCGTGGTAAAAAAGCCCAGTGGGGTGAAATGACACGTGTGAATGTCATCGGTGGCAGTTCAGATACGATCAAAATGCGACCGGAAAGCCCGCTTATTCAACCTAAAAAATAAACGAATACTCGTTATACCATAAAAAGCTACTTCACCTGCAAGATTGCAAAAGTGAAGTAGCTTTTTGTCATGAAATGATCTTAATGTATTGGACAAAAGAAAAAGAGTAGAGCGATTAGCGTTTTAACTTCCATTCTTGTTGAAGCATTCCGTACACTGCATGATCTACATAACCAATCGGTAACAATTCAGCTTCCCGAATAATACCTTCCAAAATAAAGCCCAGACGCTGAGGAACTGCGCGACTGCGATGATTACCGGTAGCACAGCGAATCTCAACCCGGTGCAGATTCAGTTCAATTAGTGCATAGTCGATTAATACACGAAGCGCAGAAGTAACCAACCCTTTGCCTTCATAATGAGAACCGAGCCAGTACCCTATCCCGACTGAACGATGATTCCAATTGATCTCATGAAATCCGATAATACCAGCCAGTTGACCTTTGTACCAGATGCCAGCATTAAAAGCGCCATTTTCCATCGCCTGAGTCATCGAAGAACGTACATATTCTTCACTAGCCGCTACTGAATTGGTCGCGTCGACCCAGGCTAACCATTGACGTAAAGAAGAACGGGATTGATCGATAAGCTGATAAATAGGACGAGCATGACTGGGTTCAAGTGGCCTTAATTCGATTTCTTCATCCAATTTATATGTAAACATCAAAGTATACCCTCTTTCTTAATCGAATATGAAATGAAGTGCACCGGATAAAATGTATAGATTAGAGTAGTTCATGAGTTAACGACGTGGACGAAGAGGAGGGTGTTGTTCCAGAGCATAGATATCTTCTTCCAGTCCAGCCATACGTTCATTTAACGTGGTACGACAATCAGCCAAAGCTTGATTATAAATAAGAGGTCCTGCCGATTGCAAAAAGAAATCAAGTACCGAATCAGCAGCCAAATCGCCTATACTTTCGCCACGCTCCATTTCAAAAAAATGCTGGATTTGCGCAATCATATGCTCACGCTGTTCTTTCGGTAGCGTCAATGGTTTCATGCGTCATTGCTCCTTTGTACACGTTTATACTACATGCTACCGTATTCAACCTCTAGCGTCAAAGCCAATTAGCATCAAAAATACGATCGCTCGAACAGGACAAAGGTCTCTATCCAAATCGTCATATCCTTGTCTAACTTGCCAGAACAGTTATAATGGAAGTATTGGATTATTCCTGTAAAACAAACTGAACGATGAAAGGTTGATTGACGTGGAGCATACAAATACCCCGCCTAATTTTATAAAAACAGTAATTGCGGAAGACCTACAGTCCGGTAAAGTTAAAAAGGTCGTTACCCGTTTCCCACCAGAACCGAACGGTTATCTCCATATTGGTCATGCCAAAGCAATCTGGATTAACTTTGAACTAGCGAAAGAATTCGGTGGTAGTACGAACTTACGCTTTGATGATACGAATCCGGCAAAAGAAGATGTAGAATACGTAAAATCGATCGAAGAAGATGTAAAATGGTTAGGTTATGAATGGACAGGCAAATATTTTGCTTCCGATTACTTCGATACGATGTATGAAAAAGCAGAGCTGTTAATTCAAAAAGGACTTGCTTATGTGGATGATCAATCTGCTGATCAAATTCGTGAAATGCGTGGAACACTAACCGAGCCGGGTACTAACAGCCCGTATCGTGAACGTACTATTGAAGAAAACTTAGATCTATTCCGCCGTATGCGTGCAGGTGAATTCGGTAATGGTGAACGTGTATTGCGTGCCAAAATAGATATGGCTTCACCTAATATCAATCTGCGTGATCCGGTAATCTACCGTATTGCTCATTTAGAGCATCACAATACAGGTGACAAATGGTGCATTTATCCAATGTATACTTTTGCTCATCCATTAGAAGATGCGATTGAACATGTAACACATTCACTGTGTTCGATTGAATTTGAAGACCAACGTCCATTCTATGATTGGGTGATTCGTGAGTGTGAAGTGGAAGCAGAACCTCATCAATACGAATTCGGTCGCTTGAATCTGGCACAGACGTTAACCAGTAAACGTAAGCTAAAACAATTGGTAGACGAGAATATTGTGGATGGTTGGGATGATCCACGTATGCCGACGATCTCAGGATTACGTCGTCGTGGATATACACCGGAAGGTATTCGCGCATTTGTCTATGAGACGGGTATTTCCAAAAGTCAGGGCGTTGTTGATCTACAAACACTAGATCATTTTGTACGTGAAGACTTAAAATTGCGTGTTCCTCGTACAATGGGTATTTTGCGTCCACTTAAAGTGGTGATTACAAACTATCCTGAAGGACAAGTTGAAATGTTAGATGCAGAAAATAACACTGAAAATGAAGAAATGGGTATTCGCCAAATTCCATTTTCACGTGAAATTTATATCGAGCAAGATGACTTTATGGAGAATCCACCGAATAAATATTTCCGTCTATTCCCGGGCAATGAAGTTCGCCTAAAACATGCTTACTTTATCAAATGTAACGATGTGATCAAAGATGAAGAAGGCAATGTAACAGAAATTCATTGTACGTATGATGTAGAAACGAAAAGCGGTAGCGGATTTACAGGACGTAAAGTCAAAGGAACGATTCATTGGGTTGAAGCAAGCCAAGCCGTTCCAGCGGAATTCCGTCTGTATGAGCCATTGATTACGGCTGAAGAAGCAGATGCAGAATTAACCGATGAGAACGAAGAGACTGCTGAAAAAACGTTTTTGGATTATTTGAATCCAAAATCACTTGAAGTGGTACATGGATTTGTAGAGCCTGGCTTGAAAGATTCAAAAGGTTATGATCGTTACCAATTTTTCCGTCATGGTTATTTCAGTGCTGATCCGAAATATACAATGCCAGGTGATCCGGTATTTAACCTTGTTGTATCGATGAAGAGTTCATTCAAATTACCAAAAGCGTAAAATTGTATCCCTTTTTACCAGCTAGGACATGAACAACTATGATCAAAAAACCGCCTGTTCTCTATACGTGAGAAGGGCGGTTTTTATTTGATCTATTATCAGACTGCATAACTTATTCAAGTCTACCGAATGTATTAATACTGCTCGTCCTCTTCTTCCATTCGATATTGCGTGCGCTTCACATTCAGCCACATCGATGCAAATCCTATCGCTCCCACAAAGGAAAGAGCAACACCGGCTAGATACATCTGCTCTGAACCGAAATTTTGAAATAACCATCCGCCTAGAAAACCTGCAATTACACCGGATACTCCGCTCCATGTCATCGTATAGATCGCTTGCCCGGAACTACGGAATGCTTTGGGGACAAACATCATGGTGAGCTGTGTACCGACATAGAAATAACCACCGAATGTAACCGCATGAAGCAGTTGAATTGCGATAATTTCCCAGGGGCTGGTCGCTTCAGCCATCAAAAACCAGCGTAACGTGAACAGTAGACTGACAATCGCCAACCAACCGATCATAAAAGAAATATTACGTTTCAAATACCGATCAAATAACAAAAACAAAGCCGCTTCAAAAATAGAAGAAGCAAATACTGCCCAGCCGACCATCGATTTGGTTCCGCCCAGTTCAACAATATACAGCGATACAAATGTACTGTTCATCGCATTGGGGATCGCAACCAGAATACCAAAGACAATAAAGCCGACAAAATATAAATTGCCGAGTAATTTCTTCATTGCATAACGGTTCATCGTTGCTGATCCACCGGGTAACTTGGTCTGTGGTGGTAATAGCAAAATGATACCGATTGCAATAAGAAGCAACACTGTAAATACCGTACCGATTTGAGAGACTCCTAATCGATCGATAACAGGCCCTGCGGCAACAGCAGTTAACGCCCATCCTAGTGAACCGTATAGACGAAACCCACCGAACTTTTTGGGTGTACCCTCAATATAACTAAGAATGAGTGTATTGCTTTGTGCCAACATCGGTGTCTGGAAAAAGAAAAATACTGTCATCACAATATAGATAATCGTATAATTGTGCACATGAAAAACAAGCTGAACCATTAGCAACGTACCCAGCATCATAATCAGCAGTACAAATCGTACATTTTGTAGACGATCACTATAAAATCCCCAAAATGGATTAGCAAGTAACGAGATTAGCGGGCCGATAGCCATCAGAGCCCCAATCTCACTCTGGCTCATCCCGATATCTTGCAGGTATAATTGAAAAAAGCTTGTGAAAATAACCAGTGTTCCATATATAAAAAAGGTAAACCATCGCAATGGTGTAAAAGTAGTGTTGTTTATATTCGGATGCAAAGCCAGCCAATCCTTTCATCAGACATTTCATTCACTGTAGCATGTGTTGAAAAGGGATACAAACCAATTTTGTTTATTTTTGGAGTAGAAAGGATAATTGATCATGCGATCCTCTTTGAAATATACAGGTATTATTTTAGCAGGCGGTCAATCTAGCCGTATGGGTCAGAATAAAGCGTTATTAACTATTGCTGATCATACCATTATTGAACGTGTAGCCAAAGCGTTACAGCCAGTAGTCTCTTCATTATGGATTGCAGGGAATCATACGGCGGATTATTCATTTTTGAATATCCGTAGTGTGCCTGATCGTTTTCCCGGACAAGGGCCGCTTGCTGGTCTACATGCAGCACTATCACAGATTAGAAGCGAGTGGTATGTAGTCAGTGCTTGTGATTTACCTTTTGCCAGTACTGTATTGATGCAACAGCTTATAGAACATACCGATATCAAAAGGATACAAGCGATTATTCCGATGCAAGCCGGGCGTATTCACCCATTATATGCTGTCTATCACCATAGTGTATTGCCGTCACTACAACTAGCGTTAGAACATAACCAATTACGTGTACGAGATTGGTTAGATCAGCAACAGGTACATTACGTAGAGATCGAATCATTATACCAATCACAGAGCAAGTTACAGTCTTCTTTTCAAAGTATATCGGAGTATAGCTTATATAATATGAATGATCCACAGTCGTATGAGCAGGTTTTGCGTATTTTGAAGCAATATCCTTCTTTATTGTAGCCAGTCTGTGGCATAAGTCCTTTTGAAAGCGTGACAAACATGACTATTTTATGAACGTATGCGTAATTTACCCCTAATTCGTAGAAAATAGAGTACAATGAAGACATAACATAAAGTCAAGTGATGAACTACAACGTATACGTTTACTAACGATCAGACCTATATATTGCTTCAAACCTTTGATGTCGGAATTCAATTATTTAAATATGTGAATATTATCACAAGGAGTGATGTAAGATGACTATGTATACAGAACTGGAAACGCATCAATCTCGCCAAGAATGGTTGTACAGTCGTGTAATGACGTATCGTCTGCTTAGTGAAATGTTAGAGCGCAAACCCACATTGTCCAAGTTGATCGAATGGAAAAAAGAAGCTTCCAAAATCAACCGTCTATTTACCAATAACTATGCTTTGCTGAATACGCTAGAAAATACGATGTTAAACGATATTATGCAATATGCTCGTCAAGAATGTGCAGAATACAGCCAGTTGTTCGAGCAAGATCAACAGGTCAGTTATCCACCTCAAGCGTCGTATTATGTGACAAATGAGCAAGGACGTACCGCTTATGAAGCTGTAGTCAATGCAGTATATGCACGTGCAGGGATTGCTTTCAAAAAAATGGATCACGAAACAGATGATCATATCGGTATTGAGTTAGAATTTATGGCATTATTAGCTGAGCGTTCTGCGGAGACAGATATGCATTCATCTAACCGTAAAATGATCGCTCAAATGCAAATTGAATTTTTGGAACATTATTTAATTCCGTGGGTTCCTTCATTCTGTGCTGAACTTGGTAAAACCACATGCAGTCCATTGTATCGTGAATGGGCTCAGATGCTACCGACATATCTGCAAAATGATTTGCAAGAACTTCAAAAGATTGTTACTCGCTTAACGTAAAGAGTATTCCCTATTTCATGAAGAGTGTTATCTGAAATAGGGATTTTTTTTATCTTATACAGAAATAAGTAATTTTTTTCCAATTAGATGTGTCAAATGAGTTGCTGTGGTCTAATGATTGATAAGGGAGGTTTACTGCCTTGAATAAATATCATTGCCTCAAACAATGTATTGTCGTAAAAGCAGTAGACAGAAAAGCGGAATTTCCATCGCTCGATTGGGCGCGTCAGTATGCGTTAAAAGAATTAGTGCCACAAGAAATTAATTTTGTGGTAAGCGATGGGGATACAGGTCATATTTATATGGATGTTCGATTTGGTTCGCACACCAAAATCCCCTGAGTGTATTATGACTCAGGGGTTATTTTTATGTGCTGAAGGATATGTTGTACGTCTTGTAGATCTACTTTACCAGCGATCGGTTGAAGGGCACATGCACTTCCGCAAGCAGCGCCATATCGAAGCATCTCAGCCAGTTCTGCTCCGCGATAAGCGGCTGTTACCATACCTGCTGCCATCGCATCTCCACTACCAAGCGCGCTCACAATATCAAGCTGTGGCACATGCAGTCGATAACGTGCAGAGCCTTGAGCAGCTATCGCGCCATGTTTGCCTAAAGAGATCGTAGCCATTTGTACCCCATGATCCAGCATAGCGGTTAATACATCGTCTAAGGTCTGGTCAGAATAGTGATCAGCCGTAGGAATGCCCGCCCATGCGCAAGCTTCATCTTCATTAGGCTTCACCAGATCAGGAGAAGCTTGTAAGCCGTAACGTAATGCTTCTCCACTTGCATCTAGTGCTGTTTGGGCACCCTGTGCTTTGGCGATCTGAATCAGTGTAGCATACAGATCAGCAGGGCAACCTTCAGGAATACTACCGGAAAATAATACCCATGCTGACGTACGGGCTGCTTTTTCAATCTGCTGTTCCAAAAGGATCAAAGATTCAGGGGTGACATACGAAGAAGCTTGCTCGATCAATTCTGTCTGTGTACCTTGTTGTTGATCCAGTACAGTGATCGCCAGCCTTGTCTCGCCTTGGACTTCGATAAATTCACAGCGTACGCCTTCTTGTTGCAACAGAAATTGCATTTTCTGTCCATTGTAGCCTGCCACAAACCCTGTCGCTGTCACGGATTCACCAAGAGTATGAATCACACGTGCAGCATTGATCCCTTTGCCACCAGGAACAGTAATCCCCGGTAAGCGGTGCACCTGATCCATATGAAAAGCAGGAGCACGATAAATAATATCTAGTGCTGTATTTAACGTAACTGTTGTAATCAAATATGATTCACCTCTTACGCAATCAATTTAAGTCCTATCGCTGACGCAATAATCATCGCGATAAATAAAATCCGCAGTCCACTTTTGGCTTCGCCGTACATCAACATGCCGACTAATGTACCGCCGACTGTACCGATTCCTGTCCAGATCGCATAAGCTGTTCCCATCGGAATACCGTTCATAGCAATCGTTAGACAAGAGAAGCTACCTGCAAATGTCAAAATCATTAAAAGATAATTGAGCAAAGACTTATGACGAACAATACGATTCATCATAATTACACCAACCACTTCAAATCCACCAGCCACTACCAATGCGATCCAAGACATTATGCTTCACCTGCTTTCACTGTAGCAGAATGAGCTTCTTCTTTGGCACCATTATCAGTGACTAATTTCAATCCAGCGACACCGATCATCAATACAAGAATCAGGATCACTTTGAGCCAGTGGAAAGGTTCACCGAAAATAATCATTTCAGCAGCGACTGTTCCAGCTGTACCAATTCCAGTAAAGACGGCATAGACTGTACCGACAGGTAAGCGAGTAGATGCTTTGATAATAAGATAAAAGCTGATCGCTATACCTACAGCGGTAAGTAACCATTCAAAGGGAGTTGCAGCGTGTTTTAGTCCGGATACCCAGACCACTTCGATACATCCTCCTATTAATACGTATAACCAATTGCGATTCATAATTATTCCAATCTCCTTTGTTGCTCGTTAAGCAGTTTCAATTAAGTCGTTGTTGCCGATAGCGTAATCCCGCGCCAGTAAATAGGGAAAATTACATTTAACCGTTGCACCGATCGAGAAGGTTCACTGTACAACATATCGATCATGACTCCATCGACGACAGTCATATATCCTTTGGCAGCTTCGGTTGTAGATACTACCAATTGCAGATGATGTTGATCTACGTGCACATCCAATAATCGCAACAGCCTTGCTTCCAAATCATCAATTAGCGCATACACTAGAGGGATAATTTCTTTTTCGGAAGCCGAATGTGGAAAAAAACACATCCGCATAACGAATTTGATCATCGCATCATCTGAATACTGTTGTTGCAAAAAGGCGATCAATTGATACAACCGATCTTGTAACGGGATATCAACATGATGAATCATATAACGAATAATTCGTCGCTTAAATTCACGAAAAGTCTGACGAAGTACATTCAGAAACAAATCTTCTTTGCTTTTAAAATGAGCATAGATCGAAGGTTTTTTGATCCCTGCTTCACTAGCGATATCAGCCAAAGAAGTGCCTTCATATCCATGTTGTGCAAACTGAGAAAGAGCTATCGTTAATAACTGTGGCTTTGTCGTCATATAGACACCTTCCTAACGGTCGTTAGGTAATATTATTATCTTTTAAATAATGTTTGTCAAGAAAGATGAATAAAGTGTAATTTCTGGTAAAGCAAGATATAGTTATAACGAAGTTATGCGACATACTGTGGTGAAGTTACGTACATACTTTGAAGAGAAAGACAGGAGTGGATGATATTGCGTAAAAGTGTGCTAGGGGTACTGATTATCATTATGTTATTTGGTCTGTATTATGTAGGGTTTGATCTACTGGGCCCAACAACAGGTACGATCATTAGTATATTTTCCACACTCAGTGTTATATCGATCGGATTTATTATTTTTATAGATAATCGTCAGCCAGCGGTCACAATGGCATGGATTTTGCTGTTGGCTTTGTTGCCGGTCGTAGGTGTCTTTTTCTACTTCTGGTTTGGACAAAATGTATTCAAGCGTCATAAGTATGAAAAGAAAGCTAAGCGAGATCGGCAAGTGTATCAGATGATTGAAAATGCAGGGATGCAGACTGCACTTGATCTATCGTCGTTACGTGAAGATCATCAGCGCTTATTGCAATTGTCTCAACGATTAGCGGTTACACCTGTTTCACAAGCGACCGAAACGACTATTTTGACCAATGGTGGACAGACGTTTACCGCCTTGTTGGAAGCGCTAGAAACAGCTGAACATCATATTCATATGGAATATTATATTTATCGTGCAGATGATATCGGCACACGTATTCAGCAGATTCTTATTGAAAAAGCACAGGCTGGTATAGAAGTTCGTTTTATGGTGGACGCTGTAGGAAGTATGCAGTTACCTCGTTTGTTTCTACAAGAGATGAGGGAAGCAGGAGTACAAGTCGGTATATTTGGCGAAGCACGTATTTTATTATTATCCAGTCAGGTGAATTATCGGAATCACCGCAAAATTGTAGTGATCGATGGCAATATTGGATTTATCGGTGGGCTTAATGTAGGCGATGAATATCTAAGTCGCAGTCAGACGTATGGATTCTGGCGGGATACTCATATGCAGATCAGAGGCGAAGGTGTACGTACGTTGCAGATTATCTTTTTACAAGATTGGCTGCATGTGACAGGAGAGACTTGTCTGGATCAAGTATACTTTTCTCCGCGATTAATCGCTTCTCAACATGGAGCAGTCCAGATGATTGCAAGTGGGCCGGATAATGATCTACGTGTGCTCAAACATGTCTTTTTTTCCATGATTACCTCGGCGAAGCAATCGGTCTGGTTAGCAACTCCGTACTTTATACCGGACGAAAGTATACTCACAGCATTGCGGATGGCGGCATTATCTGGATTAGATGTCCGTATACTTTTCCCAGGTAAGCCGGATAAACGACTTCCTTTTTATGCGTCTCATTCGTATTTTGTGACTTTGCTCGAAGCAGGTGTACGCATCTATGAATATGAAAAAGGATTTTTACATTCCAAACTGCTCATTGTAGACGGGGAGATTGCTACGATTGGAACAGCGAATATGGATATGCGTAGTTTTCATCTGAATTTTGAAGTGAATGCTTTACTTGTAGAAACGGAAAGTGTTCATCAGATGGTACGAGATTTTGAACGTGATCTGAATTCTGCCAGCTTAATTATTCAAGATCGATTTGCCTGTCGTAAAGTAGTGCAACGTCTAGTAGAATCGGCAGCCCGATTGATTTCTCCGATGTTGTAAAATAAATAAAGATAGACACTACCGAGTTATCGCATAAAAAAAGCTGACCTTAGAAATAAAGGTCAGCTTTTCGCTATTGTGGTAAGTACAACTATTCTTCCAGTGCTGTCTTGATCAGACCACTTACAGAAGGGCTGTATAATAATCCGATATGAGCCATGCCGAAGACACGAATATTGTTTGCTCCGTCTAGCATAGATAATTGGTTTGCTACGATCTGATCATTGATCGTATAGATCGAAGTGACTTTGATTCCGTCAGGTGCTCTGTTAGTCGTTAAGCGGTTAGCACCACCGATAGTTACTAATTTGTCTACTTTTGAAAGACCACCGTTGTTCAAAATATAATACAGACTGTTAGCACCGCCCATACTATGAGCGACAATATTTACTTTTTGGCTACCTGTTTGAGCTAGAACTTCATCGACTTTGCGACTGATTGTAGCTGCATTAAGCAGTTGGTTACCGCTTTTACTAGGAAGTTCAATTGCATATAATTCGTTAGAAGCCCATCCTTGACGACTTAGGTAGCTTTCTATGTAGGTAAAGTTACTAGCTGTTCCCCCAAGACCATGAACGAAAATAACCGGTGTACGTGTTGTAGCCGCTTTTGCTTGCTGAGGTGCAAATACCCCTACACTACATGCAAATACTAGCAATACAGTTAGCATCAAACGAAAAGATGAACTCACTTTTTTCATAACCAATCTCCCTTTTGTGTTAGAATTTAATACATAAATTTACCAAAATATGAATTATTATATAACGAAAAAAAGGACTTGTAAACCCTTTTTGATATTTTTGACTTTAGGTATCGTAAAAAAGAACGATACTTCCTTAGCGATAAAGTTCGCCAACAGGAATGTATCGTTCTTTATTTTATACATATTTTATTCTATATCAGATCGATAACAGAACGGATTAGAATGTTGTGAATCCTAGAATTAATTGCAGACGATAAGCGATATCTTTCAGCCATGTGCTATCTTCTTGATAGGCGCTTAACGGCAATGTATATTCTTCTCCTTTATTATTCCACAGCATCGTAAAGTATTTGTTAACACTGGTCATTAACTTATTATCGCCCGGTGCAGAGATCCAGAAATCATTTTCCAGATTATAATCTTTAAGATTACGCGGCGTAAAGTTAGAAGAACCACCGATAATCAGATCATTACCTGATGCTTTATCGATATACATCATTTTGGTATGGTACTGCTCATCCGTTGTGTTATACCAGCGTACATCGATTTTGCCGCTTGAAGCATTTTTGAGTTCAGCAGCTACAGGACGATTCGGGATACCGATTTTATCCTGTCCAAAAGCGTTCTGGTTCGGATCGAGAATCAGTTGGATTTTGACACCGCGTTTGGATGCTTCCATCAGTCTGCTGGTGACATCTTTATCCGCCAGGTAGAACATTCCCATCCAGAGTGTATCGCCTTGCTTCGTATCATCAATCGCTTCAAGCAAGCGATCAAACACTTTACCTTCAGTAATATAACGAAGCTGAATTTCTCCTTTAGGTTTTGTCGCATTACTTGCAGGTTCTTTATACGTAGGCAATTGCACTGAACTGCCAGATAGATCAATAACCGCTTGTTCGGATTTTAAAATATCACCGATAATCGGCCCTTGCACTTCAAAAGCAACATTGGAATGATAAGCACTCGCATCATGCACATTACCTGTTGAGACAAGTGCACTATTTTCAGTAGCGACCACTTTACGATGATTGGCTTTGACATTAATCAGTTTCAGATACGAACGGAACGTGACATCAGGACCATCGGTAGCCATCATATTCGGAACCCAGCCTTTGCCTGCTTGTCCGAACCATTGGAAAAAGGTACGCCAGATCGCCGAGTATACCGGAGTCGAATCGCGCAATGGATCAACATCTGTCAGCACGACATCAATACCATTCTGTTTAAGCTTTTCCAGTAACCCATTGGGTCCAGAATTATAATTGGTATTCACTTCATCTGTAATAAACACCACTTTGAGATCAGGCACTGCTTTTTTGCGTTCAATTAATTTATCAGCTAATCCTTCACTCAATTTAGGATACTTTTGCCCTTTATGTACATAATCGTTAAATAAGAATATATCAATAATCACATATTGTTGAGCGGAATCGATCATTTTAAGTATTCTGTCATAAATTTGTCGTTTTTGTGTAAATCGATCTCCTGTTCCGGGTGCAGGATAGGTCAGATCATAATAAAAGTTAACATGATCGACAGTATAAAGAGGACTCTCATATGATACCCCGGGAGGTAACGGTTTATTTGTCTGATAGATCATAACGGCGATAAGCCAGACTATCAGTAGTCCGAGGACATAACGAACCCAATGGGAACGTTGAAATCGACGGGATGATTTACGCTGTGCAGCATGAATCGGTGATTTATTATTTGAAAAAGAACTCATCTCTTTTGATCCCCTTCCGAAAGCGCAATTCATACACTTCCACCTATTCATTAACAACAAAACATTAATTTTGACGCAGGTTTAGTTGCAAACAGGGGTTCGGAAGTTTATATATTAATTATAGTAAAAGAATTTATACAACTTAATGTACTTATGAAATTCATTTTAACAAAGGGGACTGTGATGAAAGCCAATCATTCAAATCGAAAAGCAATTGTTATTGGAGCAGGCCCGGGTGGACTTGCAGCAGGAATGTTACTTGCTAGTCAGGGATATGAAGTGAATATGTACGAGAAACAATCTGTTGTTGGAGGGCGGTCTTCGCAATTGACGTTGGGGGAGTATCGTTTTGATCGTGGAGCAACATTTTTAATGATGCCTCATTTGATTGAAGAGTTATTCAGCGTAGCCAAACGTTCATTATATGATTACGTAGAAATGCAAGAATTAACACCGATGTACAGCTTGCATTTTGGTGATACAGTATTCCAACCTTCTCGTGATCGTGAAGATACGGCAGCGCAGATAGCGACACTTTTCCCCGGTGATGAAGCAGGGTATTATCGTTATCTGGAAGAAGAAGATGTGAAGCTGGAAAAAGTCATGCCACTACTGCGCAGACCTTTTTCCAATCTGACCGACTATATGCGTGCAGATGTTTTTCGTGCTTTACCGAAGCTTCATCTCAATGATACGGTATATGGACGGTTATCCAAATATTTCAAAGACGAGCGCTTAAAAATGTCTTTTGCTTTTCAAGCGAAGTATTTAGGCATGTCGGCTTGGGATTGTCCGGGTACATTTACGATATTGTCGTATTTAGAACATCGTTACGGGCTATTTCATCCCAAAGGCGGAATTAACGCTATATTCGAAAGTATGGCTAAGGTAATCTCTGAGCATGGAGGTCACGTACATACAGGTATAGGCGTGAAGCAAGTAATTACCGAAGGACGTACAGCCAAGGGGGTTGTACTGGACAACGGGGAGACTGTATATGCAGATCATATCGTGATCAATGCTGATTTTTCGACAGCGATGAATCAGTTATTTGCACCCGGTGTATTGCAGAAATATGCTCCAGATAAGTTAGCAGCTAAAAAGTATTCTTGTTCTGCGGCTATGCTTTATCTAGGTGTTGATGGAGCTGTAGATTTACCACATCATTCAGTTCATTTCTCGGAAGATTATCATCGCAATGTGGATGAGATTATGAAGCAAAAAACATTGTCTGAAGATCCATCGATCTATGTTCATAACCCATCAGTACTTGATCCTACATTAGCTCCTGCTGGCAAATCAGCATTATATATTTTGATGCCAACACCGAACTTAACTGGTGAGACCGATTGGGAAGATAAGCGTGAACAGGTGAAAGAACAGATGTTATCTCGGGCAGAAATGATTCCACAATTAGCGGACTTGCGCGAACGGATCGAAGAGCTGAGCTTTTTCACACCGCTAGATTGGGAACAGCAGTTAGATGTATATCAAGGGGCTACGTTTAATCTGACCCATCATTTGGATCAGATGATGACATTCCGTCCGCATAATCGTTTTGAAGAATTAGACGGTGTATGGTTGGTCGGCGGCGGAACTCATCCGGGTAGTGGCTTACCGACTATTTTCGAATCTGCGCGTATCAGTACCAGTATGATCTTCAAGCAAGATGGCATCGTTATCACAGATGATATTCATGCCGATCAAGTAATGACCGAGGTTACTCATTCATGAAGCGTCATGTAGCGATAGTAGGCAGTGGTATAGGTGGCTTAACAACGGCTTTGCTGCTTAGTAAGCAAGGTGTGAAAGTAACGATATTTGAAAAAAGTAGTACTGTAGGCGGTCGGATTGCTTTTGAATACGAAGGTGACGAACGGATCGATCAAGGGCCAACAATTGTACTGCTACCTGAAATGCTTCATGGTATTATGGAAGAAGCAGGTGTATCTCGTGATAAAATTCCATTGATTGAATGTGATCCACTTTATCGTGTTCATTATCCAGATGGCAAAGTACTCACCAAACACCGTAAGTCCGAGATTCAGGCAGAAGAAGTAGAGCGCGTTTTTCCAGGACAAGGAGCTAATTTCAGTCGCTTTATGCGCGAGATGAGTCCATTGTTTGCTAGAGGACAAGCTTCATTTCTAGAACGTGATTTTCCGAACTGGAAACATTTTTTCACACCGGACAATTTATCGTTAATGCTTAATCTGCGTGCTTACCGCAATCTAAGTAGCGCTGCTGGATTGTATTTCAAAAATAATCAATTGCGTGAAGCTTATTCCTTACAAAGTCTGTATATTGGCGGTATTCCTGAAAAATCACCGGGACTGTATACGATGCTTCCTTATGCTGAACATGCTTTTGGCATATGGATGATCAAAGGTGGATACGGTAGATTACCTGAGATTCTGGCGCAAGAATTGGCAGAGCGTGGGATTGAGATTCAATTGAACCGCACTGTAGAAAAGCTAGAAATTCAGAATGGAGTCTGTCTGGGTGTTCAAGTTGATGGAGAACGACACCATTTCGATGCAGTACTGTATAATGGAGACTTCCCTAATATTTCAGCATTAATGGACAAAGAACTGACCAAACCCCGTCGTACACCGTACCAACCGTCTTCTGGTTGTGTATTGATCTATGCGGGAACCAATCGTAGATGGGATGATATGCTAACCCATCAATTCTTTTTACCACCAAGTCTCAATGATAGTCTTAGACAAGCGTTTAGTCAGCGACAGTTGCCAGAAGATCCGGCTTTTTATGTATTTAATCCGGTAGCTGTTGATCCAGATGCAGCGGCAGAAGGACAAAGTGTATTGTACTTTTTGATTCCGGTGACAGATGAAGCGGGAATAGATTGGGAACGAGATATACCTCGTCTTGTTGAGCATGTATTAGAAGCAGCAGAACGGCGTGGATTTCCAGAGCTTCGTTCTTCTATCAAATGGACCAAAGTACGTACACCCGCAGATGCACTGCGTAGCGGATTGTATGGAGGCGGAAGTTTTGGGATTGCTCCAGTCATTGGACAGTCCGGTGTATATCGTCCACAGCCCAAGCCTTTTCCACATATTCGAGGATTGTATGCAGCAGGCGCTTCGGTTCATCCGGGCGGCGGCGTACCGATTGTTATGCAAGGAGCAAGGATGGCTGCACATCAAATGTTAAAGGAGTTGGGAATTTGAAATCCATCCGAAAGGCTGATTTGCAAAATTGTGAGGAAATGATTCGTCATGGATCGTCATCGTTTTATTACGCATTTAGCTGGCTCCCAAGTCCGCAAAAAGAAGCTGTTCATGTGATTTATGCTTTTTGTCGAATGATTGATGATAGTGTAGACGAACCTGAACAATCGTTATACAGTATTCACGAACTGCAAGCTTTATTCAATAAGCTAGAGTCAGCAGAAGGACACTTTATTTGGCCTTCTTTGCGTTGGTTATTTAGTGAGTTTCCCGGATTATCCAAAGAACCGTTTCGTCGTCAAATGGATGGTCAAACGTATGACCTAACATTTACCCGCTATTCTACAATGCGTGAATTAGAGCATTATTGTTATCTGGTAGCAGGAACAGTAGGCGAGATGTTATTGCCTGTGCTCAAAGGTGAACATAGCGAGGAGATTCGTCATTCTGGTATCGCACTTGGCAAAGGAATGCAGATTGTCAATATTATGCGTGATATCGGGGAAGACGGCAGACGGGGTAGACGTTATATTCCGCTTGAATTGTTACAACGTCATCATTACACAGAAGAGGAACTTGAAGCAGGTGTGATCGATGATCGTTTTCGTGCTTTGATGGATGAATTGCGCTTTTTGGCAGAGCAATGGTTTGCAACCGGTCTTGGCGATCTGGCAGCTTATCCTCAGACCAGCGCATTTACTGTCGAGTTAGCAGCGACTTTTTATGCCGGTATTATGGATGTTATTGTGGAAAATAAATACGATGTATTCACTCAACGTGCGTATGTTACAGATGAACAAAAGCGTGATATGTTAATCGGGATTGCAATGAGACATGGATTTACGACAGAGATGCTCAAGCGATCAGTGGTTTCTTAATATGGGATGGTTATTTTGGATCTGGTATGGTATCGGAGCTGTGTTGCTATTAACAGTAGACGTACCAAAAGTATTAGATTTTTCAAATGGACTTTTTCTCGTCTTTTATGCATTATATGCGCTCTATTTAATCTATAGGGCAGAACTTTATAAAGGGATGTCCGACCAGTCAGTCAGTAGTTCGACTACACCTCTGTGGTCACGCCTTATCCTATCTGGCGTGATCATCTGGTTCGGTGGTATGGCATTAGAGTGGATTGGAGTACATAGTGGTTGGCCATTTGGAGAATACGAGTATACATCGCTTCTAGGCGCTCTTATATATGGTGTACCTTGGACGCTAGGATTTGCATGGATTGGTGTTGTAGCAGGAGGCGTATTGTTAAGCAGTTCTGCCAAGCACGCATCTGCTCATACTTCCGCTCTATCGAATAAAGGTAGCTATCTATTAGTGCGTGCTTGCAAAGTAGGGGTCTGGATTATTGTACTGGATCTTGTTCTTGATCCAGTAGCACATGCACGTGGATTCTGGCACTGGGAACAAACAGGCGGATTTTACGGTGTACCGTGGAGTAATTTTGTTGCATGGTTCGTTGTAGGTGGTGTGTTGTCGATGGTGTTACCGCGATTGATACTGACCGTACGAATTTTGCGTCATGCGACTTTTCTGTATCAAGGAATGTTGTTATTGTTCGGTTTGCTAGCTTGGCAAGCTGATATTGGCGGTTCAATGATCGTTGCATTGATCGGTATATTATTGGCAGAAGGGAATTATCGTTATGATACCCGCAGGTAAATCTTCTTCTTTTCAAATGGTATTTCGCAAGTATAACGAATGGTATCTGATTCGGCGTCAGTTCCATTCATTTACGATGACCGGTTCGTTTGATGCTTTGCCACCTGAGCAATCGGTTATTTATATTATGAATCATAGTTCATGGTGGGATGGATTACTTGTCTATCATGCGTGTAATCGTACATCAATCGGTGATCATTATATGATGATGGAAGAGCGACAATTGAAGCGATATGATTTTTTTCGCAAAGTAGGCGCATTTTCAATCCAAAAAGACAGTCCCGGTGATGTTCGCCAAAGTATGCGTTATGCTGCTGGTTTGCTTGCACAAAGCAAGCGAATATGGTTGTTCCCACAAGGAGAACTTCGTCATTTGGAGACACGTCCATTGATTTTTCGTCCGGGGATTGGATTATTATTGCGCCAAGTCCCACCGGAGACTGCTGTGATTCCAGTGACGCTACATTATGGGCTGTATCAACAAGCTCGTCTGCAAGCCTCTTTGCGAATTGGCGAACCGGTGATCCGTAACTGGAAACAGATCGGTTCTAATGATTGTGCAGAAATGCTAGAGACGATCCTGACCGCTCAACTGGATCAACAGCGTCAACAATTACTATTGTCCAAAGATGGCTATTTATCTGAAGAAATTCACCTTATTCCACCTAAACGCACCACAGACGAAAAGTTCGATCAATATCGCAAAATAAGAAAAAGGTGAAATCATGCTGTGGATACTACAGATCATCGCGTTCTGGCTTTTGATTCAGCTTGTATTTACGATTTGGAATCTTTCTCGTATGCCTAGATTAGGCACATCGTTATCTAATAAAAGCAGTTATTATCGCCCTTCTGCTTCTACAGATCATTCACCAGCAGATATGTATCGTTCAACGAATCCTCATGCCAAGCCTCTGTTATCTATTATGGTGCCAGCGCGCAATGAAGAGATTAATATTCGTGAATGTGTGTTATCTATATTGAACTGTCGTACCGATTCGATAGAGATTGAAATATTAGTGATGAATGATCATTCAGAAGACCGTACAGTCGCTGAGATTGAGAAAGTAATGCAGCAAGATCAGCGAGTACGGCTTTTTCATAGTGACCCTTTACCTGAAGGATGGATGGGCAAATCGTATGCTTGTCATCAATTAGTCCAACATGCTCAAGGGGATTGGTGGTTATTTATTGATGCTGATGTGCGATTAGAAGTAGAAGGATTAGAAGCAGCAATGGTAACGGCTCGTTCTCAGGGAAAAGGTCTTATCAGTGGATTTCCACGTATGGAGACAGAGACATGGTTAGAACGAATAGTCGTACCTATGATGTCTTTTGTGATAGCTTATCATTTGCCTATTATGATGGTTCGTCGTAGTCGTAGTCCGTTGTTTTTGGCAGTGACCGGAGCGTGGTTAATGATCCATCCGCATAGTTATGCTCGTTCAGGTGGGCATGAAGGCATTTATAATCAGATTGTAGAAGATATGGAATTGGCTCGTGCTGTTAAGCGGATCGGAGATCCTGTAACATTGGCAAATATACAGCATTATACGTCTGCACGAATGTACCGTAATGCCGCCCAAGTATGGGAAGGGTATAAGAAAAATATTTTTGTTGGTGCAGGGCGTAGTGTCTGGTTAGCAGTCAGTATTTCTATGTATTATGGGCTGTTATTTATTTTGCCCGTACTTACATTGATCTATAGTCTTGTGACTGTAGATACGATGCTTATAGGCTGGTCATTACTAAGTATATTGATCGGAATGATGACCAAAAGTATTATTGATGTTTATCATGGTAAGCCTTTCTGGATGGGAGTCTATATGCCTGTTAGTGCGGCTTGTCTGATCGGCATTATGCTTGATTCATGGCGTGCAGGAGCCAATGGAACAGGTTACAATTGGAAAGGAAGGAATTATGGATGAGTGATCGCAAAGCGCTGATTATCGGTGCAGGATTCGGCGGATTATCGTGCGCGATTGGTCTAGCTTCACGTGGATATGATGTGACAATCTTAGAGAAGCAATTGACGGTTGGTGGCAAATTACAGCATATTGAAAAAGCAGGTTATCAATTCGACCGTGGACCAAGCACGATTACAATGCCCCATGTATTCCGAAGTGTATTTGAACAAGCAGGACGACAGATCGAAGATTATGTAGAATTGTATGATCTGGAACCGCGTACACGTAATGTTTTTGCAGATGGTTCAGTGGTCGATCTTAGTCGTCATGCAGAAGCGACAGCGGCTCAGATTGCACTGTATAGCCCTGAAGATGCGCTTCAATATCCACACTTTCTAGCAGAAGCGAAGCAGATGTATGTTGAAGCGAACGATCAATTTCTCAATACTTTATTATTGTCATGGCGTGATAAAATAAAGCCTTCAATGGGCAAAAGCTTACTTCGTGTACATCCATTAACTACATTGCAATCGTTATTGCGCAAATATTTCCGACATCCTAATACATTGATGTTATTCGGACGGTACGCAACTTATGTTGGTGCTTCACCTTATCAAGCACCAGCTATTTTTGCTATGCTTAGTCATGTAGAAGCAGAACTTGGTGTATATGGAGTGCGCGGTGGTACATATCAGTTAATACGTGGACTAGAAAAGCTAGCGCTTGAACTGCGTGTGACAATACGGACAGGTATAGAAGTCTCACGCATTTTGGTACAATCAGGCAAAGCGATTGGAGTCGAAAGTAGTATAGGAGATTATCTGGCACCGATCGTGATTATTAATGGCGATGTGTTAAGTATGAGTCAAATGCTATTAGATGAAAGTGAACGTCCTTCACTGACCAATAAGCAAATTGATCGCTATGAACCTTCGTTATCCGGTTTTGTCACACTGGCAGGAGTACCACGTCAGTATGATCAATTGCTTCATCATACCGTGTTTTTTCCAGAGCAATACGAACCTGAATTTCAAGCGATTTTCGGGCAAAAGCGTCCGCCTGCTTTACCAACATTATATATCTGTTATTCTGGTTATTCGGAAGCAAACATGGCTCCACCACAAAGCAGTAATTTGTTTATTTTAGCGAATGCTCCCTATTTGTCAGATCAATGGGATTGGGAACTACAACGTCAAGCATACGGGCATAAAATAGCTTCATTACTGGAACAGTATGGACTGGAAGATATCTCGCAGGGCCCTGTCTGGGAGCATTATACACCTGCTGATATTCAGCAAGACACGTATGCACATCAAGGATCGATTTATGGTATTTCGTCCAATTCAGTCAAGCAGACTTTTTTCCGTCCGGGTAATCGCAGTCGTGATGTACAAGGATTGTGGTATGTGGGCGGAACGACTCATCCTGGCGGAGGAACACCGATTGTCACATTATCAGGTCAACTGGTTGCCAAACATATTGCAAATCAACATTGGAATTGAAAGGAGGACGCACAATGAACTCTAAAGAAATCATACCCGAAGGACAGATTGCAGATCGTAAAAGTGCTCATGTCCGTCTTTGTCTGGAAGAAGATGTAGCAGGAGAAGGCGTAACTTCTGGTTTTGAAAATTATCATTTTCGCCATCAAGCATTACCTGAGCTCGATTTTGCTCAAATTTCACTGCATACCTCTTTTCTTAATCAACCTGTAGCTACGCCGTTACTCATTAGTTCAATGACAGGTGGAAGCCAAGCAACAGGCGATATTAACAAACGATTAGCCACAGTAGCAGAGCAACGTGGTTGGGCAATGGGACTCGGTTCTGTACGAGCTGCTATTGAGCATGATGAGTTAGCAGCTACATTCAATGTGCGTCAACAAGCGCCGAATATTCCGATTATAGCGAATCTAGGAGCAGTACAGTTGAATTACGGATTTGGGATTGATCAATGTCGACGTGCAGTTGATCTTGCCGAAGCGAGTGCATTGGTGCTTCATTTGAACAGTTTGCAGGAAGTCTTTCAGCCTGAAGGTAATGTGAATTTTGCAGGATTGTTAATACAGATTGAACAGATGGCGAAGCAGTTAGAAGTACCGATCGGGATCAAAGAAGTCGGTTGGGGTATTGATGGTGAGACAGCACGCTTGCTAGTAGATGCTGGGGCATCTTTTATTGATGTGGCAGGTGCAGGTGGAACGTCATGGAGTCAGGTGGAGAAGTTCCGCAGTATTGATCCTGTACGCCGCGCAGCCGCAGAAGCTTTTGCAGGTTGGGGAACACCGACAGCAGAGTGTATTGTAGATGTGCGTCAAGCGTTACCAGATATGACAGTCATCGGTAGTGGTGGACTCAAAAATGGAGTCGATGCCGCCAAAGCGATTGCTTTAGGAGCAGACTTTGCCGGATTCGGAAGATCATTATTAGGAGCGGCTGTAGAATCGACAGAAGCGTTAGAACAAGTGCTTGCACAGGTAGAGTTTGAATTATCTGCGGCTATGCTAGGTGTGGGAGCAGGAGATATCGCTGCACTACAATCGACAACACGCTTGCGTTCAAGATTTTAAGTACTAGACTGATTTACTCGGAATTGTTAATTTCTTTACGATGACATACAATTCGATCTTGTTCACCTCTCTATCTCTTGTTAGAAATTAAAATAAATAGTAATCCTTTGTGGCAGAAAGGAGCAGAATATGGCTGTATCTGAAGCAGAACAAGCACGTCAACAAACCATTCAAATCATTGCAGAACGTTATCAACCTCTTTTTAAATATTTGAAAAGCAAAAAATGTCTTCGCCAGAAAAGTGGCGATTTTACATTTGATATTTCATTTACAGGCTCCAAGTATGGCGAATTACGTGTGTTTGTAAGTGTAGAGACTTCTATAGCTCCTCCAGATGCCAATTGTATTTTTATCAGTCCTATTGTGAATTTGACGCGTAAATACAAAAAGATAGATAGTTATCATGTCATAACTACCAGCGAGCGAGAACGGGTGATTGAAGAAATTTGTCGGTATATCGATGAGTTTGTTTTGCCATTTTTTGCACGTTTTGAAAATATTGAAGTTCTTTCACAAGAAGTCTCCAAGCAAGGGTTTTTACCTCATCGCAAAAATTGGGATCGCTTCAGTCTGACCACCAAGCGCTTTTTAGAATTATATCCTCCTTCTCCTTCATTTTAGTCAGTTATACGGTACAATTTGAAATCCAAAAGTAAGTGGATTTCTATGTTTATTGTTGAAATATGTCATGAAATTTTCAGAAAATAGGATAAAATAACTACTTTTTTTGCGGATTCTATTCATAACTCACATCTTTTGTACGATATATATGTAGTTAGACATCGTGAGGACTACAGATATAGGTATGAGGGGGCACCATCAATGAAAAGAGGTAAAAACGTTAAGTTAGGGTTACGCTTAAAATTGTATCTTATGATTATCTTGCCATTGATTATAGTGGCTGTAGTAACATTGTTTATTACACAAATATTAATCAAAGATGCTTCTTTATCTACAATGCAATACAACAATCAAAAGCTAGCTGAAAATACGATTGCTAATCTTAATATAGCTGATATTCAAAAGCTAGGCAGTAGTAATAATCCAGAGCAGCTTAAAGAATATCATGATCTTCGTAACCAACTTACAATGTTACGTCAGGAAACGGGATCATTATATATTTATTTGTTTAACTATGTAGATGGAAAATGGTTTTACACAGTAGATGGAGCAGCATGGGATGATGAAGACTATAGTAAATACGGAGACGAATTTGAATTTAGTTCGGGGATTGCTCCAGAAGTATTATCACATCAAATGGTTACGACAGATGTAGCCACAGATCCGACATGGGGCGAATTATTTTCAACCTTTGCTCCAATCAAAGATCAAAGCGGTCAGACTATAGGATACTTAGGAATCGATATTTCAGCGAATGCAGTAAATGCGGTTTATTCCAATACATTAAAACAAGCCTATCAAATGGTGATTCCTGTATTTGCAATCGTGTTATTGATCTCAATTTTGTGTGCGATGGCATTTATTCGCCGGATGTTACGTCAAGTCGGCGAGATTCAATCCAGTATGGAACAGGTGACTAAAGGTGATCTTACTGTTAGCTCCAAACGGATAACAGGCGATCAATTAGGAGATATCAGTGACTTGAATAATGCAATGGTCGCTCATATTACCGATATGATTACGAATATTCAGCAAGGTTCACATACATTGCAAGAATCATCACAATATATTTCCAAAGTCTCTACAGGTACATTACGTCAGACAGAAGAATTATCACGTGCGATTCATGAGATTGCTACAGGTTCTACGCAACAAGCAGAGCAGACCGAAGAAGCGGTACAGCATTCAGAGCGATTAGGGCAGATTATTGATGAAGTGCGAAGTTATGTAGAGCGCTTCGGAGATACGGCTCGCCAGCTTACTCAAGTGCGTGAACAAGTGACACACGAACATCAACGACTGCTAGAACAAGGTAAGCAAAATGTACAACAAATGCAACAGATGCAGTTAATGTCTCGTGCTTTAGCAGAGCAATCACAAGAAGCAGCTAACGTTAGTGGACAAGTACAAAGTATTGTCAAACAAACGCAAATTCTAGCGCTTAATGCTTCGATTGAAGCTTCTCGTGCAGGTGAAGCTGGTAAAGGATTTGCAGTAGTAGCAAGTGAAATGCGTAGTCTAGCACAACAGTCGGAAGATTCGATTCGTGAAATAGATACGATTTTAGGTAGCTTTGTTGAGCAAATCGGTGGTATGGGTCACCGCTTCGATCTCACGATGAAGTCTGTTAATCAACAAGAATCACAAATTGAAGAATGTATGCAGACTTTTGAACAGGTGAGTCAAGTTTCAGATGAAGTACAAGGATTGGCTGTTAATCTAACAGAACGCACTGCACATATGCAGAATCTACGCCATGAAGTAGAAGAACAGCTCAGTTATATTGCTTCAGCTACGGAAGAAACGTCTGCGATGACAGAAGAAGTATCGGCTAGTGCGCAGGAACAAGAACAGTCCGTCACTGAATTATCAACAATCTCTCAAAATCTAACAACACTGTCCAGTCAACTTCAATCTTTGACGAATAAATTTATTGTATAGTTGTTTGCCACACCGCAGGTTCTCATATATAATGAGTGTGGAAATTCATGTTCGTTTATTTATAAATTCAGATCAATAGGAGTTGTCATATAAATGGCTTTGAAAGCAGGTATTGTCGGATTGCCGAACGTTGGTAAATCTACTCTTTTTAATGCAATTACACAAGCAGGTGCAGAATCTGCGAACTATCCTTTCTGCACGATCGATCCTAACGTAGGTATTGTAGAAGTTCCAGACGAGCGTCTAGACAAATTGACAGAATTGGTTGTACCTAAGAAAACGGTACCGACTGCTTTTGAATTTGTAGATATCGCAGGTTTGGTACGTGGAGCAAGTAAAGGCGAAGGATTGGGTAACAAATTTTTGGCTCATATCCGTGAAGTAGATGCAATTGTGCATGTAGTTCGTTGTTTTGAAGATGAAAATATTACACACGTTGATGGCAAAATCGATCCAATCAGCGATATCCAGACGATTAATCTGGAATTGATTCTGGCTGACTTGGATAGTGTAGAGAAACGCATCGAGCGCTCTCGCAAAAACATCAAAGGCGGTAACAAACAAATCGCTCAAGAAGTAGAAGTATTAGAGCGTATCAAAGAATCGTTGTATAACGATATGCCAGCTCGTAGTATTGAGCTAAGCGAAGACGAGCGTCTATTGGTTCGTGATCTTCATTTGCTCACAATGAAGCCTGTATTGTATGCGGCTAATGTGAGTGAAGATGGCGTAACAGAAGCAGATAGTAATCCGTATGTGCTGAAAGTAAAAGAATTTGCCGAAGCTGAAAATGCAATGGTTGTACCGATCAGTGCAAAAGTAGAAGCAGATATCTCTGAACTGGAAGAAGAAGACAAAGCGATGTTCTTAGAAGAGCTAGGTCTAGCTGAATCCGGTCTTAACCGTCTGATCAAAGCCGCTTACCAATTGCTAGGTCTATACACGTACTTTACAGCAGGTGTACAAGAAGTACGCGCTTGGACAATCCGCAAAGGAACCAAAGCTCCTGGAGCAGCAGGTGTAATTCATACTGACTTTGAACGCGGATTTATTCGTGCAGAAGTTGTAGGCTATGAAGATCTTGTGAACGCTGGTTCTATGAACGGTGCTAAAGAACGCGGACAATTGCGTTTGGAAGGGAAAGAATATTTGGTTAAAGATGGCGATGTTATGCATTTCCGCTTTAACGTATAAGATTAATCTTTTCATCAGATTTGCTTTCAATATAAATTATCAACCTTTGAGGTTGGTCATACACAAAGAGTCCCGTTTTCCATTAAGGAAAGCGAGACTCTTTTTTTGTTGATTTAAGGTTGACGTAGAAAAGGAAGATAAGGCTCTGGATAAGACGAAAGATCACCATGAAATTCATATGCTACAAAAGCCGGATGATCTCGATGTGGGAATCCTGTGAATGTAGGTTCTTGCCAAGTTTGAGCGTCTAAGGCATAGAGCAATGTACCAATGAACCGTTGAATAATACTATACGAACGAGTTTTCGAATATCGATTGAATTGCCGATTTATCCCGTACCCTATCACTAGCATGGTTCCTAAAGACGTGTATTTTTGAAAGTCTAATCCACCTGCTAAAATGGCAAGTTGCTTGATTTCACTTAATGGTATAGCTGTAAAAAAGAAATCTTCTTCAGGTTTTTGAATGCCGACAATCAATTCTACAGGTGTAACTGCATAAAAATATAATTCTTTTTTGGGATCAGTAACCAGTTTTAAAGTTTCGTTTACATGTATATTTATTTTTGAAGATTCAAAGTTACTTTCTATATCCCAAATCTCCTCTTCAGGTAAAATAATATTGTGTCTGCTTAACTTATTAATCATTTTCATTTTTTGCTCATTAAATCTACTGTCTTTTTTCTGTTTGAAAAAATGTAAAATAAAAATACTTACAGCAAGAATAAGTAAAATCCAAATATTATACATTTGATTCAGCAATAGAGCTATCAAAAAGAGTCCCAGTGACACTTGAAAAAATAAGATTCTAGCATTAATTTGTTTAGGTGTACGTCTATAATAGATGAATTTTTTACCTATACGATATGGATTAGCTACAACAGTATGTAAATAATTCTCTCTAAACGCTACAACCATTAATACCCAAGTAATCGACATTAGTATGAGGAGACGATAATCTTGTTCGCTCATAGTAATGTAAACCATAAATGTAACTACAACAAAAACAAATAAATGAGTAAGATATAATTTGATTCGACTCCAAAATAATTTCCTATACAAATTCAAAATAATCCTCCTACCAAAGTTTAGTATGTATTTCACTTTTTATTATCGGTAGATGTTCATTAAATGTATAGTGAATATCTATTCCAAATAAAACGTCATAAAAAAGCACCCATTCCGCAGAATGAGCGCTTCTTTAACCTATTGATTTCATATATTGATAAGTACAGACGTTATCCTAAAATCTTAACGGTTCAACATTTTCATACTTTCAGGTGCATAACGGTCACCGACAGCAGAACCTTTAGGAGCCGCTTCATCAATATTTTTCAATTCATCATCTGTTAATTTTACTTGTGTTGCACCGATATTTTCTAACAAATATTTTGTTCTTTTGGTACCTGGAATTGGAGCGATATCTTCACCTTGAGCGAGTAACCATGCGAGTGCCAGTTGAGAAGGTGAACAATCTTTTGTTTTGGCAATCTCTTGGATTCGTTTGACTAGATCTAGATTCTTCTGGAAATTCTCGCCTTGAAAACGTGGAGAATAACGACGGTAATCATCTTCAGCCAAATCTTCAAATGATGTAATCTGTCCTGTCAAAAAGCCACGTCCCAAAGGACTATAAGGAACGAATCCAATCCCTAGTTCACGACAAGTGGGCAAAATCTCATCTTCTACATCACGACTCCAGAGGGAATATTCGGTTTGCAACGCAGAGATCGGGTGCGTCTGATGGGCACGACGAATCGTATCCGCTCCGGCTTCAGATAGACCAAGATAGCGAACTTTACCAGCTTGTACAAGATCACTCATTGCGCCAACGGTTTCTTCGATCGGTACATCTGGATCGACACGATGCTGATAATAAAGATCGATCGTATCAAGACCAAGACGTTTGAGACTGTTATCACAAGCTTCTTTTACATATTCAGGACGACCACTAATTCCGACATACGAACCATCTTCATTGCGGACATTTCCGAATTTGGTTGCTAGGATGACTTGATCTCGATTTTGTTGCATAAAAGGACCGATCAATTTCTCATTTGCCCCTACACCGTACATATCTGCTGTATCAAAAAAGGTAACTCCATTATCAAGTGCGACTTGCAAGGTGTGTAGTGCTTCTTTTTCATCGATCTCACCGTAAAATTCGGACATACCCATACAACCTAGACCCAGTGTCGAGACTTGCAATCCTTGTGAACCTAATTTTCGTTGATCCATGAATACAGCTCCTTGTGATCAATAGAGTAACGATCTTTGTTTATCATAATCGATAAAAGAACGCCCTTTAGTATTTACCCATGTTTATGCTCGAACGCCTACAACGATAATCTGTTAACCACATATAAAATGTGTATGTTGTGACATATAACTTTCTTTATTATAGTCTTATTGATCTGAAGTATTCAAATCAGCAGATGATTGCTAAAAAAAAGTACAGTGACGCCGTAATTAAGGATATGAAATGGTTACTTCTTGTGCTATAATTAAGAGTCGTAACCACTAATATTTCCCAATATTATGTGTGCGATGAGAATGAATGACGATGTTTGTTTTGATGATGACCTATGTAAAGTGAAACTGCGAACTTAGCAGATTGAATAAAAGAAGAGGTGGATTTCCGTGTTAGATCGTTTACAAGCATTAGCGGACCGCTATGATAAATTGAGCGAGTTATTGTGTGACCCTGACGTAGCAAGTGATTCTAAGCGTTTGAGAGACTTATCCAAAGAGCAATCTGATCTACAACCAACCTATGAAGCATATATCGAATACCGTAAAGTTACCGAAGAATTAGATGCGGCTAAAGTCATGCAAGGCGAGAAGTTGGATGATGAGATGCGTGAAATGGTGAAAATGGAGATTGATGAACTTTCAGCTCGCAAAGATGAGTTAGAAGCTCAAATTCATATTTTACTATTACCTAAAGATCCTAACGATGATAAAAACGTAATCGTTGAGATCCGCGGAGCAGCAGGTGGAGATGAAGCGGCTTTATTTGCAGCCGACCTTTACCGTATGTACACTCGTTATGCAGATACTCAAGGCTGGCGTGTTGAAATGATGGATGCGAGTACTAGTGATCTAGGTGGATTCAAAGAAGTTACGTTCTTGATCAATGGACGTGGTGCATACAGCAAGCTGAAATTCGAAAGTGGTGCACACCGTGTACAACGTATTCCTACAACTGAATCCGGTGGACGTATCCATACATCGACTTCTACTGTAGCTGTTATGCCAGAAGCAGAAGAATTAGAAATTGAAATTCATGATCGTGATATTCGTGTAGATACGTTCTGTTCAAGTGGAGCAGGCGGACAATCTGTAAATACGACTAAATCGGCTGTACGTGTAACGCATATGCCTACAGGAATTATGGCGACTTGTCAGGATGGTAAGTCTCAGAACTCCAACAAAGATAAAGCATTGCAAGTGCTTCGTGCACGTATCTCGGATATGATGCGTCAAGAAGAAGAAGCAAAATATGCAGGCGAACGTAAAAGTAAAGTAGGTACAGGTGATCGTAGCGAACGTATCCGTACGTACAATTTCCCACAAAGTCGTGTAACTGATCACCGTATTGGTCTAACGATGCACCGTCTGGATCAAATTATGAATGGTGAGATTGAAGATATCGTATCTGCATTGACGTTAGCAGAACAAGCAGATTTGATGGAAAAAGAGGCATAATCTATTGGTACAACAGACAGAACAATTTACGATGAAGCCAGAACAAAGTATACGGGAAGCCTATGTTGAGGCTTCTTCTTTTTTAAGCGCTCATCACGTAATGGAACCTGAATCGAACAGTCGTCTTTTGTTAGAATGGGTGCTTGGATTAGAAGGTTCTGCTTTTTATATGGCGATGTTTGAACCTTTTCCGTATGATAAGCAATCCCTATGGGAAGAAGTCATTATGCGTAAAGTGTCAGGAGAACCGGCACAATATATTATCGGTGAGCAAGAATTTTACGGGGAACGCTTTATCGTGACTCCTGCTGTATTGATCCCTCGTCCTGAGACTGAATTATTGGTCGAAGCTATCGTAAAGATCGGTCAACGATTGATGGTAGAACGTGAAGATCAATCGCCTGTTGCATGTGCAGATATCGGCACTGGCAGTGGAGCGATAGCATTAACGATTGCGCGTATGTGTCCGACATGGAAAGTGTGGGCAAGTGATATTTCACCTGATGCACTAGCAGTCGCCAAGCAAAATAGTATTCAACAACAGACACCGATCTCATGGCATGAAGGTAATTTGTTAGAGCCTTTTGCCGGTCAGCATATTGATATTTTGGTATCTAATCCGCCGTATATTCCAGATGCCGATATTTTGGCATTGCAACCGGAAGTGAAAGATTATGAGCCAATGACTGCACTTGCAGGAGGGCCGGACGGATTAGGGCCTTATCGCATGATGATGACGCAATTAGCTTTGTTACCTGATTTGCCCAAAGTGATTGGTTTTGAGCTAGGAATTGGACAAGCACAGGATGTAGCAGATATGGTTAGAGTAGCAGGTTATGAACATATTGAGATTATTGCTGACCTTGCAGGTATTGAACGGCATGTCATAGGTATAAAAGAACGTTAAGGTTGAACCGGAAAAGGGGGCAGACATGATCGCCAAGCTTAAAAGAATAGATTGGAATTTATTTACCATTCTGCTAGTTATGATGGGAGTCAGTATTGCTGTAATTTACAGTGCTACTCATAGTACGCCCAAGTTTGCCAATTCGACAGAACGGATGATTTTTTACTATATTGCAGGATTTGTAGTCTTTTTTGTAATGTCGATGGTTAATTACCGGTTCTGGCTCAAATATTCTCTTTATATTTATGGTGCAGGGTTAGCATTACTATTGCTCGTTATGGTTATAGGACAGACGCTCAATAATGCGCAAGGTTGGCTTAGTATAGGCGGTCTTAGTTTGCAACCAGCCGAGTTATTCAAAATGGTATTGATTTTATTTCTAGCGACATTGCTCGCTCGCAAAGAACAATTGAAATTGTTATTCTGGCGTGATGTTACACCGCTAGTGGCTATTACATTTATTCCGTTTGCTTTAGTAATGGCTCAAAATGATCTGGGTAATGCGCTCAGTTATCTGATTATTATGATGGCACTACTTTGGATCGGTAATATTAAATACACTCAAGCTATTTTATTTACTTCTTTAGCAATAGTTATGGTGATTGTTGGAATTCGTAGTTATGTAGCATATCACGATAACATCAAAACCTATTTAGCTGATATCAAGCGTGATCACTGGATGGAACGTCTTGATCCCTGGTTAATGCCTGATCAAGCGACAGAGAAAGCAATCTACCATACACGTAATGCGAAGCTTGCTATTGCATCCGGTGGACTTAGTGGAGAAGGATATATGAAAGGAACATCGGTTCAATCCGATCGTGTTCCATTAACGTATTCTGATTCTATTTTTGTAGTGGTTGCAGAAGAGTTTGGATTTATAGGAGCAGCTATTTTACTCTTGCTGTATTTCACCTTAATTCATCGCTTAATTCTCGTATCGTTAGAATGCCGGGAACGAGCAGGGCCGTATATTATTATCGGAATAGTAGCGATGTTGCTGTATCAGATTTTTGAAAATATCGGTATGTTTATCGGAATTATGCCATTGACCGGTATTACATTGCCATTTATCAGTTTTGGTGGTACATCATTGGTGATGAATATGGCATGTATGGGCTTGGTCATGAGTATACGAATTCACAATCAAGAAGATAACGATGAAGTTTCGGTTAATGTCACTCAGCGTTATGCATTGAATAAATAATGTAAATGTAATGAGCAAGGAGGCATGACATGATGAACAACCAGACAGAGAATAGCAATAACAAGCCTCAAGCTGTTCAAGCCAATTCTCTGTGTACATGTTGGGATGTGCGTCATTCAGAGCATATAGAACAACAATTAAGCGAAGCCGGACAGATTTTGGCTAATGGCGGTATTGTCGCTTTTCCCACAGAAACAGTATATGGACTTGGAGCAGATGCCCGCAATACACAAGCGGTAGCATCTGTTTTTACTGCCAAAGGAAGACCGTCAGATAATCCGTTAATTGTGCATATTTCGCATATGGATCAATTGGGATCGTTGGTGTCTGAGATTCGACCGTTGGAACAGACATTGATGGATCATTTCTGGCCTGGACCGTTAACATTAGTAATGCCTGTACGCCCTGATACAGTTTCTCCATTAGTGACAGCAGGATTAAATACAGTTGCGATCCGTATGCCAGATCATCCTATAGCTTTAGGATTGATTAGCGCTTCTGGATGTCCTCTGGCGGCTCCGAGTGCGAATCGGTCAGGTCGTCCTAGTCCAACTACAGCAGCTCATGTGATCGAAGATTTGTCTGCTGTGATTGATGGAGTAGTTGATGGCGGTAGCGCAGGGATTGGCGTAGAATCGACTGTTATTCAGGTACAAGACGATCATACAATTATGATTCTTCGTCCGGGTGGTGTGACAGAAGAACAATTATCCTCATTTGCCAAGCAAGTGATACGCGATCCTGCGCTACAAGATTCTTCTCTTGAACTGACCCCGCGTTCACCAGGGATGAAATATACACATTATGCTCCTCAAGGGTCAATGACGATTGTGATGGGAGAGCACGATGAAGTAGTCAATCAATATATACAGCAACAGATTGTACAAGCTCAAGCACGTGGCGAGAAAACAGGTGTACTTGTATTTGATGAAACGAATATTAATAGTGCGGATACAGTAGTATTATCGCTGGGAAGTCGGCATTCGCTTGCCGAAGCAGCGAACCGATTGTATGCGGCTTTGCGTATATTAGATAGCGAAGGTGTTACATTTATTATGGCGCAAGGTTGTGATCAGCAGGGGGTAGGAGTAGCGGTAATGAACCGTTTATCCAAAGCTGCGGGCGGTCAGATTATTTATGTATGAAAATAGTGAATACATGCGTCAAATTTGGTATAATGATTGATACGGAATGATTATCTTTCCGGTAATCCAAGTCTCACATTATAATGATACGGGAGGTACAGAGAATGCATCACATATTGTTCGTTTGTACCGGTAACACCTGTCGAAGCCCTATGGCGGAAGGTTTTATGCGTAAGCTTGCGAGTGAGCGCGGTGTCGATGTGGAGGTTCGTTCAGCCGGTGTAGCTGCTGTAGATGGAATGTCTGTATCCCGTCATGCCGACGCGGTTCTCAAAGATCATAATATACATGAACAATTATTATCTTCCTCTTTGACTGGTGCAACAATTCATTGGGCAGATCTTATACTCACATTAACAGGGAGTCACAAGCAACATGTGATTCGCAATTTTCCAGAGTCGGCAGGCAAAGTGTACACGTTGAAGGAATATGCTGAAAATGATCATAAAGTGCTACGCGATCTCAAAGAACTGGATAGCTTATATGCAACGATTGAAATGAATCGTTCATTGGGCGAAGAAGTCAATCCAGCAGATCGTCAGCGGTTGATCGAGATTCAACAGCGGATTCCAAGCTTCGATATTGTTGATCCTTTTGGTGGTAGTCGTGATGATTATGAAGTGGCAGCAGCCGATATTCGTAATGCTCTAGAAAAGTTACTCGACAAAATTCAAGCGTACCGGACACAATAAGATAGACGTTAATTTTAGAATAGATATTGATTTTACGAAAAACATGTCTTATGATGTAACTCATAAGAGAGATCCGATGTAACTGGCGACGAGAGTGGAGATGAACCACGATGGAGCATCGGAACATACGGCCGGTCGCCTGGGCAAAAGAGCAGACGTGCGATATTTTTCGCGCACGTTGTGCTCTTTTTTTGTTCTTACAACTTTATATCTTCCACTTCAATCTTATTGTCGCAGTCAGCCCTATGCTTACGCTATAATAAAAAACGAGTGCATTGTACACGTACCTTTTGCAGATAGTGAATAAGCTAAGAAAGCACAAGGAGGATTGAACGATGAGTAATCAGGAAAAATTACAACAGATTCGTCTGGATGCAGCAGCGATCGTACGCGAACTGGCAGAAGAAGCTGGACTAGGTAGTAACAAGTTACTGGTCATCGGTGGAAGTACAAGTGAAATCGCAGGCAAGCATATCGGAACGGCGGGTACATTGGATGTAGCGGAAGCGCTGGTAGAAGGCATTCGCGAAGTTCAAGCAGAATATGGATTCCGTCTGGCTTTTCAATGTTGCGAGCATTTGAATCGAGCACTGGTTATGGAACAAGATACATTAGATCATTACAATTATAACGAAGTAGCGGCAGTACCGATCCCCAAAGCTGGTGGATCGATGGCAACGTATGCGTATCAGACCTTTGTTCATCCATGTTTGGCAGAACAGATTGAAGCTCATGCAGGTATTGATTTTGGGGAGACCCTTATCGGTATGCATTTAAAACGAATAGCTGTTCCTTATCGACCTTCGATTCGGTTTGTAGGCGAAGCTAGAGTGAATGCCGCTCGTACACGTCCTCCTTTAATTGGTGGCGAACGAGCAGTCTACACACCGATGGTTCATGCGGATCGATAAGATCTAATAAGTGATCTATCCTTTTAAATAAGTAATCCAAATGCAGTTATCTAACCGATCTCTAGGAGGAATTATACAATGATGGAGCAATTAAGAAAGAATGATCCGGCAGTACTAGAAGCAATGGGACTTGAACTGAAGCGCCAACGTGATAATATCGAATTGATCGCTTCTGAGAACATCGTTAGTGAAGCTGTTATCGAAGCTTTGGGTTCTGTATTGACGAACAAATATGCAGAAGGTTATCCAGGCAAACGCTACTATGGTGGTTGTGAACATGTGGATGTCGTTGAAGATATCGCTCGTGATCGTGCGAAGCAATTATTCGGTGCAGAACATGTTAACGTACAGCCTCACTCTGGTGCACAAGCGAATATGGCGGTTTACTTAGCAGCCCTCAAACCAGGGGATACTGTTCTAGGGATGAACCTTGCACATGGTGGACACTTAACACATGGTAGCCCTGTAAATGCTTCTGGATTGTTGTATAACTTTGTAGCTTATGGCGTACAAGAAGATACATTCTTGATCGATTATGATGAAGTTCGCAAAGCAGCATTCAAACACCGTCCTCGTATGATCGTAGCTGGAGCAAGTGCATACCCGCGTACGATTGATTTTGAAAAATTAGCTTCGATTGCAAATGATGTAGGTGCTCTATTTATGGTGGATATGGCGCATATCGCAGGTCTGGTTGCAGCTGGAGAACATCCAAGCCCTGTACCACATGCTCATTTTGTAACAACAACAACACACAAAACACTTCGCGGACCTCGTGGTGGTATGATTATGTGTACCAAAGCGTGGGCACAAGCGATAGATAAAGCCGTATTCCCGGGTTCACAAGGTGGCCCATTGATGCACGTGATTGCTTCCAAAGCGGTAGCATTTGGCGAAGCATTAGATCCTTCTTTCAAAACGTATGCTCAAAATGTAGTCAAAAATGCAAAAGTGCTTGCACAAACATTGGTAGACGAAGGATTGACTATCGTGTCTGGCGGTACAGATAATCACTTAATGCTTGTAGATACACGCAGCGTAAATATCACAGGTAAAGAAGCAGAACATGTTCTGGATTCTGTAGGCATCACAACGAACAAAAATGCGATTCCTTTCGATCCAACAAGTCCATTTATTACAAGTGGTATCCGTCTAGGAACACCAGCAGCAACTTCACGTGGTATGGATGAAGCAGCTATGGTGAAGATCGGTCAGATTATTGCGATGACTCTCAAATCTCCTAAAGATGAAGCTGTTCTTGCCCAAGCAAGTGCACAAGTAGCTGAACTTACAAGTCAATTTCCTTTGTACCAACAAATGAATTATTAATTTAAAAGTGAATAAACAGTGACTTAACATCGTTAACTTGTATTTTACCGGCAGAAATTCTTATTTCTGTCGGTTTTTCATTATTTTTTTAAAAAAATTTGAAAGATTTACTCCCATTTAAGCAATTTACCATTATAATAGAAAAGACTGGGTGGAAATGATGTAGAATTTGTTTTTATCTGGTAATTGTAAGCGTTATATTGATAAATTCATTATGTTTAATATATTTTGCTATGTGAAAAATCATATGTATTTGAGGCAGTCTGAGGGATGCTTAAAGTGCTCATTCTTAAAAAGAAATAATTCGACAGGATATCGGATGAAATTGCCCACAGGGAATGATATAATAGACGAGGTTTATGGGGCGACATAGTATTCCCCTAATCCTTTTGCTTTGTGGAATGGCCACAAAACCTGATGTGACAGCAAATAGGATGTAGCTAATGTTTATTATTGAAAAGTACCGGAGGGAAAAACCATGGCAAAATTAGTAATATGCGATCATCCTTTAATTCAACACAAATTAACATTTATTCGTGATGTGCAGACCAACACGAAAGATTTCCGCGAGCTTGTTGACGAAGTAGCAACATTAATGGCTTACGAAATCACACGTGATATTCCACTTGAATCAATTCCGGTAGAAACACCTGTAATCAAAACAGAAGGCAAAGTCATTTCTGGACGTATGCTTGGATTAATTCCTATTTTACGTGCAGGCTTGGGTATGCTAGATGGCGTACTTAAATTGTTGCCAGCTGCTAAAGTTGGACATGTAGGATTGTTCCGCGATCCAGAAACATTCCAACCGGTTGAATATTATGTGAAGCTTCCTACCGATGTACAAGAACGTGAATTGATCGTGATTGATCCGATGTTAGCAACAGGTGGTTCTGCTATTGCTGCGATCGATGTTCTGAAAAAGCGTGGATGCACTCAGATCAAAATGATGAATCTAATCGCTGCTCCTGAAGGAGTAAAAGCTGTTCAAGATGCTCACCCGGATGTAGACATTTATGTGGCTGCATTAGATGAGAAATTGGATGAGCATGGATATATCGTACCTGGACTCGGCGATGCCGGCGACCGTTTGTACGGAACCAAGTAAAGCGAGGTAATCCCAGACTTATGAAAAAAATTAAAGTAATGACAATTTTCGGTGTACGTCCTGAAGCAATCAAAATGGCTCCATTGATTCTGGAATTGCAAAAGCATCCTGAACATATTGAGTCAATCGTTTGCGTAACTGCGCAACATCGTCAAATGTTGGATCAAGTGCTTGAAGTGTTCAATATCACTCCAGATTATGATCTGGATGTTATGAAAGATCGTCAAACTTTGAACGAGATTTCAATGCGTGTACTTAGTGGTCTTGAGCCAGTATTGCAAGAAGTTAAGCCTGATATTGTATTGGTTCATGGAGATACATTGACGACTTTCCTTGCAAGTTATGCTGCATTTATGCAACAGATCAATGTCGGTCACGTAGAAGCAGGATTACGTACGTGGAACAAACTTTCACCGTATCCTGAAGAAATGAATCGTCAATTGACAGGCGTACTTGCGGACTTGCACTTTGCACCTACAAGTTGGTCAGCAGGCAATTTATTGAAAGAAAATAAACTGCCGTCAAGCGTGTATATCACAGGCAACACTGTTACAGATGTGTTTCAATATACTGTACAGCCTGATTATCATCATCCTGTTTTGGAATGGGCAGCAGGGAAACGTCTGATCTTGATGACTGCACATCGTCGTGAATCTCAAGGCGAACCACATCGTAATATTTTCCGCGCGGTCAAGCGTATTGCTGACGAATTTGAAGATATTGCGATTGTGTATCCAGTTCATCCAAGCCCAGCAGTGAAAGAACCTGCTCATGAAATATTAGGCAATCATCCGCGCATTCAGTTGATCGATCCTCTGGATGTTGTCGATTTGCATAATTTTTATCCGCATACTCATCTGATCTTAACGGATTCAGGTGGACTTCAAGAAGAAGCACCTTCATTCGGTGTTCCTGTACTGGTGCTACGTGATACAACAGAGCGTCCAGAAGGAATAGAAGCAGGTACACTTGAAATGGTGGGTACAGATGAAGAGAAGATCTATGAGCGTGCACATGCATTGCTGAGTGACTCTGAACTGTATGCGTCGATGAGTGAAGCTTCCAACCCTTATGGTGATGGTCAGGCATCGCCACGGATTGTCAATGCGATTTTGCATCATTATGGTATTTTAGAGGATCGTCCTGAAGAGTTTCACACAACGTTCAAAAAAGGTCCCACAGTCGTATTGTGAAAAATGATTTCACAGTATACAGTGGTACTGTAGGGTTAGTGTGATAAAACGCTTCATATCAACGATGTTCTGTGAAAGTCTTGCGTTAATGTGTTAAAGGAAGATGGTTTGACAAAGGCTTAGTCGATTCAGTACAATGAACTGGGATTCCGAGGGTGGAGTGTAAGATGGCAGATGAACCCAAATCAAGCAATTCGAGTTCGAACCCCTGGAAAGCGGTTGGACTTGTTAGTGTGATTGGAATAGATTTAGCTGTATGTACACTCGCCGGATTCTGGTTCGGTTCTTGGCTTGATCAAGTATGGCATAGCGCAGGAATAGGAACCGGACTCGGAGTACTTGCAGGTATGATTCTAGGTATTTTCGGTATTGTTCTTATTATTAAGAAAATAGTGGGGGAAACGAATGAATGAAATACCAAGTTACATTTATTGGCTGACCCGGACTACCTTTGTTTTTCTAGCTCTTTGCTTTTTAGCAGTTGCATTCCTGCCTCAATCTCGTCCGATTGCTTTTGGGATGATTATTGGTTCGGCAGTCAGTTATATCAACACCAAATATT
Organism: Paenibacillus kyungheensis; assembly: GCF_028606985.1. NCBI lineage: Bacteria > Bacillati > Bacillota > Bacilli > Caryophanales > Paenibacillaceae > Paenibacillus > Paenibacillus kyungheensis. The sequence goes on along the minus strand of NZ_CP117416.1, from coordinate 4,620,029 downwards.
TAGCTAAAAAAGTAAGTATGATGACTGAAGCAGCAGCTACAGGTAGAAGAGGACCGAAGGGTTTAGGGTTTGCACAACGTGCAGCAATTTCGATCGGAGCGGTAGTACTTGCTATTGAATTCCCGCATTTGTTTGAAATTCATGCCCTAGCTGGCAGTCTGGTGTTCGCACCATTCGCGCTAATTGTTATCGGTTATTTCCTTTCTCGCCATGAGCGTGATAACTCCGATAATGAAAGGGGTGAGAAAAATGCATGAATCACCGATGATAAAAGTCGGGGGCATCGATTTTGATTTATCTATCATTATTGCGTTGATTGTTAGTTGTGCTGTAGTGTTTATTTTAGTGAAGCTAGCAACACGTAATCTTTCGGTAGAAAATCCAGGCAAGTTGCAAAACTTTATGGAATGGGTCGTAGAATTCGTTCAAGGACTAATTTCGAGTACGATGGACTACAAAAAAGGAAAGCCTTTTCTTTCTCTCGGTTTAACTTTGATTATGTTCATCTTTGTTAGCAATATGCTTGGGCTTCCATTTGGTTTAGTGTTCGATTACACAAGCGTAGAAAAAGCTACTGCTTTTGGTCAACCATTAACATCTGTAGTGGACGGACTGGCAAAAGGAAGTCATGGTGTGGAAGTCGCTTGGTGGAAATCACCTACAGCTGATGCTGGAGCAGCGATGGGTCTGGCACTAATCGTATTCGTTCTTGTCCATTACTTAGGGATGGTCAGAAATACGAAGTCATACTTCAAACACTATTTCAAACCGTTCTTTTTCTTTTTCCCTATCAATTTGATCGAACAATTCTCCAAACTGTTGACACACGGTATGCGGCTATTCGGTAATATTTTTGCCGGCGAAGTTCTTATTGCTGTATTGCTTAAAATGTCAGGCGTCTGGTACGGAGCTATCGCTTCTGTTGTAGGTCTTATTGTATGGCAAGGATTTAGTATCTTTGTTGGCTCTATCCAAGCCTTTGTCTTCACGATCCTGGCTATGGTATACATATCACAGTCACTAGAGACGGAAGAAGATCACTAAAATACTATCGGCAATTTTCGGCAACTTTTGAATAGTTGGTATCATCAGTCACTGTGTAAGGGTTCAAAGTTCGGAAGTAGGATAACCTTCATACCGGGCTCAATATAAATTTACTATCTCACATATCTTTAAGGAGGATTTTTAAATGGGAGCATTAGCATTTCTAGCAGCTGCTATCGCAGTAGGTTTGGGCGCATTGGGCGCAGGTATTGGTAACGGTCTTATCGTAAGTAAAACGGTTGAAGGTATCGCTCGTCAACCAGAAGCAAAAGCAACATTGCAAACAGTTATGTTTATCGGTGTAGGTTTGGTAGAAGCATTGCCAATCATCGGTGTAGTATTGGCGTTCATTTTCTACGCAGCAGCGTAAATCAAGCACACACATTGGCGGGGAAGGCCACAGCCATCCGCGCCTTCTTTTTAGCGTGCAGGGTACCTGAGAATTATTTAGATGTTTTGAGGAAGGAGTGAGCTGATTTGCATTTTGTATGGAGCAGTCTTGTAGTTACAATTATTGCTTTCCTGATTTTATATTGGTTATTAAGCCGTTATGCATTCGGTCCATTATTCTCTGTTATGGAGAAAAGACGTGAGCTGGTTAAACAGCAAATGGATGAAGCTGCATTAACACGCAGTCAAGCAGCTCAATATGTCGAAGACCAAAAAGCTGCACTTCAACAAGCACGTAAGGACGCTCAAGATATTATTGAGCAATCTCGTCAGACGAGCAATCGTCAAGCTGAACAATTAATTACTCAAGCTAAAGAGGAAACGACGCGTCTTAAAGAAGAAGCGGCTCGTGAAATCGAAAGCGAGAAAAATAAAGCTGTTGCTGCACTTCGCAGTGAAATCGGCGCCGTCTCTGTACAGATCGCTTCTAAAGTACTGGAAAGAGAAGTGGATGCCAAAGCTCAAGATCAGTTGGTTGACAACTATCTGAAAGAAGTAGGGATTAGACAATGAGCCGCGATACAGTAGTATCTACGCGTTATGCCAAAGCCCTTTTCGAATCTGCAACTGAACATGGTACTGTAGAAGAGACGGAACAAGAACTAAAAGCAATCGTTGAAGCTTTTGCACATGATGCAGATCTTCGCAATTTTATAGCCACACCAAATGTATCTTTTGAAGACAAACGTCGCGTGATTGAAACTGCTTTTGCAGGTAAAGTATCACAACCGCTGGTTCATACGATTACATTGTTGATCGAGCGTGGACGATATGGCATATTTGGCGAGTTATTGAATAGTTATACTGCAATCGTCAGTAGAACGCTTAAAGTAGTCGATGCTTTTGTATACACACCTTATCCTTTAGATGAGCGTGAACAAGCAGAAGTGACGGCTAGATTCGGACAACTATCAGGCAAACGGATTCGTGTACAAAATATTGTAGACAAAACTCTTCTTGGCGGACTTAAAGTCGTCATCGGAGACATGCTGTACGATGGAAGTCTTTCAGGCAAGTTAAATCGTCTGGAAAAGTCTTTTCAAAGACAAGCACAGTAGATAGGGGGGACTGACTTGAGTATCAGACCTGAAGAAATCAGTACATTGATTAAAAGTCAAATCGAGCAATACAAAAACGATATTGAAGTCGTTGAAGTTGGAACAGTTATCCAAGTAAGTGATGGTATTGCCCGTGTATACGGTTTGCAAAATGCAATGTCAGGCGAACTTCTTGAGTTCTCTAACGGCGTAATGGGTATGGCTTTGAACTTGGAATCCAATAATGTCGGTGTTGTTATCCTTGGGGAGTATTCACAAATTCGTGAAGGCGATCAAGTAAAACGCACAGGACGTATTATGGAAGTTCCAGTAGGGGAAGCTCTTCTAGGTCGCGTTGTCGATCCTTTGGGTCAACCTGTAGATGGTAAAGGCCCTATTGCTGCAACAGAATTCCGTCCTGTTGAAGGCGGAGCACCTGGTGTTATTGACCGTAAATCGGTTCATGAGCCTATGCAAACAGGTATCAAAGCGATCGACGCTATGGTTCCTATCGGTCGTGGTCAACGTGAGTTGATTATCGGTGACCGTCAAACAGGTAAAACAGCGATTGCTATCGATGCAATCATTAACCAAAAAGGTCAAAACGTAAAATGTATTTATGTAGCGATTGGTCAAAAACAATCAACTGTTGCTCAAGTTGTAGAAACACTTCGTCGTCATGGCGCATTGGAGTACACTATTATCGTAACAGCTGCTGCTTCTGATCCTTCACCACTACTATACATCGCTCCATATGCAGGTTGCGCAATGGGTGAATACTTTATGTATAAAGGCGAGCATGCTTTGATTATTTATGATGATTTGTCCAAACAAGCGGCAGCTTATCGTGAATTGTCCTTGCTACTTCGTCGTCCACCGGGTCGTGAAGCATTCCCAGGTGACGTGTTCTATCTTCACTCCCGTTTGCTAGAGCGTGCGGCTAAGCTTAGTGATGCAAAAGGTGGCGGTTCTTTAACAGCATTGCCATTTATTGAAACGCAAGCTTCTGACGTATCTGCTTATATTCCTACAAACGTAATCTCGATTACAGATGGACAAATTTTCTTGGAAGCTGATCTGTTCTATGCAGGTCAACGTCCAGCGATTAACGTTGGTATTTCGGTATCTCGTGTTGGTGGTTCCGCTCAGATTAAAGCAATGAAAAAAGTTGCAGGTACACTGCGTCTAGATCTTGCTCAATATCGTGAGCTTCAAGCGTTCTCCCAGTTCGGATCTGACCTTGATAAATCAACAATGTCTCGTCTAAATCGTGGTGCACGTATGATGGAAATTCTAAAACAAGGCGTTAACCAACCATTGTTAGTAGAACAACAGGTAGTGAGCTTGTATACAGCAGTTAAAGGTCATTTGGATGATATTCCGGTTGCAGATGTACGCCGCTTTGAATCTGAATTCCTTGCTTATATGACAAGCAGCCAGGATGCTGTTTTACAATCGATTCGTGATACAAAAGATTTGACTGCTGATAATGAAAAAGCATTGGTAGATGCAATCAATACCTTCAAAAAAGGTTTTGCTACCTCCAACTAATTTCATTTGATCGAAAATAGATGTTCTGCAATGAAGTTGCTACAGCTCCGATAGCCAATCTGTCGGACTGTGGTCAACCATGATTCAGGAAACAACTTTGAACTTGTTTTCAGAGGGTTAAGGTGGTGAAATCATATGGCTAAAGGTATGCGCGAGATCAAACGTCAGATTAAAAGCGTAGAAAATACAAAACAAATCACCAAAGCAATGGAAATGGTTGCGGCTTCCAAACTTCGTAAAGCACAAGAGAAAGCACAAGCAGCACGCCCATATTCCGATAAATTGCGTGAAGTGGTTGCGAGTATTGCTTCTGGAACAAGAGGCGTATATCATCCGATGTTGGAGAAGCGTCCTGTTAAACGGATTGCTTATCTCGTAGTGACTTCCGACCGTGGACTTGCGGGTGGTTATAATGCCAACATGCTCAAATATGTTAGCAATCAGATCAAGGAAAATCATACATCGACAGATCAGTACGAATTGTTCATCATTGGACGAAAAGGACGCGATTATTTCCGTCGCCGCAATCTTCCTATTACAGAAGAAGTGACAGAATTGACCGACTTTCCGACCTATGCCGATATCAAATCTCTAGCCTACGAGGCTGTTAAAGGATATGAAGAAGGCAGATACGATGAGCTTTACTTATGTTATAACCAGTTTATCAATGCATTAACACAAGTTCCAAGTTCAACTCGTTTGTTGCCAATGGAATCTGTAGAAGTTGCAGAAGAAGATAAACTCAAAGCAAGCTATGAATACGAGCCTTCAGCAGAGGGTGTATTGGAAGTTCTTTTGCCAAAATATGCACAAACACTGATCTACAACGCTTTACTTGAAGGTAAAGCTAGTGAACAGGGTGCTCGAATGACAGCCATGGGTAGCGCAACGAAGAATGCATCTCAAATGATCAAAGATCTAACACTTGTCTATAACCGTGCTCGTCAAGCATCGATTACACAAGAGATCACTGAGATCGTCGCGGGAGCTAACGCACAAGGCTAATCCGGCTTATTAATATAATTATGTACAAGCAAGTGCAATAGCATTGCTTGATGACATCGCTGCATACAGCAAGTCAGTAGGAGGGAAAACGATAATGAACAAAGGTCGCGTTGTAAGTGTAATGGGACCGGTTGTAGACGTAGAATTCGAACGTGGTCAACTTCCGGAAATCCTACACGCGCTCAAAGTCGAAACTACGCTAGATAACGGTAACAAAATCGACTTGACGCTTGAAGTATCGAATCATCTGGGGGATAATCTTGTCCGTTGTATCGCAATGTCTTCCACAGATGGTCTAGTACGTGGACTAGACGCTCTTGATCTAGGTGCTCCTATTTCAGTACCTGTAGGTAACGTAACGTTAGGTCGTGTATTTAACGTATTAGGTCAACCTATCGATGAAGCTGGTGATGTTGTAGCTGAAATCAAAAACCCGATTCACCGTCAAGCTCCTAAATTTGACGAATTGTCTACACAAGCTGAAATTCTTGAAACAGGAATCAAAGTTATCGATTTGCTAGCTCCTTATGCTAAAGGTGGTAAAATCGGTCTGTTTGGTGGTGCTGGTGTAGGTAAAACAGTAACTATTCAAGAATTGATCAATAATATCGCGCAAGAACATGGTGGTATTTCTGTATTTGCTGGTGTTGGTGAACGTACTCGTGAAGGTAATGACCTTTATCATGAGATGAGAGAATCAGGCGTTATCAACAAAACAGCAATGGTATTCGGACAAATGAATGAGCCTCCTGGTGCACGTCTTCGTGTAGCTTTGACAGGTTTGACAATGGCTGAGTATTTCCGTGATGAAGAAGGAAAAGATGTATTGTTGTTCGTTGATAACATTTTCCGCTTTACACAAGCAGGTTCTGAAGTATCTGCATTGCTAGGACGTATGCCATCTGCGGTAGGTTACCAGCCTACACTTGCAACAGAGATGGGTCAATTGCAAGAGCGTATCACTTCTACCAAAAAAGGTTCAGTTACGTCGATTCAAGCGATCTATGTACCAGCGGATGATTATACCGATCCGGCTCCTGCGACTACATTTGCTCACTTGGATGCAACAACGAACTTGGAACGTAAAATCTCTGAAATGGGTATTTTCCCAGCAGTAGATCCACTCGCTTCCAGTTCACGTATCTTGAATCCTGAAATTGTTGGAGAAGAACATTACAATATCGCTCAAGGTGTTAAGCAAATCTTAGCACGTTACCGTGAGCTACAAGATATTATTGCAATTCTGGGTATGGATGAATTGAGTGAAGAAGATAAGTTGACTGTATCGCGTGCGCGTAAAATTCAACGTTTCTTGTCTCAACCGTTCCATGTTGCTGAACAGTTTACTGGAATCAAAGGACGTTATGTACCTGTTAAAGAAACAGTACGTAGCTTCAAAGAGATTTTAGATGGCAAACATGATGATCTTCCAGAAGCAGCATTCCTCTTTGTAGGCACGATTGAAGAAGCAGTGGAAAAAGCAAAAACACTGTAAATTATATGCCTGCAAAACGTGAGGAGGGATGAAAGTGAGCACGTTTCTATTGGAAATTGTAACACCTGAACGTCTGGTGTTTTCCGAACAGGTGGATCAATTAAGAGCCACAGGTGTAGAAGGTCAACTTGGGATTCTAGCAGGTCACATTCCGATGGTTACTCCACTAGAAGTCGCTCCATTGGTGTACAAAGTCAATGGGAAAGAAACAGTGGTAGCTATTCAGAGTGGATTTCTAGAAGTCCGTGCTGATAAAGTAGTAGTGTTGGCAGATAGTGCAGAATTGCCGAACAATATTGATATTGAACGTGCAAGAGCAGCAAAAGAACGTGCTGAGCGCCGTCTCAACAACAAGTCGACTCAAGATCACATTGACTTCCGCCGGGCTGAACTTGCTTTACAACGAGCAATGAATCGTCTTAAAGTATCTTCAGCTGGTGAGAACCGTTAAATGTATATAACCGGGCCGCTATATAGGGTCCGGTTTTTATTTTTTAATTTGTCTATAAAAATGGCTTGTGCTATTATAGGTGAGTTCGTTTTGATCATATAATAGAGATTCACAGATTTGAGAATGATTGTCTTTTGAGAAATGTTAGGTCTTTAGGCGTATCCCTGCTATTTTTATTTCAGTAAGATTTATTTATTTGCTGAGAAAAATGCTTTGAAAATGCAGTTATTTTCTGAAATAACACCAATATGACAAGAAAATGCTGATTTTTGTAAATTTGGGACTAGATTCTTTAACGCTGTGCAAGTATTATAGAATAGTCCGTATAAAAGGATGATTAATGAGTAAGCAATAAAGGAGGGAGCTATTTCAAAAATGAGTACGGTAGATACAGTGTCCGCTGTCGGTGTGAACGGTTTACTATCCATATTCATATCGCTCCTTTGTATTGGTCTGTCCTGGTGGGCATTGCAAAATTTAAAACTTGATTTACTGATTCGTTATCCCAAAAGTGCTGCCGGCAAATTGCTCCATTTGTTATTGTCGATTGTACTCGGGCATTTCGTATCCAACTTCCTGCTGGATTATATCCGCTGGACACAGTCTATCCGATTTATGTTTTGAATGTGAACAGTGTGGTTATAAGTGTGTTAGACTATTTTTTTGAAACCAAACAGTTGTATGATTCTCACCTACTACATTAAAAACTAAAATTTATGCAATATGGTATTGTACAATCACACGAATCTGAAAGATGAATTAGATTAAATAACAGACAGATACCATGGTCTGTATGCAACTATGTTCAGCTTGATCTGATTCGTCATTGTGTAATGCCGGATAAGCAAAATGACGCGCGGAGGGAACCCTAATGAGCAAATTTATCGTCCGCGGTGGCAAGCGATTAACAGGAAGTGTTAAAGTTAGCGGAGCTAAGAATTCTGTTCTTCCAATTATTGCTGCCTCACTACTTGGAGAAAATGGTGTAAGTGTTATTCATGACGCACCTTCTCTTGACGATGTAATGACGATTAGTAAGGTATTAGAATCGCTAGGAGCGGTTGTTACATACCAAGATGAGACTATTCAGGTCAATGCAGAAGAATTAACTTCTTGTGAAGCACCGTATGAATGGGTAAGCAAAATGCGTGCCTCTTTCTTGGTTATGGGTCCATTGTTGACTCGCTTGGGTAAAACTCGTATTTCTTTACCTGGTGGTTGTGCAATTGGCACACGACCTATTGATCAGCATCTTAAAGGCTTTGAAGCTATGGGTGCAGAGATTAATTTGGGGCAAGGCTACATCGAAGCAAAATGTGATGGTAGACTTCGTGGAGCGAAGATTTATCTAGACGTAGCTAGCGTAGGCGCTACTGAAAACATTATGATGGCAGCTACTCTTGCAGAAGGTACTACAACGATTGAGAATGCAGCTAAAGAACCTGAAATTGTAGACTTGGCTAACTACCTTAACAGTATGGGTGCTATAGTTCGCGGAGCAGGTACAGGTGTTATTCGCATTGAAGGTGTAGAATCTCTTAACGGTACAGAACACACAGTTATACCTGATCGTATTGAGGCAGGTACATATATGGTTGCCGCAGCTATCACTGGTGGTAACGTGTACGTGGAAGGTGCTATCGCTGATCATTTGGGTCCTGTTATTTCTAAAATGGAAGAGATGGGTATTACGATCATTCCAGACGAAAATGGAGTGCAGGTTATTGCAGATAAGCCACTTCGTGCTGTCGACTTAAAAACTTTACCTTACCCTGGTTTCCCAACAGATATGCAAGCACAGATGATGGCGTTAATGCTTGCTTCTGAAGGAACTAGTATTATTAGTGAAACTGTATTTGAAAATCGTTTTATGCATGTCGATGAGTTCAACCTGATGAACGCGGGGATTCGTATTGAAGGTAGAACATCAATCGTAACAGGTGGAGCAAGTCTAGTGGGCGCGAAAGTATGCTCAACAGATTTGCGCGCAGGAGCTGCATTGATTTGTGCAGGTTTGATCTCTGAAGGAACAACAGAAGTTAGTGGAACGCACCATATTGATCGTGGATATGTGCATTTGGCTGAGAAGTTGTCTGGATTGGGAGCAGATATCTGGCGCTTGGAAGAAGTAGAACCTTCTCAAGAACCTACACCTGCGGTAGAAGAACAAATGGCTGCTTTTTCTGACAAAACAGAAAAAGTAAACACAGCTACTTTGAACGTTCAACCAACACTTGCTTAAAAACAGTATATGAATTTAATGTATCTATAGGCGAACATTAGATCGCTTTTGATATCGTAATTCACGTATATTAAAGAGTCAGACTGATTATAGTCTGGCTCTTTTGGTATATATGACAGTTTCTTTTCCAAAAATGACGAACAATGGCGTTGAATACCCTTGGCAATTATGCTAATTTTAATAAGTCAGCCTTTTGCATTCATTTTATAGTGGGCCCATATACATACTTTTTTCGCTGAACTGATCGTTGCCGGAGAACGTTTATTCGTTAACATATCATACATAACCAGTGAATAGGCTCTCAGATGATGTAAAAGCATAAAATAACGGACGGTGCTTTGTTACCGGAAATACGAACTTTTGGAGGCTCTTGATATGTTCAGCAAGGATATTGGAATCGATTTAGGTACAGCAAATGTTTTGATTCATGTAAAAGGAAAAGGTGTCGTGTTGGACGAACCTTCAGTAGTCGCTATAGAAACAACAACCAAACGTGTACTTGCTGTCGGTGAAGAAGCAAGACGTATGATCGGTCGGGCACCGGAAAATATTGTCGTTATTCGTCCACTTCGTGATGGAGTTATTGCAGATTTTGAAGTAACCGAAACGATGCTTAAACACTTTATTAATAAAGTAGGCGCTCGTAGCTGGTATAGCCATCCTCGTATTTTGATCTGTGCACCTACCAATATTACTTCTGTTGAGCAAAAGTCGATTCGTGAAGCAGCAGAACGCAGTGGTGCCAAAGAAGTGTTTTTAGAAGCAGAACCCAAAGCAGCAGCGATCGGAGCAGGTATGAATATTTTCGAACCAAGTGGTAATATGGTTATTGATATCGGTGGAGGTACAACCGATATCGCTGTATTGTCTATGGGTGATATTGTAACTTCAGCTTCACTAAAAGTTGCTGGAGACAAATTCGATGAATCGGTCATTAGACATATCAAAAATAAATATAAATTGCTGATCGGTGAACGTACAGCAGAAGATATCAAAATTAATATTGCGACAGTACGCCCGGGTGGTGTACAAAGAGAAATGGATATTCGTGGTCGTGATATCGTAAGCGGATTGCCTAAAACAATTACAATTTCGTCCGGTGAAGTACAAGAAGCATTATCCGATACGATTTTGTCGATTGTAGCAGCAGCCAAAACTGTGTTAGAGCAGACGCCTCCAGAATTATCCGCAGATATTATTGATCGTGGTGTTATTTTGACAGGTGGCGGAGCGATGTTAGACGGGTTAGAAGAATTATTATCTCAAGAATTACATGTCCCTGTACTGGTTGCAGAAGATCCTATGCACTGTGTTGTTAAAGGAACAGGAATTATGTTAAATAATTTGGACAAAGTCTCTAAAAAAAAGTTCTAGTCTAACCGATATATAAGAGTAGAATGTAATGATGAGACGGAAACTTGGATATACACAATCAGAATTACCCATATATTGAACACGAAAGGAGTGTCCGGTAATGTTAAGAGGTCTATATACGGCAGCTTCAGGTATGATCACTCAGCAACGTCGCCATGATACCGTGACGCAAAATATAGCAAACGTAAATACCCCTGGATACAAGCAAGTAGAGAGTATTGAACGTTCTTTTCCAGAAATGCTGATCTCGCTAAATAATGGAGATCAAGGAGCAAGCAACCAAAATATTGGTCGTTTGAATACAGGCGTACTGGCAGAAGAAAGCATCTCTATGAATGTACAAGGTGATATGCGTCAGACGAATTCGGCAGACGACTTTGCTTTGGTGTCAGAGATTAATCTGGCAGACCCGACAACCCGGCAGAACATTCCTTTCGATGCTTCAGGTAAATATGTAGCAGAAAACGGTACCGTGACGTACCGTCCACAAGCTTTTTTTACAGCAACTAGCAAAACAGGTGAGACTGGTTATACGCGTGACGGTAATTTTCAATTGAATGCAGCAGGACAATTATTGACATCTACAGGTAATCAGGTATTAGGAGCAACAGGTAATCCGATTACACTACGTGGTTCAATCGATGATTATAATTTTGATTCAAGAGGAAATATCACAACCAAATTGAATGGCGCTACAGTAGGACGCTTAGGAATTTCTGTAGTCAATCTACCAGGTCAGATGACTCGTGCAGGTGATGGATTATTTCGTGTAACAGATCCAGCTACAGCAGGGGTGAGACAATTGCAAGCAGGCGATAATGTAGAAGTTCGTCAAGGTTACTTGGAAGGTTCTACAGTAGATGCAGCCGCTTCAATGGTTGATTTAACAGCAGCACTTCGTGCTTATGAAGCCAATCAGAAGATCGTACAATTTTATGATAAAAGCTTAGACAAAACAGTCAATGACGTAGGTCGTGTATAATATAGCAGTATAGATGGTTAGCAAAGGAGGAGAATAATGAATAATTCGATGATCAGTGCAATGGTAGCGATGAGCGGTATCCAGCAAAAACTGGGTGTGGTATCTGACAACATTGCGAATGCCGATACCGTTGGATATAAAGGAAAGCAAGCTACATTTGAAGATGTATTTACCGCTGTCAAACAGCAACCAGGTGCAGCGTCTGCTTTGCCAGGTCGTGTAACAGGTGCTGGGTACAATCTTGGGTTTGGTGCTCGTATGGGCGATGTGACGATGAATACAGCTCAAGGTGAAATGCAGACGACTAACAATCCAACGGATTTGGCTATTCAAGGTGACGGTATGTTTGCAGTGAGTGCCGATGGTAAGCAAGGTTGGACACGTGAAGGTTCTTTCCACTTCGTACCGTCAGCAACCGATCCGACCAAAGCATTTATGGCAACCGATCAAGGCTATTTACTTATGGGGAAAAATGCTAGAGGTGTATCTGCTCCTCTAGAAGTTCCAGCCAAAACTAATATCCAGATCGATGACAAAGGTGTTGTTCGTTCTACAGATAGCGCAGGTAAAATTACAATCCTTCCACAAACCGTTCAAGTAGATCGTGTCATTCATCCAGAAGGTCTTACACAAATGGATGGCAACTTATTCATGTTACCTACCGGAGCGAACTTGAATGATGTTGTAGGCACGATGTCACCAACAACTCAAATCCGTCAGGGATTTTTGGAAGGTTCTAATGTCGATTTGAGTGCAGAAATGTCTGAATTGATTACAGTGCAACGTGCATATCAGCTGGCAGCACGTACGTTATCTTCTAGTGATAATATGATGAGTATTACCAATAGTATTCGTGGCTAGTAGACGCGCAGCCGTACAAGAAGCGGCTAAAGCTCAAGGGAAAGCAACTCCTAACAAAAAAATTGTGAGAAAACCTGCTGCACCTGAGAGAAAAGAGCCGGAGAAGAAGCCAGCCACTCGATCTTCTTCGGCAGGTATCAAAACACTACGTGTACTATTAGTGATCGTTGGATTTGTTGTTGCTTTGATAGCAGGCTTAGCAGTAGGTTATGCTATGATTGGCAAACAAAATATATCGGATGTATTATATCCAGAAACATGGGCGCATATTTTTCAACTTGTTTTTGCACCATGACCTTTAAAGACTCCTGCTAATGCAGGAGTTTTATTTTTGTTGTCGAAACCGTTATAATGATGTGGAATGCTTAAAATGACTAAAAAATGCTTACATATTATATGGGACAATGCAGGGGAACCAATCTTTTCTGAACAGATGCGCATGATATGTAGAGAAGCAACTGTAAAGAGAGAATAGAAGTGAACCTATACTGTTGAAAATGAGAGGGGTTTTGGTTGTGTTAGATGTACAACAAATTCAGGAGATTATACCGCATCGTCCTCCTTTTTTACTGGTAGATCGCATACTGGAATTGGAAGTCGGTAAACGTGCAGTAGGGATCAAAAATGTAACAATCAATGAACCTTTTTTTGTAGGACATTTTCCGGGCTATCCGGTAATGCCAGGTGTGCTGATTGTTGAAGCGTTAGCTCAAGTAGGTGCAGTAGCTATTTTACAAATGGAAGCTAACCGTAATAAACTAGCTATGTTTGCAGGGATCGATGGTGTTCGTTTCCGTGGACAGGTTGTGCCTGGAGATACACTTCAATTAGAAGTAGAAATTACCCGTATGAAAGCATCGATTGGTAAAGGTCAGGCCAAAGCAACTGTTAATGGTACAGTTGTTGCTGAAGGCGAAATTATGTTTGCACTGACTGATCCGAATAAAGAATAATTGATCAGATTGAATATCAAATGAATGTATTTTTTATAAACCATATATAGAGAAGGGATGGATATTATGACAACACTTAGTGAACAAGCTCAACGCAATCTAGATCAATGGTTAAATGATGAATCGATCGATGCAGCAACCAAAGAGGAATTGCAAGGGCTCCAAGGACAAGACAAAGAATTAGAAGATCGCTTTTACCGTGATTTGGAATTCGGTACAGGTGGATTACGTGGAGTGATTGGTGCAGGCAGTAATCGTATGAACTCTTATACGGTAGGTAGAGCAACACAAGGATTAGCAGAATATATTGTATCTGCTCATTCCGGAGAAGGTAAACCATCTGTTGTGATCGCTCATGATTCCCGTCACTTTTCACCAGAGTTTTCATTAGAAGCAGCTTTGGTACTTGCTGGGAACGGAATCGTAGCTAAGTTATTCCCTTCACTTCGTTCAACACCAGAACTTTCCTTTGCAGTGCGCAATCTAAAAGCAACCGGTGGTATTGTGATTACAGCAAGTCATAACCCGCCTGAATATAATGGATACAAAGTGTATAACAATAGTGGTGGACAATTGGTTCCTCATGAAGCAGAAAAAGTGATTAGCAATATCCGTGAAGTTTCTTCTTTTGCGGCGATCAAACGTATGAGCCGCGAAGAAGCAGAGCAACAAGGATTGCTAGTATGGTTAGGCAAACAGGAAGATGAAGACTTTATCCAAGCAGTTACGGATATTAGTGTGAATCGTGAATTGTTACAAGGCGAAGCAGGTAAAGCTTTGAAAATCGTCTATACCCCTTTGCATGGAGCAGGTAATCTTCCAGTACGTGCAGGATTGGAACGTCTTGGCTTTACGAATGTTTCTATCGTGTCTGAGCAAGAAGCACCAGATGGTAACTTTACAACGGTGAAGTCTCCTAACCCTGAAGAACGTGAAGCTTTTACACTAGCGATTAAACTTGGTGAAGAAGTAGATGCTGATATTCTAATCGGTACTGATCCAGATAGTGACCGTATGGGTGCTGTTGTAAAAGATCCTACTGGTAAATACTTTGTACTTACAGGTAACCAATCTGGTGCCATTATGATCCATTATTATTTGAGCCAGCTTCAAGAGCAAGGCAAACTTCCTTCGAATGGTGCAGTCATTAAGACTATTGTAACCAGCGAAATGGGAGCGGCTATTGCTGAACATTATGGAGCAACAGTGTTCAACACATTGACTGGTTTCAAATACATCGGTGAAAAAATGAACCAGTTTGAACAAAGTGGCGAGCATACGTATCTGTTCGGTTATGAAGAGAGTTATGGTTATTTAGCAGGAAACTATGCTCGTGACAAAGATGCAGTTGTTGCAGCATTGTTAATTAGCGAAGCCGCTGCTTATTACAAACAACAAGGCAAAACACTATATGATGTTTTGCAAGAGTTGTATGAACAGTTTGGACATTTCCAAGAAAGTCTGGAATCACGTACGCTTAAAGGAAAAGATGGAGTAGCGCAGATTCAAGGAATTATGGAATCATGGCGTACAGAAAGCCCTGCTGACATTGCAGGTGTTAAAGTAAGCGAAGCCTTAGATTACTCTAAAGGTCTAGACGGTCTTCCAAAAGAAAACGTATTGAAATTCTTATTGGAAGATGGATCATGGTTCTGCTTGCGTCCATCCGGTACAGAACCAAAAATCAAAGTATATTTTGCTGTTCGTGGCGATTCAGGCGCAGATGCAACAGATCGTATTCAAAAGTTAACGGCTGCTGTAATGCAACGTGTTGATGGTTAATAGTCAATTTATTTTACGAAAATCGTAGATTGTCATCAATTTTTAGTAGGATAGACGCTGTAGGCAGTATATAATAGATCAGATGAATGAAGGGTTCCGCTGTGAAGCTTAGTCTTAGCAGCGGAACCATTCGTTATGTTTTTCTTTGGGCGACTGCTTGAGAATGATATAACGAACTTACTAAGGAGGTACTTGAGTGGTTCAGAAATGGCAGCATTGGAATAATTCTTCTGTGAAATGGTTATGGATATTGGTGATTATTGGTTTGGTGGCTTCGTTGCCTATCGCTTTTGATCGTACCAAAACCGAGTCAACGTCCAAAAATGTGGAGTTTGTTTTTAATTATCGTAATCTGATCGATATTGCATCGTATCAGCCTCATCCCCAGGATTATATCAAGCAACAGCTTTTATTGCTTAAGGATGCAGGCGTAGGTTCTGTAGCTGTATACCAAAGTAATTTAAGTGAATTGCAAAAATCACAACGTCTTAATGTGTATAATTCTGTGGATGTGGCTAATCTCCAAAATCAGGTGATTCCACAAAATGAAAATTTTACATATGTCCAATTTACAAGTGAAGAAAATGCGCAATTATTAGAGCCGGTTCTTCAGCGTGTATACAATTCATTGGGCATTGCTGTCGTACCCTGGAGCTTTAAAGGATTACCAGGTGTTATTATTCAGACTTCTACGGATGAAGCTGGACTAAAACCGCTCGATCCTGATCCGATTACAATGCGGATGCTTCATAATATGGGATTCCAGATTGTCCCTCGTTTGAATGATTCATTACCATATGACCAGACGCGTATGAATGGATTGCTAAGTCAATTTGCTGAGTACGGGGTCAAAACGATTCTTTTTGATGGTGAATCTGTTACTGGTTTTAATGACGATATTGAGAAGAAAAGTATCGCTAACTTTGCAGCATTGTTAAATCAATATCATATCGGTATCGCTGCGATTGAAAACTTAAAAAAACCACAAACTGGTTTTAGTAAATTAGCGTATCTTATGCATTATAACGTTGTTCGTTTGTATTCATTAAGCGAATCTGATTCTAAGCTTGATCCGTATACAGTAGCTGATCGTTTTGCACTAGCTGCAAAAGATCGCAATATTCGGATGATGTATATCAATTTGGCAGTATCTCGTGATACCGCTAAAGCTCAAATGACTAACTCTATTGATAATGTTATTAAAAGTTTGCAAACAGAAGGACAGGCTATTCAGAATATCGAAAGTCATGGTTTCAAAATTGGACCTGCGTCTGCTATGGATGTCAGTCATTCTGCTTTCAACAAATACTTCAAATTGCTTGTCTTAATTGGAGCTATTGCTTACATTGCTTTGTTAGTGTCTTATTTTGTACGTCGTTTAACATTAATTGTGTTCGTGCTTGGATTGATCGGAAGTGCGGGAATGATTCTTATTCATCAGGCACTTATTTTAGAGCAAGGTATCGCTTTACTTGCAGCTATTAGTGCACCGACGATTGCAATGATCTATGCGGTACGTAAAGTTGATCGCTTGTACGAAACAAGACATCAATTATCAGCAAGCCAACGTGTCATTCAAGCGGTTATCTTATTTATTCGTACATCGCTTTGGTCGTTAACAGGGGCGTTATTCATTATTGGGCTTCTGAATGATATTACGTATCAACTGGTGATTAATCAATTCCGCGGCGTAAGTTTACTACACTTTGCACCTATCGCTTTGATCGCGGTATATATCGCTTTCTACCGTGGCAAACAAAGTTTTGGTATAGGTGGTATCCGCAAAGTATTAACCACTCCAATTACTTTAACTTGGATTATTGTATTAGGAATTGTAGGGATTGTAGGAATGTATTATCTTTCTCGTACAGGAAATGCAGGAACAGTAACACCACTTGAAATGCACTTCCGTAATGCACTGGAAAGCTTGCTGGGCGTTCGTCCACGTAACAAAGAATTTTTGATGGCACATCCATTATTTATCTTAGGTGTATTTATTGCAGCTAAATACCGTCATGCAATTTACATTATGATTATTGCTTGTATTGGTCAATTATCAATGGTTGATACATTTGCTCATATTCATTCACCTGTTCATATTTCATTGATTCGTGGTTTACTTGGAATGGGACTTGGTTTGATTCTTGGATTGGTTGCTGTTATCGTATGGCAAATCCTTGAAAGGTGTTGGAAAAAATGGCTACCGCTTCTACGAAAATCGTAATCTCTGGATACTATGGATTCCGCAATAGTGGAGACGAAGCGGTATTGAAATCGATTTTGAATTCACTGGAAGATCAGGGTAAACAGCAAGGTATTCAGATCGAGCCTATCGTATTGTCAGGTGATCCAGAATGGACTTCCAAAATGTATGGAGTACGTTCTGTAGGACGATTGAAGATTCGCGAAATTCGCCAACTGTTAAAAGAAAGTGATGGTCTAATCAGTGGTGGAGGTAGTCTTCTTCAAGACTCTACAGGGATTATGACGATTCCTTATTATCTTGGTATTGTTCGTATTGCTCACTGGTTACGTAAGCCAGTCTTTATTTACGCGCAGGGCGTAGGCCCTGTACAAAAGAAATTCTTTTTCTCTTGGATCAAAAATAGCTTCAAAAAAAGCGCATATGTATCTGTACGAGATCAAGAATCTGCTTTGTTACTAGAAAAAATGGGACTTTCTCGCTCGAAAGTTGAAGTTGTAGCTGATCCTGTCATGGGATTACCTTTACCTGTAAAGCAAGAACCTATTCACATTAACCCTTTGAATACTATAAAAGAAGCGAATATCGATTCGCTTCCTGTAGTTGGTATATCCGTTCGTTTTTGGGACAAACAACGTCGAGAATTGGATGGAATAGCAGACGGTTTGCGATTGCTCAGTCAAGAATTACCTGTTCATCTTCGGTTTTTACCGTTCCATTTGCCAGAAGATGAACAAGCTTCTCAGTATGTGATCGATCGTATTGGTGATATCAGTGATCATGGAAGTGTGATCAGCAGTGCAGAACAAGTGACCGATCCACAACAAATGTTAGTGGAAGTTAGCCGCTGTCATGCTATTATAGGTATGAGGCTTCACAGCCTGATCTATGCAGCATCTCAGTCGGTACCTTTAATCGGAATATCGTATGATCCCAAAATCGATCAATTTCTGAATCGGTTGCAGATCCAAGCAACAGGAACCAGTACCAAAGTAGAACCGTTACAATTGGCACAAGAAACGAAAGCATTGCTAGATGATCAAGAAGGATGGCGCGCAAGCAAAGCTTCTTTAATTGAATTACTCAAACAAGATGCTGCTAGCCCTGCTCGTTTTATTGCTCATTATTATTTAGCACAAAGGTGATATATAATGAAACAATGGAATACTATACCGACTGTTCCGATCTATGGTTTACAAGTATCTAAAATGAATATGGATGATACTGTTGAGTACCTCGAACAAAGTATCAAAAAGGGTAAACCACAACAGATTATTACAGCGAATCCGATTATGATTATGACAGCTTTAGAGCAACCGAGGTATATGCAAGTTATGAAAAATGCAGAATTATTAGTTCCTGATGGTGCAGGGCTGGTATGGGCGGCTTCAACTTGTGGTCAACCTGTTGCTGAACGTGTAGCTGGATACGATTTATTGCATCGCTTAATGGACAGAGGTCAGACCCTTCATTGGAAAGTATATTTGCTGGGTTCAACTCCTGAAGTGATTCAGGCAACAGCTACCCGGTTAAAAAGTTTATATCCTCATACTGCGATTGTTGGATATCGGGATGGTTTTTTTGGCCCTGATCAAGATGCAGAGATTATTGCAGAAATTCGACGGCTTTCACCTGACCTTTTGTTTGTAGCAAGAGGAGCAGATACGCAAGAACCGTGGATTGGTACATACAAGCAAGAATTGGGTGTTCCGATCATTATGGGCGTAGGAGGAAGCTTTGATGTGATCTCCGGTAAGACCAAACGTGCACCAAAATTGTTTCAAAAATTGCGTTTAGAATGGTTTTATCGCTTGTTAAAAGAGCCTACTCGTTACAAAAGAATGCTTGCGCTTCCGAAATTCGCATTAAAAGTGCTAAAGGACAAGGAAAACGTAGTAAAAGTTCAATAAATAGATGAAATTTAGATGAATATCGCTGAAAATGTGCTTAAAAGCAGTTTGGTGTTTAATTTCGAACGGAGTATAATTGGCTCCGTGAGATAAATTGGGGGTCGAAAAGCAAAATGTTAATCATTTTTATTCTCGGATTTGTTCTGGCGCTGGCATTAGCACTGGTTCTAACGCCGCTCGTCAAAAAGTTTGCAATTCGAATCGGAGCCGTAGATGTTCCTAATGCCCGTAAAGTGCATACGAGAATCATGCCAAGGCTTGGCGGACTGGGGATTTATTTAGCATTTACGATTGCTTTTGTCGCTGTCCTTCCGTTTTTGCCATTTGATCTACCTGCACGCGATGCTAATTTTATGAAAGCATTTTTTACAGCTGGTTCAATCATCGTATTGATCGGTGTACTAGATGACCGTTTTGAATTATCAGCTCGTGTTAAATTGTTAGGTCAGATTATTGCTGCATGTACAGTAGTATTCGGATATGGAATTAAAGTCGATTTTGTAAATATTCCTTTTCAAGATTCATATTCTTCACTTGAGAACTGGATCGCTATTCCTTTAACCATCTTCTGGATCGTCGGTGTAACGAACGCAATTAACTTGATTGATGGTTTGGATGGGTTAGCAGCAGGTGTATCTGCTATTGCGATCGGTAGTATTTTTACAATGTCATTGATTATGGGTAACTACCCTGTAGCACTTTTATGTTTACTTCTTTTAGGAGCGATTGTTGGATTCCTTTACTTTAACTTTCATCCAGCCAAAATCTTTATGGGTGATACAGGATCATTGTTCCTGGGTTTCAGTCTTGCGATGTTATCCTTACTTGGATTTAAACAAATCGCGGTTGTTTCATTTATTACTCCTTTGATCATTATCGGTGTACCATTGTCTGATACCTTCTTCGCGATTATCCGTCGTTGGGTACATAAGAAGCCGATTTTTGCACCAGACAAAGGTCACTTGCACCATTGTCTACGCGAACTTGGGTTAAGCCATCGTCAGACGGTATTGTTGATTTATGGAATTGCTGCTTTCTTCGGTGTATTGGCAATTATTCAATCATCGGCTGCGATTAATGAAGCGAACTGGGTTACATTCTTAGTCATTTGTGTAATGATGTTTGTTCTTCAAATTGGAGCAGAACTTATTGGATTGGTTGGCAAAACAAAACGCCCTCTTCTTGGATTGATTGCTCGCTTACGTATCAAACCTGATCCAACACGTGGAAGTAAGCCTTAAATGAACATCAAGTAAGAAAAATAATATAAATTGTGAATCAGTTGTAGATTCTTTGATAGCAAAGGATCTCAGCGATATCGTAACCTCTCTTTCTATAGAAAGAGAGGTTTTTTTATGTGGATTTCTCTGAACTTATTAAAATATATCTGTAGGATGCCGATAAAAAGGGTAGACAGGTTATGCCCGCCATTAGTGAGTTGGAGCAGCGACCGAAATCAAAGGAGGAACATCATTTTGAAGAAAATACTATCGATGCTTATGGCGGTAGTTCTTATTGTAAGTAGTCTACCCCCAGGTTTAGGTGCAAAAACATTGCAGGCAGCAAGCTTTTTTATTTTCCCGAGTGAAAGTTACGACCCTGCTTCACCTCATGTAGTAGGCGATAGCAAAGCAACAATCAACGGTAGCTTTAATAGTGTAAATGCTACAACAATCAAGTATAGTGTGACTCGTATTTATAAAAACGGTAACGCTTATGTAGATGATACAACGAACCAAAACACTGGATTGACTAACTATACAATTAATAACTCTGCTATCACAGTAACAGATATTCCTTTATATGCTGGACTGAATAGAGTTACATTTACTGCAAGTCCGGCTGGTGGTGGATCGAATGTTTCAGAATCTATTTATTTCGAATATCATGATGGTCCGACATTATATAATTTGACAGCAACACTAGATGGAAGCACTGTAGCGCTTAAAGAAGATACGCCTGTTGTGCTAACAGCTACGAGCACAAGTACAGCTTACAAACAAAACAAAGCAACAATAGCATTATCTGGTTTTGCTCCTAATGCAACAAAAGTTATTGTTTCTGTTAATGGAGGAGCAAGTAGGACAGCGAACGTATCTAGTTCAAATGGATATTCCTTTGCTGCAGCGCCTTTAACATTGAATAGTGGTAAAAACACATTGAGTATCCAAGCACTAAATGGTACTCAAACATTAACGACTACACGTGAAATCACTTTTTACAATGGTAGTACAACTTTTTACGACACGTACGCAAAAAATGGAACGACTAACACATCTGGAGATTTAGCTAACTTTCCTGATTTTAATGTAGCTCCTTCAGGTACAGATGCTAGTACAGGTTTGCCTACAGGCTCTGCATCTATTACAGGTAAAGTAGTCGTGCCTTTAGTGAAAGGTGTTCGCCCTGATTTGACAGATTATCTGCAATATACTTTAGCTGGTGGAGTAACAGCATCTGGTGCTGTAACACCTACAGTTGTAGAAACAGAGTCAACTACAGATTATATCACTTTATCATACGCGATTCCTGAATCTACAGGTATTAAATATGATAGCCAAGTCAATTTAACAATCACGATTAAAGGTGGATCAGCTTCTAGCTCCGGATTAGGATATACTCTTCGTAATAGTAGTGCAGCTTATATTTATAAACTAAATTACTTGCCAGGTTATTCTTCTTCGACAACAGCATCACAAGCTCGTAATTTGAGTAGTTCTGCGTTAGATGGAGCTAATATTTTCTCATTACCTACAGCAGTAGAAGTTTTGGTAGCTAATGGAGATTCCAATACGACTGTTAATCTTGATAGTGTAGTTGATTCTTTGGGTACAACAACTAAGAATCCAACCACAGCATATAGTGTTGAGAATATTCTTTCTGAAAGCACAGTAGTTAATGTAAATGGTACGCAACAAACTATGCAAAGAGTGCTATTGAAAGTTACGAAGTTGCCTGCTTCCGGTACGTTAAAACTTTCATTTACAGCTGCAAAAGGAAGTATTGTAAGTGCACCTATGTCAGCAACAATAAATTTGCTCTATGGTCCTTATATCAGTTATAGTAAAGCATTTGATGGACAAGTGGTTCAATATGGACAAAATGATACAACCGTAGCAACTGCTGTTATGGATACAGCATTAGACCATTTTTCAGGTAAGATTGTTAACGTAGCAGATACAAGCGACATCGTATATTCTGGTGCAGGTCAAACTGTGTTCTTCTATATTAATAATACCTTGATTCCACTTAAACCTGGAAAAGATGGTGTAACAACATTTTTAGTAGATAGTGATGCGGATGCTTACAAAGCATTATTCTCAGGAGAGAATACAATCAAATTTGTATTTAAATCAGATAAAACGTCTTATGATAATACAATTAAAGTAAATCTAGTACCAACGGATATTCCGGTTATTCCTTATAATACTACTCTTGGAATCTTCCCATATACTGCGGGTACTAATGATATACCTACAGCTAAAGATGATACTAACTTTCCTATGAAAGGTTCTAACTATACTACAGCAAAAGAAAATTATAGTGTCTATGGAACATTTGACTTTCTTGATTTGGGTACAAATGCTTCAGCTGTAAGAGGAAGCCTTAGCGGTACAACTCTTAAAGATAAATTAGCTAATTACAAACTAGTTATTTCTGATTCTACCGGAACTACTGTAGCGACTTGGAAACTTTCTGATGCTTTTACTGGCATGCAAAATAAAGTGGCTACATCAGATACATTTAACTCGACAGTAATCCCTGATTTTTCAGTTTATTATGATTACGATACACAATCTTTTGCATTTACATTGAAAAATCGTACGATGCCTTCTGATGGTAGCCCAATTGTTTATACGTTCACTGTATATAACTCTGGAGATGGTGGGCCTACTGCTAATGCAACAATGGAATTGGATCCACAAAGTGATACCTATACTATCGTTAGACCGCTAACAGCTCAAAAATTAACTAACAAAAACTTTATTGATGTTATTATTGATTCTAAAGGTGCAACTGCGGTAACAATCAATAAAGAGACAGCTACCAAAACAACATTTGATACAAATAACGATGGTAAAAATGAGTATGAAAATGCATATCGTATTCGTGTTAAAGATTTGAAAGCTAATAAAGATACTAATATTCCGATTACTGTAACGATTGGTAATCAAGTTTTAAAAGATTCTGTAACTGTTAAATATGTACCTACTAATATTCCAGGTGCACAATTTATGCAAGCTATGAAAACAACTGCAAAAGTATTTGAAGGGGATTTGGCTTTGAAATTCCCTGCAGGAACTAACTTGATTAGACGTGATACTGATGCAGCAGAAAATCTCAAAACAGAAGTATTCTCAGGTAATAATATTTTGTTTGCTATTGCTAATAGTACAGATGGAGTAATCGATCGTTACGATTTTGAAACTCCTGCTGCAGGATTACAAGAGAAATACAAAATAGGGCAACAATATTTTGTGAACAATTTTAATTCTCATTTTGTAAAAGCAAGCCCAGTATATTGGATTGATCCAGGTATTGCAGATAATATTTCGACTACTGCATATGATCCAATTGCCGATGGACAGGATCCTTATCAACCTGTTACATTCCCAAGTAGCCCAGTTGCGCCAGATTTCTATAATCGTGATCCAGATAATGAGCTAGTTACGTCCAAACCAGGAACAATGACATTATCTTATCTATCTGATATGGCAGTTGATGCTGGTAAACTAGTAACTGTATTGTATTTCGATCCTGAATTGAAGCAGTGGGATAATGTGGGTGGAGTAGTTAACGCTTCTAAACGTACAATTACTGTTCCATTTGATCGCTTCGGTTATTATGTAGTAGCTAAATTAAGTTATTCCTATACAGACATTGTGCAACATAGTTATGCACGCGACTATATGGAAGCTTTATTTGCTAAAGGTATTATGAATGCTACAGATCCAGATACAAGTTTTGGAGCAAATCAATATATTACACGTGGCGAGTTTGTTAGAGCTATTGTTAAAGCTCTAGAATTACCACTTAACTATCAAGGAACCAAACATTTCATTGATGTAAGTAGTAGTATTAGTTCTATAACACAGAATGCTTTATATGATTTCCGTTACATCGAGACAGCTGCACGCGCAGGATTTGTGCGTGGAACTCAGCCTCAAGTATTTAGTCCAGGAGATAACATCTCAAGACAAGATGCAGCTGTAATTATTGCGAGTGCAACTAATTTAAAACTAGAAACAGATATTACTAAGATTAATAAAGGTCTAACGAAATACTTTAAAGATTTTAATTCTATTGATCGATATGCTAGAGCTTCCGTATTAGCTGTAGCCCAAAAAGGGTATATTACAGGTTCAGCTATTGACCCTAATGATCTAACTAAGGGATACACCTTTGATCCTAGTGCTAAAATGCTTCGTTCAGATACAGCTATTATCTTAGCTAGAGTAATGATTGGACAAAAGTTACTTCCTAAAATGTAATTTGTTACTAAAGAGGGCTCTTATAGAGCTCTCTTTTTTTGTCTGCAAAAATAATTGTTATCAGAGTGGTTTAAATAGGTTAAAACGTGTTTAGTAGTAATATAGTTACGAAAAAGTATTGTAGGCAAAACTGGCATATCTTCTCAAAGTGTAGTATGATAATCAAGGCTCTGTTTCGCGATATAATATATGTCGCAAAAAAAACAGAAAACTTTTTTTGAAAAACCGCAACTTTTTGAAGAAACCTGCGTCTACATATATGAACCCGATAAAACAAGGCAACATAATTGCTGACAGGTTATTAAATTGAGATTAACTTTTGGAATGTTTAGTCGATCTCAATGTGAAAAAATGTCTTTACGGCATCATTGACGCAATGTATAATAACTTCTGTGCACTGCGGTTTTTCGATTGACAAATATTCCGGTTACGATTTTCTGTGATTTTGTCACAGATATCATCATACAAAAAGGGATTTGCTTTAAACTCGGAGAGGGGGTGTAACGACTGATGAGTGACAAAATCCACAACAAACAAAAAAACAAAAAAAATGTTTATGATATTCAAGGAGGAGAACAAAAGTTTATGAAAAAGTCTACTAAAAAAGTATTAAACGTAGCAGCAAGCGCTGCTATGCTAGCAGGTATCGCTCCAGTAGCAGGTATCGTTGCTCCAACAGCAGCACATGCATCTGGTAGTTTTGATGTATTTTCAGTTCCAACATTAGGTACTGCATCTGGTACAGTTCAATTGGGACGCGTTAAAGTAAATATTGACCAGGACACTTTGATTGGACCTAGCAGCACAACTGGAGATACTTATTCTTTGACAGTAACTTTGCCACAAGGATTTGAATTCCCAACTGACTCTTTCCAAGCTGGTAGCAGAAACAGTATGACTCTTGACCGTGGCGATAACGCTGCTGGAAGCGTAACTGCTAATATTACTCGTATTAGTGCTAAGAGTGCAAGAATCGACATCAAAGGTAACACTAATGAAGATGATTTGGGAATTTTCTTGAATCTTAACGGTATTACTTCTACTGGACCAAGTACTGGTGATGTTAACCTAACTTTCTCTGCTTCAAGCATTAGCGGTTTGCCAACTGGTAACGTTAAAGTAGCAACTGTAGTATCTTCTGGTCAAGTAGCTCTTGAAGCTAACGACACTCAATCAAGCAGCGACAACTTCAGCTTCACTTTGAAAGTGACTGAATCTGTAGCAGCATCTTTGAAATCTGGTAATGCAATTAAATTGAAATTACCAACTGGATTTGATTGGGAATCTGTAGGTGCTCTTACTAACCTATACGGAAGTTTCGTTTCTAACTCTAACATTACTACTAATGTTGATGGCGATACTTTGACTATCGGTGCTGTATCAACTTCTACTGAAGTTTCAGCTTTCAACTTAGATCTTAACTATTCTGTAACTGATGAAGATAAAGCTAAAGAAGGCGACGTTACAGCTAGTGTTAGTGGTAACTCTTCATCTAATGTTTCTTCTCTAGTTGTAGGTTCTTACGGTCAATACGGTGGTGGCGTAACTGTAGCTTCTCCAACTACTGTAATTGCTGGTAAAGATGAGCAACAATTGGGCGACATCGTAATTAAAGAATCTGTTGCTGGATCTTTCGTAGAAGGACGTACAGTAACTCTACAATTACCTGAAGGTGCTCGTTGGCAGTCAGTTTATGATAGCGGCGAAGATACTACTGGTACTACTGGTTCTACTGAAGTTGCAAATGGTTTGAACTTAGGTACTGGTTCTACTGACGGTATTCGTTATACTGGAACTGATGGTCGTACTATGCGTATTACATTTGGCGCAGAAAACACATCTTCTAACGCTGGAACATTGACATTGAAAGATGTTGAAGTAGCAGTACAACCAGGATTTACTGGTGACTTGAATGTTGCTGTAGCTGGTAGCCAAGGATTAACTGGTAATATCAAAGTTGCAACTGTTACTCCATCTGTAACATTGTCTGCTTCTGATGCAACTTACAGTGCTTCAATTGGTACTGATAGTGCAAACATCGGTAACTTGACACTTAAAGAAGGCGCAGCAGGCGCATTGACTGATGACGACAATGGTTTGGTAGAAGTTCTTCTTCCAGCTGGCGTAACATTTGGTTCTGTACCAACTGTATCTGTAACTTCTGGTGACTTGACTATCCGTAACGTGTCTATCGACACTTACAACAACAGCGCTACTCAAGGCGTATTGCGTTTCTACGTAGACAGCGAAAGTACTACTGCTAGTACTATTGCTATCAACGGAGTAAACTTGCGTATTGACCGTACTGTACCACAAGGTAACATTGTTGCTAAAGTACAAGGTGATGGAGCAGCTAACACAGCTTACCATGGCTTTGGAGATGTTACTCAAACTTGGAAAGATAGCTACCGTTATGCTACTCAAGCAACAATTGCAACAATCGGAACAGCTTCTGAAAATCCAGAATCTAACGCTGTAACAGCTATCTACACAATCGGAAGCACTTCTTACAAAGTAAACGGGGAAACTCGTACTGCTGAAGTTGCTCCTTATGTAGAAAATGGTCGCACTTACTTGCCAGTTCGTTACGTAGCTGAAGCATTGGGTGTAACTCCTGCAAACATCTTGTTTGACAAAGCAACTTCTATGGTTACTTTGATTAAAGGAGACCGCGTAGTTCAATTGAAACTTAAAACTAACCAATTGACTATCAACGGTTCTACAATCAACATGGATGTTAAAGCAGTAACTAAAGCTAACCGTACTGTATTGCCTATCGCTTGGGTTGGTAAAGCTCTTGACGCTACAGTAATGTACGATGCAGCTGCTAAAACTGTAACTGTAAACAGCAAGTAATATCTTCTGATATGAACACTGTCATATAGAAAGTATAACTACTTTCGCTTAGGTACCTCGGAGCGGGCAACTGCTCCGGGGTATTTTTGTTTTATATCTTTATTCTATACTTTGAGGAGGATATTATATGAAAAAATATGCTACATGGTTAATGGCTACTGCTACTATTGGGATAGGTATCTGGGTAGGGAGTTCCTTTGTTACAATTAGTAGTGCTAGTAGTCAACTGGGTTCTGCTGATGATCCTGTAGTCACCAAAAGTTACGTAGATCAGCAAATACAAAAAGCATTAGGTGGAAGTTCTAGTAGTTCTACAGGAAATACTAACAATAGCAATAGTGGTACTAAAAATAACACACCTACTACTCCGGTCACACCTCCTGTATCTACAGCTCCTTCAGCAACATCTTCTTCTACAATTACAACGAAAGTGGTAGAAATTCGTCCAGGTAAAAAATTAATTGCAGCAGCGGGCACCGAAGTGATTGTGCGTACGGGGAAAGCTGTGGTATACAGTTCAGAAAAAAATGGGATTTTAGATTTGACTGCTGGAAGCGAAATGGGTGGATCACAAGCTATTCCTAATAATCATCTACTTTTATTTCCAAGAGATGGGCGCGGGGTTGAAGTTGCTTTGACTCAAGGGTACAATGCTACAGTATTAGTAATTGGTGATTATAAAATTCAATAAGTTTGTATATTCAAAAAGGGTAGTTCTGAATTGAACAAATAGAATGATTTTAATATGAGATTGTTGGAAAAAGGCAATTGAAAATCTGTAGTATTTGTATGAGATCTATTTTATTTACAATAGACTATCTAATCTTTTACGTATAAAAAATATACCTTACCATCTAGTGATTAGCGTTTGACACCTGGTATCAAATACGTTAATATGACTGTTGAGGCTTGTATAGCAACCTTTTCCTTATGGAAAGGGTTCATTTTTTGTGTAGGGACTTTGACTATAGGTTTGAAGTTTGTTGCACATTGCTGACACCTTAATATCCATATGGGAGGTTGAAAACTCTTGTCTACTTTAAAGAGACATTTATTTACATCAGAGTCTGTAACAGAAGGACATCCAGATAAAATCTGTGACCAAATTTCTGATGCAGTACTGGATGCTTTTTTAGCTAATGATCCCAATGCTCGTGTAGCTTGTGAAGTAGCAGTGGCTACAGGTTTGGTGTTAGTTATCGGGGAAGTAAGCACAAATTCGGAGTATGTTGATATTCCATCTATCGTAAGAAATACAATCAAGGAAATTGGTTATACACGTGCCAAGTATGGCTTTGATTATAATACATGTGCTGTACTTACTTCATTAAATGAACAATCTGCTGATATTGCTCAAGGCGTTAACTCTGCTTTAGAAACTCGTGATACAGCATTAATGGAGAAAGAAACAGAAAATATTGGTGCAGGTGACCAAGGTTTGATGTTCGGGTTTGCTACTAACGAAACACCAGAATTGATGCCTTTGCCTATCGCATTGTCTCACCGTATTGCACGCCGTTTGGCTGAAGTACGTAAAGATGGTACGCTTAATTACTTGCGTCCTGATGGTAAAACACAAGTAACAGTAGAATATGAAGATGGTAAGCCTGTTCGTATTGATGCAATCGTTGTATCAACTCAACATGCTGAAGAAACAACATTGGAGCAAATCCAAGCAGATATCCGTGAACATGTTATTCTTCCGGTTGTTCCTGCTGAGTTGCTTGATGCGGATACTAAATACTTTATTAACCCAACAGGTCGCTTCGTTATTGGTGGACCTCAAGGTGATGCTGGATTAACTGGACGTAAAATCATCGTAGATACATATGGCGGCTATGCACGTCATGGTGGCGGTGCATTCTCAGGAAAAGATCCAACTAAAGTAGACCGTTCTGCTGCTTATGCTGCTCGTTATGTAGCTAAAAACCTAGTTGCTGCTGGATTAGCAGATAAATGCGAAATCCAATTGGCTTATGCTATTGGTGTAGCTAACCCTGTATCGATCAGTGTAGATACCTATGGAACAGGTAAAGTAAGCGAAGAAAAAATGGTAGAATTGGTTCGTAACAATTTTGACTTGCGTCCTACTGGTATTATTCGCATGCTTGATCTTCGTCGTCCTTTGTATCGTCAAACAGCTGCATACGGACATTTCGGTCGTACAGATGTTGAATTGCCTTGGGAACAAACCGACAAAGCAGAATTATTAAAAACTCAAGCTGGACTATAATAGTTTTTACGATCTATAATTATAGTTTGATCAAAGAAGGTAACTCGATTTTTTTCGGGAAGCCTTCTTTTTTATGCTCAAAACCAATACCATTATTCAGAGCTGGAACTGGAACTTCAGTTCATTTTCAACCGTCATACAAGATAAAAGATAATGTATTTGATCTACATTGATAGGATTGCAGAAAAAAATGATTGGTTTACCGTAACTTTTTGCTTCTATTGTAGTCTATATTCTTATGTGGTGTACTCTGCCAAATTGGCATCTATATCTAAATAACGTTATGATCATTAAAGTGGATATTATGATGATAGTTATAAAAAATCAATGTAATTAGAGAATTTTCAACGAATAGGAGCGTTTTAACATATGACAGGCAAAGCAAAAACGGCACGCAAATGGATTATTCTTACGATTGCAGGCTCGTTATGGATTCAACCCGTATTACAAGTAGGTATTCCTCAGGTCGCTTGGTTGCCTACACATATTGCAAGTGCAGCTGAGACGACTCAATTGAACGAAAGCTACATAACTTCTGGAGCTAAGCTGTTAGAATATCGCTACAAAACAGCTCGTTCTGGAAAAACAGTTTCTATTTTGGCAGATGTTGTTAAAGTAGATTTGAAAAATCCGTATGTTAACTTGGATGTAATGACAGGGAAAGGTAATCAATTTACGACCAAGCAATCTGTTGAAGGAATGGCGCAAGAAACCAAAGCAGTAGCTGGAGTAAATGGAGATTACTTTAATACCGCTAGTGAAGGAGTACCGATGGGAGCTCAAGCTTCTGAAGGTGTGTTAATGTCTAGCCCTTCTGAATTAAAAGGAATGTATGCATTTGGTGTAACAAAAGACGGTACACCAATGATTGATCAATTTACATTCCAAGGTAAAGTAACCGCAGAAGATGGTTCTACTTTTGATCTAGCGGGAATCAACCAGGCTTCTTATATGACAGAACCGAATGGTACATTTAGCCACTCGAATACCATGTATATCTATACAGATGCTTGGAAAGCAATCGAGCGTCCAGCCAATAGTTCAACTACACCGACTGAAGTACTTGTACAAGGCGGAGTGATCACGCAAATATCGGTGAATGCAACGATTCAAAAGGTAGTACCTAAAGGGGCTTATATTTTGCGTACTCATGGCAAAGCAGCTCAATTTGTACAACAACATATGAAAGTTGGACAAAAAGTAACAACTGATTATAGTTTACAAGCTAAATCGACAGGGAAATCTATTGATCCGACGACTTTACAGATGATGATTGGTGGTCATACGATTCTAGTAGATCAAGGAAAACCAAGTTCATTTTCTCGTAGCACTACAGCGATCGGTGGTAATCGTGCGCGTACAGCTGTAGGTTATTCACAAGATGGACGATATGCTTATATTGTTACTGTACAAGACAACGATAATAGCGCAGGCATGTCTTTGTATGAATTACAATCATTTATGGCTTCTATAGGTGTGTGGAAAGGTATTAATCTAGATGGTGGAGGTTCTACCACTCTAGTCACACGTCCTTTAGGGAAAACACAAGCTAGTCTAACGTTCCCAACTGAATATGGCGGTAATACTCAACGTAGCGTTGTAAACGGGCTAGGAGTGTATACTACAGCCCCACAAGGCAAAGTACAAGGATTCAGTATTAGCGGACCCAAACAATTACTAATTGGGCAGACAGCGAAATACGAAGCAAATGGATATGATACTTACTATAATCCAATCAGTACAGCAGGAATTAATCCCTCTTGGAAAGCTGGAAGTAGTAATATCAAATGGACAGGCAGCGAATTTAAAGCGACTAAAAATGGTACAGCCAAAATTATTGCTTCTAGTGGCGGAGTCAGTACCAGTATGAATGTAAATGTTGTCGGTGCAGAAGCTATTCAAAATCTAACGACAGCTAGCTCTACAGCTACTTTACAAGCGGGCACTACAGTTGCTGTACCGGTAACCGCTACGTTAAAAGATGGCTCAAGCTTAACCATTTCTCCAGAAACGTTAAAATGGGAATTGGTTGGATTTAAAGGTAGCGTAAAAGACGGACAATTGAACATTTCTTCTGTAAATAGTGGTACTACGGTGGGATACGCTATTGCACGATATGATGGATTTAGTACAATGATGGTATTAACTACTGGCGGTGGAGCAACTAGTACATGGGAAGATTTTGAAAATGTGAATTATGGTATTAGTTTCTTAGGAAACCCTAGTACAGTAAAAGGAACCGCTCAAGTGACACAAGGAACAGGCGATCATGCTAATTCTAAAGTGTTGCAATTAACGTATGATATGACAGCAGGCACAAGTAAAAAATATGCTTATGCTCAGTTTGGTGGTACTGCTGGTAAAGCACTCACACCTGGAACAACAGGCGTAACAGTAGATGTATATGGAGATAAGAGTTATAACTGGTTACGTGGTGAAGTAACAGATGCTAGCGGTAAAACGGTCTATATTGATTTTGCGAAAAGTATCAATTGGAGCGGTTGGAAAACATTAAATATTGATCTTTCTGGTTCAGGTATCGCTTATCCGGCTAAATTAAAACGTGTATATGTTGTTAATGTAGCTGAAGGACAAGACGAACGTGCAGCTACAGGTATGATCGCTATGGACAATATCCGTCTAACTGGAGCGGCTCAAGCAGCAACATATACTATGCCAAAAGGTACATTATCGATGACAGTGGGTAAAAAGACTTCAACACTAGATGGTAAATCACAATCTATTGATGTTTCTCCGATGCTTAAAAATAATGCAACTTATGTACCGGTTAAATATATAATGGATGCTTTTGGTGGACAAGCGACTTGGAATGCTAGTAGTCAGCGCGTGACCATTTTACGTGCAGGACAATTACTGGATTTGACTGTAAATAATAAAGCTTATGTATCAAATGGTAAGCTTCAAAACTCTACAGTAGCACCTTTAGTCGTATCAGGAAGGACTTTAGTCCCTTTAAGATTGGTGTCAGAACAGCTTGGTTTGACTGTAAAATGGGATCAGAAAACCAAGACGGTTAGCATCCAATCGTGATAAGTTATGATATGATAATACATGCATCATATAATTGACTTACAGAAATGGAGAAGATCGAGTGGAGTTCCACGCTGATGCAATAGATCACGTCATTAAGAATGCAACAAGTGTTATGGAAAATAGTAAATATCAAATCTTCGAGATTTTGGATACTTCGCGGAGTGAATTGCTCTCGCTAAATACAGAACTTGAATTGGTACTTCGTGAAACGACAGATACGATTGAAAAGGTAGACCAACTTGAAGTCAGCTATCGTAGTTCACGGATTCGACTGACAGAAGTCAGCCGGGACTTTGTACGGTATAATGAGGAAGACATTAAGCAAGCGTATGAACGTGCAACACAACTGCAATTGGATTTGATGATTTATCGTGAGAAAGAAATGTATTTAAAAGCAAGACGGGATGATTTGCAAAAACGAGTTAAAAATGTAGAAAGTTCTATCGAGCGAGCTGAGACCATCGGCTCGCAGATGGGAGTGGTATTAGAATACCTATCCGGCGAACTTAATCAAGTCACTCGTATTTTGGAATCTGCCAAAAACCGTCAATTGATCGGGCTAAAAATCATTCTCGCACAAGAAGAGGAACGTAAGCGAATTTCCCGGGAAATTCACGATGGTCCTGCTCAATTGCTCGCAAATCTAGTTCTTCGGACCGAAATTGTAGAAAGAATGATTACAAAGCAGGAATATAAGATGGTCCAGGACGAAATAGTAGATTTGAAGGGACAAGTGCGCTCTAGCCTAGAAGAAATGCGGAAAGTTATTTTTAATCTAAGACCGATGGCCCTCGACGATTTGGGTCTCATTCCAACTTTAAGGAAATATGTGCAAGATTTTGAGAATAAAACTCGAATCCGCACGATTTTCGAAACAAGAGGCAAGGAATATCGACTCACTTCTGCTATGGAAGCTGCGATTTACCGACTAGTTCAAGAAGCACTCACTAACGCGTCTAAACATGCTTATCCTACTTATGTAACGGTTATCATTACTTTTCAGTCACAAATGGTTAAGTTGATTGTTGAGGATAACGGACGCGGTTTTAAGTTGGATATGATAGAGCAAAAGACCAAAGATCATACTCATTTTGGATTGATCGGCATGCGGGAACGAGTAGAATTGCTTGAAGGAAGAATGGAAATCGAATCTGCCGAAAATCAGGGTACGAAAATCGTAATCCATATTCCGACGAACGTGGAAAAGTGAAAGGAGTAACAGAATGGAAAACCATGATTACGGCACTAAAAAAATTAAGATACTCTTAGCCGACGATCATCAGCTTTTTCGTGAAGGTCTAAAGCGTATTCTGAATATGGAGGATGACCTTGAGGTTATTGGTGAATGTGGAGACGGAATTCAAGTTTTAGAATTCTGTAATCACAATCCTCCAGAAGTTGTATTAATGGATATTAATATGCCGATCGAAAATGGAGTAGTAGCTACTGAAAAATTACGTGAGCTATTCCCTGATATTAAAGTGATCATTCTGTCTATTCACGATGATGAGAGCTATGTATTTGAAACGTTACGCAAAGGCGCTTCAGGATATCTTTTAAAAGATATGGAAGCTGAGTCTTTAGTAAATGCTATTCGTTCTGTTATGGAGGGACATGCTTATATCCATCCTAAAGTAACAGGTAAACTAATCCAACAACTTCGTCGTATGACGTATACCAATGAATCCGGTGTATTAACAGACAATAATAGCTCTGGTGATACAGGTGTGAAATTTGTAGCGGGCGATGATAATCCTCTTACACGTCGTGAAGCAGAAGTATTGCGTCTGATGGCAGAAGGTAAGAGTAACAAAATGATTGGTGAATATTTATTTATCAGTGAAAAAACTGTAAAAAATCATGTAAGTAGTATTTTGCAAAAGATGGAAGTTGATGACCGTACACAAGCAGTAATCAACGCTATCAAACATGGTTGGGTTACACTTTAATTCTAATAAATAACACACGTAAAAGTGAAGCACACTTTTCCTAGAGATAGGGAAGGTGTGCTTTTTTGCTATTTCAAGAATAGAAAGGAGAATATACATGCCAATTGCATTGTACGCTATTAAGCAAAAAGACGAGTGGTCTTTTGAAATATCGCTTGATCTTCGTATTGATCTCATATGGTGGACTTCAGATAAGCGACATACAGAAACCATCCAACAAATGATATATATTTCATCGACTATTCCTTTAGTATGGGCTTTGCAGTGCAAGCAATATTTAAAATTCGATAACAGTGCAGATCGTTGGGATCAATATCAATGGAAACAACATATAGAGCAATGGTTATTCAATCGTATTCAAAATTATAATCAGCATGACAATCAGCGTAGAAATATTGATTCTTTTATAGTGGCGGATCAAATAAAAATATTGTGGGACGATACTATGAACACAATAAAAGATATACCTTTCTTAGTATCTACTATACAACACATGCAAGATCAGCCAGACGAATACATAGATCATTCGGTATTACCTGTTTGGAAACGAAAAGTAATGTTAGGCGCAATAGAACTCACTCACATGATGCAAGGTCGTTCTCTTTTAGAAACAGAATACATGATGATGATTACAGATCAACAAGTAAATCTTCTAACTCATTGGAAAGCATATACACAGCTAGCGTATTTAACACAATCATTGCGACTTCACTCAGCTGTACATAAAGATTCTGCTTCAGGTTATCATTGTCGTCGTTGTGGAAGCCAGAGGATGAATACTACACCATGTGCTAGTTGTGGTAGCTCTGCATGTGCTTATTGTGAAATCTGTCTTAATCTGGGTAGAAGTCGTGAATGTACTTTAATGATTCAATCTGTATATGTAGCTCTATTAGATCTAAATTCTGTTTCTTCTATAGATACTGATTATAAAGAAGAAAATATTCAAAATAGATGGGGACTTAGTGATGCACAGACTGAAGCCACTACCAGTGCATTATATTTTTTGAAAAATAAAAAACAAAATTCAAACAAAATGATATTTTCAAATAAGAATCGCTTCTACTTATTTTTTCTATCCAAATCAAAAAATAAAAAGGGTATTCCTAGTCCTTCCTATTTTACACATAAACGTTTCCTACTTTGGGCAGTAACAGGTGCAGGTAAAACAGAAATGACCTTTCCGCTAATCGATCATGTATTACAAAATAAGGGGAAAGTACTAGTAGCTACACCGAGAAGAGATGTAGTGCTTGAATTAGCTCCCCGCATGGCCAAAGCTTTTCCAGCAACAACGATCTCTGTATTGTATGGAGGAAGTGAAGATCGCTGGCGAAGCTCAGATTTGACGATAGCTACTACACATCAATTATTAAGATTTTCGCAAGCATTTGATCTGGTTATTTTGGATGAACTGGATGCGTTCCCTTTTCACAATGATCCGATGTTAGCATATGCCGCTAATGCTTGCTGTAAATATGATGGAGCTTTTGTATATTTATCTGCGACCCCACCTGTGCAATTACAAAAAGAAATCAAACAAGGAATACTTGCGCATGCTAAAGTACCGGCTCGTTTTCATGGACATCCTTTACCAGTACCAAAGTATATTCATATACCAACAGTGACTCATATGCTTAACAGAAAGCAGCTATCTCATACTTTGTTAAAATATTTACGTTATTCGGTAACACGTCAGGCGCAAATTTTTATATTTGTTTCTCGGATAGCATTAATCGAATCGCTAGTATTATTACTGCGATCTTATTTCCCAGAGCTTTCGATCGAAGGAACTTCTTCTCAAGATCATGAACGAGCGGACAAAGTCCTTCTTTTTCGTGAGCAACAGATACGAATATTAGTCACAACTACTATTTTAGAACGCGGAGTCACGATTCCTTATAGTGATGTCTATATTTTGGATGCTGATAGTGGATTATTTGATGCGTCTTCTCTCGTACAAATGGCAGGACGAGCAGGGAGATCCAAAGAAGATCCTAAAGGAAATGTAATCTTTGGAGCTAAGCAATGGACAATTGAGCAGAAAAAAGCAGTATCACAAATCAAGCTTATGAATCGAATCGCTAGACGTAAAGGTTATCTACATGTATCCAAATCATCCATACTACGAAAGGGATTATAGATTATGTTAAACAAAAAATTATGGAATACATGGTTGTCTTATCTATCTCCACACTATGAAGCCTGTATGGCTTGCGGTAAAAAGGCGGCATTAATGAAAAGTTATCCTGGGATTTGCGAGCTTTGTGCACGGCGCATTCCCTGGATTACTCAGATTACCTGTAAAGTATGTGGACGAGAGAGCTATTGTCCTGATTGCCAGCGTAAATCAGCAGCACAACGTTACTTTATGTTCAATCGTAGTGCCGTTTCCTATAACGATACGATGAGGGCATGGTTAGCAGATTATAAATACAAGGGACAAGAACGGTACGCTTCTTTATTAGGACAAATAGTAATAGAAGCGTATCAGGGGATGAAGCAAGAAATGACAGAATTTTATCGAAAAGCATGGACTATCGATTTGGTTACATTTGTACCTGTAAGTGGATCTCGATTAATACAGAGAGGTTTTGATCAAGCAGCAGTTCTAGCAAGCCATTTAGCTACATATGAACGTTTACCTTATAAATCTTTGTTAGTTAGACAACGAGATACAATCAAGCAAAGCTCGCAAGGACGACAAGCACGTATTATGAATATGAAAGAAGTATTTGGTTATGATTTGAATACGCCACAATGGTTAACTACTTATCAATCGCATAGCCTAAATATACTACTCGTAGATGATATCTATACAACAGGAAGTACTATTAATAATTGTGCAAAAGCGTTAATCGAAGCTGGGCAGCTTCATGGTATCGATATACAGGTATTTAGCTTAACATGGGCTCGTTCTTGAAAAGCATGTACGATATCGTATTCATTCTGTACACTCTAGTCTATTTGATGAAAATTTAAAAGAATGTATGAAATAAATCGTTAATTTAAGCTTTATTATTAATAAATAAGGACCTATTGTACGATATAATATAAATAAGAGCATAAATGATAAAGATGTAGTGCAATGATTAGGAGGCGGTACGGGATGAACTTAGCTAATTGTCCCCGTTGTGGTAAATTACATGTTATGAATCTCAGAGGAATCTGTGGTAATTGTATAAAAGAAATTGAATTCCAATATGAAGATTGTATCAAGTACTTACGTGAACATAAAGGAACAACAATTACAGAATTATCCGAAGCAGTGGAAGTACCTGTGAAGCAAATCACACAGTTTATCAGAGAAGGACGCATTTCAATCGCTAATGCACCTAATATGTCTTATGCTTGTGAAGTGTGTGGTAATCCTATTCGAGATAGTAATATGTGTGATTCTTGCCGGGCACGTCTTAATAAAGACATTCAACATGCTTATGAAGATGATCAAGCAGCCAAAAAAGAAGAAGCACAAAAAACCCAAGGGACCTATCGGGCAGTCGACAAATTCCGAAATATGTAAGAGGTTTTCCATATACAAGTCAAATAACGACAATATTTGGTGCTATATGAGTGGTTTCAATTGCGTACGTATGCAGGATTAGGACTTAAGCAATGACAAATGTCGTTTTATAATTAACCACTTTATAACTATAAAAATTATCTCGAAAATGTCCGATAATCTTAGTAAATACTAAATCGGTTGTCTATATGATATCAGGAAAACAACCTTTTGCTTATCACCCAAGCTTCCTGATATCAAAAAAAGAACGTCCTATCCTGAATAGGAAGTTCTTCTCAACTAAAATTACTAAGGAGCGTGTCAACCATGAAAATTAACGAAACTAACCGCGTAAGTGCAATCAACCCATACCAAAGAGCAGCAGAGGCAAAAGCAGTAACTAATGAGAAAAAAGCAAATCGTAAAGATGAAGTGTCAATCTCGCCGGAGGCAATGGAAATGTTACAAGCAAATAGCACTCAAGCTTCTGCTAATGCAGAACGTGCTCAAAAAATTCAAAGTCTGAAAGAACAAGTATCTTCGGGTACGTACAATGTGGATGCAGGCGCACTTGCAGATAAGTTGTTGCCTTTCCTAAAAGGAACGGGGAATTAATCAATGAGTAGTGAGACTTTGCAGAAACTGGTAGCAAAGCTCGATCAAATGAATGATTGTCATATCCAAATGATCGAGCTCGGTGAGCGCAAAAAGCAAGCTGTTATCAAAAATGAGGTAGAATCTATGATTGCTATTATGAATCAAGAATCTAAATTAGCTAAATTTATCGACCGTGAAGAACAAGAGCGTGAAGAGATTGTACATGCCTTTTTGTTGGAACGTGGTATCAAGTCCAAACTACGTTTAAACCTTACGGAGCTAGCGCGTCTTGTATTCGATCCGGAAGAAAAACAACTCCTTCTTGAAGCTCGCTCTCGACTGTCCGCCACCCTGCAAACTCTTCAACAGCTCAATGAACTCAACAAGCAACTGATTCAACAAGCTTTGGATTATGTGGACTTCTCATTGGAAATGTTGGCACTTGTACCGGAACAAGATTTAACTTATCAACATCCGGCTGATAAAGCTTATGGAGCTACGCGTTCTGGATTATTCGATACGCGGGGATAAGATTAGGAGGAAAACATGACATCTACATTTCATTCAATAGAAACGTCCAAACGGAGTTTGGTGACAACAACAGCTTCGCTGAGTACGGTTTCTCATAATATTGCTAATGCTGATAGTGCTGGTTATTCACGTCAAGTTGTGCACACAAGTGCTACAAATCCTTTAGAAGCAGTTGCTTTCAAAAATGCTACTTCTGCTGGTCAAATTGGTACTGGAGTCGAAGCAACCTCTGTACAGCGTGTACGTTCATTATTTTTGGATACTCAATTTCAAGGCGAAAATTCTTCATTAGGTAGTTGGGATATTCGTTCAGATACATTGAACAAATTAGAAACAATCGTAAATGAACCATCTGATACAGGTTTGCAAAAAGTAATCAATAATTTCTGGAGTTCTTGGTCTGACCTCAGCAATAATCCACAAAGTACAACAAACCAAAAGATTTTGAAAGAAAACACATTAGCTCTAACAGATGCTATGAACCAAATGAGTAAACAGTTAGATGCATTAAGCAACAACTTAACTTCAAGTGTAAGTTTAGACGCGACTACAATCAATTCTCTGCTATCTACAGTAGGGAGTCTGAATAAAAGCATTATGTCAGTGGAATCCCAGGGCAATGATGCCAATGATTTACGGGATAGCCGTGATTATGCTATAGATCAATTATCCAAATACGGAAATGTACAAGTTACTCAATTGTCAGATGGATACCAAGTAAACTTTGGTGGACAAAATGCGGTAACAGGTACTGCTGTAACTCAAGTAACAGCGGCTTCTTTGCAAGCTGCTTATGAAGGTGGCACACTTTCAAGTGGTGAAGTACATGGATATCTTCTTTCTAGAGATACGTATGTAGCTGATTACAAAACGCAATTAGATCAATTGGCTAACACATTAGCAAATGGTGATCTGACTGTTAAATTGCCTTCGGGATCTGTAATTCCAGAAGGAACGGTTCTGAATGGAGTTACTTATTCTACAGCTGCAGGTAATCGTACTCTAACATCTGACCTCACAGTTACCGTTAAAGGTATTAATGGGCTTCATCAATTAGGATACAACAGTGCAGGTAAAGCTGGTGGAGACTTCTTTGGTACAACTGACGGAAGTGGCACAGTCACAGCTGGAAATATTACAATGAACAAGACATTGCAAGATGATGCAAGTCAAATTGCTTTCTCTTTACGTACAACAGGCACAGGTACTAATGAAAAAGTAGTTACAGGTAATGGTGGTCTTGCATTGTTAATGACTGAACTTCAAAACACTAAAATGGATTTCGGCGGTACTACCCCTACAACAGTTCAAGATTATTTTAATGGTATTGTAGGTCAAATGGGTGTGGATTCTCAAGAAGCTACACGACAAGCGGCTAATGCAAAAACATTAACAGATCAAGTAGATGCAAGCCGAAAATCAGTTAGTGGTGTATCACTAGATGAAGAAATGACAGATTTAATTAAATTCCAACATGCCTATAGTGCTGCTTCCCGTTTTATGACTACTTTTGATCAATTGTTAGATAAATTGATTAACAGTACAGGTAGAGTCGGACTTTAATAATTAAGGAGTAGAGAATCTATGGGAATGCGTATAACATCAAACATGATGTCTTCACAGACAGTACGGAATCTGAATAACAATCTTTTGAATATGGATAAGCTCAGTAATGAGTCATCTACAGGACGTAAAATCAATAAAGCTTCAGATGATCCTGTAGGTACAACTTATTCTCTTCGTTACCGTGCTGAATTGGCTGCTAATCAACAATATACAAGTAACACCGATGAAGCTAAAAGCTGGCTAGATTACTCGGATACAGTAATGGGTCAAGCAGGCGATGTAATGACTCGTATTAAAGAGTTAACTGTTCAAGCTGGTACAGGAACAACAGATAGCAGTGGACTAACAGCAATAAAAGATGAACTAGAACAGCTTAAAGGTCAGCTTGCTAATATTGGTAATAGTCAGCTTACAGGCAAATATATTTTTAATGGACAACAATTGGGTGAAGAACCTTATGCATTATCGGATACAGTTACAAGTCTAACTGATGTAGTAACAGATACAGGACAAGTGACTTACGGAGTGAGTGAGAATGTTTCACTAGGGGTAAGTACTTCTGGAAACGACTTTTTTGGTTCTAAAGTAGATAAAGATAATGTTTTTGCTACTATTGATCGCTTAACAGCTGCAATGGATGCTAATGATCATGCAGCGATTAGTGCAGAGCTACCAAACATTGAATCTAGAGCAACAAAAATGTCAGCTCTTCGTTCAGAAGTAGGTGCCAAAACTAACCGTATAGAACTAATCCAAAGCCGACTTGAAGATCGCGATTTGAATGTAACTACATTGCAATCCAAAGTCGAAGATGCGGATGTAGCTGAGACGTTGATCAAAGCAACAGCTGCGCAAACAGTGTATCAAGCAGCACTTAAAACTTCGGCTTCAGCGTTACAACTATCTTTAGTTAATTTTATGGGATAAACTTATATATAATTCAAAAGGCTATGGACCATCCTGTCCGTAGCCTTTTTCTAAAAAAAAAGGAGGAATAGACTTACATGTCAGATTCACAGACGGCTACTAACCAACCTACTACTGAAAAAGAAGGAATATATACTTTTTCTAAAGGGATTCCTGGTTTTCATGAAATTACAGAATATATGGTTGTTCAACAAATTACACCATTTAGCTTATTGCAATCTGCTCTACATCCAGAGACTAGTTTTATTATGATTGATCCATTCGTATACTATCCTGATTACGAATTTGAATTGCCTCAAGAAGTTGTAGATGAACTAGCTATTACCAAAGAAGAACACGTTGTGATTCGTAATATTGTGTCATGGAATAAAAAAGCAGAACATCGTACCGTTAATTTAGTAGCCCCTATTATTTTTAATATCGATAATCATCAAGCCAAACAAATTATTTTACAAAATACGCAATATACAATTAGACATCCATTGCAACCAAATGTGGCAAAAGGGGGCGAATCCTAATGCTAGTATTATCACGTAAAAAAGGCGAGTCTATTATTATCGATGATCAAATCGAGGTTACTATTCTTTCTATTGACGGAGATACGATAAAGTTAGGAATTGCAGCTCCCAAAAATATTGATATCCATCGTAAAGAAATTTACGAAGCGATCCAATTAAGTAACCAAAGTGCAGCAGTAGGATCTGAATTTTTGAAAGATTGGTTAAACGAAAAGAGTACAGAACAAAAATAATGTAATAAAAGACTTAGAGCTATAATGAATTGTTAACTAAATGACGATATAAAGAGTAGAGCGAAAGAAGCACTTGAGGAGCGTACGGCCTTAAGCTTACTCGCCAAAAAAACCACATGGATGTGGGATAACCGAATTCAAGGAGGAAATAACAATGATTATCAATCACAATATTCCAGCTTTAAACACACAACGTAACATGGGTCTTAACAGTGCGGCAGCAAGTAAAAACATGGAGAAACTATCTTCAGGACTACGGATCAACCGTGCAGCGGATGATGCAGCAGGACTATCGATCTCTGAAAAAATGCGTGGACAGATTCGTGGACTAGAGCAAGCACAACGTAACGTACAAGACGGTATCTCTTTCGCACAAACAGCAGAGGGTGCAATGAACGAAGTAAGTTCTATGCTTGGACGTATGAAAGAACTGAATGTTCAGAAAGCTAATGGAACATACAGCTCTGGCGACAAAGCAAACATCAATTCTGAGTTGAACCAATTGGGTACTCAAGTAGATAGCATTATGCAAAACACAACTTTCAATGGTATCAAAATTACAAGCAATGTCACAATTCAAGCAGATGATAAAGCATTCAAAATCACTGTTTCTGGTGTAAGCAGAACTGGCTTCTCTGGTTTGAATTCAAGCAGTACATTGTCTGCAATTAGTTCTGCAATCGAAAAAGTAGCAACACAACGTGCGAACCTGGGTGCTGTGCAAAACCGTTTGGAATACACTTCCAACAACTTGGGAACAACAGTAGAAAACTTGACAGCATCTGAATCACGTATTCGTGATACAGATATGGCTAAAGAAATGGTAGCATTGTCCAAAAACAATATTTTGGTACAGGCTTCACAATCGATGTTGTCCCAAGCGAACTCTTCACCACAGGGCGTATTGTCCTTGCTTCGTTAAGATTAGCTTCTTTTTAAAGACCTTGCTCTGGCAAGGTCTTTTTTCTATTTAGTGAAGTATACAAATGGAAGTGAGCTAAAATATAATTTATAAATGATCTATATGCTATACACAATATGAAAACAGATGTCGATATAAAGAGTAGAGCGAAAGAAGTACTTGAGGAGCATACGACCTTAAGCTTGATCGCTAAACTAAACCACATGGATGTGGGATAACCGAATTCAAGGAGGAAATAACAATGATTATCAATCACAATATTCCAGCTTTAAATACACAACGTAACATGGGTCTGAACAGTGCAGCAGCCAGCAAAAACATGGAGAAACTATCTTCAGGACTACGGATCAACCGTGCAGCGGATGATGCAGCAGGACTATCCATTTCTGAAAAAATGCGCGGACAGATTCGTGGATTAGAGCAAGCACAACGTAACGTACAAGATGGTATCTCTTTCGCACAAACAGCAGAGGGTGCAATGAACGAAGTGAGTTCAATGCTTGGACGTATGAAAGAATTGAATGTTCAGAAAGAAAACGGAACATACAGCTCTGGCGACAAAGCAAACATCAATGCTGAATTGGATCAATTAGGTACACAAATCGATAGCATCATGAGCAACACTACTTTTAACGGTATTCACATTACAAGTAGCGTTAAAGTACAAGCTGATGATAAATCATTCCAAATCACTGTTTCTGGTGTAAGTACAGGTGGTTTCAAAGGTTTAAGCTCTGGTACTAACCTTTCTTCAGTTAGCCAAGCGATTGAAAAAGTAGCAACACAACGTGCGAACCTGGGTGCTGTGCAAAACCGTTTGGAATACACTTCCAACAACTTGGGAACAACAGTAGAAAACTTGACAGCATCTGAATCACGTATTCGTGATACCGATATGGCTAAGGAAATGGTAGCATTGTCTAAAAACAACATTTTAGTACAGGCTTCACAATCGATGTTGTCCCAAGCGAACTCTTCACCACAGGGCGTATTGTCCTTGCTTCGTTAAGAATAAAAGTGCATTTTTTAAAAAGATTCTGCCATGGGCAGGATCTTTTTTTGTATTGTTAATTAATATAGCTTATAT
The DNA here is from genome assembly GCF_028606985.1 of Paenibacillus kyungheensis. Taxonomy (NCBI): domain Bacteria; kingdom Bacillati; phylum Bacillota; class Bacilli; order Caryophanales; family Paenibacillaceae; genus Paenibacillus; species Paenibacillus kyungheensis. The sequence goes on along the minus strand of NZ_CP117416.1, from coordinate 4,575,222 downwards.
ATTTTTAAAAATATAATCTAAAATACTATACATAAAACATAACCAAATGACGATATAAAGAGTAGAGCGAAAGAAGAACTTGAGGAGCGTACGGCCTTAAACTTACTCGCCAAAAAAACCACATGGATGTGGGATAACCGAATTCAAGGAGGAAATAACAATGATTATCAATCACAATATTCCAGCTTTAAACACACAACGTAACATGGGTCTGAACAGTGCAGCAGCAAGTAAAAACATGGAAAAACTATCTTCAGGACTACGGATCAACCGTGCAGCGGATGATGCAGCAGGTCTATCGATCTCTGAAAAAATGCGTGGACAGATTCGCGGATTAGAGCAAGCACAACGTAACGTACAAGATGGTATCTCTTATGCTCAAACGGCTGAGGGTGCAATGAACGAAGTGAGCTCAATGCTTGGACGTATGAAAGAATTGAATGTTCAGAAAGAAAACGGAACATACAGTGCTGGCGATAAATCCAATATCAATGCTGAGTTGAACCAATTGGGTAAACAAGTAGATAGTATTCTAAGTAATACTACATTTAACGGAATTAGTATTGTAGGTAGTGGCGTTAAGATTCAAGCGGATGATAAAGCTTTTAGTATTACTGTTTCTGGTATCAAAACTAGTGGTTTTAAAGGTTTGTCTGCAGGTACTTCACTTACAGACATCAGTTCAGCGATTGAAAAAGTAGCAACACAACGTGCGAACTTGGGTGCTGTGCAAAACCGTTTGGAATACACTTCTAATAACTTGGGAACAACGGTAGAAAACTTAACTGCATCTGAATCACGTATTCGTGATACCGATATGGCTAAGGAAATGGTAGCATTGTCTAAAAACAACATTTTAGTACAGGCTTCTCAATCAATGTTGTCTCAAGCGAACTCTTCACCACAGGGCGTATTGTCCTTGCTTCGTTAAGATTAGTTATTACTTTAGAGACCTTGCCAATGGCAAGGTCTTTTTTCTATACACTTTTATAGCAGGAGCGAGAAAGATAAAATATATTTAATAAAGTACGAATATACTATACAGAAGGAAGATCAAGAAGTCGATATAAAGAGTAGAGCGAAAGAAGCACTTGAGGAGCGTACGGCCTTAAGCTTACTCGCCAAACTAAACCACATGGATGTGGGATAACCGAATTCAAGGAGGAAATAACAATGATTATCAATCACAATATTCCAGCTTTAAACACACAACGTAACATGGGTCTGAACAGTGCGGCAGCAAGTAAAAACATGGAAAAACTATCTTCAGGACTACGGATCAACCGTGCAGCGGATGATGCAGCAGGACTATCGATCTCTGAAAAAATGCGTGGACAGATTCGCGGATTAGAGCAAGCACAACGTAACGTACAAGACGGTATCTCTTTTGCACAAACGGCTGAGGGTGCAATGAACGAAGTAAGTTCTATGCTTGGACGTATGAAAGAATTGAATGTTCAGAAAGAAAACGGAACATACAGCTCTGGCGACAAAGCAAACATCAATGCTGAATTAAGTCAATTGGGTAAACAAATTGACAGCATTATGAGCAACACAACATTTAACGGTATTCACATTACAAGTAGTGTTAAAGTACAAGCTGATGATAAAGCATTCCAAATCACTGTTTCAGGTGTAAATACAAGTGGTTTTACAGGTCTAGGTTCAAGTACTGCACTATCTTCAGTGAGTAAAGCAATTGAAAAAGTAGCAACACAACGTGCGAACTTGGGTGCTGTGCAAAACCGTTTGGAATACACTTCCAACAACTTGGGAACAACAGTAGAAAACTTAACTGCATCTGAATCACGTATTCGTGATACAGATATGGCTAAAGAAATGGTAGCATTGTCCAAAAACAATATTTTGGTACAGGCTTCACAATCGATGTTGTCCCAAGCAAACTCTTCACCACAGGGCGTATTGTCCTTGCTTCGTTAAGATTAGCTTTTGGTGTAAAGACCTTGCCTTTGGCAGGGTCTTTTTTATGTTTTATATCACAAATATAGTTGAGTATTACAATTAAAAAATAAGAAAATTATTAAAACTATAAAAAAATCATAAATTGATGACGATATAGATAATAGAGCGACAGAAAGACTCAAGAGTCGGCCGATCTTGAGCTTACTCGCCAAACTAAACCACATGGATGTGGAATAACTAAATTCACGGAGGAAATAACAATGATTATCAATCATAATATTCCAGCTTTAAACACACAACGTAACATGGGTCTGAACAGTGCAGCAGCTAGCAAAAACATGGAAAAACTATCTTCAGGACTACGGATCAACCGTGCAGCGGATGATGCAGCAGGACTATCAATCTCTGAAAAAATGCGCGGACAGATTCGCGGATTAGAGCAAGCACAACGTAACGTACAAGATGGTATCTCTTTCGCACAAACAGCAGAGGGTGCAATGAACGAAGTGAGTTCAATGCTTGGACGTATGAAAGAATTGAATGTTCAGAAAGAAAACGGAACATACAGCTCTGGCGACAAAGCAAACATCAATGCTGAATTAAGCCAATTAGGTACACAAATCGATAGCATCATGAGCAACACTACTTTTAACGGTATTCACGTTACAAGTAGCGTTAAAGTACAAGCTGATGACAAAGCATTCCAAATTACTATTTCTGGTGTAAATACAGCTGGATTTAAAAACTTAGGTTCAGGTAGCAAATTATCTGCAATTAGTAATGCAATCGAAAAAGTAGCAACACAACGTGCGAACTTGGGTGCTGTGCAAAACCGTTTGGAATACACTTCCAACAACTTGGGAACAACAGTGGAAAACTTAACAGCATCTGAATCACGTATTCGTGATACCGATATGGCTAAGGAAATGGTAGCATTGTCTAAAAACAACATTTTGGTACAGGCTTCACAATCGATGTTGTCCCAAGCGAACTCTTCACCACAGGGCGTATTGTCCTTACTGCGTTAATACGAAAAACAAGTACTCAAGACTCTGCCTTTGGCAGGGTCTTTTTACTTATTTATGCGATATATCTTAAACAATTGCCTGTAAAGACCGATATAGATAGTAACATACTAAACAGACCACTAATAGAATAAATTACAACTTACACATAATCATATTGAATAAGGAGGTTCTGCATGGATCCAATTACATCTTCAGGAAATATGGGAAGTACAATACCAACTCAACCTACCATCGTTAAAAAAGAAGTAAGTACTGAGCCTAAACCTAATGTGGCGATTGAACAAGCTATTATAGCAGCTTCTCAACCTACCCAAGCGACCAAATTACAAAATCAGGAACAGGCTATCAAAGATTTGCAAAAAACGATTGATGCTATTCAGGGGCCACAAAAAGCATTTGAAATCTCAGTGCATCAAGAAACACATGCAATTATGATCAAAGTAAAAAATAAAGAAACAGGCGATTTGATCCGGGAAGTACCTTCTGAAAAAGTTTTGGATGCCTTAGCAAAATTAATGGAAGTTACAGGATTAATTGTCGATAAAAAGGTGTAGGAGGAAAACGATATGGTTACAAGAATTACTGGATTAGCTAGCGGTATGGATATAGATGCAACAGTTACAAAGTTAATGACAGCCGAAAAAGCTCCTCTTACTAAATTAACTCAACAAAAACAATTGGTTGAATGGAAGCGTGAAGGTTATCGCGATGTTAGTACTAAATTAGTTTCTTTTTTAAACGATAAATTAAATAATTTGAGTCTGAGTAGTTCGATTAATGCTCAGAAAGCAACAATCACAGGTAATACCTCTGCTGTTTCTGCTACAGCCACGGGTGCTGCTAGTGGAGGAGTACTGAATGTTTCTGTACAAGGACTAGCTACTGCTACCAATGTGAAATCAACTACTGGAGCAGGTGTTCATGCAAGTACAGATGCTTTATCTACAGTATATAGCGGAAGTGAAACTTCGATTACACTAAATGGTACTTCTATTTCATTTAGTCCTTCAGATTCAATTGATTCATTTATGCAAAAAATAAATTCGAACAAAGACGCTGGAGTTACAGCAGTATTCGATCCTTCAAGTGGTAAAATGTCATTGACTAATAAGGCTACTGGTAATTCTAATCTTACCTTTAGCGGTGAAGCATTGGCAGCATTTGGATTGGATAATACAGCTACTGTAGCTCAAGGTGCAGATGCACAACTTACAGTGAATGGATTGTCGGTTACGCAAAAATCCAATACATTTGCTATGAATGGTGTAACGCTCACACTAAATTCTGTAACACCTACAGGACAATCTACACAAATTAGTGTTTCTGCAGATACAGATAAATTAGTAGCAACTGTACAGTCCTTTGTAGATGCTTATAATGATGTGCTATCTACTTTGAATACGAAAGTCGGCGAAGAGCGTTATCCAAAGTATGCTCCTTTGACTGATGAACAGAAAAAAGATTTGAGTGATGACGAGCAGGCACTTTGGAATAAAAAAGCTAAAAGTGGTATGCTAAAAAATGATGATATGTTACAAAATACTATTTCAAGTATGCGTACAGCCATGATTCAAGGCGTTACTTTAAGTGATGGCAATAAAGTGAGTTTTGCTCAACTTGGTATTACAACAGGAACTTATGAGACTAGAGGTAAACTGACTTTAGATCCTGATAAGCTTAAAACAGCTTTAGAAAAAGATCCTAATATTGTAAATAACTTTTTTGGATCTCAAGACAGTACAGCGCTAAACACGAATAAATATACCGATCAAGATGGCATACTATCTAGAATGAAAAAAGTAGCTAAATCTTCTTTGGAAAGCTTGGCTAGTACTGCAGGTACATCTAAAGTAAGTAGTGATGCTAACTCTACTTTTCTAGTTAATAGTTTAATGGGAACACAAATAACAGGTATGGAAAGACGTATTTCTGATTGGAACAGTCGTCTAAATACTATTGAAACTAATTATTATAAGAAATTTACTGCGATGGAAACTGCTATCAGCCGATATAATACTCAGTCAACTAGTCTTTCGAGTCTTTAAATAAGGAGGTGATAGAGTGATTAAATCACCCTATCAAAAATATCAACAAGCGCAGGCACAGACAGCTTCAAAACCAAAACTTCTAATTATGTTATATGATGGTGCTATTCGATTCGTAAAAGCAGGTATTGAAGGCATTGAAGAAAAAGATTATCAGAAAGCAAATAACAATCTTTGTAAAGCTCAAGCAATTGTACATGAATTAATTTCTTCATTGAATTTTGATTTTCCAATTGCTCATGAATTGATTGTTATTTATGAATATATGTTGCACAGTCTTATTGAAGCGAATATCAAGAAAAATGTTACTCTAGCTGAAGAGGTATTAGTACATTTAGCAGACTTGCGAGAAACTTGGGTAGAAGCAAGTAGAATGCCAGAAGCAGCTAGCGGTGTATAATGATGAGTGCTACTGATCACATTCAAATCCATTTGCAAAAGTTGGAAGAGATCACAACTAATGTAGTGAGTCGCATTTCTATAATAAGTGAAGAAGAACTACTTGATTTTGTCAATGAACGTGAAGTGATTATTACAGAGATGCAAGCGCATCGAGAATATATCACTGATACCGAAAGACAAGTTATTCAGAAGTTATTAGATTGTGATCCTTTAATTATGCAGAAGTTAAATTATTTTAAAGATGAAGCAGGCCATTGGTTGGAAAAGCAAGGTAATATTCGTAACCAGCACACGGCGTATCATCAAAATTTTGTGAATGATAGTTTTTTTATAGATCGTCTCAAATAAAACACATAAAAATCCACCTAGTTGTTCAGCTAGGTGGATTTTTATGTTAAATGTTCACTTCAATCCTTTTGATTCCGATATACTACATATAGAAAGTAAATTTACGAGCGAATGGTGGTATGATAGTGTCTAATTTAGAACTGAATCAAACCGTACTAGAGCAACGTTTTAACAATGTCGCTCATAAGACTCTTACAATAGACCTTGATTATAATAAAGACAAAGAAATAATCATGGAACCGTGGGATAAAGATGAGGCATGGCTTGAGGCAGTACGAGGATCAGTAGGAGATTTAAATCTTATTTTTGTCTATGGATTCGGACAGGGTCTTGGTATAGCTGATCTTTTGGAAATGTATCCTAATCGTTGGTTATTTGTATATGAACCTGATGAAGAAGCTTTTATGGAATCAATGAAAAATTACGATTTTAGAGAACTGTTAACGCATCCTAACTTACACTGGTTATCTGTAGGGGAATCGCAACTAAATATGTTATTTTATTTAGTATGTAGCTATATGCAACAAGAGATGGCTTTTGTAGCATTAAGACATTATCTAGATCATGATATGGAAATACTGCATGATATTAAAAAGAAATTTACGGAATATAGTTTTACATTTAATTCAAATAAAAAAACAGAAGAGTTTTTCCGCCAAGATTGGGTGCGTAATAGTCTTTACCAAATGCCAAATATGCTAGCTTCTCCTTCGATTGAACAGTTATTGAATTCTTTTGAAGGAGTCACTGCGGTAATTACAGCTTCCGGTCCTTCCCTGCAAGAAGATATTGAATGGATTGAGCGATTGAAGTCACATGCATTAGTTATTGCAGCAGGTTCAAGTATTCAGGCATTAGTTAAAAATGATATTCAACCCCATATGACAGTTATTATGGATGGTAACGAAATTAACAATAAAGTATTTAAAGATCCCAAAACATTAGAAGCCCCTCTATTTCATACGTCGTCAGCGTATTATGAAATATCAGGTAGAAAGCATCATGACTTGATTTATAGCGTAATGGGTAATGATGAATTCTCTCAATATTTAATGGGTTTAAAAAAGGAACAAATTGCGATTTCTTCTACGCCTACTGTAGCAGGAACAGCTATTCAAGCGGCTATTCGTCTGGGTGCTACTCGTATTATTATGATGGGACAAGATTTATCATTCCCGGATAATAAGTATTATGCAGATGGAGTAGGACACGTTGAAGTTAAACATACTGATGTTACAGTCCAAACAGCTACACAAAAGATTTTAAATGTAAAAGGAACTTATAATTTAACCGATTCTAGTTTTCTATTTATGAAAGATAGTTTGGAAGATATCATTAATGCTTATCCATCGGTAGAGTTTATAAATACTACAAAAAATGGTGCAGTTATTGAAGGCACAACATGGATGTCTATAGAAGAAGCTTTTGATATGCTTGCTGATCAGCATATTGAACCACATCCTGTTGAATCTTTGATTGCAAAATCCAAATCAGAAATAAATGGCGATACAAAAGCTTATGTACAAAATAAAATGAATTATGTTATCAATGATCTCAAAGAAATGAAAAAAGAAATATCAGAAATCCAAAAATTGATGAATAAAATTGAAGAGCACAGTCGCACAAAGCCGATGAAAGCTCAAAAAACATTAGAACTTATTGAGCAAAAATGGGGAACAATCGCTAATCGAGAATGGTTTGAACCTATTTTTAACACAGTTATGCCTACAGATTTGAGAGAATTTGATCAACAATTACCTTTTATTGTCACAGAAAAAAATCTGTCTATTAAATGTAAATTAATCAATCAATATTTAGGAAAATTGCTTAAAGATTTAATAGAAAAAGAACCGTTCCTTGAACAATTATTTAGCGAGTCTTTAATTAAAATCAGTGAGATTAGACCGGATCAATTTTCTCAAAGTCACTAATATATTTCTTACATGTCTTACATCCAAGTTAAAGAAATAGGAGAAAAATATGTTCAAAAACAAAGTTGTTTTAGTCACCGGCGGAACTGGATCTATCGGAAGTGAAATTGTTCGTAATATATTATCGCAAGAGCCAAAAGCTGTAAGGATTTATAGCAGAGACGAAAGCAAACAATTTGATATCCAGCAACAATTAAAAGAATATTCTAATGTACGTTATTTGATTGGGGATATTCGTGATCAGAAACGTCTTAGTTATGCGATGGAAGATGTGGATTATATTTTCCATGCAGCTGCACTAAAGCATGTTCCTTCATGTGAGTATAATCCAATGGAAGCTGTTAAAACGAATGTGATTGGTGTACAAAATCTGATCGAAACGGCTTTGGAGCATAATGTTAAAAAAGTTGTAGCAATCAGTACGGATAAAGTGGTGAATCCTACCAATACCATGGGTGCAACCAAACTATTATCAGAACGTTTAATTTCAGCTGCTAATATGTATAAGGGAAGCAAAGATACTGTCTTTTCCTGTGTTCGGTTTGGCAATGTAATGGGATCGAGAGGTTCGGTTATTCCTTTGTTCCGTGATCAAATTGTTAAAGGAAATGCTGTTACAGTTACACATAAAGAAATGACTCGATTTATGATGTCTATTCCACAAGCTGCTCAGTTAGTTATTGATGCGGCAACGTATTCGCAAGGTGGAGAAGTATTTGTTCTAAAAATGCCTATTCTTAAAATTACTGATTTGGCACAATGTCTTATCGATTCTTATGAAGAGGCTTCAGGTATTACATTTAAAGGTTCTATTAATGAAACAGGTATACGCCCTGGTGAGAAGCTGTATGAAGAATTGATGACATTGGATGAATCAGAGCGAGCAATGGAAAATGAAAAAATGTATATCATTCCATCTCTATTTGATACAACAGAATCAGTATATAACGGATTTCAAAAAGCGAAGCATCAAGAGTACTCTTCACATACAGCACCTCAACTATTTATGCCAGAAATAAGATCATTGATTGATCGCAATGGATTAGGATTTGAAAGAGGAGTATTATGAGTTCAAGTACAGGGTGTCTGGCTATTATTCCAGCTCGCGGAGGTTCAAAAGGATTACCTGATAAAAATATACGATTGTTAAATCATAAGCCACTGATTCAGTATAGTATCGAAGCTGCTTTGAAAAGCACTTGTATTACAGAAGTAATAGTGACTACAGATAGTCCCCGGATTGCAGAAGTTGCTCGTGATGCTGGTGCAACTGTTCCTTTTTTGCGTCCGGAAGAACTATCAACAGATGAAGCTAAAAGTATTGATGTATTAGAACATGCAGTAGACTTTTGTGAACAACAGCTTAAACAGTATTATCCATACATTATGCTGTTGCAACCAACTTCTCCTTTGCGGCAGGTGCAAGATATTGAACAAGCATTTGCTACTTTTCTGCAATATGAAGCTGATTCTTTGCAAAGTGTTACTTTATCATCTAGTCATCCTTATTTATTAAGAGAATTACAGGACGAACAACTAGTCCCTTATCTAAAACATCAAGATTCTCATTTACGTAGACAAGATTTACAAGATGTATATGCGCTTAATGGTGCTATTTATATTATGAAAAGAGATTTATTATGTATCGATCATTCTTTAGTAGGCGCTCGTAATTATGGATATATTATGCCAGAGGAACGTTCTATAGATATTGATACTGATTTTGATTTGAAGTTAGCTCAATTTATGCTAACAACAAATGATCGATCGAATTGAAAAAAATGGGGGTGTGATAATGTCGGTACAAAGCCTTTTTTCGGATAGTAATACTTCTACTTACATCATTGCCGAGATAGGTGTTAACCATAATGGTTCTATGGATTTAGCTTTACAATGTATTGATCAAGCTGTAGAGAGCGGAGCAGATGCAGTAAAATTTCAGACTTTTAAAAGCGAACATCTAGTGACCAAACATGCACAGAAAGCTGATTATCAGACAAACAATACATCATCTACAGAAAGCCAGCTAGAAATGTTACAAAAGTTAGAATTAAGCTTTGATAATTTTATTGTGCTTAAAGAGTACTGCGATGAGAAAAATATCGATTTTTTATCGACTCCTTTTGACGAAGAAAGTGCTACATTTCTAGATTCTATTGGTATTGATGCTTTTAAAATTGGTTCTGGCGATATGAATAACATTCCTTTTCTAGAGCAAATTAATAAGTATAAGCGACCAGTCTTATTATCTACAGGAATGTCGAATTTGGAAGAGGTTCGTGAACCATTGGCTACCCTAAAGGATTGTTCTGTAGCGATTCTTCATTGTACTTCAGACTATCCTGCTCCTTTGGAAGATGTGAATTTAAATGCGATCCGCACATTACACAAAGAATACCGTCAAGTAACTGGTTATTCAGATCATACTTCGGGTATTGAAATTGCAATAGCAGCTACTGTAATAGGTGCGCGTATTATTGAGAAGCATTTTACATTAGATCGTTCTTTACCAGGACCTGATCATAAAGCTTCGCTAGAACCATCTGATTTTGCAAAAATGGTTCAGGCTATACGCAATGTAGAACAAGCACTGGGAGACGGAATCAAAAGATGTATGCCTTCAGAAGAAAATACCAAAATTGTAGCTAGAAAAAGTATTGTAATGGCTAGTGCTCAGCAAGCAGGACATATCTTATCTTCAACTGATCTTGCTATCAAACGTCCGGGTACAGGTATTGAACCTCGATTTTATCAAGAATTAATTGGTAAGCAATTAACGCATGATGTGCTAGAAGATCAATTATTACAATGGGATGATCTCAAATGAAAAAAGTACTTGTAGTAACAGGAACAAGAGCGGACTATGGTATATATTTTCCTATTTTACAAGCAATACAAGAAGAGCCTGAGTTAGATTTGCAATTGCTAGTCACAGGTATGCATTTATCTCCACAATACGGTTATACCATAAGTCATATTGAAAAAGATGGTTTTACAGTATCGGCCAAAGTAGATTGTCTACTCCAATCACCGACTCACGCCAATATGGCTAAGTCTATTGGGCTTGCTATTGTAGGTATGAGTCAGGCGATAGAAACATTATTACCTGATTGTGTTCTTGTATTGGGAGATCGCGGTGAAATGCTAGCTGCGTCTATTGTTGCAACACATATGAATATTCCTCTTTTTCATTTACATGGTGGGGAAGTTTCAGGAACAATTGATGAGTCTGTCAGACATGCAATTAGCAAATTAGCTCATATTCACTTAGCAGCTACAGAAGGTAGCCGTGAGCGCTTAATAAAGCTTGGTGAAAATGATTGGCGTATTCATGTTGTAGGAGCACCTCGAATTGAAACTATGCTAAATACACCTTTGCCTGATTTCGAACAGGTTAAAATTAAATATGGATTAGATCATATCAGCCAATATCTATTGTTTATTTATCATCCAGTAACAACAGAACAAGCAAATATAAAAGAATTAGAACGTATGTTGGAAAAATTGGTAGCTACCTCGAAAGCTATTGTTTGCGTTATGCCTAATTCAGATGCAGGTACAGATCAGATTATTCAAGTTTATCAAAAGTATCAACATAATCCTCACTTTTATCAGATTACGAGTTTTGAACAACTAGATTACTTAACGATGTTGAAGCATGCTGAAGCCCTTATAGGTAATTCTTCTTCAGGAATTATTGAAGCTGCTTCTTTTGCTATCCCTGTTATTAATATAGGTAGTCGTCAAGAAGGCAGAGAACGCTCGGCAAATATTATTGATATTTCTGAGAGTGCTGAACAACTGGATCAGGCTCTTCAACACGTTTTAGCAGATTCTTTTAAACAGAACTTAAATTCTACCGATAATGTATATAGCAAAAAAAATACCAGTATGAATATTGTAAATATATTCAAACAATTTTCTAAATCCGATGCATTAATTCAGAAAATGATTACGTATTAAGGAGTGTAATTTTTGAGTTATATCATCTATGGAGCGGGCGGTCATGCAAAAGTAATTATAGATATTTTGCATGCCAATCACGAAATGATTATTGGAGTTGTCGATGATTATTTTAAGGCCAAGGAATTTAAAGGTATTCCTGTACTAGGAAAAAGTGAAGATATCAAACGAATTGTTAAAGATTATCCAGATGCTCGATTTCTAGTAGCTATCGGGAATAATAATATTCGAATGAATATTGTCAAACAGTTAGAATATTTCAATATAAAATGGGGAACAGCAATTCATCCTAGTGCAATTATCGGTTCTGAAGTCACGATTGGTGAAGGAACAGTTATGATGCCCAATGTAGTAGTAAATGCAGATAGTGTAATCGGCAAGCATACTATTTTAAATACTGCGACTACAGTAGATCATGACTGCTCTATTGCAGATTATGTTCATTTATCTCCTGGTGTTCATACTGCGGGTGGAGTATCTATTGGTGAACGTACACATATTGGTATAGCTGCTAGTCTGATTCCAGGTGTTCATGTCGGTAAAGATACTATTGTAGGCGCTTCTTCGTGCGTTCTTTCTGATTTGCCAGATGAGATTGTAGCAGTAGGGTGCCCGGCGAAAATGATTAAAAATTTAAAGGATAAAGGATGAGTAAGTATGGCAGATCGTGAAAGAATTTACTTGTCTTCTCCACATATGAGTGGACTGGAACAACAGTATATTACAGAAGCTTTTGATAGCAATTGGGTTGCACCACTTGGTAAAAATGTAGATTCTTTCGAAGAAGAGATAGCGAGTTATGTAGGCATTGCAGGAGCAGTTGCTTTGAGCTCAGGTACAGCAGCTATTCACCTTGCCTTAATTTTACTAGATATAAGCAGAGACGATATCGTATTTTGTTCTTCGCTTACTTTTATTGCAAGTGCTAATCCTATTTTGTATCAGTCAGCTACACCTGTATTTATTGATTCAGAGCCAGATAGTTGGAATATGTCGCCAGTAGCATTAGAACAAGCTCTTACAGAATACGCAGCTAAAGGCAAAAAACCTAAAGCTGTTATTATTGTGAATCTATATGGACAAAGTGCAGATTATGATCGTTTGAAAGCGATATGTGATGCATATGAAGTTCCAATTGTAGAAGATGCCGCAGAATCTTTGGGAGCTACATATAAACAGCAAATGAGTGGAACTTTAGGTAAGTTCGGTATTTTCTCTTTTAACGGCAATAAAATTATAACCACTTCGGGTGGAGGTATGTTGGTTTCGGAAGATTTATCACTGCTAGAAAAAGCAAGATTCTATGCTACTCAAGCTAGAGATCAAGCGAAACATTATCAGCATAGTCAACTTGGATATAATTATAGACTTAGCAATATCCTTGCTGGAATAGGTAGAGGTCAGCTTCAAATATTAAATGAACGGATTGTACAAAAAAGGAATATATTTGACTACTATCAAAATGAACTATCAACAATTCAAAGTATTCAATTTATGCCAGAAACCTCTTTTGGAAAATCTACACGTTGGTTAACTACTGCTTGGATTGATCCGAAGCAATCGTCTGTGTCAGTCAGCGATATTATTACTCATTTAGAGACCTACAATATTGAGTCTAGACCTGTATGGAAACCATTACATCTACAACCTTTATTTCAAGAGTGTGCTTACTATACACATCAAGAACAAGATATCAGTGCCACCTTATTTAATCAAGGGATTTGCTTACCTTCTGATACTAATATGTCTTTACAACAACAAGAATTTATTGTGCAACAGTTGAAAGATATTTTCTAAGCTATATATTGAGAAGAATCGAGATGAGAAGTTATGAGAAAATATCCAATTCAACAAAGTATTCATTATTTATCTGCACTATATCAAGATATCAAAACAGATTTTGAAAACAACAATGTAGTAAATTTACAAAATAATATCGAAAAATACGAAAAATCGAACAGTGATGCTCATCTAATCTCAATCAAAAGTAACGCTTATTTTCAATTAGGAGAATATCAAAAAGCTGAAGCTGTTCTTCTACAAGGCTTAAAAGAATATCCTTTTCATTTTGATATCAATTTGAATGCAGGGATAGTCTACGAAATGCAAACCAAATTAGAGATGAGTCTCTGCTATTACATTCAAGCTCATAAATTCTCCAAAACTAAAGAAGAGCGTGATCTTGCTGAAACTTATATCAATCGTATGAACTTGCTATTAAAAGAAGTATATGAAAATGAACCTAATGAATTAGTAAAAATTTTCAATCTAGGTAATCGTCTGCTTCAAGAAAAAGATTATCGTTCTTTTCCTTTAGATGCTTATCAACAAAGTACAATACGCCAATTGATGGCTTCAGACACTGTTAATCCTTACATGACTAATATGTATAAGAGCTTCAATATTCATAATGTGGATCAAAAAAATAGATTTGATTATGCTACAGAAACACTTCCGGGAAATGTGTACTCCTCCCATCACGAGATTATATTAGATCAACCTACTATTTTGCCTGTTTCTGTTTTAGATACACAGACTAGCCTTAGTTTTGAACTTAATAAAAAAGTATATTCTTTTGCAAATAACGATTTATTTTACAATTCACATCAATATTTAAGATTTAATGAGACTGGTACTTTGAAAATAAAAACGGATAAACCTGTCTTTATTGGGAAACCTTTATCTATCACAGACAGTCCTCTATCTAAAAAATTAGTTGTTAATATCTTTGTTGATGGTGTATCCGGTGCATTTATACAGAAACATCACTTATCAGAATTAATGCCTAATACGTATAACTACTTCAAAAATAGCTTTATCACCAATGATTGTTACGCTACTAGCGAATGGACATTTCCAAGTGTAGCGAGTATGTATACAGGAAAATATACAACCAATCATCATATTTTTCATCCAGATTTCAATTATGATTTTGCAAGCAACAATAAAATGATGCAAGAGTATTTTAAAGAAGCTGGTTATATGACGACTCAAATCGGTGGAGATTGGCGTGTTACTCCAGCACATGGTTATCATAAAGGATTTGACCGTATTATTTATAAAAACTTTATGAGTGGTGGTATGGATACTGCCAATATTGTTAGTGAAACCTTAGAACATCTGGAAGCATTTAAAGGAAAAAATAATTTCTTATGGATATCACTTGCAGATCTACATCATGTTCCTGATGATATTGATCAAAACTTAATGACTCAAGTACAGCTTGATATTAGTGAAAGAGTGAAACGAGATACTAAAGGTCCAACAACAGTACTTACTCCTTTTGACACCAATAAACATGATAAATATATCAATGAAATCAAACGAATTGATTTTTATTTGAATACATTATATGAGTACTTTAATAACAATTATCAAGATGAAGAGGTTTTAATTGTTTTACATTCAGATCATGGACAGTCTTTTTTAGAAAATACAGATATTTTACTTAACGAAAGTAGACGCAAAGTTCCATTAATGATCAAAGGTGGATCTACACCAGTTGGAACATCTAATGAATTGATGGCTACAATAGATATTTTACCAACCCTGCTTCATTTAGCTCAATTGCCAGCTGCAACAGAGATTGATGGTCAATTGCCTGTCATATTCGGTGGCGATAGCGCTCGAACATTTACTTATACAGAAGCGATTCATCCAAATCAGACCTATAAAGCAGCTTTGACCGATGATACGCATCATGTTTACTTTGAGAACGGAACGGCTATTCAAAACGATGGCTTAATTGATCTTAATCAGTACACTCTTCGATTGATTAACAAAGTGACAGGGGAAGACGAAACAGAAGCACTTGCAGATCGAGCAGATTATTATGAACAGATCATATGGGAACATGTTCAGAGCAATGCTAAATTTTAATCAGATATTGTTTGAGACTTACCACTAACTTAAAGACAAGGATGAAATAACTATGAAAAAAACGCAAATGCTCAAACAAATGATTACTAGCTCTGAACTTGATTTTATTATGGAAGCTCATAACGGAATATCTGCCAAAATTGTAGAAGAAGCAGGATTCAAAGGGATCTGGGGAAGTGGATTGACAATTTCTGCTTCTCTAGGTGTACGGGACAACAACGAAGCTTCATGGACGCAAGTTCTTGATGTAATGGAATATATGAATGATGCAACATCTCTTCCTATTTTACTAGATGGTGATACCGGTTATGGTAACTTCAACAACATGCGCAGATTAGTACGTAAGTTAGAACAACGCGGAGTAGCTGGTGTATGTATTGAAGATAAATTATTCCCTAAAACCAACTCTTTTATTTCTGGAGAAACACAACCTTTAGCAGATATCGAAGAATTTTGTGGCAAAATTCAAGCGGCTAAAGAAACACAACTTGATGACGATTTTTGCGTAGTCGCACGTTTAGAATCTTTTATTGCTGGTTGGGGATTGGATGAAGCTTTACGCCGTGCAGAAGCGTATCGGTTAGCAGGAGCAGATGCAATTTTGGTACACAGTAAAAAGGCGGATAGTTCAGATATTGAAGCCTTTATGAAAGAATGGGGCAATCGCCATCCCATCGTGATTGTACCGACCAAATATTACTCAACACCTACCGATCAATTTAGAGATATGGGGATCAATATGGTAATCTGGGCGAACCATACTCTTCGTTCTGCTATTCAATCGATGCAACAAACAGTCCAACAAATTTATCGCGATCAATCCTTGATCAATGTTGAAGGCAAAATTACAACTGTTTCTGAAGTGTTCAGCTTACAAGGAGCAGATGAATTAAAAGAAGCAGAAAAACGATATTTGCCAACATCCGGCAAAAAGATTAATGCTGTTATTTTGGCAGCGAGTCAAGGTAGCCTGGGTGAACTGACCAAAGATACACCGAAAACGATGTTAAAAGTGAATGGCAAACCTATATTAAGTAGACAAATTGATGATCTTAACAAAGTAGGTATTAAAGATATTGCTGTCGTGCGTGGATTTGCTAAAGACCAAATCGCGTTAAATAATATCGCCACGATAGATAATGATCACTATGCTTCTACACAAGAGTTGAGTTCTTTATATCTCGCTAAAGACAAAATAGCAGGTAGCGCTACTCTAATCAGTTACGGAGATATTATCTACAAAAATTATATTTTAAATGATCTATTGAATGATGAAAATGATATTACGATTGTAGTCGATGCTGATCCTGAATTGTCTGGTAAGCCTCAAGATTTGGTAGTGTCTGAAAAGCCGTACTCACGTAATATGTATTCGACTGCTGTGAAGCTTGTTAGTATTAGCGAGTCTAACGATTACAACTCATTTAATGGAGAGTTTATTGGATTATGGAAAGTCTCGCAAAAAGGTGCTGAAGCGGTTAAAGCCATATTAGATCAATTAGCACAACAATCGAATTTTAATCAATTAACAGTAGTAGATCTTTTTAATGAATTAGTTAAAGAGCATCCTATAGCTATCAAATTTATTAAAGGGGATTGGCTGAATATTGATAGCATTGTTGATTTGCAAAAAGCGGGTGAACTGCTGTGATCGAAACAAAAGTTTTTGGTGAAGAGTTAAAGCGATTGGGGTTCGATTTTTTTACAGGTGTACCTTGTTCTTTTCTCAAAGACCTCATCAATTATGCGATTAATGAATGTGATTATGTAGGAGCTGCTAATGAAGGTGATGCTGTTGCTATTGCTAGTGGAGCCTATTTGGGAGGACGCAAAGCTGTCGTATTGATGCAGAATTCAGGTCTAACCAATGCAGTCTCGCCGCTTACGTCATTAAATTATACCTTTAAATTACCTGTGCTTGGATTTGTCAGTCTGCGCGGAGAAGCAGGAGTAGCCGATGAACCTCAACATGAGTTGATGGGACAGATTACTACTCAAATGCTAGATCTTATGCAGGTGAAGTGGGCTTATCTTGCTGATGAATGGGAAGAAGCACAGATTCAATTGCAACAGGCAGATAATTATATTGCTCAAAATCAGACCTTCTTTTTTGTAGTTAAAAAAGGAACATTTAACAAAGAAGCATTACAACAATCTACACATGTCTTCACTCATCAACCTAGTATTATAAATCGTCCTACTGATACGGAATCTCCAAGACTCACTCGATTTCAAGTATTGGATACTATTAATCGCTTAAAAGATGCCAGTTCGATTCAATTAGCGACTACTGGATTTACAGGTAGAGAACTATATGAAGTAGAAGATTCTGCTCAAAATTTGTATATGGTAGGCTCAATGGGCTGTATCAGTTCACTCGGGCTAGGAGTATCATTAGCACAACCTTCCAAAAAAGTTATAGCTATCGATGGAGATGGCGCTTTATTAATGAGAATGGGTAATCTAGCGACGAACGGACAATACGGGCCTTCCAATATGCTACATGTTGTATTAGATAACCAGTGTCACGATTCTACAGGTGGTCAAGATACCGTATCAGCAACGATCGATTTTGCTGCGATCGCTGCTGGATGTGGATATCGTCATGTTGAAGTGGTCTATACCACCGAGCAATTAGAAGCAGCGATTACATTATGGCAACAACAGCCGCAACTTACATTCATCTATATACCAACGATCAAAGGTGCGAAAGATAATTTGAGTCGTCCGAGTATTAAGCCTTACGAAGTGAAAGAAAGGCTGGTGAAGTATATCAATGGCTGATTGGAAAGAGATTTGGTCACGTACCCGACAACTTCCAGCAGAAAAACAAGATTTACAATTTTTAATTGAAGCAGATGGTTTTAATTCAGGTGCAGGCAAAATTGCTGCGCCTGATTGGCTAGCTTATACGGCATATGTCACTCAATTAGCACAGATTTCTCCTGATGATTCGATTTACGAAATTGGTTGTGGTAGTGGAGCATTTTTGTATCCTTTTTATCAACAAGGACATGCTGTAGGTGGAATCGATTATTCTGCTAGTCTGATCGAAATTGCAAATATGGTAATGCCAGCGATGAACTTTGAGGTTCAAGAAGCTTTACAATTGGATCTAACTCACGCCTATGATGTTGTGATCGCGAATAGCGTTTTTCAATATTTTCCTTCGTTAACGTATGCTACACAAGTGATTGAACGTATGTATGCGAAAGCGAACAAAAGAGTGATTTTACTCGATCTGAATGATATTGCTTTTGAAGAGGAAGCATTAGCGATTCGTAAAGGTGCTCTATCTGAAGGAGAATACGAAGAAAAGTACAAAGGGTTGGATCATTTGTTTTACGATCGCAATTTTGTAGAGCAACTTATGCAAGGTAAACATGTCACTGTTCAATCTAGTGATCAACAGATTCAGAATTACGGTAACAACAAATTTCGATTTAATGTGGTGATTGAGAAATGGTAAATACAGCCGTTATTGTAGCAGCAGGGTTAGGTAGCCGATTAAAAGAACGCACAACTCATCAACCTAAAGGATTTGTTGAAATCGACGGGCTTGCTATAGTCGAACGTTCTATCCAACAATTAATTGCTTCCGGGATAACGCATATTGTGATAGGAACAGGATACCTTTCGGCGTTTTATGAAGAATTGGCTGGGAAATATCCTCAAATCAATTGTGTCCATAACAAAGACTATCAAGATAGCGGTAGTATGTACACGTTATACCAGATGAGAGATACGCTAGACTCAGATTTTCTATTATTGGAGTCTGATTTATTGTATGATCCATCAGGATTAAAATATCTACTACACGATTCTACGCAAGATATTATTCTAGCTAGTGGCACAACTCATTCCAACGATGAAGTCTATATTGAATATGATCATAATCATTTTCTCGTTAATATGTCTAAACAGTTATCTGTATTAAAAAGCGCTGATGCTGAACTTGTAGGTATTTGCAAAATTTCAATAGATACGTACAAACGCATGTGCCAGTGGTCAGCAGAGGTATTTGCCCAGCACTGGAAATGGGATTATGAACAAGCATTAGTGGCTGTAAGTAAAAACAAACCATTGCTAGTTCAAAAAATAGAGCATTATGTATGGTGTGAAATTGATACTGAAGAACATCTAGTGCGTGCAAAGCAAGACATTTACCCTAAATTGCAACATATCACAGAGCAGTCTTTTCCAGTTCGGCGCAATATTTTACTTAATCCAGGACCGGCGACTACAACGGATACTGTAAAATTAGCTCAAGTGATCCCTGATATTTGCCCGCGTGAAACCGAATTTGGTGAATTGATGAAATGGACAGCAGATCAATTGACTTCTTTTGTCGCACCTATAGATCAATTTACGACTGTATTATTTGGTGGATCTGGAACTGCTGCTGTAGAAGCTGTGCTTAGTTCTGTTGTAGGTGAAGGTAAATTGTTGATTATTAGTAATGGTGCTTATGGTGAACGTATGGCTGAGATTGTAGGCGCTTATGGAATCGATCATGAGGTGTTCGCTAGTTCTCCTATTATGCCATTAGCTTTTGACGAGATTGAACAGGTATTACAACATAACTCTAATGTATTTACACATGTAGCAGTTGTGCATCACGAAACAACCAGTGGCATTTTAAATGATATCCATAAGCTGGGTCAACTATGTGCACGTTATAATATAGATCTGATAGCGGATGCGATGAGTTCGTATGGTGCTATTCCTATTGATATGCTTCACAGTCATATTTCGTTTTTGATATCCAGTTCGAATAAAAATTTGCAAGGAATGGCGGGTATTAGTTTTGTGATTGCGAACCGCGCCAAACTGCAAGCGTTACAAAACCATACTCCTCGTAACTATTATCTCAATTTATATCGACAATACGAATATTTTGAAAAAACAGGACAGATGCGTTTTACTCCACCTGTTCAAACCTTTTATGCATTGAAGCAAGCTATTATCGAGACACAACAAGAAGGTATAGCAGAGCGATATCAGCGGTATACACATTCATGGGAAACGTTGATTGCAGGCTTGGATCAATTAGAGCTTCAATATCTAGTGCCATTAGAGCATCATTCCAAAATTATTACGACGATTCAAGAACCGACTATAGATGGATACGATTTTGATCAAATGCACGATTATTTATATCGTTATGGGATTACGATTTATCCAGGTAAAATTGGTAAATTATCTTCTTTCCGTATTGCTAATATTGGGGAGATTGATCATCAAGATATTACTTATTTCCTCGAAAAGTTAGGCGATTATTTGAATACGATTCGTTAAAAATAAACGGTTTGCGTAATAGAACTATTTACGGATAATAAGCAATCATGTATATTCAAATTATAAAAACACGTAAATAACAATCAAATGTGTAAAATGTAATAAAATACCATGAAAGTATTTACTTTACCAATTGACATTTACCCACCAAATTTGGTATATTTAGAGGCGTAGGCAATGTCTTACTCTACTTATTTGATAACGAAGGGAATGTTATTGCATGAATGGTAAAGTAAAATGGTTTAACGCAGAAAAAGGATATGGTTTTATTGAGACTGAAGAAGGCGGAGACGTATTTGTACACTTTTCTGCGATTCAAACTGAAGGTTTCAAAACGTTAGAAGAAGGTCAATCCGTAGAATTCGATATCGTTGAAGGCGCGCGTGGACCACAAGCAGCTAACGTTATCAAATTATAATCATCCTTCGGCATTTGCCAACCTACATAGGTATTATTGATGGTTACACATTTGAATAATCAGCTAAGGCTCCGGAACACTCCGGAGCCTTTTTCTATAGTATGACTATTGTATGAATAGTTTACTTAGTTACTGAATAATAAGTTTCGGATATCTGTCACATTGTAAGCGATTGGATTAAGGTCAGATTGGTTAATGGAACACAAGGGCGGCATAATAGATGAACTATTTTCGACTATGTATTTATAGGTAGAAGAGAGTAGTTTTGAGGATTTTGCAAGCGTTTGACAGAACTCTATTTATATTTGTAAGACTAAAATATAAAGTCAGACGCGGGTACTCTGACGGCTAGATTTGACAATAGATTGTCACTGCTAATTTGCACCAGTATCCTTTTTACATGCCGTTAACATCTATGTTATAATTCCCTAAAGGAGGAGTGCCTTATGAACTTTGTTATACGTGGTCAACAAATCGATGTTACAGATGCTATGAAAGATTATGTGGACAAAAAGTTAGGCAGACTTGAAAGATATTTTGATTCACCTCCCGTTTCTGACGGAACGGTTACACTTAGTGTCAATCGTGGACAGCACACAGTAGAGGTTACAATCCCTCTCCCTGGACTTATTTTACGTGCAGAAGATCGCAGTGAAGATATGTATTCTTCGATCGACTCTGTAGTAGATAAGCTGGAACGTCAGATTCGCAAACATAAAACTAAATTAAATCGTAAATTCCGCCAAGAGGGAAGCTTGAAATCCTTCTTCGTAGAAGATCCTACGGCTGCTGCACTTGCTGTTGCTGAGGATGCGGATATTGAAAATGAATTAGATGAATTGGAAGTTGTACGTAACAAACGCTTCCTCCTAAAACCGATGGATGTAGAAGAAGCTATCTTGCAAATGAATATGATTGGACATACATTCTTTGTATTCTCCAACGTAGACACTCAAGAAGTAAACGTTGTTTATCGTCGTGACGATGGTAAATACGGATTGATTGAACAAGAATAAGTGATTATTGATATACAACCAGAGCCTTATCCTTCGGGATAGGCTCTTTTTACGTGCAAAAATTGTACAACCCGCTCTACAGTGCGGTATAATAAGACTTGAACGATTTAAGAAACATTTTGTATTCTTTTGCGTAATAATGTAGAAGAGTTCTCAAAAAATGATGACGAACATCATATGGATATAGTCAGGCACGGGATATAGTGATCTTGTGTCCTATTGAAATTTTATCATATACCAAAAATGTATAGGAAATGCGCTGTTTTGTTGCGGCTTTTCCCTGAAACTGGTACAATTTATTGCAACTGAGGTTATTGAATAATCCCCCATAAGCGTTACGGTAATTGCATTATTCAATAATCTATCTCTGTTTTGCGCGAAAGGGGTAAACCATGCTAGGACTTGTGAAGAAAATTTTTGGCGATACCAATGAACGTGATGTTAAACGTCTATTGAAAACCGTCGAGATCATTAATAAAATGGAACCGGAATTTGAGGCATTGTCTCATGAGGAAGTACAAGCCAAAACGGCTGAATTCCGCGAACGTCTGGAAAAAGGAGAAACACTGGATCAACTATTGCCAGAAGCATTCTGTACTGTACGTGAAGCTTCCAAACGTGTGCTAGGCATGCGTCATTTTGACGTACAATTGATCGGTGGTGTCGCTCTGCATGAAGGAAGAATCGCAGAGATGAAAACAGGTGAAGGTAAAACACTTGTAGGAACACTTCCTGTATATCTAAATGCACTTGCTAGTAAAGGTGTGCACGTCGTTACAGTTAATGATTATTTGGCTCAACGTGATAGTCTACAAATGGGTCGCATTTATAACTTCTTGGGCATGACTGTAGGGGTTAACCTGAACGGTATGCAACATGACGAGAAGCAAGCGGCTTATGCTTGTGATATCACTTATGGTACAAATAATGAATTTGGATTTGATTACTTGCGTGACAATATGGTGTTGTACAAAGAACAAATGGTACAACGTCCATTGTACTTCTGTATTATTGATGAAGTAGATTCGATCTTGATCGATGAAGCACGTACACCACTTATTATTTCAGGACAAGCACAGAAATCAACTGAATTGTATTTTGCAGCAGATCGCTTTGTAAAAACATTGAAAATGGAAGAAGATTTCAATGTTGATATCAAAGTAAAATCTGTAGCATTAACTGAAAAAGGTGTTGAAAAAGCAGAGAATTTCTTCGGCTTAGAAAACCTATATGACAACAAAAATGTAACGATCAATCACCATGTAGTACAAGCGCTAAAAGCAAACACAATCATGCGTCGTGACGTAGATTATGTTGTTGCTGATGGCGAAGTATTGATCGTAGATGAATTTACAGGTCGCTTAATGGCGGGTCGTCGTTATAGCGATGGTTTACACCAAGCGATCGAATCGAAAGAATCTTTGAAAGTACAAAACGAAAGTATGACACTGGCAACAATCACGTTCCAGAACTACTTCCGTATGTACAAAAAGCTTGCAGGTATGACAGGTACAGCGAAAACAGAAGAAGAAGAATTCAAAAAGATCTACGGTCTAGAAGTACTTCAAGTACCGACTAACCGTGTGAATCAACGTGAAGACTTTGCTGATGTTGTCTATAAGAGCGAAGAAAGTAAATTCCGCGCTGTTGTTGACGAAATCGTTGTACGTCATGAGAAAAACCAACCGATTCTTGTCGGTACAGTGTCGATTGAGAACTCTGAACGTCTTTCTGAAATGCTAAAACGCAAAGGTATTAAGCATCAGGTCCTCAATGCAAAATACCATGCAGAAGAAGCAGAAATTATTGCACGCTCCGGTCAACCAGGTACAGTAACGATCGCTACTAACATGGCTGGACGTGGTACAGATATTTTACTTGGCGAAGGTGTAAAAGACACAGGTGGCTTGCATATTATCGGTACAGAGCGTCATGAATCTCGCCGTATTGATAATCAGCTTCGTGGTCGTGCAGGTCGTCAAGGAGATCCAGGTTCTACACAGTTCTACCTTTCTCTAGGTGATGAACTAATGAAACGCTTTGGTGCAGATAATGTAATGAATATGATGGAGAAATTGGGCTTTGAAGAAGACCAACCGATTGAAAGTCGTATGATTACACGTGCTGTAGAATCTGCTCAAAAACGTGTTGAAGGTAGTAACTTCGATATGCGTAAAATCGTATTGCAATATGATGATGTGATGAACAAACAACGTGAAATCATTTATAAACAACGTCGTGAAGTATTGGAATCTGATAATATTCGTGAAGTTGTATTGCAAATGATCAAACCTTGTATTGAACGCATCGTAGAAGTACATTGTAATGACGATATCCCTGAGAACTGGGAACTTCAAGCGATTGCAGATTATGTGAACAATAACTTCTTGCAAGAAGGTACGATCACAGAACAAGAACTACATGAGCAAGAAAAAGAAGAGATGGTTAACTATCTGTTCGAGCGTGTAGAACTACGCTACTTGCAACGTGAAAAAGAAATTGGCGAAGAAATGGTTCGCGAATTTGAAAAAGTCGTTGTTCTTCGTGCAGTTGACCGTAAATGGATGGATCATATTGATGCGATGGAACAATTGCGTCAAGGTATTCATCTTCGTGCTTACGGTGGTACAGATCCTTTGCGTGAGTACCAATTTGAAGGCTTCGAAATGTTTAACCAAATGATCGCTGAGATTCAAGAAGAAGTAGCTACTTATGTTATGAGAGCACAAATTGCAAGTAACCAGGAACGCGAAGCGGTTGTGGATGAAAGCAAAATGAGCACAAGTGGTGGCGAAACGGCTGAAAAACGTCCGTCTCGTGAAGAACGTCGTCGTAGACGTAAATAATAAATCAATCGTCTGAAATGAATATAGATTGTTGTATCCCAAGAGACACTCACCATTATCGTGGGTGTCTCTTGTTGGATCAATCATCTTGTCTGTGGTATGACAGTTATATATGTATGCATTATTAAAGTGACCAAAAGAATGTTAAAGATTTTTGCTAAGCAAAATATCTATTTATTATGAAGAGGTGAGCGTACCAATGATCGATCCTAGTATAAAACATGATTTACGCGAAATGGCTACCAAATTATCTAACCTTAGGGGGTCTCTTTGACTTAGACCTCAAGCGTGAATTGATTGCTAACTTTGAAGAGAAGATGTCTGCACCAGGATTCTGGGATGATAATGAATCAGCTCAAGAAGTCATTTCTGAAATGAATGCTGTTAAAGGTGCTGTAGATGATTATCTAGAACTTCAGCAAGAGCATGATGATGCAAGTCTTATGGCTGAGTTAGCAGACGAAGAAGATGATGAGTCGCTAGCAAAAGAAGTAACAGAAAGTGTGAAAAAGCTTGTTCGCAAAATCGAAGCTTTTGAATTGCAGTTACTATTAGATGAACCGTATGATAGCTTAAATGCTATTTTGGAACTTCATCCGGGTGCAGGTGGAACCGAGTCGCAAGACTGGGGCGAGATGTTGCTTCGGATGTACAAACGTTGGGCAGAGAAAAGTGGCTTCAAAGTAGAAGTGATGGATTATCTAGCTGGTGATGAAGCAGGGATCAAAAGTGTTACGTTGCTGATCAAAGGGCATAATGCTTATGGTTATCTCAAAGCTGAAAAAGGAGTACATCGTCTTGTACGGATTTCTCCTTTTGATTCTTCAGGCCGTCGTCATACTTCGTTTGTCTCCTGTGATGTTGTGCCAGAGATTACGAATGATTCTACGATTGAAATTCGTACCGAAGATTTGAAAATTGATACGTACCGCGCTAGTGGCGCCGGTGGTCAGCATATCAATACAACCGATTCTGCGGTTCGGATTACGCATTTACCTTCTGGTGTAGTAGTAACCTGTCAAAGTGAACGTTCACAGATCAAAAACCGTGAGCACGCGATGACGATGTTACGTTCCAAATTGGTAGAACGTAAAATTGAAGAAGAACGTAAGCAATTGGACGAGATTCGCGGAGAGCAATCGGATATTGCTTGGGGCAGTCAGATTCGTTCTTATGTATTCCATCCGTACAGTATGGTCAAAGATCACCGTACTTCTGTCGAAACAGGAAATATCGGTGCAGTCATGGATGGAGATTTAGATCCATTTATCGATGGATATTTACGTAGTAAGCTCAAAATTGAAGTCGAATAATAATCGATTTTCTAAAGTCTGGTATGAGAGTTATCTTTCATATCAGGCTTTTTTTGTGCCTCAATAACGAGAAGAGGTCTATGTCTAGCCTGTAGTGATACAAGCATAACTCTATTTCATCCAAAAGATTGTTATAAAGCAAAACATCTCTGCTATACTACGGTGCTGTATGTTCTTTTCAAATAAATAGGGTTGCGTTAGAATAAGAAAGCTATGAGACTTTATGCAAAATAATGAGTACAGGAGAATATCAAAATGATCATGCAACCTCGTACAGGGCAACGCAGACGCAAGCCGCCAATGATTCCATTAACAGGACCTCTTCGTAACAGTTGGGATATTTTGTTGATCATCGTAGGCGCTTTTATTATGGCACTGACGTTTAACCTGTTTTTATTACCTAATCATATCGCTTCAGGAGGGGTCTCTGGGATATCGATTATTGTCAATCAACTACTCGGGATTGAACCGGCGTATATTCAGTGGTTACTTAATATTCCTTTGTTTGTCGCAGGCGTGATATTACTGGGTAGACAATATGGAATGCGTTCATTGATTGGGACGATTGTATTACCGCTATTTGTTTATCTGACAAGTAGTTTTCCTGTGCCTACGACTAACCCTTTATTAGCAGCATTGTATGGAGGAATTGGAGTAGGGTTGGGACTTGGGATCGTTTTCCGCGGACGTGGTTCTACCGGTGGATTATCCATATTAGCGCAAATTATTCAAAAGTACACTGGATTCAGCATGTCTTTCTGTGTCATTTTGACAGACGGTAGTGTTATTGTATTCGCAGGGTTATTATTGAAGCCAGAACAAGCATTATATGCGTTAATCAGTCTGTATATTACCAGCAAAGTGATCGATGCTGTTGAGCTTGGATTCAGCAATTCCAAAGTTGCTTATATTATTACCAATGATATTGAACAAATGCAGACAGCGATTCTAAATGATCTGGATCGTGGATTAACAAAGCTTAACGGTGAAGGTGGATATACAGGTGACGAACGAACTGTATTAATGGTCGTTATCGGGCAGAATGAAGCCAGTCGTCTTAAAACGATTGTACGTTCTGTTGATCCAGATGCTTTTGTTATTATAAGCAATGCTCAAGAAGTATTAGGTAAAGGATTCAAAATGACTGGATAAAATAAAAAAATCCTTTTCGCCATATCAGCTTAGAACTCATTAGATAAGAGTTGAGTTCTGAGAAGCGAAGAGGATTTTTTTATAATGTATCGGGTCAGAGAAATACATCACAAAGGTGCTAGTTGCTATAGTTCTAATCATCTGTAATCTTATAAGCTAAAACTATTTTTGTAGTATGTATTAGTTAGCTTTTCTTTTCAAAAGATAAATGACGGTATAACCAATTGCTAAAATAGCTACACTGGCTAGACAAACAAGTACAAGCGGAATAGTAATAGTTCCAATTAATGAGTAACCGACAAGCAATCCGGTGAGAAAAGCAGAAATTAAATTAATTGCTATATTCCTCATCTATCCAATCCTTTCCCTTGATCAAGTATAGATCAATAGTAAAATGAAATGGTAAATAATGGTTTGTGGATATCGTAGCACGAAACAGATGCAAAATAAAGAGAATAGATGAG
Organism: Paenibacillus kyungheensis; assembly: GCF_028606985.1. Taxonomy (NCBI): domain Bacteria; kingdom Bacillati; phylum Bacillota; class Bacilli; order Caryophanales; family Paenibacillaceae; genus Paenibacillus; species Paenibacillus kyungheensis. The sequence goes on along the minus strand of NZ_CP117416.1, from coordinate 4,547,196 downwards.
TAAGTTAAGCCGACTGATATAATTAGTAATATTAGTAAAAAGTAACGATTAAAAGTAAAAAAGACCTTTTCTGAAATTTAATCAGTTAAAGGTCTTTTATTCGTATATAATACAACTAAAACAGATAAGACGATGTATAGATGCATAAAAGGAATAAATTTATTCATAAAGTTGTATTTATATTAACATGGATGTATAATAATACACATCTTATTTATTCGGACTGAAATGGAAATTGTCGTTAGTAAAATGGAAAATTGCTTATACATGGATACAGTAGATTAATGATCTTATTTGAGTACAGGAGGAGTTCAGCTTGAATCCAACTAAACAAAGAGTAGCTATTGTAGGTTCCACCGGCTATGGCGGGGTGGAACTGATTCGTTTTTTACAGCATCATCCGCATGTCGAGATTACTTCGGTTATTTCTGCATCAAGCAGTGGAGCACCGATGTCAGATCAATTTCCCCATTTAGATAGCATTATTGATATGGAATTAGATGGAGTCGATGCAGTGGCAACGGCTGCCAAAGCAGATATTGTATTTACCGCTACCCCTTCAGGAGTGAGTAGCACTTTAGTTCCACAATACTTAGAAGCAGGCTTGAAAGTGATTGATTTATCCGGTGACTTTCGCCTCAAAGATAGCAGTACTTATGAGCAATGGTATAAGCACGATGCACCCGAAGCTAATTATTTGGCAGAAGCAGTGTATGGGTTATGTGAGCAAAAGGGTAATGATGTACAGGATCAACGTCTAATCTCGAATCCAGGTTGTTATCCTACGGCTACGTTGCTCGGATTAATGCCTGGTGTCGAAGCAGGTTGGATTGATCATAGTTCGATTATTATCGATGCGAAGTCTGGTGTATCCGGTGCTGGACGCGGAACCAGTCTAACCAGTCATTATGCAGAAATGAATGAGAATTTTAAAGCGTATAAATTAAACAAACATCAACATATTCCAGAAATAGAACAAGTATTGTCCGGTGTAGTGGGTGAGCCTGTTGTTGTTACATTCAGTACACAGTTGGTGCCCATGACACGCGGTATTATGTCTACTATGTATGCAACGATCAAAGGGCAACATAGTGAGCAGGATTGGATCGATCTTTATCGTGAGTACTACAGCGATCGTCCATTTGTGCGTATTCGTAAACAAGGCAACTGGCCTTCGACCAAAGAAGTAGCAGGTTCTAATTATTGTGATATCGGATTTGCTGTAGATGAGCGTACAGGACGCATCACGATTGTGTCTGTTATTGATAATCTCGTCAAAGGCGCAGCAGGACAAGCCATCCAAAATTTAAATCGTATGATGGGCTGGGAAGAAACATTAGGTCTGAAAATGGTCCCTGTTTATCCATAACGCTTGGCAGTATAAGATTTACGCAGTATATAGTAGTCATTGTCGATCAGGAAGTGAGAGGAGATATCATGGCAGATCAGGGATTCAAAGTAGTTGAGGGAGGTTCTATTGTAACTCCTCAAGGATTTCAGGTAGGTGGATTGCATTGTGGACTCAAAAAAACAGAGCGTAACGATCTTGGGGTCATCGTCTGTGATGTACTGGCCAATGCAGCGGCAGTATATACAACGAATCTATTTCAAGCCGCACCGCTTCAAGTGACTCGTGAAAGTCTAGCACATGGCACATTGCGCGCAGTAGTGGCTAATAGTGGAAATGCAAATGCATGCACAGGCAAACAAGGTGAGCAAGATGCATATACGATGCGTGCTCAGACCGCGCAGTATCTAGGTGTACATGAACACGAAGTAGCGGTAGCCTCAACAGGTGTGATTGGTGAATTGCTCAAAATGGATCGTTTATCTGCTGGAATCACTCGCCTTCCTGCACATATCGGCAAAACAGAAGAACATGCAGAAGCATTTTGCCAATCGATTTTAACAACCGATTTGGTTAAAAAAGAAATCTGCGTATCTGTAATGGTAGATGGACAAGAAGTGCATATTGCTGGAGCAGCCAAAGGATCTGGAATGATTCATCCGAATATGGCGACGATGCTTGCTTTTATGACTACAGATGCTGTGATCTCTTCCAGTGCGTTACACCAATTATTAAGTCAAACGACAGATCAGACATTTAATATGATTACTGTAGATGGAGATACAAGTACCAATGATATGCTGGTAGCGATGGCAAGTGGATTTGTACAACATAACGAATTAACGCCGGAACATCCAGATTGGAATCATTTTGCTGCGGCTTTCCGTAAAGTCTGTGAATATCTAGCTCAAGCGATCGCACGTGATGGTGAAGGAGCAACCAAATTAGTAGAAGTGGTTGTAACTGGAGCGATCAGTGAATTATCGGCTAGAGCGATTGCTAAAACGGTAATTGGCTCAAGTCTGGTTAAATCAGCGATGTTTGGAGCAGATGCGAACTGGGGACGTGTTATAGCCGCTGTAGGGCGTGCAGGCGAACCTTTGAATGTAGAGACAGTAGATATTCGATTAGGCGATATCGTCGTGCTGACAGGCTCTAGACCGGTTACATTTGATGAAGAAGCAGCATTAGCTTATTTGCAAGGGGATAAAGTCGAAATCGTGGTTGATTTGCATTATGGTGAAGGACAAGCTGTAGCATGGGGCTGTGATTTGACGTATGACTATGTACGTATTAATGCCGCTTATCGCACATAACAATAGTATTGGATTATTCAAGTTCAAATAAAGGCTAGGTGATACAAACAATGAGCGGATCAACTACACGTACTTTTGTAATGAAGTGCGGAGGAAGTACACTTGCAGCATTACCTGATTCTTTTTTCACCGACTTGAATGAGATTCAATTATCAGGTATCCAACCCGTTATCGTACATGGCGGCGGACCAGCAATCTCTGAAAATTTGAGCAAATTAGGTATTGAGACTGAATTTGTAGGTGGATTGCGTAAAACGACAGAAGAAGTATTAGATGTTGTAGAAATGGTACTATCAGGCAGTATCAATAAGCAGATTGTGCGACGTATCCAGAGTACAGGTGGCAAAGCTATTGGTATCTCCGGTGTAGATGGCTCATTGATCCAAGCCAAACCTGTAGCAAATTCTAGCGAAGTCGGGCTAGTCGGTGATGTAACGTATGTTGAAGCTTCTATTATTCAAGGAATTGTTGATCTAGGTTATATGCCGATCATTGCGCCTGTTGGAAGCGATGCTACAGGACAACGTTATAATATCAATGCAGATACTGCTGCCGGTGCGGTCGCTTCTTTTCTAGGCGTACCCCAAATGATAGTCGTTACAGACGTACCCGGAATCATGCGAACAATAGATGGCAACAAACAAGTATTGCCTCAAGTATCTATTCAAGATATCGAGGATATGATCGCTACCGGAGAAATCTACGGCGGCATGATCCCTAAAGTTAAAGCAGCTATCGCCTGCATCCACGGTGATGTCCAAGAAGTAATCATCGTAGACGGCACCGAACCCCAAGTACTCAGCCGTGTACTCAAAGGCGAAACCATAGGCACACGCATTGTACGTAAAAATTAAATCTACAATCAAGCTAAACCAACCATTACATCTATAGTTCAGATAGATGATAAACAGTATCTATTATTAAAAATTCCTGTTTATTTTGATTAGTATCTTAAAGATATTCATTCTCATACAAAGTACATGTACCATATTATTATGTATCTGTGCATCTAACTTAAAATAAATCTTTCTAAAACTGATCATATCTGTCCAGAAGAACTAATCCAGATCAATTTACTTTAACTAATATGCTTTTAAATATTAAATCTATTTCACTAATCCAAAATTCAAGAACTAAATTCAAGAATTAGATCCAAGAATTAGATCTAAGAACTTGAACTACCCTGCCACCCACCGATAAAGTCAAAAGCGATCTTAAAATGAGGTTATATGCACAGAGTGGAAAAAATGGATTTGATTCTGAAAGAGCAAAGCGCTCGCCTTTGAAGTGGTATCCCTACCGCAAAGCGGAATCAAAGGGATAGCACTTCAACAGCGACGACAAGAACAAATCCATTTTTGGAACGGTCTCTGCATATCTCCCCATTTTCATTCGTTTTTCAAATCACACACTAATTATGAGGAGCGTGACCAGCATGGCTAATCCGATCAGCAGTCAATCTGCACAACCAACACAAACCGAGCAATCTGAAAGTTCTTTATTCCCGACGTATGCGCGTTATCCTATCGCTTTTGCTAAAGGAAAAGGCAGTTATCTGTGGGATACCGATGGCAAAAAATATCTCGATTTCATGTGCGGAATTGCTGTGACGAATCTAGGTCATGCACCGGACGCTGTGATTGATAAACTCAAAAATCAGTTGGATCAACTGTGGCATACATCGAATCTGTTTCATATTCCGAATCAAGAGCAAGCTGCAAAATTAATTACCGATCATAGCTGTGGCGATGCAGTGTTTTTCTGTAACAGTGGAGCAGAAGCGAATGAAGGGGCAATCAAGTTAGCTCGCAAATATCAACAAAAAGTCAAAGGTGAAGAACGCTACGAAATTATTACGTTCGGGCAATCATTTCACGGTCGTACACTAGCTACATTGACAGCTACCGGACAAGACAAAGTCAAAGAAGGATTCCATCCATTGCCTGCTGGATTTGTAACTGTACCTTTACATGATCTAGATGCACTGAAGTCAGCTGTTAACGAACATACAGCAGCTATTATGATCGAAATGATTCAGGCTGAAGGTGGAGTCTATCCAGTAGAACCTGAATTTATGCAACATATTGTAGACCTGTGTAACGAGCATGGATTGCTACTCATTATTGATGAAGTACAGACAGGCATGGGACGTACAGGCAAAATGTTTGCCTATGAGCATTATGGAATCGAACCGGATATTTTCACATTAGCTAAAGGGCTAGGAAGTGGTTTCCCGATTGGCGCATTGGTCGGTAAAGCTTTTCTGAAAGAAGCTTTTGTCGCAGGCAGTCATGGCTCTACATTTGGAGGAACACCTCTAGCTACAGCCGCTGTTATCGCTACGATCGAAACGATGCAAGAACATAATGTGGTAGAACAAGCCGCTACGATGGGAACATATTTACAACAACAATTACAAGAGAAGATCGGTCATCATCCATTTGTCAAAGATATTCGTGGTAAAGGATTATTGATCGGTATCGAATGTGATGGGCCTGTTGGAGAATTGGTTGTAGTTGGACAAGAAAAAGGATTGTTGTTTATTACAGCAGGACCTAATGTGATTCGCCTGTTACCTAATCTATTGGTCACTAAAGAAGAAGTTGATCAAGCAGTGAATGGAATTAAAGAGATTATCGAAGCTTATGCGCCGATTGTAAATAGTCAGACTCAGCTCAATGGTAAATAAATAGAAGGATGGAGGTTCACACCAATGACAGATACAGTATCGAAAAACAGCTCATTAGAGCTTAGTCATTTTAAAGGCAAAGATTTCGTAGAATTAAGCGATTATACGGCAGAAGAAATTCATTTTCTGATCGATCTAGCGATAGAATTGAAACGCAAGCAAAAAGCAGGAGAATCGTATCGTCCACTCGAAGGTAAAACAGTCGGATTAATTTTTGAGAAATCTTCGACACGTACCCGGGTATCTTTTGAAGTCGGTACTTTCCAACTTGGAGGACATGCGTTGTTCTTGAGTAAAAACGATATCCAAATGGGACGCGGAGAGATTATCGCTGATACAGCACGTGTAATGTCTCGTTATCTCGATGGAATTATGATTCGTACGTTTGGACATGAAAATGTAACGGAACTAGCAAAATATGCAGATATTCCTGTGATTAACGGACTAAGCGATCTAGGACATCCTTGTCAGGTGCTTGCTGATTTCCAGACGATTGTCGAGAGCAAAGGCAAACTCAAAGGATTGAAATTAGCTTATATCGGAGACGGTAACAATATGGCACACTCGCTGATGATCGGTGGTGCGCGTATAGGTCTGGATGTGTATGTAGCTAGTCCAGAAGGCTATGAGCCTGATCCTGAAGTGGTGAAACAGTGCGAAGCCTTAGCGGCTGAAAGTGGAGCAACGATCAAAGTCGTACGTGATCCGAAAGAAGCGGTACAAGATGCAGATGTAATCTATACCGATGTCTGGGCAAGTATGGGCTTTGAAGAAGAGCAGAAGATTCGGGAACAAGCTTTCAAAGATTATCAGGTCAATGAAGAATTGGTCAGTCATGCCAAATCCGATTATATTTTCTTGCATTGCCTTCCTGCTCACCGCGGTGAAGAAGTGAGTGCAGGTGTGATCGATGGACCGAACAGTGTCATTTTTGATGAAGCAGAAAATCGTCTACATGCACAAAAAGCGATTATGGCGGCTTTGATCGGATAACAAAAACGAAGTATAATTATCGTTAATTTGAATTTGGAACAATAAAGCAAGATCATTGAAGATGAAAAAAGAAAGAAACAACTGCGATTTTGACAAGAAGGAAAATGGAGGGAACACATTACTATGGCTAAAAATAAAATTGTACTTGCATACTCGGGTGGACTGGATACGTCTATCATTTTGAAATGGTTAAAAGAAACATACGATGCAGAGATTATCGCATTTACAGCAGATATCGGACAAGCGGATGAATTGGATGGATTGGAAGAAAAAGCGTTAGCAACAGGTGCTTCCAAAGTCTATATTGATGATCTACGTGCAGAATTTGCCGAAGACTTTATCTATCCTATGTTCCAAGCAGGAGCGTTATACGAAGGTCAATATCTATTAGGTACAAGTATTGCTCGTCCACTGATTGCGAAGCGTATGGTAGAGATTGCACGTGCTGAAGGTGCTATGGCTATCGCTCACGGTGCAACAGGTAAAGGAAACGATCAGGTTCGATTTGAATTGAATGCAGCGGCTCTAGCTCCTGAGATCAAAGTTATTGCTCCATGGCGCTTAGAAACATTCCGTGATCAATTCCCGGGACGTGCAGAAATGATTGAGTATGCTGAAAAACATGGTATTACTATCACAGCTTCAGCAGCGAAGCCATATTCAACAGATCGTAACTTGCTACATATTAGTTATGAAAGTGGTGTGCTGGAAGATCCGAACTTTGATGCAAGTGCAGAAAGCAACAAAGATATGTTCTTACTCAGCGTGTCTCCAGAAGATGCACCCGATCAACCAGAAATGTTAGATTTGGAATTTGAAAATGGTAACTGTGTTGCGCTTAATGGAGAAAAATTAACTCCACTTGCAGCGATGGAGAAATTGAATGAGCTTGGTGGTAAACATGGTATCGGTCGTGTCGATATGGTGGAAAACCGTTTTGTCGGTATGAAGAGCCGCGGCGTATATGAGACACCGGGCGGAACGATTCTATTCACAGCTCACCGCAAATTAGAATCATTAACGATGGATCGTGAAGTGATGAGTCTGCGTGATTCGTTAATTACACGTTATAGCAATCTAGTATACAATGGCTTCTGGTTCGCACCGGAACGTCTTGCTCTTCAAGCGCTTGTTACAGAAAGCCAAAAAAATGTAACAGGTACCGTACGTGTGAAATTATACAAAGGCAATATTATTGCAGCAGGTCTAAGTAGTCCATACAGTCTGTATAACCCTGAAATTGCAACGATGGAAGCTGATCCAACTAATGCTTATGATCAAGGGGATGCAGCAGGCTTTATCCAATTGAATGCTCTTCGTCTACGTGTAGGCGCAGGTGTGCGTCAAGCAGCTCAAGCGGATAAAGGAGAGTGAGTCACCAATATGAGTAAATTATGGGGCGGACGTTTTACCAAGCAAACGAATCATCTGGTTGAAGAATATACAGCTTCGATTAATTTTGATAAAGCTTTGGCAGAAGAAGATATTCAAGGCAGTCTGGCACATGTAAGTATGCTAGGCAAATGCGGAATTGTTCCTGCTGAAGATGTAGAAATCATCAAAAACGGACTGAACAAAGTATTGGACAAAATTCGTGCAGGTGAGATTCAATTTTCGGTCTCTGACGAAGATATTCATATGAATATTGAAAAGCACTTGATCGAAGAAGTAGGCGCTGTTGGTGGTAAATTACACACTGGACGTAGTCGTAACGATCAGGTGGCTACCGATATGCATTTATATTTGCGTAAACGTGTGGTGGAGTTAACAGGACTACTGCATGCTTTACAAGAATCGTTGATTACACAAGCGAAAAGCAATATGGATACGATTATCCCGGGATATACGCATCTACAACGGGCTCAACCGATCCTTTTCCCTCATCATCTGATGGCATATGTCTCGATGTTTGAGCGTGATATCGATCGTCTGAAAGACAGCTACAAGCGGATCAATGTATTGCCACTGGGTGCAGGTGCACTCGCAGGAACGACTTTCCCGATCGATCGTCATTATGTAGCAGAGCAACTAGGATTTGATGGAGTCTACGAAAATAGTCTGGATGCAGTAAGTGATCGTGACTTTATTGTGGAATTTCTCGCAGGGGCTTCATTAATTATGACGCATCTTTCTCGTCTATGTGAAGAGTTAGTGTTATGGAGCAGTACTGAATTTAGCTTTGTTGAATTGGATGATGCGTTCTGTACCGGTAGCAGTATTATGCCACAGAAAAAAAATCCAGATGTTGCTGAATTGGTACGCGGTAAAACCGGTCGTGTATACGGTAATCTGATCGGATTACTAACCGTACTCAAATCGTTACCGCTTGCTTATAACAAAGATATGCAAGAAGACAAAGAAGGTATGTTTGATACCGTAGCGACTTTGGAAGGTGCACTTCAATTATTTGCTCCGATGATCGCTACGATGAAAGTGAATACAGGACGGATGCGTGAAGCGGTTAATAAAGACTTTTCCAATGCGACTGATATTGCAGACTTCCTGGTAGGCAAAGGGTTACCTTTCCGTCAAGCTCATGAAGTGATCGGTAAAACGGTCTTGTACTGTATTCAAGAAGGCAAATACTTGCTAGATCTAACACTGGAAGAATTCCAAAACTTCTCTCCATTGTTCGATGATAGTATCTACGCGGTGTTGCAACCAGAAGCTGTCGTGAATGCACGTAATGTATACGGCGGTACAGCAACTGTACAGGTAGCAGCAGCTATCGAACGTGCTGAAGATAAATTAACCCACACTGTAACATGGCTAGAAGGTCATGTGCAGTAGAATAAATGATCGATAGGTAAAGCAGAATAATCGCTTAATAATTTTTGCATAGAATAGAGCATGGGTTGGAGTATAGATGATGTCTCGTGTTGCTCTTCTCTATTCTTATTGCTTTTAACCTATCATTTCAAAAAAAGTCATCTCAAAAAGGACAACCATGCTGATGCTGGTTGTCCTTTTTGAATATTACGATTTGATCACCAGCCCCATTAGCCCTACAAATGAAGAAGCTTGATAAGGCGATATAATACATCCGCGTAAATCTTCAATCTCAATCTGCAAACTTGTAAAATCACAGGTGCTTAGATCAACTGTATCTAACGAAGTACCTGACAGCATCGCTGTATCTAATTGACATTGTTCGAAAAAAACAGAGTTAAATACCGATGAACAATAATCAGCACCAAGCAATGAACAATTTTCAAAAAGAACACGTTTGAACTGGGAAAAGCGAAATACAGAATAATCAGCAACACAATGAGTAAAACGAACATTTTGCAATCGACTTTGAGCAAAATCGGTACCGATTAATTTGCAGTTGCGAAATTCAGTACGATGTACAAATGAACGAGGAAATGGAATATTAGACAGATCGCATTGATCAAATATTACATCGGTCAGTTCGATTTCAGCTAAATGAGACTCGATCATATCTACGTGTTCAAAGATTGTTTTTTCAAAAGAAACACGCTGTGCTTCCTGACGATCAATGGTGAAATGTTCTATTCTGGCGTGGCTGAATTCGTCTTTGGATTGCAATGTGTATAAAGGCTCATATAAAGTTTCTAAATGCTGAGGAATTTTGGGTGCTTCGATTGGGATATTCATATGTACATGTACCTCCTGAATTGGGATTGTTATTATTGTATATCAACGATAAGTGGTTATTCTATGACTCGGTGCCTAGATTATGATTTTGCTGTGATATCTGTTACAATAACAGCACTTCTTAGTTCATATAACTGTAACAATAAAAATATCGAAATCCTATTGCGTATTCTACAAAAAGAGATACAATAAGACTGTAAATGTTCACGTTAACAAAATGAATAAACATTGCTGAATCAACGAAAGGAAGGAATACAATGACTGCTAAATTTTTGGATCAAAACTTTATGTTACATAGTGATACAGCGATCCAACTGTATCATCAAGTAGCCAAAGATATGCCGATTATTGATTACCATTGTCATTTAAGTCCGCAAGAAATTTTGGAGAATAAAACGTTTAAAAATATTACAGAAGCATGGTTGTACGGCGATCATTACAAATGGCGGGTTATGCGTGCAAATGGTGTAGAAGAAAAATATATTACAGGCGATGCCGATGATTATGACAAATTTCTAGCGTGGGCAAGAACAGTACCGCAATTGATTGGCAATCCACTGTATCACTGGACACATCTTGAATTGCAACGCTTTTTCGGAGTAGAAGAATTATTAAGTGAAAAGACAGCTCCGCAGATCTGGCAAAAAGTAAATGAACAGTTACAAGGAGAAGGATTCGGAGCACGTGATCTGATTACCAAATCAAAAGTAACTGTAGTGTGTACAACCGATGATCCGGTGGATGATCTTGGTTATCATGCACAGATTCGTGGATTGAACGATTTCTCTACAGCAGTGTTGCCAAGCTTCCGCCCGGATAAAGCATTAGAAATTAATCGTGCGACTTTCCGTCCGTGGTTAGAGCAATTAGTAGCGGTGTATGGTTCAGATATTCGCACTTATGATGACTTTTTGAAAGCGCTTGAGCAAAGAGTTCGCTTTTTCCATGCCGCAGGTGGACGTGTATCTGACCATGCACTGGATACGGTTGTTTTTGCAGAAGCGACGCAAGCAGAAGTGAATGAGATTTTTACCAAAGTATTAGAGCAAGGACAAGTAAGCAGTGAAGAAGAAGCGAAGCACAAATCGTATACACTTGTATTTTTAAGTCAATTGTATGCTGAACTAGATTGGGCGATGCAGTTCCATATTCATGCGCTACGTAACAACAACACATCGATGTTCCGTAAGTTAGGGCCGGATACCGGTTATGATTCCGTAAATGATGGATTGATCGCCAAACCATTAGTATCGTTACTAGATGCGATGGAATCGGCAGGAGCATTACCGAAAACGATTTTGTATTCACTGAATCCGAATGATTACCCTGTATTAGCTAGTGCAGCAGGTAGCTTCCAGAGCGGTGGAATCGCTGGCAAAATTCAGTTTGGTACAGCATGGTGGTACAACGATCATCGTGATGGTATGCACGAACAAATGAAATTGTTAGCCAATATGGGTGTGTTAGCACGTTTTGTAGGAATGCTAACCGATTCACGTAGCTTTTTATCGTATACTCGTCATGAATATTTCCGCCGTCTGTTGTGTGATCTATTAGGAACATGGGTAGAGCAAGGGGAAGTTCCTGATGATATGGAATTGTTAAGCGGTATCGTTGAAGGCATTTGTTATACCAATGCAGAGCAGTACTTTAATTTTCCTGCTGTAGTGTCTGTGCAATAAAAAGATACAAAAATCGCTTTGGCTGACTGCTAGAATAAGTGATCTACTATAGTAATGTTCTAGCGTATGCAGTCAAAGCGATCTTTATTTTAAATGATTATGTGATTAATTTCACAATATATGAATATGTGATAGCAAAGTTATTATGAATGCTATAAGTATACAACGCGTAGTAGAGGAGCCAAATCGTATCCATATTGTAAGCGGTTGATTTTATCAAATCAAGGGGTGTGTCACATGGGAGTAGCTACATTAAAAGGGGTCAAAGCAGAAGAAAATGTAATTGACGGCAAGATCAGTCTCAAAGAAAAGATTTCATACGGTATGGGGGACTTTGGGAACGGATTTATGTTTGATCTGGGGCAATTGTATCTGCTTAAATTTTTTACAGACGTTGCCGGTATCCCTGCGATCGCAGCAGCAGGTATTTTTCTAGTCAGTAAATTATTTGCAGCGATCTGTGATCCGATTGTAGGTTCATCAATTGATTATCGCAAAAACATCGGGAAGAACGGTAAATTTAGACCGTATCTGATCTATGGAAGTATTATTCTTGCGATTCTTACAGTGTTCACGTTTATCTCACCTAATCTATCGGTAACCGGTAAATTAATTTATGCGTATGCGTCTTATATGATCTGGGGAATCGGCTATTCATTTGTTAATATTCCTTATGGTTCACTTGGAGCATCGATCACTCAGAATACGATTGAACGAGCATCGTTATCTTCATTCCGTCAAGCCGGTTCGCTTGGAGCACTATTTGTGACCAGTGTTATTGTGATGCCTTTGATTGTGCATTTTGCTAATCCATCTGTAGGATTTCCAGTGGTTATGGGGATTATGTCTGTGATTGGAGTACTTGCTTTTATTGTCTGCTTCCGCGGAACCAAAGAACGGATTATTAGTCAGGCAGCTCCTTCTGAAAAATTATCGGTCGGCAGTGTAGTCAAAACCTTTGTCAGTAACAAACCACTGTTAGTGCTCGTATTAATGACGGTGTTTACCATTTCAGCTTATAATATCAAATCAGCGATGTTGATTTATTTTGCTCAATATAATCTTGGTAATGTGGAACTAATGGCGTATATGAACTTTATTATTATCGGCTCTTCCTTTATCGGCGTGTTATTTTTACCTAAACTGGTAAAAAGATTCGGTAAACGCAAAACAGCGATGATCGGGCTTGGCATTAGTGTAGTAGCAGATACAATCAACTTTATTGCCCCATCGAATGTGTATCTTTTCACAATCTTAGCAAGTATTGCTTTTATCGGTATTAGTATTCCGAATGGTGTTACATGGGCGTTTGTATCCGATATTATCGATTACGGCGAATGGACTTCTGGCGAACGTAAAGAAGGAACTACTTATTCATTGTTTAACTTTTCACGTAAATTGGCACAATCATTATCCGGTTTCTTATCAGGGGTAGGTCTAGCTGTAATTGGTTATGTACCGAATGTCGTGCAGACAGTAGGGACGCAGATCGGGATCAAAGCATTACTTTGTCTGTATCCTGCGATTGCACTAGCGATTGCGATGTTAATTATCGGATTAATGTACAAATTAACAGATAAAAAGCATGAACAAATCGTTGAAGAATTACAATTGCGTCATCAACCTTTAGAGTAAATACGAGTGAGAACAATCGCATAGCGTCCGGCAACCATCCGTATTATGGTGAGTAGATCATAATATGTTATTCTTAGGAGAAGAGGAACGATCGTATCCTCTATTCTGTTCTATTGGACAAGCTGGAATAAAGGAAGGTATGCATATGGCAGCCACAATTAAAGATATCGCAAAGCTAGCGAATGTTTCTCATACGACTGTTTCTCGTGCACTTAATAATAGCCCTCTTATTAAAGAGGTCACCAAACGTAAAATCATGCAAATTGCGCAAGAAGTTAATTATATCCCTAATTATAATGCGAAAAGTCTAGTGTTACAGCGGTCGCATACGATCGGGTTGTTTTTTACCAGTATCTCTAATGGTACAAGTAGTAGCTTTTTTGCCGCTACGATTCGCGGGGTGAATCGTGTGATCGGGATTGAATACAATTTATTTGTACGCGGAATAGATGATTATTTGGATTACAGTTCTATTCATCATAAGCGATTTGATGGCATTATTTTGATGAGTCAAAGTGAAGCTGATAACGACTTTATCAATCATGTGCTAGAGCAAGAGATTCCAATTGTTGTCCTCAATCGTCTACTGCCAGATGCGAATTTAGTCAATATTGTATCTAATGATAAAGAAGGCTCGTATCATGCCGGGCATTTTCTAATTGAGCAAGGTCATACGCAGATTGCGATTATAGAAGGAATCAAAAGCTTCAAATCGACAGAACAACGTCGATTAGGTTTTTTACAAGCGCTGGAAGAAAGTCAATTATCGATTCCAGCAGAATATATTGTTAGTGGAGAATACGATACAGAGAGCGGTTATCAAGCGATGCAACAATTGTTAGCATTATCATCACCACCTACCGCTGTATTTTGCTCCAATGATGATATGGCGATTGGTGCGATGAATGCGGCATTTGAACAAGGGTTGAAAGTACCGCAAGACTTATCGATTATCGGCTTTGATGATATTAATTTCTCGATGTATACCAATCCTGCGTTAACAACAGTGAAGCGTCCGATCGAAGATATTAGCGCGCGTGGGGCAGAGAAAATATTAGAACAGATTCGTGAGAAAGAAACCCAACAAGAATTGATCTTTGTCGAAACTGAATTGATTCAACGTAAATCAACAGCAGTTCGTTCGTGATAAATCATTTAAGCTACAAATCGTTCGATTCGCTAAATACAATGATTATAGATTGAGGATTCCAGAGCTTTTTACTACGCGCAGGAATTCTCTTTTTAATAAATAATAAGATTGTGATCTAATTCACTTTGTTAACGTGTGCATAAAATTATAATCATTAGTAAGTACTTCATAAACAAATCTAAGATTCGTTCACAATAGACAGTTCAACAAATCAACGATCAGGAGGATCTATAATGAACACACTGAACCGAACCACATACCCTGCTACAACCTATACTGAAAAAGTAGTGCAATTTGGCGAAGGGAATTTTTTGCGAGCTTTTACCGATTGGCAGATTCACCAGATGAACAAAAAAGCAAACTTTGATGCAGGAGTTGTTATCGTACAACCGTTAGCTACAGGGATGGCTGAACAACTCAATGAACAAGATGGATTATATACGGTATATCTAGAAGGTATTCAAGATGGACAGCCTTCTCAGACACATGAAGTGATTGAGTGTGTAACACGTGGAATCAATCCTTATGAACACTATGAAACCTATGAAGCTTTAGCCTATCAGCCAGAACTTCGCTGGATCATTTCCAATACAACAGAAGCAGGCATTGCTTTTCATCCAACAGATCAGTTAGTAGATCGTCCACAGCAAAGTTATCCGGGTAAATTAACATCGCTATTGTATCGTCGGTTCCGTCATTTTCATGGAGAAGCAAGTAAAGGGTTTATTATTCTTCCATGTGAATTGATAGATCATAATGGAGATGAACTAAAAAAAATCGTGTTGCAATATGCAGACTTGTGGAACTTAGAGCCTGAATTTGTTGCATGGGTACATCAAGCAAATACATTTTGTAGCAGTCTGGTAGATCGGATTGTTCCCGGTTATCCCAAACAGCGTATGCATGAGATTACAGCAGAGCTTGGATATGAAGATTCATTTGTTGTAGTAGGTGAACCATTTCACTTACTTGTGATCGAAGGGCCGTCTTGGATTGAGCAAGAATTACCGTTTGCCCAAGCAGGTTTGCATATCAAAGTCGTAGAAGATATGGCTCCGTATCGTACGCGTAAAGTACGTATTTTGAATGGTGCTCATACCGCTATGACCCCTGTTGCTTATCTGTATGGTCTAAATACAGTTGCAGAGACGGTCGATCATCCGGTGACTGGCGCTTTTGTACGATCATTGATCCAGGATGAGATTATACCTACGTTGGATTTGCCAGCAGAAGAGCTAGAGCAATTTGCTGCGGCTGTAATGGAACGGTTCCGTAATCCGTATGTACAACATTTTCTAATGAGTATTTCACTAAATAGTATTTCCAAATTCAAAACGCGCGATCTACCAACACTAACTGCTTATATCGAACAGACAGGCAAATTACCACAAAAACTTGTTTTTTCACTTGCAGCTTTGATCGCTTTTTATAAAGGAGAACGCAGTGGAGAACCGATTGCGTTAAACGATGATATCGCTGTATTACAACAGTTAGCTGAATTATGGAAAGTATGCGATAACAGTCAACAAAGTCTACATCAGCTCGTTACAGCTGTTCTGGGAGAATTATCTTTCTGGGGAATGGACTTGAACCATTATAGCGGCTTAACCGAGCAAGTGACGAACGATCTGTATCGTATTCAACATCAAGGCATTGTCGTTGCTTTGCAAGCATTGATGGATCATTCTGCAACACCTACTTCTTAATGGATACACAGTACAAATCAGTGGATAGATACATCTTATGAGGAGGCATAATTAACCATGCTTGAATATATACAGATTCATCCTGATGACAATGTCGTCGTTGCATTGCGTGATTATCAACAAGGCGAAATGATTACACTGGATACACCAACCGCTTTGCAGCAACAGATTACAGTTACAGAAGATATCGCCCGCGGGCATAAGATTGCGCTTCAACCTATCGAGATCAATCAACATATTATCAAATACGGCTATCCGATCGGACATGCGATTCAACCGATTATAGCAGGTAGTCATATTCATACGCATAATGCCAAAACCAATCTAACCGGTATCGAAGAATATCATTACCATCCCAAAACACTATTCAATCCGTATACGCTTGAGAATCGTACTTTTCAAGGGTATCGACGTAGCAATGGGGATGTAGGAATTCGAAATGAATTATGGATCGTACCTACTGTGGGCTGTGTGAACGGAATCGCCGAATTGATTCTAAGCGAGTTCCAGCGTGAAGTAGGTGATATCGCTCCTTTTGAAAATACATTAGTACTCAAACACAGCTATGGTTGCTCTCAGCTAGGGGATGATCATCAATATACACGTACTATTTTGGCAGATGCGGTCAAGCATCCGAATGTAGGTGGTGTACTTGTACTTGGACTGGGATGCGAAAATAATGAAATGGATCAATTCAAAGTAGCGATTGGTGAATACGATGAACATCGGGTCAAATTCCTTGTCTCTCAAATGGTATCAGACGAAGTAGAAGCAGGTGTACAACTACTTAAAGAGATATTTGCCCATGTACAGGGTGATCATCGAGAAGATATTCCTTTATCCGATCTTAAAATCGGACTGAAATGTGGTGGTTCGGATGGATTATCAGGGATTACAGCGAATCCACTATTGGGCAAATTATCAGATTATATGGCGGCGCAAGGCGGGACAACAGTATTGACCGAGGTGCCAGAAATGTTCGGCGCAGAACAGATATTGATGGAACGAGCAGCAGACGAACAAGTATTTGGCAAAATCGTACATCTGATTAATGATTTCAAGCAATATTTTATGGATTACAAACAGCCTGTCTATGAAAATCCTTCTCCTGGTAACAAAGCAGGAGGAATTACAACATTAGAAGATAAATCACTGGGTTGTACGCAAAAGTCAGGCATTTCGCCTGTACAAGATGTTCTATTATATGGAGAACGATTGCAGACACGTGGACTGAATTTGTTAAGTGCACCGGGCAATGATCTGGTAGCTTCGTCTGCACTGGCGGCAGCAGGTTGTCAGCTGGTGATTTTTACTACCGGACGAGGAACACCTTTCGGTTCATTTGTACCTACGATGAAAGTGTCTACCAATTCCCCTTTATTTGCGAACAAACCGCATTGGATCGATTATAATGCAGGCACACTGGTTGAAGATGTAACGATAGAAGACGGATTACAAGATTTTATTGATTACATTATTGAAGTTGCCAGTGGTCGCTGGGTGAATAATGAGAAAAATAAATTCCGCGAACTTGCGATATTTAAAAGCGGAGTTACTTTGTAAATATAACTATGGTTTGGCATCTTAAACGCAATATATGCTATACTAATTCCATTGTGACCAACGGGTCAGTAACTGATCGATGCTTTGCAGAAAGATCATGTTATGATTACGACAAAGGAGTGAGTGTATGTCAGCGTCTGTTGCTGGAAAAAGTCAAAAAGCTTCAAAAACAGGCTGGATCGTTGCAGGGTTGTTGCTCGGTATTTTTATTGCGGCGATTGATAATACGATCGTAGCTACAGCGATTGCGACGATTGTAGGTGATCTTGGAGGATTTGATCAATTTGTATGGGTAACTTCAGCATACTTGGTCGCTTCACTCGCAGGTACACCTATTTTCGGTAAACTATCGGATATGTACGGTCGTAAGCGATTTTTTATTTTTGGTGTTGTTGTCTTTATGCTTGGTTCTATTTTATGTGGTACAGCAGACTCGATCGTACAACTTAGTATTTATCGAGCGATTCAAGGGATTGGTGGCGGTGCGCTGGTACCGATTGCTTTTACGATTGTATTCGATACATTCCCACCGGAAAAACGCGGTAAAATGACAGGTTTGCTGGGCGCTGTATTTGGTATGTCCAGTTTATTTGGCCCACTGTTAGGCGCTTATATTACCCAATATATGAACTGGCGCTGGGTGTTCTATATCAATGTTCCGTTTGGGATTGTTTCGTTTCTATTGGTTATGATTTTTTATCATGAATCTATGGAACGTTCGAAGCAAAAAATCGATTGGTGGGGCGCAGCGTTATTGATCGGAGCTGTCGTGTCCTTGATGTTCGCTTTAGAACTAGGCGGAGATACGTATGCTTGGAATTCAGGTGTGATTTTAGGATTGTTTGCAAGCTTTGTGGTATTGCTGATCGGATTTATTTTTGCAGAACAGAAAGCCGCAGAACCTATTATTTCATTTCCGATGTTCAAAGATCGACTGTTCAGTAGCAGTACATTAGCCGCTTTTTTCTATGGAGCTGCTTTTATTACAGTAGCGCTCTATATTCCGATTTATATCCAAGGGGTAAGCGGTGGGACAGCGGTCAATTCAGGGCTTACTCTAATGCCGATGACGATCGGGTCTGTGATTGCAGCGATGCTTGGCGGGATACTGGTAAATAAATTAACATTCCGCCGAATTATGATGATCTCTGGATTTTTATTTGTACTGGGGATGGCATTGTTAAGCCGCATTACACCGGATACACCTGCATTACTATTGTATCTGTATCTAGCTACAGCAGGCTTCGGAATTGGATTTTCTTTCTCAGTTCTGAATATCAGCGGAATTCAGAACTTTGATTTCCGTCAACGCGGAGCAGCGACCTCTACATTAACATTTGTTCGTTCTCTGGGAATGGCACTGGGTGTTACGATATTTGGATTGATCCAACGTAGCTTATTAAGCAATCAATTAGAAGCAGGGATAAATCAGAGTGGTGGTGAAAGTGCATTACCAGCAGGACTTGATCTGACTCAGCTTGATCCGCGTGCCTTGCTATCCGATGATATCAAATCTCATTTGCCAGCTCAGGTGATTGAGATGATTCAGGTAGCATTAACAAGTTCGATTGCAGGTACATTTATGTGGGCAGTCTTACCAGCTATTGGAGCACTTATCGCTGTTTCCTGTATGGGTAAAGAACGTGCTCTTCAAACGAATAAACCTACTCAAAAGTAAGTAATAACGTGATTGCAATACAAAGTAGTCATAGCAGGTATCCATAACAAACCCAAAAAAGATCGTTCATGTTCAGGTCAGTCTGAGATGGAACCGCTTTTGAAGGACGTTAGCAGAAGAAAGTCTGATTTCAGCATTGCGCTGATTTCAGGCTTTTTTGATTATGGAGTGATTTTCGAGTTATTATAGTACTCAAATGGTAACGAATTTGTTACAATAGAGATTGTTGAATCTGTCTTTCAAACATATGGTGTTTTGCTACATCCAGTACAAAGTACCTAATCGTATATTGGTTTACTTGATAAGAACCAACCTACCTATACTTAATGTTGTCTGTGAAAACGAATAGTAACCGTATAAGAAGAAATGGTGAGTCTAAATACCATGTACCACATGCAATCAACAAAACCATTCAGACATCATCTCTGATAACAAAATGTTGTCTATGATAAGGTGAATGATCTGATTATTTAGGAAGTGATAATTTGATAGAAATGCAGGATGTCTGGAAAACTTATCCGAATGGAGCTCATGCTCTTCAAGGTGTATCTGTGAAGATTGATCGCAATGAATTTGTATATGTGGTCGGTCCTTCGGGTGCGGGTAAGTCTACCTTTATGAAATTAATGTATCGTGAAGAAACACCAACAAAAGGTCAAATTTCTGTAAATGGATTTAATTTAGGCAAATTAAAACAGCGTAAGATTCCACTGTTGCGCCGTAATATCGGAGTTATTTTTCAAGATTTCCGTCTACTACCGAAATTAACAGCTTACGATAATGTTGCTTTTGCAATGGAAGTTATTGAAACGCCGCGAAAATTAATGAAAAAGCGGGTAATGGAAGTACTTGATCTGGTAGGGCTTCAAAGTAAAGCAGGGCGTTACCCTGAACAAATGTCCGGTGGTGAGCAACAGCGGATAGCTATTGCACGCGCAATCGTCAATAATCCAGCTGTGATTATAGCGGATGAACCTACAGGAAACCTTGATCCTGAGACTTCATATGGGATTATGCAATTGCTAGACGAAATTAATTTCCGCGGAACAACGATTATTATGGCTACTCATAACAGAGATATTGTTAATTCGATGCGTCGTCGGGTATTAGCGATCGAAGACGGTATGATCGTCAGAGATCAGATTAGAGGGGAGTACGGTTATGAATTTTAATACCTTCTTGCGACACTTGCGGGAAGGTTTTAGAAGCGTATTCCGCAACGGGTGGATGTCAGTTGCATCGATCACCTCTATTATTGTGTCTCTGTTTATTTTGGGTGTATTTATTTTGTTAGTTTTGAATGTGAATCAACTTGCCGATCAGGCAGATAGCGAAGTAGAGATCAACGTCTTTTTGGAACTTAATGTCGATCAATCATTACGGCAAGAGTTGCAACAAGAGATCAGCGCTATGACAGAAGTGAGTACCGTTACATTTGTTCCCAAAGCGCAAGGGTTACAAGAATTACGTGATCGTCTAGGTGAAGGTGGAGAATCATTCTTGCAAGGGTATGCGCAGGATAATAATCCATTGCCTGATGCTTTACGTATCCAAGTTATTGAACCAACTACCGTTCCTTTTGTCGCTCAGAAGATAGAAGCATTAAATAAAGAACATCCTGAAAAACCTATCCTTAAAGTTCGGTATGGTGGAGATACAGTACAGACGTTGTTCAAAGTGACAGCATTGATCCGCAATATTGGTCTAATTCTGGTTGCTGCTCTTGGATTGATGGCCATGTTCTTAATAGCGAATACGATTCGAGTAACTATACTCGCGCGTCGTCGTGAAATTAGTATTATGAAGTTAGTGGGAGCCACCAATCAGTTTATACGCTGGCCTTTCTTTATTGAAGGTGCATTGTTAGGCGGTATTGGTTCACTCGTAACGATCGCTATTTTATTTATAGGGTATCAGCAATTAGTAGCCGCTTCGGTTCGTTCATTCGGAATAGCGTCTGTGATCACTTTGATTCCTTTACAGCAAATCTGGCCGTTATTGGGCAGTTTACTACTAGGACTTGGAGTATTGATCGGAATATGGGGCAGTACACTCTCGATTCGTCGCTTTCTCAAAGTATAAAATAAATTATTTTCGTAAATATGCAAAAAAAGCTAAGATATCTGCAAAACATTGCCGATAATCATACTTGATGCAAGTGCTGAACGCCGGAAAACGACTGTTTCAAAAACCTACAAATGGTAAAAGGATGGGGAGAAAAAGTTGAAAAAAGTCGCATCAGTTATGGCTGTTATTTTATTGGCAGTCTCAGTGATCCAACCACAACAAGTACACGCCGCCAAATCGGTTAGTGATATCCAGAGTCAATTAAATGCTGTGGAGAAAAAAGCACAGGAAGCAGCCCAACAGAAGAAAAAAGCTGCTGCTCAAAAGAAAAAATCGCAAATGCTGAAAGCTAGAACACAAAAAGATCTAGGTAAAGTATTGCAAGCGATCAATGAAGTGAGCAGTCAGTTGGCTCGCGTTTCTAGTGATATTTCACAAACGGAATCAGGTCTTCGTCAGGCGAAAAAAGATTTGGCTGAAACCAAAGAACGTATTCATGCTCGTGAAGGTATGATTGATACTCGTGTACGAATGATGTATACCGACGGATTAATCTCTTATATGGATGTGTTAATGGCTTCAACGAACTTTTCCGATTTTGTAGAACGTGCGGATTCATTGCGTATGATTGTAGACCAGGATCAGGACATCTTGGCTCAACATGAAAAAGACAAACAATTCGTAATCGTGACACAGAAAAAATTAACCGCTTCGTATGCGAAAGCGAAAAGTCTATACGCTGAAAAAGCAGAGCGTAAAGGCGAATTAGATGCAAAAGAAAATGAAAAACAAGTACTCATTTCTAAATACAACACACAGATTGAGAATGCGGATGATATCACATCCGAGCAAGAACAAGCGTTATGGGATTTAGCAGACAAACGTGCTTCTCTCTATCAGGAGAAAACAGCACTAGAAGCACAAGAAAGAGCAGCAGCGGCGGCCCGTGCGGCAGCAGAAGCTCAAGCAAGAGCAGAAGCAGCAGCCAACAATCCTCCATCGTCTGATGATGGTGGCGGTTATACTCCACCAAGTACAGGTGGATATCAAGGTAGCGGCAATGGAAGTATGGGTCTACCGGTGAATGGTGCGCGTATTTCTTCTCCTTTCGGATATCGTAATCACCCGATTCAAGGGGTATACAAATTGCATACAGGAGTCGATTTTGCAGCTCCACAAGGAACCGATATTCATGCTGCTCAAGGTGGAACGGTAGTCGTTGCGCAATGGCAAAATGGATACGGAAATACAGTTATTATCGATCATGGAAATGGGATCAAAACATTATACGGACATATTCGTGATGGCGGTATTGCTGTTTCTGTAGGTCAGACAGTAAGTCAAGGACAGAAGATTGCAGAAGTAGGTTCTACAGGGAACTCTACAGGCCCTCACTGTCACTTTGAAGTACGTGTGAATAATACGCCTGTCGATCCGATGGGTTATCTGTAATAGCGTTAAGCTCAGAGAGGCGGTAACACATGATGAGAAAACGCACCGTAGCACTGCTTGTGATTGCCATGATGGTGCTAAGTAGCGTGCTTACACTGGCTTTTACCAGTCTGCCAGGAATTGCTCGTAATGCTGTAAATGGACAAGGATTACTCGCTGCACTTAGCGGTGGAGGTCTAAGCGATCAACAACAGAGCAAACTCAGTACAGCTGCTAAATTGATTGAAAGTAATTATTACCAAGATGTAGATAGTAACAAGCTTGTAGATGGTGCAATCAATGGGATGATGGAAGCGTTAGGTGATCCTTATTCCAGTTATATGGCTCCTGAGACAGCGACTCAGTTTTCTGAATCGATCGCAGGATCATTTACAGGAATCGGTGCAGAAGTATCGCAAGAAGATGGCAATGTCGTGATCGTTTCGCCGATCAAAGGTTCACCTGCGGAAAAAGCAGGATTACGCCCGAAAGACATTATCGTATCCATCAATGGCGAATCACTAGCTGGTGTGGACTTAAATGATGCTGTGAATAAGATTCGTGGCAAAAAAGGAACAACGGCTACGATTGAAATTAAACGTTCAGGCAGTTCCAATAATTTAACGTTCAAAATTGTTCGTGATGATATCGATGTCGAGACAGTCACTTCGAGAATGACTGCTGACAAAATCGGTGTGATTACCGTAACGCAGTTCTCAATGAATACCGCAGAGCGCTTTGATGCTGAAGTCAAAAAGCTTGAAGGCGAAGGTATGAAAGGTCTTGTGATTGATGTTCGTAACAATCCAGGTGGCGTTCTGTCTGTTGTAATTGATATGGCTGAACAATTTGTCCCGAATGGCAAATTGATCGTACAAGTCGAAGATAAAGCAGGTAAACGTGATGAGACCAAGTCGACAGGTAAAGGTGTTAAATATCCGATTGCTGTGGTAACAAATGGTGGTAGCGCAAGTGCTTCTGAGATTCTAGCAGGTGCGTTGAAGCAATCTGCGGGTGCGACATTATATGGTGAGACTACGTATGGTAAAGGTACTGTGCAGACAAGTATGGACAATATCTTTAACGATGGTAGTTTAATCAAAATTACGATTGCTAAATGGTTGACTCCAAATGGAGATTGGATTCATAAAAAAGGAATCAAACCGGATGTGAAAATCGCTCCGCCTGATTACTTTACCGTGACTCCAATCAACAAAGAAAAAACACTCAAATATGATATGAACAATAGCGATATTAAGAGTGCTCAAATTATGTTAGATGGCCTTGGTTACAGTGTCGATCGCAAAGACGGTTATTTTGATCGTGATACCGAGAGTGCAGTGAAATCATTCCAGACTAAGCAAAAGCTGACGGTGACAGGTGCGATTGATGAGAAAACAGCAACTGCCCTTGAGATTGCATTAGTGAAGCATATTCAAGACCCACAATATGATGTTCAAATGAACAAAGCGATTGCTGGGGTTGAAAAGCAAATTTCTACAGCGAATACCAAATAATTTAAAGCTAACACTCCTATGTTCATATGTATTTCCAAAAAGAAGGCTGTTATAGCCTTCTTTTTTTATGTAGAATAGAGAGAGTTGAGTCCAAGTAGGATTTGATGGTACGATTTCTATGAAAGAAAGATAGATGGCAAAGGAGAGTGGCAACCGTTGAACGTGTTAGGTGAGGCACTCCGTATGATAGGCGGGGCTTTAGGGGCGCTATTAACACAGCCTTTTTATTATATATTTTTGATCGGTGTTTTGTTGCATTACAGACGTCAAGGTATTCTTGAACGTAAATTATTTAATATTCGTATTTATGTCTATGCAGGTCGTGTATTACGTACAGTGATTACAGGAATGATTGTCGGATTACTGGTATCGATTGCGATGGCATTTATAGGTATACATATACAGACAGAAGTTACCTGGTGTATAGGAACAATTTTGATTCTATTATCCGTATTCCGTCTACGTTATGCTCATATAACGATGGCTTTGGCTGTACTTACGATCATTTATATGGTGCTGCTCTCTTTACCGTCATGGCAACCTACAGGTTTTATCGGGCAAGTGATAGAGAGTATTCGCAATGTAGATTTGCCTGGATTGTTAGCCATCTCGGTATTGTTACAATTGATTGAAGCAGTATTATTCCGTATGCAAGCCACTCGCTTTTCTTCTCCAGTTGTCATTGAAGGCAAGCGTGGTAAGCCTGTAGGGGCCTATGCAATAGAAGCATTCTGGCCGATTCCTTTATGGTTATTTATCCCTTCCACCGGTGGTCTTGTTCTGCCATGGACACCGCTTCATGGAGCAGAGTCATGGATAAATGGTGTATCTTTAACAGCATTACCGGTGATGATCGGTTGCAGTATATTAACACAGACCCATTTGCCACAAGTCAAAGTGAATGCGATAGCCAAGCGATTATTACAGAGTAGCTTTATTATGATCGTACTTGCGGCTTTGGCACTGTGGTGGGCGCCTATCGCTATCCCTGCATTAGTGATAGCAGTAATTTTACGTGAATGGATTATGTATGTGAGTAGACGAGAAGAGTCGCAACAGAGCCCATTATTTATTCGTGGATTACGGGGACTCAAAATACTAGATGTTATCCCAGCTAGCCCGGCGGCAGAGTTAGGTATTACCGCAGGGGAAAGTGTATATAAAGTGAATGGACAGTTGATTCAAGATCCACAATCATTACATGCGGCATTACGAATCAATCCAGCTTTTTGCAAATTGGAAATATTAAATATTCAGGGCGAAAGTAAATTTCTACAACGAGCGATCTATGCAGGGGATCATCATCAGTTAGGCATGATTTTTGCACCGGATGATCAAGCTGTTATCTCTCCAGATATTCAGCGTTTATCGGTCTGGCATCTGGTCACCAAACCTCGTGTACACAAGTTGAACAACAGTTATCAGGAAGCGGATGCGATATTATTGCTAGAAAGCAATCTGTCTACGGAAACAGAGGTGCCTGAAGAGCCGATTGAATTGACTCCCGAGTATATCGAAAAGCATGGATTACCCAAGCGTCCACGCCGTAAGTGAGTACTATTCAGTGCTGTAGTGTTAGGAAGAGTCATTGCTTTACAACATAAGTAGGTATTTGAATATCAGCCTACAATAAATGATAAACTATAAAAAGCACCCAAGTGTACTCTCGATCAGCAGATGAGTAGATACACTTGAGTGCTTTTTTTGAATTCAAACTTAACAGTTACATCTTAGTATTAAAGCCTACCTATCACATGGTATTGAAAATACGAATGCTATTACTTAATCGCTCCTATTAGTCTTGCAACTGACGTAAAACGATAATTTCTACACGGCGATTTTTTTGACGGCCTGCTGCTGTTGAATTATCTGCGGTTGGACGTGTATCTCCATAACCTGCATATTGAAACTTCGATTTGTCTAATCCTTTAGTATCAATAAAATAACGCAGAACAGACAAGGCACGTGCGCCCGACAATTCCCAGTTATCTTGATAACGTGAGGCATTCACAATAGGTAAATTATCGGTATGTCCTTCAATACTGACTGTCGTATCAATAGATTGGAATAAGCTAGATAATTGTGCAAGTGTTGCTAGTGAAGGTGATTTGAGATTCGCTTGACCTTCGTTAAATAAAAATTGATCACTGAGTGTAATAGAGATCCCTTGCGGCTTGTCAGCGACGACGACTTGATTGCCTAGATTATTGGTTTTGACATACTTTTGGATCACACTCATTAGATTCGCTAATTCGCTTTCTTGCTTACGAAAAGCTTCTTCGCGATTAGTCAGTGTAGTTGCGCCGCTTTGTGTATCTTTACCGCCTGCATTGCCTGCTTGATTACTGGTCGAAGTAGAACCGCCGTTACTTGTATTTTTACCAGCGGTTCCTGTGATACCTTTACCGCCATCTAGAATCGAATTATCGCTTTGGAAAGTAAGCTGTAATGAATCGGTTAGCACCTGATACTTGGCAGTATCTACATGACTTACTGAATACATCACAACAAAGAAGATCAGTAACAACGTAATTAAATCAGCGTAGGTAATCAGCCAACGATCTTGCTGATTATGTCCAGTGCCTTTTTTACCTCGCCGAGAATAACGTGCCATCGTTATTCCTCCCCTGTTCTAGCTTCACGAATAAGATTTCCATTGTTCTCAGGCAAAAACGTTTCTAACTTTTTACGTACCAATTGAGGATTTTCGCCATTTTGGATCGATAATACGCCTTCTAATAACATTTCCATCGTTTGAATATCAAGCTCGCTACGAGAACGGATTTTGGAAGCGATCGGTAAAAAGATAAGGTTGGCACTAGCAACACCATACAAAGTCGCTGTAAAAGCAACAGCAATCGATCCGCCTAATCCGGTAGGTTCGCTAAGACTACCTAATACTTGGATAAGACCCATAACGGTACCGATAATCCCCATCGTAGGTGCATACCCACCAGCAGAATCGAACACTTTAGCATATTGTTCATGTTCTAATTCTGTTTTGGTCATTTCAAGTTCTAGAATTTGTTGAATCACTTCACGATCTGTCCCATCGACTACTTGCTGAATACCTTCTCGTAGAAAAGGATTATCATGAGAAGAAGCTTGAGGCTCAAGAGCCAGTACACCTGCCCGGCGTGCATGTGTAGACATATTAACAATATCTTCAATCAATTGCTCATTATCAGTACCACCTGTTGAAAAGGTGAAAGCAATCGCACGCGGAATTTTTTTTAATCGTGCTAATGGAAAGCTGATTACAACAGCCGCAGCGGTTCCTCCAAATACGATCAATGCCGCAGCACCTTGAACTAGCCCACTCGCATCGCCGCCTTCCCATAAAAAGCCCCCAATCAATGCAGCAAGCCCTGCAATAATCCCGATAATCGTTGTTAAATCCATTCATTCATCTCCTGTTCTGGGTATGGGGAATAACCGTAACTATAACGATTTACATGAAAAAAGTTAAAATTTCAGTCGTGTTTCAATTGCATAAACGCAGTAGGAGGAGTATAATATAAGAACAAACATTCCTATAGCGGTATATTTTTGCTGTGCTATAGAACTGATAATCTACAGACAACTTATTATAGAATAATTAACCAAAAATGAGATTCGTCAATTCATGGTGTGCCACCATCGTACATGTTGGGTAAAGTATAATGTATTCGGCACTTTGATTAACGGTCTCTTTTGTTATTATCGGGCATGTGTAATTTATATTTTAGACGATAGGGTGATGCAGGGCAATGAATGATATTGTTGTCAGCTCCAAGAAATTTGAAATACAGTCGGAATTCTCTCCTCAAGGCGATCAGCCTCAAGCGATAGATGAGTTGGTGAAAGGTATAGAACGAGGAGAAAAGTATCAGACTCTTCTCGGGGCAACCGGAACAGGTAAAACATTTACAATGGCACAAGTGATAGCCAAGTTGCAACGACCTACACTGGTTATTGCACATAACAAAACACTAGCGGCTCAATTAGCAGGGGAATTTAGAGACTTTTTCCCGAACAATTCAGTCGATTATTTTGTAAGTTATTATGATTATTATCAACCGGAAGCGTATATTCCGTCTTCAGATACGTATATTGAGAAAGACTCCAGTATCAATGAAGAGATTGATAAATTACGTCACTCCGCGACCAGTTCATTGTTTGAACGTCGTGATGTTATTATCGTAGCGAGTGTATCTTGTATTTATGGTCTGGGTTCACCGCAAGATTACGGCGGTTTGTTATTATCACTGCGTGTAGGTATGGAGAAGTCACGTAATGAAATCCTATCTCGTTTAGTGGATATTCAGTATCAACGTAACGATATTAACTTTGTACGGGGTACTTTCCGTGTACGTGGTGATGTCATTGAGATATTCCCTGCTTCACGCGGAGAACAAGCAGTTCGTATCGAATTGTTTGGTGATGAGATTGAACGTATCACTGAGATTGATGTATTAACAGGCGAATTAGTCGGTGAACGTGAACATATTGCTATTTTCCCGGCATCTCACTTTGTTACCAAAGAAGAGACACTCAAAGTAGCACTTAAAAATATCGAACGTGAACTCGAAGAGCGCCTCAAAGTGTTAAATGAACAAGGTAAGTTGCTAGAAGCACAGCGTTTAGAGCAACGTACTAATTATGATCTTGAAATGATGAGAGAAGTTGGTTTCTGCTCCGGGATTGAGAACTACTCTGGTCCTCTTACTTTCCGTGAACGTGGAGATACTCCTTATACATTAATGGATTATTTTCCTGACGATATGTTGATCGTTGTCGATGAATCTCATGTGACATTACCGCAGATTAGAGCGATGTATAATGGTGACCAGGCACGTAAAAATGTTCTGGTAGATCATGGATTCCGTCTGCCATCTGCGCTTGATAATCGTCCACTGAAATTCGAAGAATTTGAAGATAAAATCAATCAGATTGTGTTCGTATCTGCGACACCAGGTCCTTATGAACTGGAACACTGTCAAGAAATGACACAACAGATTATCCGTCCAACCGGACTACTTGATCCGATCATTGAAGTGCGTCCAACCAAAGGACAGATCGATGATATTATTGGAGAAATTCGGTTACGTATTGAGCGTGATGAACGGGTACTGTTAACGACCCTGACGAAGAAAATGTCAGAAGATTTAACCGATTATCTCAAAGAAATAGGAATCAAAGTTAGGTATCTGCATTCGGATATCAAAACACTGGAACGGATGTCGATCTTACGTGATCTACGTCTAGGTACATTCCATGTGCTTGTCGGAATTAACTTACTCCGGGAAGGACTTGATTTGCCTGAAGTATCTCTGGTAGCGATATTGGATGCAGACAAAGAAGGATTCCTGCGTTCAGAGCGTTCGTTGATTCAGACCATTGGTCGTGCCGCACGTAACTCGGATGGTCGAGTCATTATGTATGGCGATCGTATAACCGATTCGATGCAAAAAGCGATCTTCGAAACAGAGCGTCGTCGTAGTATTCAGGTTGCTTATAATGAGGAACATGGCATTACGCCGCAAACGATCCGTAAAAAAATACGTGATGTTATCGAAGCGACCAAAGTGGCTGAAGGTAAAGCAAGTTATATGGAAGAGATCGGCAAAACAAAACTTTCCAAACGCGATCGTCAAGCATTGATTAGTCGTCTTGAACTGGAAATGAAAGAAGCAGCCAAAAATCTACAGTTTGAACGTGCTGCTGAACTTCGAGATGCAGTGCTTGAACTGAAAGCTGAATAACAAATAGTTATAGTTAATAACAGATCGATATCGTTGGCGATCATCAATTATTTAATAGATAAATAATGAAGGTTGTTAAATATCCTGTGCTTGATGCAGTGATGTTTGGCAACCTTTATCATAGCTTGTAGCTAAATTCGATACATGCTCAACTAGAGATGTTGATATACAGAAGTGTAGCAATTACTCCGGAAGCACCGGACTTGGAGGTTGGATTATTTGGCAAACAAATTTATCGAGGTTAAAGGCGCACGAGCGCATAATCTCAAAAATATTGATATTAGTATCCCTCGCGATAGCTTTGTTGTATTAACAGGGTTAAGTGGATCAGGGAAATCTTCACTTGCATTTGATACGATTTATGCAGAAGGTCAACGTCGTTATGTCGAATCATTATCTGCATATGCTCGTCAGTTTTTGGGACAAATGGAGAAACCGGATGTCGATTCGATTGAAGGACTATCTCCTGCGATATCGATTGATCAGAAAACAACAAGTCGTAACCCTCGTTCTACTGTAGGGACAGTTACCGAAATTTATGATTACTTGCGTCTTTTGTTTGCACGTGTAGGTCATCCTCATTGTCCTGTGCATGGAGTTGAGATCACTTCACAAACGGTAGAGCAAATGGTCGATCGTATTATGGAATATCCTGAGCGTACACGTCTACAGATTTTGGCACCTGTTATTTCTGGACGTAAAGGTGAACATAAAAGCATTTTCTCTGAAATCTCCAAGCAAGGTTTTGTACGTGCTCGTGTCAATGGTGAGATTAGAGATGTATCAGAAGATATTCAACTGGAAAAAAATAAAAAACATACGATCGAAGTGGTAGTTGACCGTATCGTAGTCAAAGAAGATGTAGCAGCTCGTCTAGCAGATTCAATTGAGATGGCTTTGAAAATGTCTGGCGGTCAATTGCTAGTAGATATTATCGACAAAGAAGAACTTCGTTTTAGTTCGAATTTTGCTTGTCCGATCTGTGGATTCAGTATGGAAGAGTTATCTCCACGTATGTTTTCGTTTAACAGCCCGTTTGGAGCTTGTACGGAATGTGATGGGTTAGGTATACGTATGGTGGTCGATCCTGATCTGTTAATTCCAGATAAAAGTAAAACGATCGATCAAGGTGCTTTTCAAGCATGGAGCGGTGGATTATCGAACTATTATCCGCAATTTCTCAAATCAGTCTGTGAACATTACAAAATTCCGATCGATGTACCTGTGTCTGAGTTAACAGAACAGCAGATCAATATTATTTTAAAAGGTTCAGATGGACAAAAGATTCGTTTCCGTTATGAAAGTGACTTTGGACAGAAAAAAGAAGCTCAAGTCTTGTTCGAAGGTATTATTCATAATTTGGAACGTCGTTACAAAGATACATCTTCAGATAGTATGCGCGAATATATCGAAGGATTTATGAGTGCGAAGCCTTGTCCGGTATGTAAAGGCAATCGTTTGAAAAAAGAAATTCTTGCGGTTACTGTCAATAAGGTGAATATTTCTGAAGTAACAGCGATGCCAATTGGTGAAGCAACTACCTTTTTTGAAAATCTAGTATTGAGCGAAAAAGAGCAAAGTATTGCTCGCTTGATTTTGAAAGAAATCGGCAGTCGTTTAGGATTCCTAGTGAATGTAGGACTAGAGTATTTGACGATGGCACGTGCAGCAGGAACATTATCTGGTGGTGAAGCACAGCGTATTCGTCTAGCGACGCAGATCGGTTCCAGTCTGACCGGTGTACTTTATATTCTCGATGAGCCAAGTATTGGATTACATCAACGGGATAATGATCGCTTGATTCACACATTAGAGCATATGCGTGATCTAGGAAATACGTTAATCGTAGTTGAGCATGATGAAGACACCATGATGGCGGCAGATCATATTATTGATATTGGACCAGGTGCAGGGATTCATGGAGGTCATGTGATTGCAGAAGGAACACCTGCTGAGATTATGGCACATCCTGATTCATTGACAGGTCAATATTTAAGTGGTCGCAAATTTATTCCTGTACCTGCGAAGCGCCGCGAAGCAAGTGATCGTTGGTTAGAGATTCGCGGAGCCAAAGAAAATAACCTTAAAAATGTAAATGTTAAATTTCCAATTGGATTATTTACAGCTGTTACAGGCGTATCCGGTTCTGGTAAATCAACATTAGTAAATGAGATTCTATACAAAACACTAGCTCGCGATCTTAACAAAGCTAGAGTTCGTCCAGGTGAATATCGTGAAATTCGTGGATTAGAGCATGTCGATAAAGTAGTAGATATCGATCAATCTCCTATCGGTCGTACACCACGTTCCAATCCAGCAACGTATACAGGCGTATTTGATGATATTCGTGATCTGTTCGCTCAGACCAATGAAGCCAAAGTACGTGGTTACAAAAAAGGTCGCTTTAGCTTTAACGTTAAAGGTGGACGCTGTGAAGCTTGTCGTGGAGACGGTATTATCAAAATCGAAATGCACTTTTTACCAGACGTGTATGTTCCTTGCGAAATTTGTAAAGGCAAACGTTATAACCGTGAGACCCTTGAAGTGAAATACAAAAACAAAAGTATCTCTGATGTGCTTGAAATGACCGTAGAAGACGGCGTAGACTTTTTCCAAAACATCCCGCGTATTCAGCGTAAAATGCAGACGTTGTTTGATGTAGGTCTAGGTTATGTGAAGCTAGGTCAACCGGCAACTACATTATCCGGTGGTGAAGCACAACGGGTGAAATTGGCTTCTGAACTTCATCGTCGTAGCACAGGTAAAACGATCTATATTTTAGATGAGCCAACAACAGGACTACATGTAGACGATATTGATCGTCTATTAACCGTACTTCATCGTCTGGTCGATTCCGGTGATTCCGTACTGGTGATTGAGCATAATCTGGATGTAATCAAAACAGCAGATTACTTGATCGATCTTGGTCCAGAAGGTGGTAGTGGTGGTGGTACGATTCTAGCATCAGGTAGCCCAGAACAACTGGTGAAGGTGAAGAATTCGTATACAGGTCATTATCTCAAACCTATTTTGGAACGAGATACACAGCGTAGTCGCGAGTTAGAGAGCAGTCAGGTGTAACATTAGCAGTAGCAATAATAGCCAGTACATGTTGAATAGTTCGATGTATTCAGATGTACTGGCTTGTTTTTGCCTAAATATCCTTATATTTACCAATGAATATGCAAAGATAGTTCTTCATGGCAATTGTGTCATACCTGTGCATATGCTACATTGGAATCAGACTATTTTTCCTACAAAATGACAATTTTACAGGAACATATACGCAACTATAGAAAGGCTGGATGAA
The DNA here is from genome assembly GCF_028606985.1 of Paenibacillus kyungheensis. Taxonomy (NCBI): domain Bacteria; kingdom Bacillati; phylum Bacillota; class Bacilli; order Caryophanales; family Paenibacillaceae; genus Paenibacillus; species Paenibacillus kyungheensis. The sequence continues at coordinate 4,513,749 of NZ_CP117416.1, read as the reverse complement.
TTTGAAATTATCCCGATCCAAATTACCTGCACTTGTATTATTAACTTCTGTGTTGATGTTACCGACACAACAATCGGTATGGGCATCGGATACAAGCGACGCTTCAAGTTATACATATTCCTCTCCAAAGTTTGCAGCTTCTACAACAAGTAATATTTCTAAAATTATTGCTCGTATTTCTCCTTCTGTAGTAGGTATTGTAGGTACCCCTACAGCTGAAGCTATCGCTTCGGAAGGTGGTTCTGAAAGCGAAGAGCCGGGCGGAACAGGCATCGCTTTCGGTTCTGGTGTTATTATTTCATCAGACGGTTGGATTGTAACGAATGCCCATGTGATTGACAGTATGGAACCTGGAGCTAAAGTAATCACATCAGAAGCCAAAGGAAACAGTAAAACGTATCTGGTGAAAGAAATTTACAGCGATACCGTCAGTGACCTAGCTATTATCAAAATCAATGCCACTTCCCTGAAAGTAGCATCATTTGTATCCAGTAAAGAGCAACCGGTAGTCGGTGAACAAGTAGTGGCTATTGGTACACCGTTATCACTATCCCTACGTAATTCAGCAACATCTGGCATTATTAGCGGTGTGAATCGTGCTGTTGATGCTTCGTACAAATTGCTTCAAACCGATGCAGCGATCAATCCAGGGAACAGTGGCGGCCCATTGGTCAATATGGATGGCAAAGTGATCGGGATTAATACGATGAAATATGAAGCACTGGGCGTAGATAATCTTGGATTTACGATTCCAGCAGATACCGTTCAATACATTGTTGGACAGTTATTCAAATATGGCGAAGTTCATCGTGCTTCCTTAGGGTTGGATTTTGAAGAAAGTGAAGATGCACTTAGCGGTATGCCTACTGATGATGCGTTGACAGTAGGGAAAGTGAATTCTAAGATTGCAACCAAAGCAGGCATTAAAAAAGGCGATATTCTATACAGTGTAAATGGCAAAAAAGTACACACTGTGGTTGACCTTAACGAAATTCTCAAATCGTATGTACCAGGGCAAACAGTCAAACTGGTCATGCAATCCAATGGCGATATTATTAATCGTCAAATCAAATTAAGTAAAGAATAATCGGCTGTAAGTCTATCCTATGAGGAACATCCCGATAACAGATACAACACTATCAGTCAGAAATCGCTGTTGGAATTTCCAACAAGCTTGTATACAGAAATGAGGAGCTTGAATGAGTAAGTGGTTGCGGATTACCGCTTCAAGTCTACTGGCTATTATGCTTGTGTTGACAACCGTCTATGCAACAACAGGAACAGCATCGGCAGCAGCACTATTGGAATTGAAGATCAAAAAAGGCAGTACATCTGCAACGATCAATGGTCAAAAGCAAAGTATCGTCAAACCTTACGAAAGTAATGGAATCACGATGGTGCAATTAGGGCTATTTACACGTGCATTCAAAGCACAGGTGAAGTTGCAAGAAAATGATTCGATTAAATTGGTATATGGCAAGCGTACACTTTCGATGACAATTGGTAGCAAAAAAGCATATTTAAACGGTTCTACATTCACACTTGATGCAGCTCCTGTGATGAAATCAGGTATCTTAATGGTTCCTGTTCGCTCTGTAGCTAAAAGTATCGGTGCGAAGTTCAAAGTAGTATCCGGTCAAATGATTATTACAGCCGCACCGGCAACAACGGATTCGAGTAAAGATAAATCTAGTCATGCTGGTAAAACGAAAGTCGGAAATAGTAAATATCAATGGTCGATCAATTACCCGAGCGATTTGATGTATCTGGGTTCTCAAAGTAGTGAGAGTGCCACATTTATGGATAGTGAAGGTAACTATTATTTACAAATTTCTGTCGATCCAGAAATTGCTTCCGCAGATGAAGCGAATGAAAGTGATCCGCAAGATTTGTTAGACGATTTGGTATTGTATGCGCAAGATGCTGGCGAAATGGTAGTTGATCAAAAAGCCGTTTCCAGCAGTAAAGGCAATTATGCTTATATCATTTCCAAAAATTCAGATGGCATTTTGTCAGAAACACGTATTTATACAGGTAATGGACATACGTATTATGTTTTCTATGCTAACTCGGAAGCTTCCAGTTATAAAGATTTTGCTGATAAAAAGGTTACTTCTTTACTGAATTCGTTCCAAACTTCTTTCAATAGTGGAGATAAAGCAATCGAAGATCTAGCAAGTAAAGCAGACAGTGCAGGTTCAGAAAATACATTAGAAGCTAGTGAGTATGGCGTCTATATGGAACTTCCATCTGATTTCACAGCTAGTGAAGATACAACCGATGCTTCTGCCAAAGATGGTTCGTATGTGTCTGTTAATGTCTATAGCGCACCGTCAGGAAGCACATTAGCCGATTGGTTACAGAAGATTCAAGGCTGGTTTGCCGACAATTTCAACAGCGATGCTTATCGTGATCTGGGTAGCGAGCAAAAAGAAATTGCAGGACAAACAGCAACTGTCAACAAATTAGAATACAACTTTGGAGATGCTTGGACGACTGAATATGAAGTATTATTCCAAAAAAATGGATATCGTTATTATGTAGAATATAGCACTCCATCGGATAAAGCTTCGAAAGATGCAGATTTCAAAGTGATCACAGATTCCTTGGAACTTGATTTCCCTACATTGGAAGAAAACTTTGGATCGTTACCGATTGACTACTATTCGCAAGATCGTAGCAAAGTAACCACGCACACATCCAAACTTAATCATTACAGTGTACAAGTTCCTCGTCATTGGACAAGTACTGATAATGATTATGAATCGTCTTACGTGTATTTTTCTCATACAGGTGGATCATTCAATATTTCAACCAAAACAACAAGTTCTTTGGAAAAAGCAGTGACCCAATGGAAAGCCACATTTGAAGGTTCAGGAGATAACAATATATATGGCGTAGAATTATCTGAAGGCACACCGACTACATTTGCAGGGGTACCGGCTTATACATTTACAGCCAATTATCCAGATGCGACTCATCCTTATACAGGAACGTATACATTATTCACTCAAGGCAAAATCACTTATATTTTAAGTGATGAAGTCAATAACGCAAATAATACACCTGTTCATCAAGCAGAGTTAGCTAAGGTATTAGCTTCTTTTCAATTAACAGCTAATTAAATAGGTCTATAAGAACAGAGCTACCTTTACCGGTAGCTTTTTCTTATGAATAAAGATGAAAAAAGATCATGATTTTCATTGAAAATTCAAGCAATAAGGTAGATAGACGCTCTTCGGTCTGTTACACTGGAATTAGAATAAATTTAAATCATCGTATCTGTTGATATACATGATCGCATGATCAATATTAAAACGTGTTGCCAATGTTATGGCAATCTAGGAGGATATAAACTTTACATGAGTGATACAGGGTTACGAAGAGAAGACGTGGAGCTTTTAGCACCTGCGGGTGACTGGGACTGCATGCGGGCGGCGGTAGCCAATGGGGCAGACGCAGTCTTTTTTGGCGTGGAGAAGTTCAATGCACGAGCACGTGCGAACAATTTCCGTATGGATGAATTGCCTGAGATTATGTCGTTTTTGCATAGCTACGGAGTCAAAGGGTTTTTAACCTTTAATATACTGGTATTTGAAAATGAATTATCCGATGCTCGTGAATTGATTGATGCTTGTGTTGTGGCAGGTGTAGATGCAGTTATCGTACAGGATTTGGGATTGGTTAAAATGATTCGTGAGATTTCACCAGACTTCCCGATTCATGGTTCGACACAGATGACAATTACATCACCAGAAGCAGTTGAATTTACGAAGCCATTTGATATTGAGCGTGTAGTACTTGGACGTGAAAATAACCTTAAACAAATCAAAAAAATCGGTGAGCAAGCACGTTTGCCAATGGAAGTATTTGTTCATGGCGCACTATGTGTATCGTATTCCGGTCAATGTTTAACTTCTGAAATGTGGGGCGGACGTTCTGCTAACCGTGGAGAATGTGCGCAAGCTTGTCGTTTGCCATATGATCTAATGGTGGATGGAACGCAGAAAATTATGGGAGACGTGACGTATTTGCTTTCTCCTAAAGATTTGGCGGCTATCGATATTATGCCTGAATTAATCGAAGCAGGAGTGACTTCTTTCAAAATTGAAGGTCGTCTCAAAACGCCTGAATATGTAGCCAACGTTGTGAGCAAATACCGTAAAGCGATCGATCGTTATTTTGAAGGAGATCGTGATTCGATTACACGCGAAGATATTCGTGAATTGGAACAAAGCTTTTCTCGTGGATTCACCCATGGTTTCTTAGATGGAACGAATAACAAAAAATTGGTAGACGGTACATTTCCAAAAAGTCGTGGTGTCTATATGGGTCGCGTCGAGCAAGTATTACGCGATGGCGTAGTCTGCCGCTTAGAAGCTCCGCTTAAACGTGGAGACGGGATTGTATTTGACGCAGGAGATCCTACGCAAAAAGAGCAAGGCGGACGTGTCTATGATTTACGTCGTAAAGGCGTAAAAATCGAAGGCGAAGCTGATGAGACATGGATGGTTGATATTGTTCCAGGTCGTAACGATGTGAATCTACATCGTGTACATGTCGGTGATAAATTATGGAAAACCAATGATCCTGCGCTCGACAAACGGATGAGACAAAGCTTTGATACCGAGAAGCCTTATCGTGTATTCCCTGTTCATGTCAAAGCTGTAGGGCATGTAGGACAGCCTTTAGTCACATGGTGGACAGATGTACAAAAAGGAGTCACTGTACGTGTCGATTCTGAAATGGAACTAGAGATTGCTGCTAAACGTCCAATGACTTCTGAATTACTGGAAGAACAATTTGGCCGTCTGGGAGGCACTGTTTTCCAATTAGATCAATTAGAAGTGCAATTGCATGGTGATATTATTATCCCGATGCGTGAATTAAATAATATTCGTCGTCAGGCAGTAGAACAGCTTGCTGGAGAGCGTCCGAAGCCACCTGTGTATATTCAACGTGATATCGAAGTATACGGTGATTCTGTGGCAGCCTCTGCGCCTGTTCAAGGAACAGCAGCAACATTGACAGCATTGTGCCGTAGTGTAGAGCAAGTGGAAGCAGCACTACAAGCTGGAATCGAAATGATCTATGCTGACTTTGAATTTATTAAGCAATTTCCTGCTGCTGTTGCCGCTGTACGTGCAGCCGGTAAAAAGATCGCGTTAGCGACACCACGTATTCATATGCCTGGTGAGAATGGTTACCATGCCAATATTCTACGTCTCCAACCAGATGCAGTACTGGTACGTAATACAGGAGCATTGTATTATTACTTGAGTCGTCGTCAGACACATCCAGAAGAAAATCACCCAGAATTAATCGGAGATTTCTCTTTGAATGTAGCAAATCACAAAACAGTAGATCTATTTTTAGAAGCAGGTGTTGACCGTATTACACCTTCATACGATCTCAATATTCAACAAATGGTTGATTTGCTCAGTCGTACACAGACTTCTCAGTTAGAAGTCGTTATTCATCAGCATATGCCAATGTTCCATACCGAGCATTGTGTATATTGCACTTTCCTTAGCGAAGGCACAGACTATACGAACTGTGGTCGTCCTTGTGAAGAGAAACGGGTTTCGTTGCAAGACCGTATTGGTATGTCTCATCCTGTACGTGTAGATGAAGGATGTCGTAATACCGTTTATAATGCGATTGAACAATCAGGTGCTGAATACCTAAGTGATTTCCTACAATTGGGAGTGCCTAGTTATCGTATTGAGTTCCTTGAAGAAACACCAGAGCAAGTCACAGAAGTGATCGAATTGTATACCAAAGCATTACGTGGTGAGATCAACGGTACTCAAGTATGGCGTACTTTGAAAGCTACTAATCAGCTAGGTGTAACCCGCGGACAATTGGTCAAATAATCAGAAATGTATATAGATATAAGATAAAGAGAATGCGCTAAGCATTCTCTTTTTTTATGTCCCAGTGGACGATCGTTCACCTACAAATAGACTGATAATTTTGCTGATTTTGCAATCATTATTTTTCCAGAGATATAGCGGATGAAAAGGTTCTCATAATGATTTGTGATCAGCCATGTTGAGTCGTACATATAAATTAAGGGTAATTTGCATAAGCAATGACTTTACTGTCGGTGAAGTCAAATGAAAGAAATGGTCTGATAAATTCAGGCGATTTACACATAATGAAAAGCAAGCCAATCACATAATTATTCAATTATTGTTTAGGAGAGGGGATTCAATGAGTAAAATTATTTTTGTATCCAACCGTTTACCTGTAACTGTAAAAAAAGGTGAAACAGAGATTGAATATAGTAAAAGTATAGGTGGACTGGCTACCGGTCTAAAAAGCTACCACGAACAATCCGATAGTCTATGGGCAGGATGGCCTGGAGTAGCACAAGACGATCTTAACGAAGAAGAAACACAAACGATCAATAGTGAATTGCAAGAATCATATAACTGTTTACCGATCTTTTTGTCGGAACAAGAGATTGAGCAATATTACCATGGATTCTGTAATGAAACGATCTGGCCGTTGTTCCATTATTTTAACGACAAAGCAGAGTACAATACAGAGACATGGGATGCTTACAAAAACGTCAATCAGAAGTTTTTTGATGCGTTAGAGCCTGTGATCGAACCAAATGATACGATCTGGATTCATGATTATCAATTAATGTTACTTCCACAGATGATCAGAGAAAAATATCCCGATACTCGGATTGGGTTTTTTCTTCATATTCCATTCCCTTCATTCGAAATCTATCGTCTGTTAATCTGGCGCGAAGAGATCTTGCAAGGATTATTGGGAGCTAATCTGATCGGATTCCATACTTATGATTATGTACGCCACTTTTTAAGTAGTGTACGTCGTATTTTAGGTAAAGAACATAACTTATACAAAATCAATGGAGAAACACATACTGTGCAAGTGGATGCTTTCCCGATGGGTATTGATTACGACTACTTTGCAGCACCGAATCAATCTCAGAATTTGTCCTCAGAAGCACAAGAATTTATCGAAAGCACAAAAAGTGTACAAAATATTATCTCGGTCGATCGCTTAGATTACACCAAAGGGATTCCAGACCGTATTAAAGCGTTCAAGCAATTTCTGGCGCAATACCCGGAATATCATGAGAAAGTACGCTTAAACCTCATCGTAGCGCCTTCTCGTGTCGGTGTAGAAGCATATGATTCGCTAAAACGTGAAATCGAAGAACTGGTTAGTGAAGTGAATGGTAAATTCGGTACACTGAGCTGGATGCCAGTCTGGTTCTTTTTCCGTACATTTACGCAAGACGATCTTATCGCTTTCTACCGCAATAGTGATGTGCTCTTAGTAACTCCACTACGCGATGGTATGAACCTTGTTGCTAAAGAATATATCGCTTCGCGTACTGATTACAAAGGTATGATTGTTCTAAGTGAAACAGCAGGAGCAGCGAGTGAGTTGGGCGAAGGTGTTATCGTGAATCCGAACGATTACGGCGAAATTGCCGCAGGTATCAAAACAGCACTTGATATGCCAGATCATGAAAAAATCGAACGTAACAAAATGCTACATGTTCGTCTTTCCCGTTATAATGTGAAATTCTGGGCAGATGAATTCCTGGTAGCTCTTAAAAATACAACTGAAGAGCAGACCCCTACTCGTCCACTTCTGAATCTCAAATCTGGGTATTCAGATATGGAAAAAGTGTATAGCGATTCAGAAAAACGATTACTGTTCTTAGATTATGACGGTACATTGGTAGGATTTAAGCCTACACCAGAACAAGCGAAGCCAGACGAAGAGCTGAAGCAATTGCTTGCTGATCTATGCAAAGACCCTCGTAATACAGTTGTTATTATTACGGGACGAGATCGCTTTGTAATGGAAAAATGGCTAGGTGATCTGGATCTTCATATTATCGCTTCTCATGGTCTGTGGTTCCGTAAGCCAGGAGCAGACGAAGAGTGGATGATGACTGTCAATGTGGATAACGATTGGAAAGATACGATTCGTCATATTTTAGAGAAGTATACAGATCGTACGCCAGGATCGTTAATTGAAGAAAAAGAATACTCGTTAGCATGGCATTACAGACAGTGCGAACCTGATATGATCGGACTCAAACGTGACGAGCTTAAAGAAGCGTTGTTGTCGATAACCAATTCGATGAGTATCGGTGTACTAGAAGGTAATAAAGTGCTAGAAGTGAAAGATAACCGTATTAACAAAGGACATGGAGCGCATTTGTTGCTTCGTGATCAAGAATATGACTTTATTTTGGGTGTAGGCGATGATACAACAGATGAAGATTTGTTCTCAGCGCTTCCAAAAGATTCATATTCCGTCAAAATCGGAACAGGCAATACACATGCTAATTACCGTTTGAAATCGGTAAAAGATATGCGTTTATTGCTCAAAAGATTAGTTACACAAAACAAACAAGAAGTATAATATATAATCTATAGATGCAATCAAGCATAGAAAAAGGAGTTTGAACCATGAAAATTCGTAAAGCCATTATCCCAGCAGCAGGACTAGGAACACGTTTCTTGCCTGCAACCAAAGCAATGCCAAAAGAAATGTTACCAATTGTAGACAAACCAACGATTCAATATATTATCGAAGAAGCTGTAGCTTCCGGCATCGAAGATATTATTATCGTTACAGGTAAAGGTAAACGCGCGATCGAAGATCATTTCGATTACTCGTTTGAATTGGAACAAAATCTAGAAGAAAAAGAAAAATGGAAACTTCTAGATGCTGTACGTGAATCTTCTGAAATGGCAGATATTCACTACATTCGTCAGAAAGAACCGAAAGGACTAGGGCATGCGATTTGGTGTGCTCGTAAATTTATCGGAGATGAGCCATTTGCAGTGCTTCTAGGCGATGATATTGTGGAATCCGATGTTCCTTGTCTGAAGCAGATGATGGATGTGTATGAGAAGCATGAGTCTTCTGTAGTCGGTGTGAAAGAAGTGCCATGGGAGCATGTATCTCGTTATGGATTAGTCGATGCTGATCCTACGACAGAATCGGATCGTCTATACAAAACCAAAGGTCTAGTAGAGAAACCACCACGCGAAGAAGCACCTTCAAACTTGGCGATTATGGGTCGTTACATTTTGACTCCTGAAATCTTCGATATTTTAGGTAATCAAGATGCTGGCGCAGGTGGCGAAATTCAGTTAACCGATGCTATTTCCAAGTTAGGTGAAAAACAAGATATCTTTGCTTACCAATTCGAAGGCTTACGTCATGATGTTGGTGAGAAGAGCGGATTCGTACAAACTACGATTCACTACGCATTGCAACATCCTGAGTTGCGTGAATCGACATTAGAATATTTGCATGAAATTATGGCAAAAGAAGAAAATAAATAAGCTAAAAGAGGCTTTCTCATTATTAGAGAAAGCCTCTTTATTTTATAAGTTGGTCTATCTATAAAGAATGAAGTATATTATATCTATGATTAGATATAGAGGAGAATGAAATTGAAAATCCGTAAAGCGATTATTCCAGCAGCAGGACTAGGAACACGTTTTTTACCTGCCACCAAAGCGATGCCGAAAGAAATGTTACCGATTGTAGACAAACCAACGATTCAATATATTATCGAAGAAGCGGTAGCTTCCGGAATTGAAGATATTATTATCGTTACAGGTAAAGGTAAGCGCGCGATTGAAGATCATTTTGATTCCTCATTTGAACTGGAACACAATCTAGCTGAAAAAGAAAAATGGGATTTACTTGATGCTGTACGCAAACCTTCTGAAATGGCAGATATTCATTATATTCGTCAGAAAGAACCAAAAGGACTCGGACATGCGATCTGGTGTGCTCGTAAGTTTATCGGTAACGAACCGTTTGCTGTTCTTCTAGGTGATGATATTGTCGAATCTGATATTCCTTGTCTGAAGCAAATGATGGATGTATATGAAGAATATGAATCATCTATTGTAGGTGTCAAAGAAGTCGATTGGAATGAGGTTTCTCGTTATGGGATTGTAGATTCTTTACCTATTTCAGATCGCTTGTATCAAGCTAAAGGGTTAGTAGAAAAGCCTGCTAGAGAAAATGCTCCTTCTAATCTAGCGATTATGGGCAGATATATTTTAACCCCGGAGATATTTAACATCTTAGGCAATCAGCAAATTGGTGTAGGTGGAGAAATTCAACTTACAGATGCCATCTCACAATTAGCATTAAAAGAAAAAATTCTAGCATATCAATTTGAAGGCTTACGTCATGATGTGGGTGAGAAAAGTGGATTCGTACAGACAACCATTCACTATGCTTTGAAGCATCCTGAGTTACGTGAAGAAACATTAAGTTATTTGCGCACTATTTTAGCAGAAGAAGATAACAAAAAAACACTTTTCATTTAGAAGAGTGTTTTTTTGTTATCTTTTTTAATTTAGAGAATAATAAATCTCTATAAATATAGTATTTTTTTAGATAGTTCCAACCTCTAGATTGTAAGATTTGTTGCAAACTGTGTTGATCTTCTCTCAAAGCTGAAATCATCTTTTCTAAATGCAATATCTTCTCTTCAGTATCTTTACCTGAAATCAATGAGTTATTCAAAAAGGTATTTATTTTTTTTTGCTCATTCTGTTGTGATTTTAGTTGAGTTTGTACTTCTTGTAATTCTCCCAAATAGTGTTGAATGTTATGCCGAGTATCAATCAACTCAACTCTTTGCTGTAGCTCTATTTTGGTTAGATTAGCAATATCAAATAACGCTGCATAAGCTTTATATTCTGACGCGATTTCCTCTATTTGTGGCAGAGTATAATCAAGCTGAAAATTCATTTTTTTTAAATAAATATCGTAAAGATTAACAAAAGGTTTTAAACCTATTGTTTCTTTTAATTGATCATTACTGGAGTAGCTATGACGAAATTGAGGATTTATAAATTTTTGCATTTTTTCTTTTAATTCTAATTCATTTTCTGGCCAAGGTAAGTTCAATTGTTGTGACAAATTAAATAACTGTTGATGCCAGTCGTCCAAAAATTCATCATAAGAAACTAAAATACATTTACTGTTTGCAGTCCATCTTGCAACAGAAATCATGTAATTCATCCATATTCCTAATGATTTTTGTATAGGGATGTTATTTCTTTTTAATAAAGAGTTTGCAATATCTAAAGGATTACGAATAGAAATAACAAAGTTAACCTCAACACCTAATTCTTGCAATATATCTAGCCATAATGGAAGAAGTAAACATGTTCTAGGATCTTTCCAAGCCCATAAATTTTGAGAAATCATTTGCTGACTTATAAATTGTTTGATTTCATTTCGAAAAGGGATCATTTCGGGTTTTTTCCACCATAGTTCTTCAAGTGGAACAGGAGTATCCCAAGATACTCCTAATTCCCATAATATACGATTTTGTATATCAATTATATTTAAGTGTTCCCAGAATCCATGTGGATTATCTTCCTGCGCAGAGAGTAGATTTTCTGACTCTCCTAAATAAACTCCTAATAAATTGATGGATCTAGCAATTGCAGAAGTACCACTCCTGTGCATACCCAAAATACAAATGGCTCTGGAATTTGCTTTATTTATCATCAAATTTCTCCTTATTGATATCATCTAAGGATAATAATGCAGAGAATTTTAATAAAATTTCAATCAATACTTATACATTATTGATTATATTTTGTATTTACAATGGTATCAATTTGTTCTTTTTCTTTTGCATCTATTTTAATTAACTTATCATAGATAGCTTGATCATTTTGGTTTTCTTTTTTCAAAGCAGCTAGATAATAGCGAGCAACTTCACGATTGGTTTCATCATTTAGATCATCAGCTAGACCTAATTTAAATGTTGCTGCCGCATCAGCTGTATTACCTTGCATCAATTGAATTTTACCAATATTTAGAGCAATTTTTGGTGTAACAGCAAAAGCACGACCTTGTAACTGACCAGTAGGCAATGTTTTGAGATATTCTACACCGTCTTGTACTTCTTTATAAGCATTTAGACCGGCATTAAAATATTTCTCTTCAGATGCTTTATCTTTTTTCTCATATGCCTGGTTACCAAGAGCATAGGCTTGAGTGATTACACCCTCATACCATTCAATATCCCATTTGTATTTTGGAATACTGTTTACAAGGAGATCAAAGGCTACATCTGATTTACCACCCAATTGGTAAGCCGTTACTAACTGTTTCACAATATTTTTATTAAATGGTTCTTTTTCTTGTGTTTTAGTAAGAAGCGCAATATCTTCGTTATAATATTGTTCATCTTTAGTCTGTTGGAATACTTGAGTCAATAAGGAACCCATAAACACAACAGCATCTGGGAATGTACTCCGTATAGCCAATGCTTTATCAAGTGGAGCGCGAATATCTTCATAGCTTGGGCTTGCTACTTGAGAAGTCTTCTGAGCATCCACAACATCTTGAGAAGCGACAGAGAAACGAAGTGAAGTGAAAGCAACAATAATCGCAACAACACCGATTAAAGATACGTAAATACCTCTTATCGTTCCAGCAGGAGCTTTCAATCGCTTGAGTGGCGTTAAGTCCATCGCAGAAGCCATACCACCTAGACCTAGAAAGACTAGAATACTCATATAAGCATAACTTAAGTTGAAATCAAGTAAACTGTGCATCAAGATCGATACAACGATAATAAAGTAAATAAAGTGAGATTCTTTACCTTCACGATTAGCTTTGTAATAACCACGAATATATTTATAGAAAATAAATCCGACAAACAAAATAAAGATAATAAAACCAATCACGCCAACTTCAACTAAATATTGAATAAAGAAGTTATGTGCCTGACGGCTGACATACGGGTTATTCTGGTAAGCTTCATAAGAAGCACCCCAGGCTCCGCCACCTGCACCAAACAGTGGATAATCACGTAACAATTTCATCGCATCACGATAAAAAGTAAAACGTTCCAATACACTACTTTGTTGGAAGTTAATATTTTCAAAACGTACACGAATATTAGCTGGTAACAGATTACGTAGATTAGTTGCAATCAATAACACAAGCATAAGTATACCGAGTAAAGCAGAACCGATCGGAATCCAAAGGCTAGCACCACGACGTGCTGTCCATCCTTCTACACCATGTTCAAGCTTAGGTGCAATATAACGTCCAACAAGCATAATCAGTACTCCTGCAATTAAGGAAGCGATTAATAGATAAGCCCAACCTTTTGCAGCGATAGCACCATCATACTTTGCAATCACTTGTAGTCCGATATCAGTTACTGGATTCAAGATAACAGCTGTTGCAATACCTGCGATTACCAGATTAATAAACCATAAAATCTGTTGTGCAGGACGAAGTAATAGAAGCAAAATTAATAATACAAATGGTAAAACAACTAAACCACCGCGAGACAAAGTAAGAATTAAAGCCAAAATAACAGGAACCAACATAAATCCATGGATCAATTGGTCATACCATGTTTTGAGACGGCTGGCATTAAATAAACCTGCAAACATAATAGCCATAAGGAAAGCTGCATATGTATTTGCATACTGGAATACAGAAGTTAAACGCCAACCGTTGGAATCTTGCATAACTGCATCAATGTAGACGCCGTTACCTACTCCATTAGAAAACCATGATACTAAATGTCCACCTAGATAACCTTGACCGAACCAACTGATATATCCGAAGAATACAATCAGATAAGCAGAACCCATTAACGTAATTTGAATAATCTTATTCGAGACACGATCACGTAACAGATAGATACCAATTACGAAAATAAATGCGTACATCCATTGAATTAACACCATATTTACGGCATAATGCCAAGAGGCAGCCGAAAACATAGAGATCATATAGGAGATAGGGAGTAAAATGATTAATAATGCAACCATATCCCGCTGATCATCCAATTGTACTTTTTTGTTGAATTGAATGAGTCCTAAAATCATTAGGATACATACCAACATAATTGCCCAAAAGAGAGGCTTTTCAAAACTGATACCTAGACCATTAAATAATGCAATTTGAAACGGGGCCCATAATAAAAATAAAATCATACAAATATTAAGGACCCAAAACATACTTCCACGTTTTTCGTCCTCGGTGGACGCTTTAAACTGTTTGCCGTATACTGGATTAGCCAATGTTTTAAACTCCTTTTAAGTTAGAATTCTAAGTTATTTTAGCATATTTTAATTACAGGAACTATTATCAATTATCGATATAACTATTTTCTGATATAGTAATTCATTTTATGTTAGCTAAATAAGGAGGAAGAAAATGGACTTTACAGGCGAACGGTATGTCCCTAATAAAGTTTTTGGTGAAATCGAAGTTGAGCATAAGCAAAGATATCATGCTATTCTTGATTTGGTAAAAAACAAAAAAGTTTTGGATGCTGCCTGTGGTGAAGGATACGGTACTAACCTTATATCACAACATGCCCAATTTGTCTGGGGAATCGATATATCAGAAGATTCAATTGAATGGGCTACTACAGCATACCATTCAACGAATATTGAATTCAAAGTTTCTGATATTCAAATATTACCTATCCCGGATCAAAGTGTTGATGTAGTGGTGAGCTTTGAGACGATTGAACATGTGGATGAAAAGGCACAAGAAAAATTTTTGAATGAAATAAGAAGAGTGCTAAAGCCTGATGGCATATTGATTATGTCTACACCTGATAAAAGATTATATTCAGATATAGTTGGTTTTACAAATACGTTCCATATTAAAGAGTTTTATGAGAGTGAATTTGAATTGTTTTTACAAAGTAAATTCAAACACACATACATGTTTAGGCAAGGCTTTAGAACATTTAGCTATCTTGGAGCATGTCATGTAGAAGAAAACCAAAGTGAATATTACAGAATGGATGATTTATATCCTACTGAGAATAATGGAAAGTATCTAATTTCTTTATGCTCTGATAAAGCAATTACAAATGTCGAAACACTAAATAGTATTATGCCGTTAGTAAAACCTAAAATTATAAGTAAATTGCTTTTAGATACGGGAAACGGTTTTGATTACAATGATGCAATCACTGCAGAATTATTGGTTGAAGGAAGAGAATTTAGTACTAGTTTCAAAGACTTGGATAAAATAAATAATATTAAAAGATTAAAATGGATTCCTTTAGAAGGACATATAATCAATATTAATATATTAGATTATCCTAAAAATATTCAGATGATATCACTTAACTCTTTTGGTCATAAAGAAAGTTATACAGAATTTCAAGTACTAAGACCTGAATTTCTAATAAATATTACTGAAGGTACTTTGGAAAATTTATCACTTAAAGGTCATATAGAAATATTGAATGCAGAACATGTTTTCCAAAAATTAGACACTAGAATAGAAGGTTTACAATCCGAAATCGAAGATTTGCAATCTACATTAAAAGATTATGAGCAACTTAAAGAACGTTTACAATCAATAGAGAAAGAACGCGACAATGTTTTATCTATCAATCAAAGCATAAGTAATGAAAATAATTTGTTGTTAAATTCTACATCTTGGAAAATAACAAAGCCATTACGAACGATTGGCAGAGTATTAAAAAAGAGTAACTAATAGATATAAAAAGTCATAATATCGCATTATAGGTGAAGTAGACGCTCTATAACTTTTAACGTATACTAGACAAGTTAGTGACTTTTTTTGTTTTAGAGCATGCAGTAATTTTTATAAAATGTATTAGAAAATGAATACTTGAAGTTGAAAATCAAGTCAACTAGGTGGCGATACGCAAATGTTGGAGCTAAAACGATATTTTTTGAACTTCTATAAATATAAAGATTTATTGAAGTTGCTTGTGGCAAAAGATATAAAAATTAAATACAAGCGGTCTGTACTCGGTATTGTTTGGAGTGTTCTTAATCCACTATTAACGATGATTATTATTACGTTAGTATTTCAGGAACTTTTCAAATTCAATGTTGAGAATTTTGCAGCTTATGTGATTAGTGGACAGGTATTATTCTCTTTTTTCTCGGATTCCACATCTTTAGCAATGAGTTCTATTTATTCATCAGGCCAGATTATAAAAAAAGTATATATTCCTAAATATATATTTCCATTATCCAAAGTTTTGTATTCATTAGTAAATATGTTGTTCTCATTAATTGCAGTTTTAATTGTATGTTTTATTACAGGAGTAGATCTTAAATATACTTTTATTTTTAGTTTTTTGTCGATTTTTTATGTATTTGTATTTAGTGTAGGTGTAGGTCTTATTTTATGTAGTATTGTTGTGTTCTTTAGAGATGTTGAACATATTTATGGTGTTTTTATTACAGCATGGATGTATGCTACACCAATCATTTACCCAGTAAGTATTATGCCAGATAAATATATGCCGCTTCTTCTTGGAAATCCAATGTTTTATTTTTTGACTCATTTTAGAGAATCTTTACTGTATGGACATATTCCTCCGTTAGAATTAAATATTCAATGTGCAAGTTACGCCCTTGTAACTTTATTAATAGGAGTTTATCTTTTCAAACAACGTCAGGATAAATTTATCCTTTATATTTAAGGAGTTTGATGATGGAGAATAGTAATGTAATTATTGATGTTCAAAATGTTTCGATGTGTTTTAATATGACTACTGAAAAAATAAGTGGATTGAAAGAATTTTTGATTAAACGCTTAAAAAATCAAATATCGTATACTAAATTTTGGGCATTAAAAGATGTAACATTTAACGTTAGACAAGGTGAATTATTTGGAGTGCTAGGACTTAACGGAGCAGGGAAAAGCACGCTTCTCAAAACAGTAGCAGGCGTCTTAAAGCCAACAAATGGTACATTAAATATTTCAGGTCGCATGGCCCCTTTAATTGAATTGGGAGCAGGCTTTGACACAGAGTTAACAGCAAGAGAAAATATTTATTTGAATGGAGCTATTTTAGGCTACTCCAAAAAAGAAATGAATGCTAAGTTTGATGAAATTGTTGATTTTTCTGAATTAGCAGAATTTATTGATGTTCCTGTAAAGAACTTCTCATCAGGTATGTATGCTCGATTAGGGTTTGCAATTGCTACTTCAACTAGACCCGATATTTTAATCGTAGATGAGATTCTAGGTGTAGGAGATTTTAAGTTTCAACAGAAATGTGAAGCAAAAATCAACGAAATGGTCAAAGAAGGTACAAGTGTATTACTTGTTTCTCACTCTATTGATCAGATAAGAAGTCTTTGTAACAGAGGTATTATTTTAGAAAAAGGTCAATTGATTAAAGAAGGAAATATCGAAGAATTGTGTGATTTTTATTATTCTAAGTACACGTAAGGAAGGAGATAGAAGCTTATGTTCTCTTTACTGTACTATACTTTTATTAAATATATGATTCGATTTCAAATTAAATTTCATCCTTTCCGATTATGGCGTGGTAAAAATTGGTACCAAAAATGGATCGAAAATCATGAAAAATATGATATTAATGTCGTTATGAATGAATGCAAACACTTTCGTCATAAACCACTAATGTCTATTATTCTTCCTGTATATAACGTACAGGAAGATTATTTGAAAGAATGTATAGAGTCTGTTGAAAGACAATATTATACGAACTGGCAACTTTGTATTGCAGATGATTGTTCCAATATGCCTCATATCAAAAAGGTTTTAGATGAATATCAAACCCAAAATTCTAAAATTCTTGTGACTTATCGTAGTGAAAATGGACATATATCCGCGTGTAGTAATACTGCACTAGAAATGGCAACAGGAGAATATATAGTTTTACTTGATAATGATGATATTCTTTCTGATTTTGCTTTATATGAAGTGGTAAAAGTGATTAATGAACATTCTGATGTTGATCTTATTTTTAGCAATGAAGATAAATGGCTAGATAATAAACGAGTACAGCCCTTTTTTAAAAAAAATTGGGGTATCCAGTTGCTTATGCATATGAATTATATTTGCCACTTATCAGTGTATCGAACCTCTTTATTAAAACAAATCAAAGGGTTCAGAATAGGATACGAAGGTGTTCAAGACTGGGACTTAGCTCTACGAGCGATTCAAAATAATGCTAACGTTTGGCATATCCCAAAAATTTTGTATCATTGGAGAATTTCTCCTACTTCTACAGCCGGTGGAGAAAAGAAAAAAAATTATATAAAAGAAAAGCAAAAAATGTTAATTGAAGATTCTAAAAAATATACTATGTGAAGGTGATACAGTTGGGTATTAATACACTCATGAAAAAAACGGTCTCTACGATGAAATATGAAGGTAGCAAAGCTCTAATGAGAAAAGCGTATGGATATACAAAAAAAAGAATTCTAAAAAAACATATACCCTCTAAATATCACTTCAAAGACATTCTTTTTATAAATGGGTGTTCTCTTCCACATCCACCTCGTTATCGTGTAGATCATCAAATTGAACAGCTTCATTTTAATGGATATTCCTGCGACAGTGTATATTACGAAGAACTTGATATTGAAATGGTTCGTTATTACAGAGCATTTGTTTTCTTTCGTTGTCCGCATACAGAAGTCGTTGAAGAATTAATTACAAAAGCAAAATATTTTAATAAAACTGTATTTTTTGATATTGACGATCTAGTAATTGATCATAAATATGTTAAAGAAATTGATTATTTAAATACTATGAGCAAAGATGAGCTTGATCAGTATATGGATGGCGTTAATCGTACTCAAAAAACATTAAGAATGTGTGATTATGCGATTACTACCACAGGAGCATTGGCTACAGAATTAAATAATTATGTAGACGAAGTATTTGTTAATCGGAATGTAGCTTCTGAAAAAATGCTAGACTTGTCATTAAAGGCACTCAAAGAAAAAGAATTAAAAGCTAGCGAAAATACTGGAGCAGTAGATGATCGTATTATTATGGGGTACTTTAGCGGTAGCATAACACATAATGAAGATTTTAATTTGATTATCAATGTAGTTAAAGAAATGTTCGAAAAACATAGTAATGTTTATCTTAAAGTAGTAGGTATTTTAGATATTCCTACAGAATTAAGTGACTATAAAGATCGTATTATTTTCGAGAAGTTTACAGATTGGACAAATTTGCCAGATTTAATAGCAAATATTCATATCAATTTAGCGCCGTTAGTTCAGTCTATTTTTAACGAAGCTAAATCTGAGAATAAATGGACAGAAGCTGCTCTTGTAAAAATTCCTACTGTAGCTAGCAGTATTGGTGCTTTTAAAGAAGTGGTTACACATGAACAAGATGGCATATTGTGTAATTCAATAGAAGATTGGAAATTCTATTTAGATAAGTTGATCACTGATTCAGCATATCGTGAAGCTTTGGGTAAACAAGCATATTCTAGTGTTATAAGTGGATGGACAACGTTAAGTAGCGGGTATAAATTATTTGAATTTATTGAATCTAAATTGCATGATAATATTGCATTTGTTCTTCCGTCTACTCAGATTAGTGGTGGTGTGAATGTAGTTATTAAACATTGTAATATTTTAAGAGATCAAGGCAAGGATGTTACAATTATTTCGATGAGTGAAGACGATAAAAATATTGTTAATAAAGATGGAGAAATTGTTGTGATTTCTTACCATCGTCACACTTTTCATGGTCTTTTTAGAAAATGCGTGGCTACTCTGTGGTCAACGACTGAATTTCTTAATATGTATTCTAAGATCAGAGAAAAGTATTATTTAGTACAAAATTTTGAAACTAATTTTTATGAGCCTGGTAATCATATGCGTGCTTGGGCTAATCTAACTTACAATTTCTTCTCTGATATTAAATATATAACCATATCTAAATGGTGTGAACAGTGGTTATTGGATAAATATAACAAAAAGTCAGGTTATGTAGAAAACGGAATAGATTTATCAGTGTTTCAGTATAAAGAACGGTCATTTGAAGGAAAAATTAAAATATTAATTGAAGGTAATTCTAATGATTACTATAAAAATGTTGATGAGAGTTTTAAAATTACCAATCAATTAGATCGAGATCAATTTGAAATCTGGTATCTTTCTTACAGTGGCAAACCTAAAGAATGGTATAAAGTGGATCATTTCTTAAACAAAGTGCCACACGATGAAGTAGGAAAAGTATACGCAAGCTGCGATATTTTATTAAAGTCTAGTCTTTTAGAAAGTTTCTCTTATCCACCTCTTGAGATGATGGCTACTGGCGGCGTAGCAGTGGTTGCACCAAATGAAGGGAATATAGAATATCTGGTTCATGAAGATAATTGTTTGTTATATGAACAAGGCAATCCTGAAAGTGCACTTCAGATGATTAAAGAAGTTTGCAACAACTCTACATTAAGAGAACGAATTATAGAAAATGGTTTGAAAACAGCACAGCGAAAAGAATGGAAGAATCTTGAAGGGGAAGTGTTGGCTTTGTACGGCTATCAATTGAAATCTACTGAACACAATGGTGAAAATTATGAAGCAAAATTGGTTTAGACGTTCAATTATTCCTATCATTTTAGTGCTTCTTTTTATTTACGTATATGGTGGGAATATAGGCAAAATGACAGAAGTCATTTCAGTTGAAGGTGACCAAAATATAGGAGAAATTACAAATAACAAAGAAGTAGGTCAATCATTTTATTCTGACCTTAATAATCTAAGTGGTTTCTCTATTAAGCTTGCTACTTATGGTAGAGTAAATGCAGGGCGTATCACTTTAGGAATTCGAAACTATGGTGAATCGAACGATATTTACTCAACTACTATAAAAGCTGAAAGCTTAGCTGATAATGCATTTTACGATGTTAGGTTTCCGCCTATAAAATATTCAAAAAATAAACAGTATTATATATATATAAAAGCTACGGATGGAATGGCTGGAAAGTTCATAACTGCGTATAAATCAAAGAACGATGCTTATCCTAAAGGGAATCTTACAATTAACGGAGTAAATCAAGACGGAGATTTATCATTTAAAGTATATTTTAATAAAACCTTATTCTAAATGGTTTAAGGAAAAGGGAGAATTTATTAAGAAATGGAGAACGAAGACAAGCAAATAAAACAAAAATTTAGTATTGAACTTAAACTATTGAGTATCTTATTATTTTTTGGATTACTTTATATTTTTGTTACCCCGCCTTTTCAAATGGCCGATGAGGATAGTCACTTTAAGAGAGCATTTTTAGTTTCACAATTTGATTTTATTCCACAAGCGAATGAAAAGAATGAGTTAGGTTTTTATCTTCCTAAAGCTGTTCTTGATTTCGAGGCGGATAATCGGTATATGATGGGTGATGCTAGCCAGAAGTTTAATTACCAAAAGTATTATTCAACTATAACTACATCAACAGATTATACAGAAAAAGTATTCAGTCAATTTAGTACTGTTGAAACAAATCCTTTATTATATATTCCTCAAGCATTGAGTATGCTCTTGTTTAGAATCTTTATTTATATTTTTTCGTTAGGTAAATCTGAGTTGATCAATCCTATGAGTTATATGTATGCAGGAAGAATAGGAAATTTATTGTTTTTTATTTTTTGTGCATATAAGGCAATTAAATGGATTCCTTTTTACAAGAGAGTACTATTTTTAATTTTGTGTATGCCTATGACTTTAGGATTGGTGTCTTCCCTAAGCTATGATAGTATGGTTATTAGTATATGTTTGTTATTTATTAGCCTTATTCTCAAGCTCTCTTTTGATAAAAAGCATGAGAAAATAAATCGAAAACATATCATTATACTATGTATACTTTCTTTTGTTTTAATTGAGTTAAAGCAAGTATATTTTCCAATTATCTTTTTATTCTTTTTAATACCTACCAGCAAGTTTTATAGTACAAAAAAGAAATATCTTTATTTTAGTTTAATAACATTAGCTGGAATTGTGAATTATCTTTTGTGGGCAGTAATAAGTACTATACATGGACATTTTGGTCCGGATCAAAGTGATAGTACAAATCAGCTTATATTCATATTGAGTAATCCTTTTGAATATTTCTTGATTATTGCTAGAACTTTTTATCATTTAAGTTTCTTCTATACAAATAGTTTTATTGGAAATTTAGGTTGGTTAGATGCTAATTTCCCTCCAACTTTTATTTATCTTTATTGCTTGCTTATTTTATTAACAGCAATTATAGACAGTAATAAAAACATATCGTTTAATATACTGCGGAGATTATTTATATTCGCTATTTTTGCAGTTGTTGTTGTACTAATAGAAACCGGATTATATTTGACATGGACTTCTATACCTTCAATTGGTGGAGTAGGGTATGCACAAGTTTCTGGAGTACAAGGAAGATATTTTATTCCTATTATCTTACTTGCGCTTATTCTGTTATATAACAATAAACTTTCTAAATATTTGAAATTTGAGCATAATGAAATTATTAACACAATGCTTATAGCATTTTGCAGTTTTAGTTGTATGTTAATGTTTTTCTTGCTTATTATACGATATTGGATTCCTGCTGTTTAAATATCATATATTTGAAATGAGGGGATTAGAATTAATAAAAAGATTTTAGTTATTATTCCTGCGTATAACGAGGAAAATAATTTAGAAGGTTTGATTAAATCTATTAAATCATTAGGTAATCCAAATTTGGAATTTATCGTAATTAATGACTGTTCTTCAGATAGAACAGCATTTGTGTGTAAAAGTTTGGATATACCTGTTGTAAATCTGCCTTGTAATCTTGGTATTGGAGGAGCTGTCCAAACGGGATATAAATATGCATATCATCATCATTTTGATATTGCTATCCAAGTAGACGGTGATGGTCAACATAAGCCTCAATATATAGAGGATATTATCCAACCTCTTTTAGAAGATAATGCAGATTTAGTTATTGGCTCTAGATATATAAAAAAAGAAGGGTTTCAATCTACATTTTTAAGAAGAGTTGGTATTAGTTACTTTTCTAAGTTGTTGTTATTCCTTACTGGCCAATTAATTACAGATCCTACTTCTGGATTTAGAGCATGTAACCGAAAAGTAATTGAGCTTTTTGCAAAAAGATATCCTGTTGATTATCCAGAACCAGAATCAATTATGTATTTAAAAAGAAATTCTTTAAGAGTATTTGAAATCCCAGTCACTATGGAACATAGAGCGAATGGAGTATCTTCTATTACTTCTTTAAAATCTGTTTACTATATGATTAAAGTTTCAGCAGCTATATTAATTGATAAATTTAGAAAAGAATTGGTATAGGAGAATTTATGGTATCCCTAAAACTTCAAATCATTTTGTTACTAGGCTCATTAGTAGGTTTTTTTATTTTAATTAACTTGATTCGAAAATATACGCTTGAACTAAAGTACTCTATTTTGTGGTTCATAGTTACAATTTTGAGTATTATTTTAGCAATATTCCCTAAATTATTCACATATATTTCGCACATTATGGGCATTGAACTTCCTGTTAATGCCTTATTTTTATTAACTTTACTAGGAACCATCATGATCATGTTTTCTTTAACATTAGAAGTCTCTAAATCAACAATCAAAATTAAAGAATTATCTCAGGAAATTGGAATTTTGAGATATGAATTAGAGAAAATGAAAGAAAAAGATCATAGTAAAAAGGAGAGTTAATTCGTTGAAAATTGATTCTATGGTAAGCTATGTATTATTGTTACTGAATATTTTGATGCTAGTAAGTGGTCAAGCCTTTTTTAAATTAGGTTTGGAAAAAATAGGTGGAGTAACATTAGCTACTGCTTGGAAAGCATTATTTTCCCCTACTATCATTATAGGGTTGTTTTTGTATGTAGTAGCTACTTTAATTTGGTTTGTAGTATTATCCAGATTGCCTCTTTCTATAGCATATCCAATTCAAAGTCTTGCATACGTTTTAGGCATATTTTTAGCTGTATTAATGTTTCACGAATCAGTATCACCAATGAAGTGGATTGGTGCAATTATTATTGTAATAGGCGTATTATTCATTGCAGTCGATAAATAAACTGGAGGTTTTATTTATGAAAGGCATAATTTTAGCAGGTGGTACAGGTTCACGCCTTTATCCATTAACCAAAGTAACCAATAAACATCTTTTACCTGTTGGCAAATATCCTATGATTTTTCATTCCGTATATAAATTAAAACAAGCTGATATTACAGATATCTTAATCGTTACAGGTAAAGACCATATGGGTGATGTAGTTAACTTACTAGGTAGCGGTAGCGATATGGGCGTTACATTTACATACAAAGTGCAGGATGAAGCAGGTGGTATTGCACAAGCTTTGGATCTAGCAGAACACTTTGTAGCGGATGATCAAATGGTTGTTATTCTAGGCGATAACGTATTTGCTGATGATATTGCTCCATTTGTACAAAATTTCCGTGAGCAAAAACAAGGTGCTAAATTGTTGCTACAACAGGTTCATGATCCACAGCGTTATGGTGTAGCTGAAATGGACGGCGAACGTATTATTTCAATTGAAGAAAAACCAAAAGCACCTAAAAGCGATTTCGCTGTAACAGGTATTTATATGTTTGATAACAATGTATTTGATATTGTTAAAACGTTAAAACCATCTGACCGTGGTGAATTAGAAATTACAGATGTAAACAATGCTTATATTGAACGTGGTGAGTTAACATTTGATATTCTTACAGGTTGGTGGACAGACGCGGGTACGCACGCATCGCTTGCAAAAGCAAATGAACTAGCACAAGAAATCGTATTTGGCGAAGAGTTCGGTAAGCTCAAACTGTAAGGAGGATCATCATGAAAGTCACATCTTTAACATTAGAGGGTGCCAAGCTCATCGAACCTGTTGTTCATGGCGACCATCGTGGATTTTTTATGGAAAGTTATAATGAAAAATTAATGCACGAAAATGGAATTAAACATAATTTTATTCAGGATAATCATTCCCTTTCTGCTGAACCTGGAGTACTGAGAGGAATGCACTACCAATTAAATCCTAAAGCACAAACTAAATTGATTCGTGTTATATCTGGTTCGATTTATGATGTGATTGTGGATATTCGTAAAGATTCACCTACATTTGGACAATGGCAAGGATTTATTTTAAGTGATGCGAATAAACGTCAATTGTTAGTTCCACAAGGGTTTGCACATGGCTTCTGTACGTTAGCAGCGAATACTCAAGTTATTTATAAAGTAGATGAGTATTATTCGCCTGAGCATGATCGCGGTATTGCTTGGGATGATCCATCTCTAAATATCGATTGGCCGGTATCGAATCCAGTATTATCTGACAAAGATACACGCCATCCTTTATTAAAAGACGCAGAACTTAACTTTTAATACTCCACTGCTTACTAGTTACTAGGTGAGCATAATAAATAAAATAGTTAGAATCTAAATATGATTCTTACAGGAGGCAAATTATGAAATTGCTTGTTACTGGCGGAGCCGGTTTTATTGGTAGTAATTTTGTTCTATATATGTTACGTGAACATCCCGAGTACCAGATTATCAATGTAGATGCTCTTACGTATGCAGGGAATTTAGAAAATTTAAAAGCGATCGAAGGCAATCCTAAACATACCTTTGTAAAAGCAGATATTGCAGATACAGCTACAATGGATCGCTTGGTTGCAGATGGTGTAGATGTGATTGTTAACTTTGCAGCAGAATCGCATGTAGACCGTAGTATTTTGGAGCCAGAGATTTTTGTGAAAACAAACGTCGTTGGTACTCAAGTACTTCTGGACGTTGCTAAAAAGTATAACATTACAAAATTTGTACAAGTATCTACAGATGAAGTATACGGTTCTTTAGGCGAAACAGGGCTATTTACCGAAGAGACTCCGATTACACCGAATAGCCCGTATTCTGCTAGTAAAGCAGGCGGAGATTTGTTAGTACGTGCTTACCATGAAACTTTTGGTTTGCCGGTTAATATTACACGTTGTTCTAACAATTATGGGCCGTTCCAATTTCCAGAGAAATTAATCCCGTTGATTATTTCTCGTTCTTTGGCTGATGAAGCTTTACCTGTATATGGTGATGGACTCAATATCCGTGATTGGTTGTATGTAGAAGACCATTGTAGCGCGATCGATCTAGTTATTCATGAAGGTAAAAACGGTGAAGTTTATAATATTGGTGGTAACAATGAACGTACCAATATCCATATCGTTAAAACAATTTTGGAACAACTAGGTAAGCCAGAATCTTTGATCAAATATGTAGAAGATCGTTTAGGTCATGATCGTCGTTATGGTATTGACCCTACGAAGATCATGAGTGAACTTGGATGGAAGCCTAAGCATAATTTCGAAACAGGAATTAAAGAAACGATTCAATGGTACTTGGATAACAAAGACTGGTGGACTCGTATTGCTTCAGGAGCTTACCAAGAATATTACCAACAGCAATATGGAGATCGTCTAGGAGCTAATCAATGAAAGTATTAGTTACAGGTGCTTCTGGACAGCTTGGAGTAGATACAGTCAAAGTCATCCAGGCGAAAGGTCATGAAGTATTAGGCTGCGATCGTGAGACATTAGATATTACAAATCTAGAGCAATGCCAGCAAGTCATCACTTCTTTTCAACCGGAAGTGATTATTCATTGTGCGGCTTATACAGCGGTCGATGTGGCTGAAACTGATATTGATGGAGCTTATCTGGTCAATGCTGTAGGAACACGTAATATTGCTGTAGCAGCAGAATCTGTACAAGCGAAAGTGATCTATATTAGTACAGATTATGTATTTGATGGACAAGGTGTACAACCCTACCATGAGTATGACAATACAGATCCTCAAAGTATCTATGGCAAATCGAAGCGTGCTGGGGAAGTATTGATTCAATCTTTATCTTCTCGATACTTTATTGTGCGCACTTCTTGGGTATACGGACTTCATGGTAACAACTTTGTGAAAACTATGCTGAAGTTAGGTCAGGAAAAACCGCAACTTAAAGTGGTACATGATCAAAAAGGTTCGCCAACCTATACAGTAGACTTAGCAGAGTTTTTGACAGAATTGATGGTGACAGAAAAATACGGTGTTTATCATGCTTCTAATAGTGACTCATGCACCTGGTATGAATTTACACAAGAAATATTCAGACAGGCTATTGATACTTTAGGTATAGATATACAAGCCGTACTGGAACCATGTGCTACGAGTGAATTTCCAAGACCTGCTCCAAGACCCGCTAATTCGGTGATGGAGCATTTATCGATAAGAACGAATGGATTTACAGATATCCGTTCTTGGCAAGAAGGATTAAATGCTTTTATGCAAGAGTACAAAAATGATTAATCATTAAGATGAACAGATAAGAGAATTTGGTTTCAAAACCATATAAACTCTTATCTGTTTTTTTGTAATTATAGTATTGATTCTGCTACAATAAAGTGAATTATAGGGATGATAATAAAACAAATGAGGTTATTATGACTGGAAAAGTGCAGGTACTTCTTTCTACTTACAATGGAGCTCAATACATAGCAGAACAATTGGACAGTATTTTAAAACAAACGTATACGAATATTCATATTCTAATTAGGGATGACGGATCAACAGATGCAACACTTAGTATTCTTGAATCTTATGCTCAAAGCTACCCGAAACAAATAACATATCTACAAACAGAAAATGTTGGTGTAATACGTAGTTTCTGGAGTTTGATCAAGGAAGCAGATACTACAGCTCAATATTTTTGTTTTTGTGATCAAGATGATATATGGTTACCTCATAAAATTGCAGCAGAGGTGAGTACACTTGATTCTGCGATATCTGACTCTCCTTATCAACCGCATATGGTCTGTACAGCTACTCAGATTACCGATGAAAACCTTAATCCGAAAGTAGTCTGGCCGCAAAATCTGAGAAAAGAACCTTCATTTTATAATGCTTTATTCCAAAATATAGCGGTTGGAACGACGATTATGTTAAGCTATGATGCGTTTAAATTATTTTATGATAAAGAGATTGATCTAAATCGAATTCAAATGCATGACTGGTGGATATATCTTACTATTTCTTGTTTTGGTAAAGTTTATTTTGACCCCACACCTTCTGTATACTATAGACAACACAATAACAACGTAGTAGGCGGAGAATCTACCTTACTGCAAAAAGTGAAAAAAAAATGGAATAGTTTTCGCAAACATAAAGATAAAAAATTATTGGTGCAACAAGCTAAAGAATTTCAGC
This sequence comes from Paenibacillus kyungheensis, assembly GCF_028606985.1. NCBI lineage: Bacteria > Bacillati > Bacillota > Bacilli > Caryophanales > Paenibacillaceae > Paenibacillus > Paenibacillus kyungheensis. The sequence goes on along the minus strand of NZ_CP117416.1, from coordinate 4,485,674 downwards.
GTATATATGGTAAAGAGATAACTGATCCTCAAATGAAGCAACAATTGGAAGCATTTATCGCTCCACGCTCCACATTCATGCAACGTATTCGTTTTTTACGTCAATGCCAGCTTTACCGACAATCTACAACAGAACAATGGCTTTTTCGATTTTTAATTATGATTGGTTATATCTAAGAAGAATAATGGAATCTGAGCGGATTTATCTTTTTGATATATAGATATGCTATAATGCCAGTAGATTTATATTTTAGTCAGGAGCGTTACCATGGACGTTAGCATTTTAATTTTAAATTATAATACTTGTCAGCTTACACTTGATTGTATTGAGTCTGTATATCAATCACGCACTCAATATGCTTATGAGATTATTGCAGTGGACAATGCTTCTAGCGACGGTTCAGCTACAGTGATCCCATCGACTTATCCAGACATTACTTTTATTGCAAATAAAGATAATGTTGGATTTGCCAAAGGCAACAATCAAGCAATGAAAATTGCGCAAGGACGATATATACTACTACTTAATTCCGACACCATCGTTCAGTCAGATACTTTAGAGACGATGGTGTCTTTTATGGATGCTCACCCTCAAGCAGGAGCATCGGGTTGTAAAATTGTGTTGCCAGATGGATCACTGGATAAAGCATGTAAGCGTGGGTTTCCTACACCGTCCGCATCTTTTTATTATGCTTTTGGATTTTCCAAATGGTTTCCAGATAATCCACGCTTTAATGGCTACCAGTTAGGTTATTTGAATCCAGACGAGTCTTATCCGATTGATTCATTAGTAGGTGCATTTATGTTAGTTCGGCGTGAAGTTATTGAGCAGATTGGCGGACTGGACGAAGAGTTTTTTATGTATGGAGAAGATATTGACTGGTGCTACCGGATCAAAGAAGCAGGCTGGGAAATCCATTATCGTGGAAATACACAAATTGTTCATTACAAAGGTGCTAGCAGTCGTCGTAAACCGTTTAAAATCATTTATGAGTTCCACCGGGCAATGTGGTTATTTCACCGCAAACATTATCGTCAAAAATATTCCTTTGTTACCAATAGTATTGTTTTTACCGGAATTGGAGTTAAATTAATGTTATCCCTACTTAAAAATAAATTATTACCTGCCAAATCGGTTACAACAGCAGAAAGGAGAGCTTAAACATGATTCGTAAAAATCAACGCTTTTTAACTCGTTTGTATATTTTAGCTGATTTTATGATCATTCAACTCTCCTTTTTACTTGCCTGGTTTGTGAAATTTGAAAGTGGCTGGTTTGCTTATGATACACCGATCGAATTTGGAGCACTACCGATTGAGACGTATGCGCTATGGAGTCTAGTATATGGTGGTATAGCGATCTTAATTGGTGGGATGAGTACACTTTATTCACCAAAGCGTAAAAAACGTTTTGCAGATGAATTGATGAAAATTTTCCAAACTCATCTTGTCAGTATTTTTGTTTTATTAGGTGCTTTATTTTTTGTGAAAGAAGTAAATATCTCTCGTTCGTATTTGTTTATTTATGTGATTCTTACGCTGATGCTAATTATGGCTTATCGGTATGTGATCAAAAAAGGATTGAAACGTGCGAGACAACGTGGATTTAATAAGCAGTTTGTTTTGATTCTTGGTGCAGGTTCACTGGGGAAACGTTTTTGCAATAATTTAGATCAGTATCCTGAGATGGGTTATGAAATTGTTGGCTTTTTAGATGATTATTTAGAAGACAATGAACAGGAACCTAATAAATACAAACCTATTTTAGGCAAAATTGATAAGCTTGGCGATATTCTGCATACGATGATGATTGATGAAGTAATTTTGGCGTTACCGCTAGATGCCCATCATAAATATCCAAGTATTATTGCAGAATGTGAAAAAGCCGGTGTACGAACATTAATCATCCCGGATTTCTTTGATTATCTGCCAGCTCGTCCATACTTTGATAATTTTGCGGGAATGCCAATGATTAATGTACGAGATATTCCACTAGATATCGCTGCGAATCGGATGTTCAAACGATTATTTGATATTGTATTTGCATTAATAGCTATTATTATTACATCTCCTATTATGATTATTGTAGCGATTGGCGTACGAATGACATCTCCAGGATCTGTGATCTTTAAGCAGGAACGTGTAGGACTCAATCGTCGTAACTTTACGATGTACAAATTCCGTTCTATGCGTATTATTCCTGAAGGACAGGTCGATACAGGTTGGACGACAGCCGATGATCCACGTAAAACCAAGTTCGGAGCTTTTATACGTAAAACCAGTTTAGATGAGCTACCTCAATTTTTTAATGTATTATTTGGAGACATGAGTGTAGTGGGACCTCGTCCTGAACGTCCTTATTTTGTAGAACAGTTCCGTGATGAGATTCCAAAATATATGATTAAGCACCATGTACGGCCTGGAATTACGGGTTGGGCACAAAGCAATGGTCTACGTGGAGACACGTCTATCGAAGATCGTATCAATCACGATATTTTTTATATCGAAAATTGGTCATTATTATTCGATATCAAAATCATTTTCAAAACGATCCATAATGGATTTGTAAATAAAAACGCTTATTAAAAGTTAGGCAATGCTAAACATTTCATCACTAAAGATAACTAAAAAGTATTCTGTTCCTCGGATGTAGGAGCAGGATACTTTTCTTTTTTGATGAGTAATAAGGCAAAATATAAATTTGTTCCCCTAAAATGCGAACAAAAATTGACACTTTGCATCGGCTATCATAGACTTAATTTGAAGGTTGTCCGAAGACGGAGGAATGAAGGTTGAGAGAACAAATCAAAACATGGCAACATGTATTTAAACTGGACCCGGATCGAACGATTTCGGACGATGTATTAGCAAAAGTATGTAGTTCTGGGACAGATGCGATTATGGTAGGCGGATCATCAGGCGTAACCTACAACAATACAGCAGATCTAATCAAACGTATCAGCCTATATGATATTCCTTGTGTTCTTGAAGTATCTGATTTGGAAATGGTTGTACCTGGATTCGATCTATACATGATTCCATTGATATTAAATACCAATGATAGTCAGTGGATGATAGGACAGCATGTCTCTGCTATCGAACAGTATAGCCATTTGATGCCCTGGGACAAGCTTGTTCCTGAAGGTTATATTGTACTGAATGCGGATTCTACAGTCGCTCAGCGTACCGAAGCATTAACAGAAATCGATCTTGATCGGGCAGTCGCTTATGCTCAAGCCGGTGACCGTTTGTTTCGTCTTCCTATTATTTATATAGAATATAGTGGACGTTTTGGAGATATGGAACTAACAGGTGAGATTCGCCGATCAACGCATCAAGCGCAATTATTTTATGGCGGTGGAATTAGAGATTATCATTCTGCTCGTCAAGCTAAGCAAGTATGTGATACCATTGTCGTCGGCAATATAATTTATGAAAATCTGCAAGCCGCATTAGATACTGTACAAGTTATCTCCAGATAACGAGAAGTATCCTAACTTGATCATAGATGATTTTCAACTATCATTTTTCTATTAAGAAAGGAGCCTGACTTCCCTATGAATACTGTAAATATACAGGAGGCAATCAATCGATTGAATCCTAGACAAAAAGAAGCCGCGCTCGCCACAGATGGACCGCTACTCATTATGGCAGGAGCAGGTAGTGGTAAGACGCGCGTACTGACACATCGTATCGCGCATATTATTGATGCACGCAAATCAGCACCGTGGGGCGTTCTTGCGATTACATTTACCAATAAAGCAGCACGCGAGATGCAAGAACGTGTTTCCCGTCTGGTAGGACCAGCAGGTCGTGAAATTTGGGTATCTACTTTTCACTCTATGTGTGTACGTATACTGCGTAAAGATATTGAACGTATCGGATTTACTTCCAACTTTTCTATTTTAGATTCATCTGACCAATTATCTGTTATTCGTTCTTGTATGAAAGACTTAAACATCGATACCAAAAAGTTCGAACCTAAAGCAGTGCAAGGAATGATGGGTACTGCTAAAAATGAATTGGTTTCTCCGGCTCAATACGAGCAAAAGATTGGTGACTATTTCGAAGGTATTGTAGCCAAAGTCTACACCAAATATCAACAACGTCTACGTGCTAATAACTCATTAGACTTTGATGATCTGATTATGAAGACGATCCAATTGTTTAACGAAGTTCCTGAAGTTTTAGAATTTTATCAGAAAAAATTCCGCTATATTCATGTCGATGAGTATCAAGATACGAATAAAGCACAATATATGCTTTGTAAAATGTTAGCAGAAGCTCATCATAATATCTGTGTTGTTGGGGATAGTGATCAATCGATCTATCGCTGGCGTGGAGCAGATATCAGTAATATCTTGAATTTTGAAGAAGATTATCCAGAAGCGAAAACAATTCTTTTGGAGCAAAATTATCGTTCGACTTCCAATATACTGAGTGCAGCGAATGAAGTGATTGGAAACAATACAGGTCGCAAACCGAAAAAACTGTGGACAGACAAAGAAGGCGGAGCCAAAATCAAAGTGTATCGTGCGGATTCTGAGCATGATGAAGGATACTTTGTGACTTCTGAGATTCATAAAAGTGTAAAAACAGGACAGCCTTATCGTAATCATGCAATATTGTATCGTACCAATGCTCAATCACGGGTTATTGAGGAAATTTTGATCAAATCAGATATTCCTTATCAAATCGTAGGCGGTATCAAGTTCTATGATCGTAAAGAGATCAAAGACTTGCTCGGGTATTTACGATTGCTTTCGAATCCAGATGATGATATCAGTTTGACTCGAATTATCAATGTGCCTAAGCGTGGTATTGGTGATACGACTGTAGCCAAATTGGCAGTAGCAGCGGCAGAAAAAGGCGTTTCTATTTTCAAAGTATTAGAAATAGTAGATGATCTAGGTTTTGCGGGTCGTACTCGTAATATGTTGGTTGAATTCTACGATATGATTGCTTCACTTCATCAAATGGTAGAGTATTTATCAGTTACCGAATTAACCGAAAAGATTTTAGAGTTATCTGAATATCGGGTAGAACTACAACGGGAGAATACTCTTGAATCCAAAGCTCGTTTAGAAAATATAGAAGAGTTTTTATCTGTAACGATGGAATTTGAGAAAAATAATGAAGATCGTTCATTGATTTCATTTTTGACGGATCTAGCGTTAATTGCTGATATCGATACCGTAGGCGATGAACCTGAAGAAGATGACGATGCAGTTGTATTGATGACAATGCATAGTGCCAAAGGTTTGGAATTTCCAACTGTATTTATTATTGGTATGGAAGAAGGCGTGTTCCCGCATAGTCGTGCTTTTCAAGATAATGAAGAATTGGAAGAAGAGCGCCGCTTAGCGTATGTAGGGATTACACGTGCAGAGAAAAATCTATTTTTATCTTGCGCACAGATGCGTACGTTGTTTGGACGAACTACAGCGAATCCACCTTCACGCTTTTTAGAAGAAATTCCAGAAGAGTTCAAAGAAGATACAGCAGTAGCGCCTAACTATCGTCGTGGTGGAGCAGGTCGCGGCACTAGCAGTTATGGATCAGGTAATCGTAGCTTTGGAGGAAGTACAAGTAGCTTTGGTAGCAAACGTGAAAATACAGCTGCTTTTGGCAGTGGATCTTCTGCGCGTGCAGTACCAGGATCTACAAATGCAAGAGTAACGGTAACGACAGGAGCTACACCTAAGCCTGTAGCTGCTGGTGGAGGATCAGATAGCTTCCAAGCAGGGGATAAAGTCTCTCATGGTAAATGGGGCATCGGAACGATTGTAGCAGTCAAAGGTACAGGCAATGATATGGAATTACAAATTGCTTTCCCTGCACCGACAGGACTCAAACGCTTATTAGCAGGGTTTGCTCCGATTACTAAAGTAGAATAAAGAATCTGATCGTGTAAGCAAGAAAGCTCTTGTTATCACTTGATGAGTAAAAGTTGTATGTTCAAAACAGAACCGAATTACTTACTGTTCGGTTCTGTTTTTTCATTGCAAATAATAATCATATGCGACAAAATGCTAACGATAAGCAGTATTAAAGTTTGGCTTAAAGCAATAGTTTATCTTATTGAATCCGGGAGGGGATACTACACATGGATCCGATGCATGAAATGGAACAATTAATTACAGAGCTTAATAAGTACAGCTACCATTACTATACGTTAGATGAACCTCTAGTCGATGATAAAGAATATGATGTTCTATATGATCGATTAATCCAATTGGAAGAAGTCAGTGGAATCGTACTGCCTGATTCGCCTACTCAGCGTGTAGGTGGAGAATTGTTAAAAGGATTTTTACCTCATCGCCATCTTTCTCCATTATGGAGTCTAGACAAAGCTCAAAATTTAGAAAAGCTAGCAAGTTGGCATACACGTGCTCGTAAATTAATTGCTGATTATAATACCAAAAATCCTGATCAACCATTGCCAGAACCCTCTTATGCGATTGAACTCAAGTTCGATGGATTAACACTTAATCTCACCTATGAAAATGGGAAGTTAATTCAAGCGGCAACCCGAGGTAATGGAGTAACCGGAGAAGGAATTTTAGAACAAGTCAAAACGATTCGTTCGATTCCATTATCTATTCCTTTCAAAGAAGGCAAAATTGAAGTACAAGGCGAAGGCATTATGAATCTATCTGTACTAGCAGCTTATAATGAGAATGCTACAGATAAAGACAAACTCAAAAATGCACGTAATGCTGCTGCGGGTGCTTTGCGTAATTTGAATCCTAAAGTAACAGCTACTCGTCGTTTAAGTGCTTTCTTTTATAACATAGGGTATATGGACGGTATTACATTTGAAAGTCATCAAGAGATGATGCAATTTCTTAAAGACAATCATTTCAAAGTCAATCCGTATATTTTTTACTTTGAGAATTTTGATGATGTGATTGCTCAATTGGAAGATATTCAGGCACAACGTACAGGATTAGATTACTTAATCGATGGTGCTGTGGTCAAAATTACAGATATGCGTACCCGCGAAGTACTGGGATATACTGATAAATTCCCACGCTGGGCAATTGCTTACAAATTTGAAGCAGAAGAAACGAGCACGATTTTAGAATCGGTGTCTTGGAATGTAGGTCGTACAGGTAAAATCACACCATTAGCTCGTGTAGAAGCTGTTGAACTTGCAGGTGTGACTGTACAAAATTGCACGCTAAACAATATTGGAGACATTGAACGCAAAAATTTAAAATATGCAATCGGAACACGTGTTTTTATTCGCCGTTCGAATGAAGTTATACCGGAGATTCTTGGTAAAGTGACTGAAGAAAGCGATGGAGAAGAAATCATTTTCCCAGAGAAATGCCCTGCTTGTGGATTTCCATTAGAACAGCGTGGAGCCCATCTATTCTGTAACAACACACTAGAGTGCACACCACAGATTATAGCTAAGATTACACATTTTGCTTCTAGAGATGCTATGGATATCGAGACATTTAGCATAATGACAGCTCAACAATTGCATAGTGAGTTAGGGGTCAAAGAACCAGCAGACCTGTATGCTTTAGAATTTGAGAAATTAGTAGAACTAGAACGATTTGGTGAGCGCAAAGCAAATAATTTATTGCAGGCTATCGAAGAAAGTAAAACCAGAGATTTAGCATCATTCTTATATGCTTTAGGTATTCCGAATACAGGTAAATCTACAACTCGTATGTTAGCCGAGCATTATCGTGATTTACACAAAGTCATGAATGCAACAGTAGAAGAGTTAGTCGAATTACCGGATATCGGCAATATTGTAGCTGAAAGCATTGTTGCTTTTTTTGCAGATCCTTTTATGCAGACCAGTATTCAGAAAATGTTAGACCGAGGTGTACAACCGCAATCTCCTGCTGAACCTGTTGTTATCAATACAGATTCTTACTTTGCAGGCAAAACGGTTGTACTTACAGGTACATTACAGACGATGACTCGTGATGATGCCGCTGCGCGCCTAGAGTCTCTAGGCGCCAAAGTGACAGGTAGTGTATCCAAAAAGACAGATATCGTGATCGCTGGTGAAAAAGCAGGTAGCAAACTCACCAAAGCTCAAGAGCTCGGTATTGAAGTCATTGAAGACGAAGAAGAATTAAAGCGATTATTGGAATTATAAAAAATAATTGAATCTACATGAAAACAGAAAAATTCATACTATTAAGCTTCTACCATCTATTCCTTACCAACAAAAAAGCAGTGTGTTTCTCTTTAGCTAAGAGTAAACACACTGCTTTTTTGTGTATGATTATGAAACTTGATTTAAGCTTTAGGCAACCAGGCATCTTTATCATAACCACGTTGTTCCCAGTAACCTACATGATCTTCAGCAATCAGTTCAATCCGGTTCAACCATTTTACCGATTTGTAAGCATACATCTGAGGAATAACCAATCGTACTGGCCCACCTAGATCAGCAGGAATGATATTACCATCATGCAATACCGCTACAATAATATCTTTCATCTGCGCTTGATCAAGTGTAAGAGAATCCGTATAGACATTATCCCCTGAATAAAATTTGACCATGGTCGCAGAAGATTGAACACCTGCTGCTTTTAAAAAGTCACTTAAAGGAATACCTTCCCATGTGTTTTTATACACCGACCATCCAGTAACACAATGAAAGTCACTTACTTGCACATCACGTTTTAATTTCAAAAATTGTTCCCAGTTCCATGTTTGAGGTTTATCTACTAATCCATCTATTTTGAAATCCCAGTTACTATTATCAAAATTAGGAATAGGTGTCACCGTATACACACGAAACTCACCTTGAGCACCACCCCCTATAGGCGGGGCAGATGATTTCAGTGGTGTAGGATCAGGAATCATCTTATTACCATTACTGGCAGCAACCTGTTCCCATGTACCTCCACTAGTCAAAGAACTTCCTAACCATCTTACAAATGTAGGTCCGATCGATACAGCGAGTCCAACACCTATAGCGGAGCGCAAAAAGGTACGTCGTGTATAAAAAGGAGAAGGGGCCGTTGGTGATGATGCGGCTACTACAGTGCCACTTTTATCCGTAATCGTTTTTTCTACAGTGACAGGTTGTTTGATTGTACGTTTTTTCGGATCTTTTAACCAAGCGGTACGTGTTAGAGAATGATAGATAATATAAGGAAGTCCCACCCAAGTCAGTAGATCATGAACAAATAAAGCCGAGTTAGCCACAGCCGGTCCTACTTGGCGTAATAACCATAATAAAATCCCTGATATAATCCAGCCTACCAATAAGACCATAACTACAATAACATTGAATTTTTGCCCGGGTTTATCAGACAGCCTTTTCCAGTGCTTCGCCGCCAGAAATAAGTAATAGACTACAGGGACCAATAAAGCTAATCCTCCTATAATATGAAGCCAACGTACCCAGACTCTAACCTCACCCAGTATTTCTCGCCAAAAGCCCCCGACAAGTACCAGACCTGTAACAGCTAGAAGAGCAACGAGCCAAGCATTCCAAGCATGCAACCGAATAAGCTTTTTACCAAATCCTTTTTGAACTGCTGCAATCCAGCGTCCCATGAATCTTCCTCCTTCGAAATGGATCTGCAGCGAATGAATACTATGCAGATCAACACCCTGTATTTATTTTCAGCGATCTCATTACGTCCTATCTGCATATTCGTAATAACAAGCAAAATAGTTCAAAATTCCGACTGGACGACGTCTTGCTCGTGATAGATGAACTGTATGAGAAAGGAAAGAAGAAAAAATGATATGACCGACATATTCAACAACTTTAAATACTAGATATACAAAGTTAAGCTAATATATAAAATTAATTATAAACCTTTCTAGTGGAATAAGGCGAGAAGTGACATAAAGCATAAATAGATATCAGTTCGCTAACTTTCTTTTTTGAGCATATAGAGTCAGTCAATTATTACATTGGCATTCAGTAGCGATTGACTTCGATACTCTCTAGGCGACATCCCTTTAATTTTTTTGAAAATTTTGGAGAACAGTAAAGGATCGATATAGCCTACTGAACGGGCAATATTACCAATCGATAGATCTGTACGGATCAGCATACTGGATGCTGTATCCATTCTGTAACGAATAAGATAATCTTGAATACTGAGCTTGGTTGTTTTTGTAAATAAGGAACATAAGTAACTTCGATTCAATCCGATAAAATGGGCAATATCTTCTACTGTAATCTTTTGAGAAAAATTCATTTCAATAAAATCTTTGACCTGCTCCACATAGATATCAGCGTTACTTCTTGTTTGCGCCATTAGCGTTTTCGGCGCATTTTCCATTAGTAGCGAAAAAATCATATACAACAATCCAGTCAATCGTGTTTCTCGTGCTGCTGGATATTCATTCGATTGAATCATCCACTGTAAATACTGATGTATTCGATCTTTGTGCTCGTAATAGATTATTGGAGAAGCAAGAGTCATTCCTGCTTGTTCCAGCAGCGATTCGGCGAGCGTACCATTGAATCCGATCCAGCCGTAGGACCATGGTTCTGCTTCGTCTGCTACATAATAGGTAACCACATGGGGACAGATTAGAAAGCCTTGTCCTGAACCAATCGAATGTTGTACTCCATTCACCTCAAAAGTCCCTTTTCCCTCAAATACATAATGGAGCAGATAATGAGTTCTGACTGCTGGTCCAAACTCATGACCAAATATACAATCTTCGATCCCAAATTGGGTGAGATACAATTCGGTGTGTTGTTTGCTTCTTGGTAAATACTCGATCATTAGCGGTTCTCCTTATTTTTATAATATCTATCAAAATAACATATTTTCGAATCATCATGCCATATACGATATAGTCCGTTTCATATAACATTTTTATAGAATAATCATATTCATTGTTACATACCGGAAAATCATTAATCCATATTTTATGAACGAGGGTATTACAGGTAGCATGAATATACATAATGGAATGAACAAGAAAGGGTGTTGGTCATGAGTGTAATCGTTCAGGAAGAATCTGGATTGTTTCATCTACAATCGTCCGGTATGAGTTATATGATCCAAATCGTAAATGGATATTCAGTGCATGTATACTGGGGAGCGCCATTGAAGCATCGGTCAGTGATGGAGAACCTGCTTATCCATACGTCTTCGACAACAGGGTTGGATAGACTTCCACAGGAATACCCACAGTATGGAAGTGGAGATTTTCGCAATCCAGCGTATCAGGTCGAATTAGCAGACGGAACTCGTATCACTGAGCTTCAGTACGACAGTTACCGACTGATCCAAGGAAAACCATCACTGAGCGGACTTCCAGCAGTATATACGGAGAATGAATCGGAAGCACAGACATTAGAACTTCTTTTGAAAGATCAGTATTCGGGTCTTACAGTTGTGTTACAGTACACTATTTTTGAACAGCGAAATGCAATCATACGTGCTGCACGCTTCATCAATGAAGGAAAGGAGACACTGCGACTTCGTCGTGCTTTGAGTGCAAGTGTAGATATGTATGGTCAGGATGAACTGGAGATGATTTACTTATCGGGTGCATGGGCAAGGGAAGGCAATATACAGAGAAGATCGCTTCGGCAAGGCGAAATTCGAATCGACAGCAAGCGTGGGATGAGCAGCCATCAGTTTAATCCGTTTGCTGCGCTTGTCACCCCGGAGACGACAGAGAATCATGGTGAAGCTTTTGGTTTCAGTCTGGTGTACAGCGGGGGATTTGAAGCCGTTGCAGAAGTCGATTCGTTTGGCTCTACAAGGTTAGGTATTGGAGTAAATTCGTTTGATTTTGGATGGCAGCTAAATGCCGGAGAAGATTTTCAGACTCCTGAAACAGTGATGGTATATTCCAACCAAGGAATTGGAGAAATGTCGCGGATCTACCATCGTCTGTACCGCAGTCGATTATGTCGGGGAACATACCGTGATCGGGAACGACCAATTCTGGTCAACAACTGGGAAGCGACCTATTTTGATTTCAATGCCGAAAAGCTAGTCTCCATTGCGGAGGAGGGGGCTAGACTCGGTATTGAGTTATTTGTGCTAGATGACGGTTGGTTTGGTAGACGTGACGCTGATAACTCGTCTTTGGGGGATTGGTACGAGGATCGTCGCAAACTACCTGAAGGGCTAGCTGATGTAGCGCAGCGTATTCGTGAAACAGGTCTACAATTTGGACTCTGGTTCGAGCCAGAAATGATTTCGCCGGAAAGCGAGCTGTATCGTGAACATCCTGACTGGTGCCTGCATGTTCCGGGAAGAAGACGTAGTGAAGCGAGATGGCAATTGGTACTGGATTATACACGCCCGGAAGTACGAGATTATATTTATAATTCACTCTCTACGATTTTCTCTACGGTTCCAATCTCTTATGTGAAATGGGACATGAATCGGGCTTTGACAGAGATGGGATCGGCAACATTGCCACCAGAGCGACAAGCTGAGACTGCGCATCGTTATGTACTTGGATTATATGAGCTACTAGAGCGGATAACGGTACAGTTCCCGAACATATTGTTTGAAAGTTGCGCTAGTGGAGGTGGACGTTTTGATCCCGGAATGCTCTATTATATGCCGCAAACGTGGACTAGCGATAATACTGATGCGGTAGAACGACTCAAGATTCAATATGGCACCAGTCTTGTTTATCCAGTGAGTGCGATCGGTGCACATGTATCAGCTGTACCCAATCATCAGGTCGGACGCAGTACACCACTTGATTTTCGAGGTAGTGTCGCTATGTCTGGCAATTTCGGGTATGAACTGGATCTCACAGCATTTACTGATGAAGAAAAGAATATCGTTCAGCGGCAGGTTGCCAACTACAAAGAGATTCGCAATCTGGTGCAAGAGGGAGATTTATATCGATTGAAGAGTCCATTTACAGGGAACCAATCTGGGTGGATGTTCGTCTCGGAAGATAAAATGCAAGCTCTCGTCTATGCTTTTCAGGTTATGGCAATATCTAACGGACCTCAACAAATTCTGCGGTTGGATGGACTGAATCCAGAACTGGAATATGAAGTGAAATCTGATATCAATGAAGAAAGTATTATATATGGAGGAGACCAATTGATACAGCTCGGTTTGGCTCTTCATTACGAGTCCAAAGACTATCAGAGTCGCTCTTTCACACTTCGAGCCATAGATAGGGTGCTTGAATAAGCAAGAATTGATCCAAAACAGAAAGCCCCTTTTTGTAGAAGGGGCTTTTTTAAATATAAAGCAGGCTGGTTACTGGAGGTTAAATCATGTTTTTCGTTCGAATAATGAATGATATGAAAATAAGAAAGAAGTTAGCTATTACGTTTATAACAGCAGCAGGCATTCCTCTACTATTATGCGGTCTTTTTTTGACTGCAAGATTGCGTGAAGTTGTAGTGCAAAGTACTTTGGTGCAGGTATCCAATAATGTGGATCGTGTTCAAAAGCGTACCGCAGAATTAATCAAAGTTCCATTAGATATTTCGAATCGGCTTATGAATGATAATCAGATGAAAAAAACAGCCAGTCAGACGTACAACAGTTATACCGAAGTCATTCAGCAATATCACAATTACACGAATATTCGAGAATATATACAGCTCTATAAAGAGATTTCTGGCATTCGAATATATGCGATCAATCCGGGAGCACTGAATAACTGGGAATTTATGCAGCCGACTCAAAAGTTACTGGATCAGATCTGGTATCAACAAGCAATAGCACAAAAAGGAGTGGTAGGTTGGAATATGATCCAAGATGAACGAACAAATGCTATGGAATTAAGTTTGATTCGCTCATTTCCCTTAGCCGCTTCAGAGCAAAAAGGAGTAATGGTGATTAATGTAAACAAACAACGATTAAGTGCCATTCTGGAACAAGAGTCTTTTCCTACATTTATCGTGGACAGTGAGAATCAACTGGTTGCTTCTAATTCTATAAAAGGATCGGAACGAGAAGCATCGACTCTGTATAATAGTAGCGATATTTTGAGTCTTGCTGAGGGCAGTTATAATATATCACTCGATGGAAAAGACTCCAAAGTTGTAGTCGCTACCTTACAACCGAATGATAGCTGGAATAGTCTGCGGATGATCTCCGTTTTTTCAATTGCTGAGATTACTCGTGATGCCAATCATGTGATCTTTCTTGGAGCTATAGTGATTGCCTCGAGTCTAATTGTTGCCACTTTTCTTACGTATGCTTCTGCTTTATTACTTTCCAGAAGACTACAACGACTCAGCCATCATGTAGAAAATGTTCGTTCTGGTTCGTGGGAAACCTTTTTACATATAGATGGCAATGATGAAATCGGAGTGCTGTCTCGCCAGTTCAATGCACTGGTGAAAGACATTGATAGATTATTTCATGAAGTCCAGACAACCAATCGAGAGAAAAGCCTGATAGAACAAAGACAAAATGAAATGAAATTTAAAATGCTAGCAAGTCAGATTAATCCTCACTTTCTATTCAATGCGCTGGAGTCGATTCGGATGGAAGCCCATATTCGTCAGCAGGATGATATTGCCCAAGTCGTATGGTTACTCAGTACGTTGTTGCGTAGTAGTCTTGAGACCAATAGCGATATGATCTTGCTGGAAACAGAACTGAAGTATGTTCAAGGTTATTTAGATATTCAAAAGTTCAGATATGAAGATCGTTTGCAGTATCAGCTAACGATAGAACCCGAAATCCAAAAGATCCGTGTGCCTCCCTTAATTATTCAGCCATTAGTGGAAAATGCGATTATTCATGGTTTGGATCATCGTGCAGAAGGTGGACAGATTAGAGTAGAGGTCACGCAGATCATAGGAGGAGCTCAAATTCAGGTGAGCGATAATGGTACCGGCTTTTCAGCCGAGCGACTGGAAAGTGTACAACAAGAGCTTGCTTCTCCGGCCAATGATTCAAAAGAACAGCGGATTGGTCTTCGTAATGTAAATGATCGGCTTGTGTTGTTGTATGGTCAAGCAAGCATTTTGCATATTGAGAGTAGCTACGGAAGCGGAACGACTATCACATTTATTGTACCGGGAGGCGATGATATTGATTAAAGTTCTTATTGTAGATGATGAACCGAAGTTGCGACAGGGACTTCAAACATTAATTCCATGGAAGAAATTAGGCTTTGAAGTGATTGCAGTAGCGGCCAATGGAGAAGAAGCACTTAGTATCATTGCTGAAAAGCAGCCGGATATTGCACTTGTTGATATTCGAATGCCACTTATGGATGGGCTACAGTTACTTCAAGCTGTATCTTCAGAGGGATATCGTCTACACGTTATCATCTTGAGTGGCTATGCCGATTTTGAGTATGCCAAACAGGCGATCAAATACGGTGTTGATGGTTATCTTCTCAAGCCAGTAGATATTCAGGAGATGACCCATACGCTGGAATGCATTCGTGAACAGATAGAGCAGGAACAACGTCAGAAAGAACAGGAACAAATAACAAAGGCAGATCAGACTTGGCTGCTTCAGCGTTTGCTTGTTCCGCAACATACAGAAGATTCTATAGTTTTGCGAAATATAGCAGAGGATGCCGGAATGTTTTGGGAGAGTTACGAGATTGTTATTGTACGTCCACAAAATGCCAATGTGGATTTTTCGGATAAATTACATACATTCCTAAATAAGTTAAAGCCATGTCTAGAATATGACGGTAAGGGAGTAGTTACTGTCTTTTCATCCTATATCGTTATATTTCTCAATCAACCGCTACGTGGTACAAAGTCTCGCCAGAAATATTATCAATGGCTTAAACAGACACTCGGGAGCAGTGAATTTATTGCTGCCACAGGTGGAGCTGTATCAACACCCGAGAAGATACATATGTCTTTTGCAGAAGCTGAATCTGCTTTAAAACAGGCATTTTTTCATGAAAAAGAAGAATCAGTAAGAGTGAGGTCTGTAAATTGTCTGGTACCGAATGCTATGGATACAAGGGAAAACATTCCGGACGAAATGATGGGAGAGTTTACTCTGCGCTTATATTACAGTTTGGACACAGGCAATCATAAGATGATCCGACCGCTATTGGAGCAAGCTTTTTCTTTTTTTCTTGCTCAAAAGTATGACGAAACCCATATTAAAGAATCTTTTTTCTATCTATGCCATGCAGTGCTACACAAATTGAACATACATTCCTATACACACTGGAAAGAGACAGAGAAGATTTCGCATTTTTTAAAAGGAATTTTTGCATATGAGTATCTGACTGACCTTTTAGCAGAAATCCACTCTTTTCTGACGATGCTTGCCAAAGATACAGCACCAGAAGGTAAAGAAAAAGAATTAAAAATGATGATTAGCATTATTCATAATCATTACAGTGACCCGCTGAAGTTGGAGACACTGGCAGGAACACTGAATTACAGTACAGCTCATTTGGGTCAGATCTTCAAGAATAAAACAGGGGAATACTTTAATACTTATCTAGACAGAATCCGCATTCAAAAAGCCAAGGAATTATTAAATCAAGGAATGAGAGTCTATGAAGTCTCGGAAAAGGTCGGCTATACAAGTGTTAATTATTTTTATAGCAAATTCAAAAAGTATGAAGGATGCTCACCTTCGGATTTTAAAATCCATAATTTGTAGATGATTTTCACCGAAATTCGTTGTATGTCGGCTTGCTGTTCTCTGATTTAAGATAAAAGTCAGAGAGGAGGGGGAATATGAGCAAACGGATATTAGAAAAGGAAAGCGTATACAAAAAAGCAAGCCCAATCAGAAAAGGTAAATGGAAAGAATGGCATAATCAAAGATATTTGTACTACATGTCTATTCCATTTGTACTTTGGGTGTTTGTGTTTCAGTATTTTCCTTTGTGGGGTTGGACGATGGCTTTTCAAAAATATAGACCAGGGTTAGGTTTTTTTGAACAGAAGTGGGTAGGTTTGGAACACTTTCGCACTTTGTTTCAAGATGACCACTTCTATCAGGTTCTTCGTAACACACTGGCAATGAGTTTTATGGGGCTGGTGGCAGGATTTGTAGTGCCAGTTATTTTTGCCTTAATACTTAATGAAGTCCGCATTGGGGTAATGAAGCGATTTGTACAGACCGTATCTTATCTGCCTCACTTTGTATCATGGGTAGTTGCAGCAGGGATTGTTACCAAAATGCTGTCCACAGATGGTGGTGTTGTAAACAGTATATTGCTAGGTCTCAATCTGGTCGATCAGCCGATTCCGTTTATGTCTCAAGGACATTGGTTTTGGTATATCGTCACCAGTGCAGATATTTGGAAAGAAACGGGCTGGAACGCCATCATTTATCTAGCTGCTATTTCAAGCATTGGTCCCGAACTATATGAAGCTGCACGAGTAGATGGTGCCAGCCGCCTAAAACAAATGTGGCATATTACACTACCGGGCATCCGACCAACCATTATTGTGCTTCTCATTATGTCTATTGGTCACCTGCTAGGTAATGGCTTTGAAAAGCAATTTCTGCTAGGTAATCATATGGTCATTGATTATTCTGAAGTTCTTGATTTGTATGCGCTTAATTATGGACTGTCCATGGGTCGCTACTCATTCGGTACAGCGATCAATATTTTTAACTCGGTGATTAGTCTGTTCTTGTTGTTTGCAGCGAATGGCATTTTTAAACGTGTTACTAAAGAAAGCATTATGTAAGGAGGAAGAAATGGGAACTGCCAACAGTACGACATCGGCTAGCCGTTCTAAAAATAAACTACATACCAAATCAATACAGGATCGCATTTTGGAAGTGATCGTTTATGTATCCATGATTCTGGTAACTGTGCTAACACTATATCCATTTCTTAATGTACTGGCCATTTCTCTGAATGATTCGGTTGATACCGTCAGAGGGGGAATCACAATCTGGCCAAGAGAATTTACATTGAAAAATTACGATTTGATTTTTACGTACAAAGGTTTGATTACTGGATTTCAAAACTCTGTGTTGCGAACAGTTATCGGAACCGTATTGGGGTTGTTAAGTGGATCGATGCTGGCGTTTGTACTTGCCCGTAACGATTTTGGAGGAAGAAGATGGATATCCATGTTTTTAGCAATCACTATGTATGTATCAGGTGGAATGATCCCCGGATTTATTCTGATGAAGGATCTGCATTTGATTAATACGTTTGCGGTATATGTTTTACCGGGTCTAGTTAGTGCATTTAATATTTTTGTTATTCGTTCTTTTATAGATGGGTTGCCTTACGCTCTACAGGAATCTGCCAAACTGGATGGAGCCAATGACTTTGTCATCTACTGGCGTGTTATTCTTCCACTTTGCAAACCAGCACTGGCAACTGTAGCGCTCTTTTTGGCAGTAGGACAATGGAATTCTTGGTTTGATACGTATTTGTTTAACGGGTCTAATGAAACGTTGACTACTCTACAGTATGAATTAATGAAGATTTTACAGAGTACGACAACCAGTGCAACCAATTCTCAGGATGCTTCCAATATGGCTGAACGGATGGCACAGGTATCACCCGAGTCTGTCAAAATGGCAATTACTATCATCGTAACTGTACCTATTCTGATTGTTTATCCTTTCTTGCAGAAATATTTTGTAAAAGGAATGACGCTTGGAGCTGTTAAAAGTTAAACCATTTATATCTGACTGATATAGTCTCAGATCTATGATTTATCATAATGAAGGAGGAAGCTTCATGAAGTCAGGCAACAAAAAAATAGTAGCTTCTGCACTGTCGCTGGTCATGATCACAGCGCTTGTAGGATGTAGCAATCCTTTCGCTACAGATTCGTCTGGAGATCATCTACCTGATAGCGGAGATGGAAAACAACCAATCACCTTTACTTATTTTTCTGAAGATTCCAGTACCAATTGGAATAATATGAACGATGAAGTCGGCAAAGTAATCAAGGCGAAAACCGGTGTTACCTTAAGCGCAGAATTTGCTGTAGGCGATCCAGTTCAAAAGCTCTCATTAATCGCAGCAACTGGTAATTATCCAGATTTGATCGCAGCTAAAGCAGATGTGGGCAAACTGGTCGATGCAGGAGCTATTCTCGATCTTACCGATCTGATCAATGAGCATGCACCCAATATCAAAAAAATGCTAGGAGACAAAATCGTTCGCACCAAATACAGTCTGGATGATCAAGCAATCTATGCTGTTCCTACCTGGTCAGCTGTAGATGAGAAAAAAATCAGAGCAGACGCAGGATTTGAACTACAGCATCGTGTTGTTAAGGAAGCAGGGTATCCTGAAATCCGTACGGTACAGGATTATGAAAAAGTGATCCAGTCTTATTTATCCAAGCATCCTGTAGATGAGAACGGTAATAAGCATATCGGAATGTCACTGAATGCGGATGATTGGCATATGTATCAGGTAACCAATCTTGGATTCCAGACAACTGGAGGCCCTGATGACGGAGAATATTATATCGATCAGAAAACACATCAAGCCACCTATCATTTTCGTCGTCCGGAAGAAAAGGAATTTTTTCGCTGGTTGAACCATATGAATGCGATCGGGTTATTAGATCCAGAAAGTTTTGTTCAAAAAACGGATCAATTCAAAGCTAAAGTGGCTTCAGGACGAATTCTGGGTCTTGCTGATCCGGAATGGGATTATGGAGATGGCCAAAATGCGCTTAGAGCAGCAAGTAAGTTTGACCAAACATATGGTCATTATCCTGTTACTATGAGCAAGGAGTATAAAGATACCAGTTTCTGGCTAGCCGGATTTGATGGTGGTTATGGTATTTCGATCTCCAGTACATGCAAAGATCCAGTACGTGCAATCAAGTTTCTTGACTTTTTAGCTTCAGAAGAAGGTCAGGTTCTAAATAACTGGGGAATTGAAGGCAAGCATTATACTGTCAAAAACGGCAAACGCTCATTTATACCAGAAGTGCAGGAGAGAGCTAATAACGATAGTGCTGCATTTCAGAAAGAAGCGGGTCTTGGTCTGTACTGGAATATGATGGTTCATTATGGAGATGGGATTAAAGATTCGACAGGCAACTATTTTACTCGCAATTATCCAGAATTACTAAGTCTCAATTACAGTAATGCTGAGAAAGAGACACTCAAAGCATACAAAGCTAAACACTGGAAAGATCTTTTTCCAACCGAAGAAGACTTCCAGCCACGAGCTTATGGAGCAGCTTACACTATATCGCTTCCTAATGATGATCCATCTATGATTTTGGGAGCGAAGATGAAAGATATTACATGGAAGTATATCCCGGAAGCTGTGATGTCCAAACCGGAAGATTTTGACCGAATTTGGGATGCCTACATGGCGGAATTAGAAAAAGATGGCGTTCAAGAAATGGAAAAAATATATACACAGCATATTCAGGATCGTATTAAGTTATGGTCAACACAATGATTAGCATAATAGAGTAAGTGATTTTTCTCAAAAAGATGTATAGCTAGATATAAGTTAAATGGACGGCTTGTTCAATATTCGATTATACAAGCCGTCCATTTTCATCACTTTATTGTAAACGATTACAAAATGATTCTTTCTACTACATCCAAATCAAAAATGAGAGTGAGGAAGATTAAGTGAAAAAAACAGGCATTGTCTTGATGGTTATTATCATGTTTGTTTCTCTAATTCCATTATCATCAGCAAAGGGAAAAGCAGAAATCTATGAAGCAGAGAATGGATTATTGCAGGGAATCGATGAAGCTTCTACCGTAACGGGTTATTCAGGAGATGGATATGTGACAGGATTTGATGAAGATGGCGATGCGCTAACC